>NZ_JACYVZ010000020.1 GCF_014857925.1 Cysteiniphilum marinum | reverse complement strand
AAAAAGCAAGAACAGATAATAAGCAAAATATTAATATTGTAACTGAAGATAAAACCATGCTAAATTAGGGTGGTTTAAGCGGCAATTGTAGTTGTCGTTAACCGGCAAAGATAATTGTCGTTCAATAGGAGATAGTGGTAAAATTGCAGGAAGTATTATATTCTCATTAGCTATGTCAGTAGGTGGAATTATGTTGAACTCAACAGCGCCATTTGTGGTAGCCTTGATTGGTAACATGATGCTTGATGGTGTTGAGAGAATGTTGATAGCCGGCCCAATGATTGGCGCACCAACAGATTGGCGTAGTTTTCTCTCTGGTGCAGCAAATGCATTAATGAATGTCCCAATTACTAAATCTGCATCAAAAATAGGTGGGAAAAGGTCGTATAATCTAAGAGATGCTGAAAATGCTGCTGATTTAGGAGGTGTTTCTAGTAACGCTAGTAATAAAATCAAAGGAATAAATAATAGTGCATATATTGTATCAGTTGCCAGAGGAGGTGCTATTTGGGCTGTAGCAAGCATTGTTCCAACATTAGTAAGTGGTGAAGAATATGAAGCTGGGAGCCTTGCTACAACAGCTATTATAAATTTTATTGCAGCCGGTCTTTTTGAATCATCAGTTTCTCTTAGCATGATGACTAAATCTGTTAAAAAAATGAATAGCAAGCTAAAAGGATCCTCTTTGACAATAGTACAAGCCGGTGGTGGGATGTTGAGATCAGTTGCATTTAATCTAGGTCTGCAAGTAGCAAATATGGCAGATGGAAATGAATTTAATGTTAATGAATTTGTGGCAGGAACAGTGCTTTATGGTATTACCGCAATGGCTGTTGATGCTAATAAAGTATTAAGAACTAGCATTGGTAAGCCTTTTCAGAAATCTATAGGCAACAAGTCTGCTTATGGGGTAGGGTTTGTTGTAGAAACTGGTTATTATACTTGGACTAATTTGCTTGTCTTCGACTATATGAATATATGGCTTGATGAGTGGTCATAAGCCCAGTGGTAGATCACAGCAATAATAATATTTTGAAATTGACTTGCTGTTTATTATGATCTAGCTTTTTAATCATTAAAACAATAAGTGGTATAAAACAATGAAATCTAGACTTGGTTTTTTTGCAGGATTATCTAAAGTTATTTTAATATCGGCATTAGCCTATATCATTGCCATGATTCCTGTGATAAAGGATTTAGGTATTAGCCCGCTCATTATAGGTATAATTTTAGGGATTATATATGCGCATACATTAAAACATAAGACCCCTTTGCGTTGGTCAAGTGGTGTGATTTTTTCTGCCAAACGGGTCTTGAGGATAGCGATTATATTATTTGGATTTAACCTTTCATTTCAGTTAATTGCTTCAGTAGGGTTGTCAGGTCTATTGGCGTCATTGATCGTCTTAGCAACAACTTTTATCTTGGGCATAGTCTTAGGTGAGAAGGTTTTTAAATTAGATCGAGATAGTTCAATTTTGATTTCTGCAGGGAGCTCTGTTTGTGGTGCAGCGGCAGTATTAGCAGCAGAGTCCGCAATAAAGTCAGAAGCTTATAAATCAGCTATGGCAGTTGGTACAGTAGTCATTTTTGGAACGCTAGCAATGTTTATTTATCCAATTTTAATGAAAAGTGGACTGTTGTTTTTAGATGATACAGGATATGGTATTTTTACAGGTGCAACCATACATGAAGTAGCTCAAGTAGTAGCAGCTGGTAATGCCGTAAATCATAATGCTGAAGTGATCGCAGTGACGGTAAAAATGATTAGGGTTATGATGATAGCTCCTTTGCTTATTTTCGTTGGGTTATGGATTGCACACGAAGCGAAGAAGTTAAATGCTAATAATAGTGATAATAAAGCACAGGTAAAAATGGTTATTCCATGGTTTGCTGTAGGGTTTATTGTTGTTGCAGGGTTTAATTCATTGCAACTATTACCTGAATCATTGGTGCATGGCATTCTAGTAGTTGACCAATTTATGTTGACGATGGCAATGACAGCGCTTGGTATAGAAACTCATTTTTCTAAATTTAAGCAGGCAGGTCTTAAACCATTGTTATTATCATTGATTCTATTTATATGGCTTGTATTAGGCGGATTATTAATAACACATTTAGTCTTATTGTAATCTCATATAGATGAGTTAACTATTGATAAGTGACAATAAGACCGTTTCATACAAACAGTATCTAAGATACAAGTTTAGTTACTTGCATGAAGCTATGAAATCATTATGATCTCAAACCAATTACGAATGTTTTACTTCGATTTATGCCCTCCTGTTTTAGTGCAATAAGAACCCTGAGGTTTAATGTTCGTAATATATGTTTTGCAATCAAATAAGGAGTCGTAAATAATCATGAAAAAGCTACTATTATCAGCAGCAATTGGATCTATCGCTTTGTCAAGTATGGCTTTTGCTAATTTAGTTAACGAGCAAAACCATGTTGTATTCACTGGTGAAATATCAGCAAATGCAACACCAAAAAACACCTTTAACAGTTTGTCACAAACTACATTGAGTGGTTCAACGACTAATGGTGGAGGTATAGGCTTTGGTGCTTATATTGGTTATGACTATACGATATTGCCAAGCTATACATTAGGTGTCAAAACAGGTGTTAACTATCTGGATAGCATTAATAAAGCAGATGTTAGTGTTGGTGGAAATTCAGCAACTTATAAGCTTAATATGCTTAATATTCCAATATTATTAACAGCGAAAAAGTTTTTTGATTTTGGTTTGGTTGTTGGTGTAGAGGCTGGTGCTGAAGTACAACGTTGGACAATAGATATTAGTAATGGCTCAGATCATGACAGTAAATGGAATCTAGCTCCGCGCATTGGTGCTGAAGTTGGCTATCAATGGCAAAATGGTTTATCTGTAGCAGGTAACTTGCGTTATGTGTTTGGTAAAAGTACAGATACATTCAAAGATATTACAGATAATGACGCGCTAGCTTACTATAGTATGGGTGTGACAGTAAGTTATACACTTACTTAGATACGTATTGATACATTAACGCCGTGTATCATTCAGTATGTCGAGTTTAGCATAATAATTAGCAACAATAATTTGTATTATTGAGTAACTGTTATGATGGGGTAATATGGCTAATCAATATTCAACTATGAATTTTTTAAAGACATTAGAGATTCGTTATCAGCGTCCTTTAAGAGAAGTTTTGAATCAGTTTAAGCAAAATGGTAATAGTTATTTAGAGGTTGCTGAAATAACAGGATTTAAAATATCAACTGTTAGAAAGTGGTGTGTTAAAAATAATATTAGATTGCAATATGATAAGTATAGTGAGGAGGATCGCTGTTTTGGCATGCTTGACAAATTGCGTAGTGATTGTGCAATAAATTGTGAGAACTATTTGTATAGGCAATGGGTTAAGTAGTATTGGTATCCGTGGGTATATCCCAGTATGTTTATTTTTTGGCCGTTTGCGCTAATAATAGAGATCGGCCTTGCTTCCAAGGCTGTGTGCAACTAATTTAGTATCGATGATCGACTGAATTGGTGAATAAATATCAATAAATAAATTGGGGAAATTTTAACGATGAGAAAGAATATTTTAAGTAAGGCCATTGGGGTAAGTTTAATGGCGTGCTCTGCGATGGCTGTTGCTGAGACGAATGTTTATTTGGCGCCAGGTGAGACTGATGTTGGTGCAACTGTTGCAACATTGGGTGATGCAAAAGTAGACGCTGTGGAAGTTGTTTGGAATGATATCCCTGCTGACAGCGGCACTGATGGTATGGAATATTTCAAATTTGAAGATCCTTTATCAGGTGTGTTATCAGTTGAGAAAACCGGTTTTCAATTAAATCAAACTTATACTTTGAATGTGTTAGCGGTCGCTACAGATACTTCAACTGATTATGCAGGGCAGTCTTTGAATAAAGTTCTTAGCATTACTATTTTGGAGGATGGAACTGGTACGGGGTCAATGGAAAACGCTGAAATGTTCGATGAAGATCTGCAATTTAATAATGATTATTACACAGGTTTTGTAAAAGATAATGCAGCTACAGATACAACTATTTATGTAGATGCAGCTCTTAAGAAGAAAGTAGATATAGGGAGTGAAGTACCAACTAATGTTACTTGGAGTATTGTTGGTGCATCTGCAGAGTACTTTAAAATTGATACAAATGGGGTGATAACGGTAAAAACTGATTTACTTACAGGCAGTTTAGGTAATCAGTTTTATGATATTCAGGTTAAAGTTACAGATAAGGATACTGATGGTGCGTTAACTAAAAAAATGCGGATATTTATCCAAGATACTGATGGCGGTGCTACACATACTTTCAGTGATAATTATGAAATAACTGGCGAGATTGATTCAGTAGATTCAGCGGCTACAGCTGGTGAAGCTGTGGGTACTCTTGCAGTTGAGCAAAAAACTCTGTAATTAAACTTCAATTAAAGCTATTAAATTTTGGTCAATTGTTAAATCTGAAACTGAGGCCAAAATTTATTTTTATTAACTGATTTAATTTTTTACAAAACTAAATAATATATTATTTTGGGGTTGATATGAAAATGACAAAAATTATTATGTCATTATGTTTAGTTATTATATTGACAGGGTGCGTATCGAAAGAGTCACCAGAAGCAGGTTCTCCAGCTGAATATTCCCTGAACTTGGCTACAGAGAGTGGAACTTCGGTTGTTGGGCAATTGATGAGTGTTAATTTGCAGCTTAATAATTCTTATAATGGTTTAGCGATAGCAGGCACGAGCGGTACATCAAATGCTGAACAATATAGTGTGTCTAATATTGAGATAATTGGTTTGACACCGACGCAGATTGTAAGTTCAATTAAGAAAGATTGTAATGGATTGTCAACTGCAAAATATTGTAATTTTAGTTTTTCAGTTGTAGATATTGATCTGGCAAATAAACTTCAAACTGCAAAAATTGCCGTTAAAGCTCAAGTTAATGGTCAAGAAATTATTTCAAACCAAGTAGAGCTTCAAGTTAAGTCATTGGATTTATTAACTCGTGTTAATGAAAGTGGCTATGATTTACTGCATACTGTGGGCAGCAACTTATTGATTATCAGTAACCCTACAGATGTCCCGGTAACTTTAACAAAAGAAGTAATTGAGGTTACAGCTCCTAGTTTTAAAATTATTGAGAACCCTTTTAATCCATATCCTTGTGTAGGTGTAACATTAAATAAAAATGAAACTTGTACTTTGTATGGTGAGTTCTTAATGCCGCCAAGAGCCTCGAAAACTTATGCAATAGGTCATGAGTTTGATGGTACACGCAATAATACAAGGCTTGGTCCATTATTGCCTGGGGTTGTTAATATTAAAGATGAGCTTACTTTAGCAAAGCCTGATTTAAATATTAAAAATGCAGCAAATTATGATTTTTATGATGATATGGGTTCGGACTATTTATCATTTATTTTAAGATCTGATGTTACTGCGTTTAATACTCCAAATTCTAAATTGAAGATAGTATCAAATGCAGATGATCAAGCTGCAGGTTTTGGTGTTTCAAATTATTATTGTGATCCTTTAGAAAGTGATTCAGAATGTTTTATAAAATATTATAGTGATGATCGTATAGATCAAGATGTTATAAGTATTTCTGCCAATGGTGTAATGCTTAATCAAATTAATTTATTTAAAAAGTCGAAATTTTTGTTAGATGATGAGGTTTTTATCGGTAAATCCACTTCAGCAGGTTCGTTATATTTACAAAATGATACAACTATAGATATTCCAGTTAAAGATATTGAGTTTGATTTGCCTTTAGATATTGGGCATGAAAATGGAATTATTATTGAAAATAAATGCCAAGATCAAGAACTCATTAAAGCTGGTGAAAGCTGTGAGATCGTGATTAATCGAGATACCACTATGGATTCTTCTGTGTTACCTGGAAGTTTTCAATTAAGCTTGAAAGTGAAAGTTAACTTATATGAACAATCTGCACAGATTAAAGTTAGTAATGTCTCAGAAACAAGATCTATAAATGATTTGTACTTTGAAAAAGAGATTGACTTTATTGGTGAAAATACTGGCTTGGTTTTAGTAGCAATGACAGAGACTGATCTAACAAACTATAAATTTTCTATTCCTGAAATACCAGGAGTAAACATTATAAATGAATGTTCTAGTATTCAACAAATGTATCAAGGTGATAGATGTAGAATAAGACTTGATGTTGACAATATAAGTCCTCAAGATTTAGTCGATGGAATGGATTATCAATTTCAAGTTTATGATATAAATGATGGGAATAATCCTGTCAACGGTCATGTTTATACTCATGTGCCAAATATTACTTTTAAACTTGATTATAATTTATTAAACTCTAATAAAACTAAGATTATTGAATTAACAAATAACAGCTTAGCTCCAGCACGTAATTTTAATTTAGCTTTACCATTAGCCGATAGCAGCTATATTATTGACAGTTCTGATTGCGATAATATTATTTATGACTCTGTCGATGGTAAAAAAATTTTTTCAGCTTTTGGTAAGTGTTTGATTAGAGTTAGCGCTAATAATATCGTTGAAGATAAAGAGCTTAGTATATTTGCAAACTATGATCATAATCAAAGTGTAAAAGCAGGTGTTAGGTTATTATCAAATAATAATTTAGCTATGGATCTTACTCCAGTTAATCTATCAATCAAACAAATGGATGCAAATGTTGATCAGGTACTGAAAAATGAAAGCGGCAGCTTTGCTGATAATATTACAGTTGAATATTTAGGATCTGAGGAAAATTATCCGCAAGTAATTTACCAAAATAAAGATTTAAATAACTGTTTCTATCAAGGTAGTACTAGTTTAAGTCCAATTTCAAGCTGCACAATAAAATATCAAGTTCCAGCTAATGTAAATATAGGTGATTACGAGTTTAAGGTAACAGCTAAATCAAGATCTGATAGTTTGCGTCAAAAAACATTTGAACAGCATTATACGATAACTGTATTAAATTCTAGTGATTTATCTGACTATAAAGTTATTGATAGTGATAAAAAGTTTAATATTACGTTGCCAAATCTTACTTATCATGGATATGCTGAGTTTGATGCTGTCGATTCATATGTTTATATAACTTTAAAAGTAGTTGATAAAATCACAAAAGATTCAAGAGAATGGATGCCTCAAGATCTAGAGTGGAGAATTATTCCTCTTGATACTATTGAAGAAAATGTATTAGATGGTGTTAATTATTTTACTTTTGATGATGCTGTTCTATCTATAACTGGAGAACCAACTATAAAGTTAAAAGCTGTCGCCCATGAAGCTGGTTTGTACAAACTTAGATTAAAGGCAATTAGTAGGTCTGATGTTAATCAATCAGTTATAGGTGATTTCTATATTGTTGTGCATAAAGGAGGTAGCTCTTTTGAAAATATGTATGAGATCATTGATAAAGATCTAGCTGTTAATGTGGTGAGTCCTGATGCAACAGTTGGCGATTATGTTGGAGTAACTCTTGCAGTAGTTGCAAAAAATTATAGTTTAAATTATTAATAATGGGGTTCTAGTTTATGCTTTATTTAAATAAAAAAGTTTTGGTTTCAACGATGATTGCAACCTTTGTTGGCTCTGGATATGTAAACAGCTTTGCTGATAAAATTAATACAAAACAATATTCTGATGTTTCATGGTTAGTTACGCCAAATCAAGACCAAAGTATTGATAAATATTTTAATATTTCACAAACAGGTGAAGTATCTATAAGTAGTAATTTTAGCCCAACTAAGCCTGGAGTTGGTCAATATCAAATGGAAGTTGCTGCCATAGCTAATCCTGATAGTTCCTACTCAGGACAAGCTGTTTTTGGCAATGTAAATATTAATGTAACTCAGGATGAGTCTACAGATATGGAGTCACTTTTAGATAAACACTATAAAAATGCCCGAATGCTTTATTATGTTAATCGTCCAGTTGATCTAAATGATTCATCAATTGATCAAAATTTAGCTGGATCCAGAATGTTTCTGATGATTTATAATAAATCTAAACATAAATTTGATCCAATATTAAAAACGCATGAATATAAACAAGATCTAACTGACCGCTATGATATAGCACCGTTTTTATTGCCAGTGCATGGAAATTTTTCTTATCAATATGCTGCCTATTTTCAACCTAAACACAGAGTTAATATAACTGCTCCTCCTGCGCATCAGGATGAAAATTTTGATAATATCAGCTCATTGTATATTATACGTAATAATGCAGATAAAGGGGTTTATAAAGAGATAAAATTTGATACTGAGCATTCGTATAATGGGACTATTACTAACAAATATCAAATACATAATTTAGTTGGAGTTTATGAAAATGAACTTATTGCAATTATTAATGATGAACGTGAAGCTAGTGTTGATAAAAATCATAAGTGGTATATTGGTATTTATAATATTGATACAGATATATGGAAAAAAATATATTTACCACAAACATTCGATGATCAAGATAAAAATGAATTTCTCAACCTTTATGGTGGAATATTAGGTGATTTAAACAATACTTTGTATAATCCAAAAACAGGATTTCTATATTTTGAAGATAATTATTATAATTCTAACAGTAAATCATTGGGCTTTTCAGTTAAGTTAGCTGATTTGGCTGATGGTGATATCCTTCAGGCCAAAGATGTTAATGTAATAGATATTACATCTGAATATTACTACGATTGTAATGCACAATTTTTAGCATATCTTCCAGAGGCTGGATTCAACGGTTATTTTTGTACATCTGGAAGATCAGGAACCAGTGATAATAGAGGTCTTAGCTATATGTATATTTCACCAGAAAATAATAAATACCAAAAATATCTTATTCCACAATTTAGTGAAGATCAAGGCAACGAATATTCTACGTATAATACATTTTTAGATATAAAGCCGATTGATAAAAGTACAGTTTCTTACATTAGAAAATTTTCTCAACAGCTAACCCCTCTTAAATCATATTTTAACGACTACATTGACTATGAAATAAATCTAACACTTGGTAATTATTCAATAGTTAAAGGTGTTCATATAAATCAAAGTGGACAAAAAAATAGTCAAGAACTTATTGCTACAGGTATTTATGACTCATCAATTAGTAGAAAACGTAATCTTGATGTTCATTCGTATACCAACGACTTTAATCAAGATTATGGACTCTATGGAAGAGGTGATGCTGGGAATATTTATCTTGAACGCAATAATGTAATTACAAGACCATTTAGTGTTTTACAACAATCTGTAGGCTTCAGTGATATTTTTATAGATTCATTAAGATATAATGCTGTTTCATACGCTAATTCATATATGTCAACTAAGGCTGATAATGATTTTGATTATCCATTTTTACCTGCAACACATAATAGTAGTAACAACCTTCTTTCTTTTTACCCGACTAACAAATCATATTTAGGCGTTAGAAATTTAGGTTTTATTCAAGATCCACTTGATTTTGCTAAAGATGATGATCCTGTTGAGATTAAAATTAGATCAACAACTGACAGTAGTGATATTTATTCATCAGATGATTTATATGCTAATATAACTGGCATGAACTCAGATGAATATTATTCTACTAAATTTCAATGGTATAGTTGTACAGACCAATATGATACCTCATCTTGCACACAAATTAGCGGTGCAACCGATCGAGTTTATCATGTCAAATTTACAGATATTAATAAATATATTAAGCTACAAGCTGAGTATATTGAAACTGTTAAAAGCGGTGATAATAGAAAAGTTAAGACAACTGTAAGTTCCAATGTTTTGGGTCCAATAGAACAATTAATTGATGATTACTGGGCTATCGGTGCTGAAATTATTGAAGGCACTGCATATACTGGCAGTAAAGCAATTTATGCAATAGGTGAAAATGATGTTGAACTGGGAAAATCATGCAATTATAGTAGGGATTGTTGGTTATCAAGTAGTGGTTCAGGTATTAATTATCGAGAGACATTGTCATTGACTTATCAGCCAATCACAAATGTAGAGAATATTACTCTTTATCTTGACCCATATCCGACATCAGGAGGTGTTATTTATAAAATAGATTTTATTAAAAATGACGGGTATTCATGTGGGTCTGTGTCACAGCAGAGTCTGTCAGACTCAAATTATAGTTCGAAAACTTTTAATATTCCAGATTCTTGTAAAAATGCTATTATTGATAAAATCAACATTACTACTGGAGGTTATAATTATGGGGCAGTAATGATTGACGCTGTTTCAATTAGAGGGACTTTGAGTTAACAAATAGTTGTTCACGATCGATTCAAATATGCACAAGAATATAAGTGACATGATCCACCGCTAATTTTCGTTATTAAACTATAAATAGAAGGAAATTTTATGCGTAAATTATTAGTGTGTGCATCTATTGTGTTAACCACTACAACTGTATTTGGCAATAATATTAGCCAACCCACATTTGATAGCAGAATCACCTGGGGTAGTGATGCAGCTAAAGGGGAGTTTCCTTTTTATGTAGGGGTTCTTATTAACAAGGAAAAATAAAATGCGTACATATGATCAAGTTGCTACTGAATATAAGGCAACAGATGAATTACCGTACAGAGAGTATCTCGAGAAATGGCTAATCGAAAATCAACTTAGAGAGCTGAAGAAATGTCGGTCATTGGATTTGGCTTGTGGAAATGGATTTTATACCAATATTCTCTTTACTAATAGTTTTAGACCTGTCCTAGGTGTTGATAGTTCAGCTGAAATGTTAGCATTGGCAGAAAAATCATTTAAAAATAATAATGATATATCTTTCGTTCATTCATGCGTCAATGATTTTGAATCTGACCAAGAATTCGACTTGATAGCAGCTGGTTTCTTGATTAATTATTGTAGTGATGTTTTACATCTTAAGCAGGTATGCAAGAAATTATATTCTCTGCTAAGTAATAATGGCACTATATTAACTACTATTGATTTTATTGGTGAGAAAGCGAAAAGTGATATGCTTTTGCAATATAGTGAACAAGCTTTTCATGATAGACCACTAAAGGATGGTGAAACGTTTAAATTAAGATTTTTAACAACTAATCCTTGCGATATTCAAGTAACTCATTATTCCGAAAAAACAATAACAGATGCTTTTTCCAGTGCTGGTTTTGAATTTGTCGAATGGATACCTCTTAGCATTTCCCCCAAAGGCATTAAGGAAAAGGGTAGTGAGTATTGGAATTATATGTTGGAAAGTAAACCAATACGTTTTTTAAAAATTAAAAAGCATAAATAAGCTTAGTTGACATCAACCTCAAGCGACAATAACTTAATTATCAACAACACTCACAACAAATGCTCAACGTCAGTGTCACTTAGCACCGCAATTATAGTATTATTTGAAGAACACAACATGTTATTGATCTGCATGTTGATAGATAGAGGTACTAAATATTGTGGCAAGATTGAGCATTATATTTGTCGCGTAACAGCTCAACTATATCAAATAAAAATCGCGTTTGAAAAACAGATAACTGTCAGGTCAGATCTAAACTTCGATATCTTATGCTGAGTGTAACATTGGTTCACACTGAAGTAGGTATTTTGCCCCTTCTTCGTTTCCAGTTCTAGATAATGTAATAACCATTTTGGCAGATTCTTCTCCTGATTTTAAATAGACAGCACATTTCTCAAAGCCTGGCGCTGTGTATGTGTTAATTGTTCTGTCTGGTGTTTCTTTGTCAACATTGCCTTTAAATACTTCAATTGTAGATACTTTGGCTAGTACAGGCTCCTGATTTGGATCTTGAGATGTATTTGCAAATGCAGTTAGCGCTGAAGCAGTTAATAATGTAAGTGTAATTATATTTTTCATTGTTTTTTACCTTTTGTTGTTAATGGCAAGAGTAGTATCGACTATAAATTATTGTTTGTCAATAATAATATATCATTAAAAATTAAATTATATTTGAAATAGAATGTTTTATTGTTGTTAATTAATTGAGTCTTGTGATGGTGGGGTAGAGAAATCATTGGGATAAGCGAGTTTTAAAATGATTGATATGTGTCACTTTGCATTTTGCATGCTTACGAACATCATAAAATCATTATGGTCGATTGTGTATCTATCAGTACTATTTGGTAATGCTTTGTATGTTATTCTTTCTGGAAGAATGAGCTACGATAATTTGTGCGATATGGGGTTTTATCTTGAACAGTTCATATAGTTTAAGCTGTTTTCAGTTAAACGTTTGGTCTCTGATGGATATATACAAAATCGCACTTTTCATTATAAACAAACTAAAAACAAAGAAGGGGTTATTATGTTTTTTAAAAAAACTAGTATGGTATGTTTGGGTTTAACCATTGCTATGGGGGCTGCATCAGCAGGAAATTTCTTGTATGATAACATCAGTAGTTGTGCAGCAGTTGATAAGCTTGCACAGTTTCGTATGCATGGCTATATGATTGACCAACAGGGTAAGTACGTAAAACGTACAGTTACAATTGGAGAGAAGAATAAAGAGCAATCTCGTGTGAACTACGACGTTGGAATTGACACAGTTGAGTATAACTCTTTTTGGGATTATACCGGCAATGCAACTTATTGTATGTCTGGAATACGTTATCAAAATGATGACATTCTAAAAACACGATTTGCTGAATTTTCATCTGGTCAATCTTTAGAAGAAATTACTGGTATGAATGATATTATTGATGGCAATAGTCATCAATATTCTTTTGATGGATGCGTAGCAAAAGAGCATCGTTGCTTTGTAACTCCATAAAGGGAGTATCTACTGTAGACTAGTATCTGCCTTATTCTTTTGAGATGAGTCAGGTACCTTAGGTTTTTCTAATCTCTCTGAATTTAAACTCTAACAAGTAACCTGATCTTCTTGTGATCATAAATGCATGTTATATAACCATGGGCTTAGCTTGTGGTTATCTATCATAATTTAATGAGTTATTTTTTTTGCATAGATCAACTTTTATTTCGATAACTTTTAATTTCATTCAATTCGTTGCTCAACCATACATGCTTAAAACCTTAGAAAAAAGCATAAGTAAATGATACCATAGCGGTGCTATTTACAAGTGAAGATAAAGATAGATTAACGATGATAGAAAAATTTGACCCAAAAGCTGAGCAGCCCGTGACTTTCACTCAAGCTGCTTTAGCGCATTTTAGAAACCATTTGGCGAAAACCCAATCGCTTGCTATCAAGATTGGTATTACAACAACAGGTTGTTCAGGCTTGGCTTATGTTGTTGAACCGATTAAGGAAATTCCCAAAAGCTTTATTAAGATCGATGAAGAAGGTGTTTTGTTTTTCGTAGATCCTAAGGCATTGCAATATGTCAATGGTCTTGAAATAGATCATGTCAAAAGAGAGTTAGGTTTATCACAACTGGTTTATAATAATCCCAATGAGTCAGCGCGTTGTGGTTGTGGTGAGAGCTTCACCGTGCAACAAGAGGGGTTAAAATAATAATGAAAATGTCTGATGTTGCTATTTTACGCCGTGAAGTTGAGGTAACCACAGTTCCTTATGGTGAGAAAATGACTTTGTTACCAGGGCAAGAAGTGCTGGTAACGCAAGCAATGGGGGCGAGCTTCACGCTAAATGTGATGGGTAATCTAGTTTATCTTGATGGCAAAGATGCCGATGCGATTAATCGTGAGGTAGTGCTTCTGCCAAGTGATAAAGCTAATATTCAAGCTGGTGATGAGGTGAATCTTGATCTTTTATGGGATCAGCTACGCACGGTTTATGATCCTGAGATTCCAGTAAACATCGTTGATTTAGGTTTGATCTATGATATTTCAACCACGCGTTTGGACAGTGGTAACTATCACATAGGTGTACAAATGACATTAACCGCTCCTGGGTGTGGCATGGGTCCTGTATTGGTACTGGATGTTGAAGATAAGCTTAAACAATTTGCCAATGTCGACAAGGCTGATGTGGTGTTGGTATTTGATCCGCCATGGAATTCTGAAATGATGACCGAAGAAGCAAAGCTTGAGCTTGGACTTTTTTAGGTTTAGTAAAGGACGTAAACCATGATAAAGGTAGTTTATCCCGGGACATTTGATCCTATTAGTTTAGGGCATATTGATCTAATTAAACGCGCGAAATCGTTATTTGATGAAGTGATTGTTGCTATTTCAACAGGTAATGGCAAGTCAACACTCTTCACTGAAGAGGAGCGCTTTAACATCACCTCTGAAGTTTTGTCTGACATGCCTAATGTGCGTGTTGTGCGCTTACAAGGATTGATTGCTGATTTTATTGATGAAGTGGGTGCAAGTGCTGTTATTCGCGGATTGCGCGCGGTCTCTGATTTTGACTATGAGTTTCAAATGGCAAATATCAATCGCCATTTAAATAAGAAGTTTGAAACGATATTTCTAACGCCGGATGAAAAATATACGTGTTTATCATCAACAATGATTCGTCAAGTATCTAAAATTGATCCCTATCGTGTGGCTGACTATGTACATCCGGTAGTGTTAGATGCATTATTAGCAAAAAGAAGTCGTCATAATTAAGTTGATAGTTTGATTTAAGGAACCTTTTGACATATTTCAAGAAAAGCCTTGGCTGCACGCGATAGCTCGACCTTTTTATGATAGATACAAGCACTGCTAATATAGATCGGTGTATCGATAAGTGGTAATTCTCTGAGTTTATCTGACATCATATCCTCAGTAATAATTGACCAGCCAAAGCCTGATTCAACAAGTCTTTTAATGATTTCAAGCATATTGATGTTACTAAGCTCTGGTGAGCGGATGTTATGTTTATCCAGTAGTGTATGCAAAACCGTGTGATGCCTATTCTCAGGTGCGGGAGATAGCACAGGGACTTCATTTAAGCGCTGCACAATATCACCATTGTGCTGCCACAATGGATGATTTGTAGCAATAACAGCGATAACACGACTTTTTTGCAGAATATGCCAATCAATATTTTCAGGCATATTTTCTTTCAAGGTGATTAAACCAATTTCTGCTTCAAGCGCGCTCACTTTTTCAATGATTGGTAATGAGTAGGTTGAGTCGAGTTTGATATTTACTTTGGGGTATTTAGATATAAACTCTTTAAGTACTTGGGGCAAAAAATTGAGTCCCAGATGATAATTGCAACTAATGCTTAAATCACCGATAACATCGTCTTGGAAAAGTTGCATTTTATGCTCAAGACTACTCCATGCTTGCATTAGATGATTAGCATAAGGGATAAGGGCTTTGCCTGCGCTAGTAAGCTGAACCAGAGATCCTGTGCGATGAAATAGTTGATTATTCAATTGTGACTCTAATTGCGATATGCGTTTGGTGATCGTTGGTTGTGTCAAAAATAATTTATCAGCCGCGGCAGTAAATGATAGGGTTTCAGCGACGGCTAAAAAGGCGCGGATATTCTTCATTGATTCCATATTTGAATGATCACCATTTACTTAATTCATTTTATCTATAGTGTAGCGCTTGTTAACATAATGACATAATAAATTTTTGCGAAAGGTTGATTTGATGATTGTGTTAATGATTTATTTGGTGGCGGGCATTGTCACCGGTATTTTATCTGCATGGGTAGGCGCAGGTGGTGGCGCTATCATCATTCCATTGATGTTAGTGGTTTGTAAATATCAAGGGATGTCAAATACGATAGCTATTCATTTAGCGGTTTCAACATCACTGGCATTTATTATGATCAATGCATTTTACAATGCTTACAAACATTATAAACATGGGCATTTAGTGCTAACAATTCTAAAAAATGCGCTGCCAATGATCTTTGTTGGTGCGATTTTAGGTACTATTATTAGTGAGTTTATGCCTGCAAGAGCGATTGAGATTTTGTTTGCCGTCGTGCTATTAGTAAGCCTTATTAAGACATTTCGTTTGAAGAAAACACACGCGAGTGAAGATATTGTGATGCCGTCTAAAGGTTCATGCATTTTTCTTGGTAGCACCACAGGATTACTCTCGAGTATCGTTGGTATTGGTGGCTCAAGCATTGTTAATCCGTATATGAAACACTACCATTATCCAATGAAAAATTGTGCAGCAATGGCGGCAGCAACTGCTTTTCCAACGGGGCTCATCGCGACCATTACCATGTTAGTATCTAGTTATCATGCTGCAGGGATTCCTGCGTATAGTCTGGGGTATTTATATTTACCTGCCTTGTGTGGGTTATTGGTTGGTTCAGTTATCGGCACACCGATTGGTATTCGCATTGTTAAAAAATGCCCTGAAGTCATATCTCTGTGGTTATTCAGGTTACTTTTAATCTATGTGATTATTGATATGTTGTAGTATTCAAGGGTGAAGTAAGATAGATTTTGACAAAATTCATATTTTCAGTAATACTTTGGATGTTACTTTTTAGGAGAAATTATTATGTCTTCAGCAAGATTATCAATATCAATACCTGCGACGCAGTTTGAGTTTATTAAAAGTTATGCAAAAACTTCACATAAAGATAAATCAAAGATCATTCAAGAGGCTTTGAATTTACTGCAACAACAGCAGCTTGAGCAGGCTTATAAAATGGCGAATAAAGAAATTGACTCAAGTTTTGATGTAACCATTAATGATGGATTAAGTGATGAAACGTGGTGAGATATATTTTATGAATCTTGACCCTACAGTGGGGCAAGAAATTAGAAAAACTCGCCCCGTTGTTATCGTGAGTAATAATGCAAATAATAAAGTATCTGCAACTATTACGGTTATTCCAATTACCTCTAATGTGACTAAAGTTTATCCATTTGAAGTTTTTATTGCAACGAGTGAATCTGGTTTGACAAAAGATTCTAAAGCGTAATGTCATCAGATTAGAACGGTTTCAGTTCAGCGAATAATGAGTCACAAAATCGGTACACTAAAAAGTGCAATCATTGAGAAGATTAATATAGGTATTCGCTTACATTTGAGTGTCTAAATTGTGTTTATTTATTTTAGAAGCTAATTGAATGTATTGTAATTTAATCTATAAAATATTCCCGCTAGGGAAAATATTGACAACACATACCAAGCTTGCTTAAAATTATGCCTGATCGGGAATAAAAGGCACTTGATAAATGAGAGTTAATATAATCAACACCCAAGATATTGGTGATATTATTCGCAAAGCACGGAAAGCACAAAATTTTACTCAATCAGATCTTTCAGGCATTAGCGGTGTTGGCACCCGCTTTATTAGTGACATTGAAAATGGTAAAGAAACTGCAGAAATTGGCAAGGTCATCCACCTGCTTGGAGCCATTGGCATTGCACTAGATCTGCATTGTGAGTGGATGTGACTATGGCAGTTGAAACCTTAACCGTTTATTTCAATAACATCTGCATTGGAACTCTCTCTCTAAGTGACGGAAAATTGAGCTTCAACTATTTACCAACATATACTTCTGACAATAACAATCCTCCTTTGTCAATGTCACTACCGTTACAAAATGAAGCATTTGGTCATGAGCTTACCTTTGCTTATTTCTCTGGCTTACTTCCTGACGAACCGTTACGATCTCGCTTAGCTAAGCACTTGCATATTTCATCTAAGAATACTTTTGCATTACTCAAGGCTATCGGTGGGGAGTGTGCCGGTTCTGTATCATTCTATCCCCCTGAAGCAGACTCAGAGTATCAATACAAAATTCTTAATGATCATGATGCCAATGATATTCTAAAGACACTACATAAACACCCCCTTCTAGCAGGAGATGACGGCATCAAACTATCTCAGGCAGGAGCACAGGATAAGCTTGTTATTGCTTTTGCCAACAACCAGCTAGCTATACCGCTTGAAAACGCCCCCTCCAGTCACATTATTAAGCCAGCAATCCATGGATTAACCGACACTGTTTTCAATGAGCTATTTTGCATGAAACTTGCTAAATCCTGCGGATTAAACGCTGCAAACGTTGATATTTTATGGCTTGAGAACACACCCTACTATATTGTTGAACGTTATGATCGAATGATTGTACAAAGACAAATTCATCGTCTACATCAGGAGGATTTTTGTCAGGCTTTACATATTCCTCCAGAAATCAAATATGAGAACGAAGGTGGTCCCTCATTGATTGATTGTTTTAAACTGCTTGATATACAAATTAAAAAAGGGAAAATGCGCACACAAGACAAAATTGAGCTATTTAAAACGGTTGTTTTTAACTTCCTTATTGGCAACGGTGATGCCCATGGCAAAAACTTCTCCATTTTATATCATCAAAACAGCATGATACTAGCGCCGCGCTATGATTTGTTGAGTACAACAATTTACGACAAATCACTCAAGGCAAAAATGGCCATGAAAATTGCCAGTAAATATAAATTTCAGGAAGTTTATCTAAGACATTTTCTGCAATTAGCAGAAGCGATTGGTTTTAAACAAGTATTTACGCTATCAAACATCCTAAAACCAATGCTTAATACGATTGTAGATAAGGCGATTGTGTTAGCAGATACACTGAATAATGACAAACATTATCAATCCAATGTATATCAAGATATTATTGTTACGATTCAAAAACATCAGCAAAGGCTACTTAAACCTTCTCAATCATACCAGTAAGCATAGATACTCTAAGTGATGTACCTTCTCAAATAGTGACATTTGAAATCAGATTGCCCATAGCAAAGTGACTATACCAATATTCAATCTTTATTTGAAAATATGTAAATACTTTCTACACTTAAGAATAAACAGGAACCGGAGTAAACGGATGTTTCTTATAAGCTAAAGTAGAGGTACAGGCTATGAAAAAAATAAATTTGACACTCTATATATCATTGTTTGGTTTTCTTTGTATGCCAGTATTTTCGCAAGGCAATCAACTAAACGAAGTAAATCAAGTCAGACAAAGCCCAGACACACAAAAACACATTGATAAGTTATCACGTAGTATTGGTTTGGTAAAACAAGCTTATGTTGATGAGTTAAGTGATGAGGAGATTCTTGAAGGAGCGATTGATGGTATGTTGCAGTCGTTGGATCCGCACTCAAGATTTTTAGATGATGATGATTTTGAGGATCTGCAAATGTCCGTGCATGGCGAGTTTGCTGGTCTTGGTATGCATGTTAGTGCTGAAAATGAGCGCATCAAGGTCATCTCACCGATTGATGACACACCTGCACAGCGCGCAGGTGTTAAAGCGGGTGATTATATTATTAAAATCAACGATATCAGTGTTGCCGGTTTAACTTTGGATGAAGCGGTGCAAAAGATGCGTGGCCAACCGGGGACTGAAGTTTCAATCACATTGTTGCGACCTAAAGCGCCTAAGCCGATTAAATTGTCATTAATACGTGAAAATATCAAGCTAGACTCGGTTAAGTCTGAGATTGTGGCAGAAGACTATGGTTATTTACGAATTAGTCAATTTCAAGGCAATACTGCTGAAGAGTTGAAGAAAAATATCGATAAGCTGGTTAAGGAAAATGCGCATGTGAAAGGTTATGTGTTGGATTTACGCAATAACCCTGGAGGACTGTTAGATGCTGCTGTGGCAGTTAGTGATACTTTTTTGCAAGTAACACCTACAAATCCTAAAAAAATTGTTTTTACCAAATCACGTAATCCATTGGAGTCAATCACAAGTTATGCTGTGAGTAATGATTATATCCATGGCCTACCGATGGTTGTATTGGTGAATATGGGCTCTGCCTCAGCATCAGAAATTGTCGCAGGCGCGCTGCAAGACCACCAAAGAGCGGTGATTGTGGGGGTGAAAACCTTTGGCAAGGGCTCTGTACAAACAGTTATTCCTATTTCAGAAACCAATGCCGTGAAGTTGACAACGGCACGATATTACACACCTAATGGGGTTGCCATTCAATCAAGAGGGGTTATTCCTGATGTCATCATTGATGAAGAAGAGATTGATTTATTGGCAGATAATACGAAAGATGATGAAGGTGATAGCGATACGCTAGCGTTAGTCTTTGATGAAAGTAGTTTTGAACATGCCATTGTTTCAAATAATGATATTCAAAAGGATAAAGCAACAAAAGAAGCATTGGCAAACTATAAGAAAGACTATAAAAATGCGCAAAGTCTATTGCATAAAGATAAGCAGTTAGCGCAAGCTATTAGTATATTGAAGGTCTTAAATGCGATGAATAAAGTGCCGTCAAATAATGCGCTAGCGAATGCGTAAAACAAAGAATCCAAAGAATTTAAATGAATTCAAAAGAATAATGTCTATCAGCCATTCTAAAGTCTAACAACTATCGTTAAACTATCTTCAGTTAATAAGGGCGTATATATACTTGTTATTGAAAATGACTAAAGACAATAAAAAGAACAATCTAGATAAGAGCCACCACGAGATAGTGATTGTTGGTGGTGGTGCTGTTGGTATGTTGATGGCATTGAGCTTAGCAAAGCAAAATAAGCAAATCACACTTATTGAAAAGCTTGCCAATACTGAACTAAGTAAAATTGACAATAGATCGATTGCCTTGTCGTATAGCTCGGTTTGTGTGCTAAATACTTTAGGTATTTGGCAGAAGATCAAAGACCATGTTGAATATATCAAGCAAGTGCATGTGTCAGACAAAGGGCAATATGCGCAGACTAATCTTTATGCTAAAGATGAAGGCTTAGCGTTTTTAGGTATTGTCGTTAAGATGAAGCACTTATTGCCAGCGTTATATCAAGCGCTTATGGATGAAAATCATATTATACTTTATCAAGACTGTCAGGTGCTTGATTTGTTGGAGCAGGATGAGCGTTTTAATTTAGTGATTGAAAAAGATGGTAACACCTTAGAAATAACAGCAGATTTAATTATTGCTGCTGATGGTGCGCAGTCTAAGTTGCGTGAAAAGGCGGGTATTTCGGCTCATACACATGATTATCAGCAAAGCGCGCTAGTGTTTGATCTTGATCTACAAAGAGCTCATAACAATATTGCATATGAACGTTTTATTAATAATGGCGTATTAGCACTTTTACCAGTTGATGATCGGAAAATGGCATGCGTGTGGAGTGTTGATCATGATAAAGTTGACTACTGGAAGGCAGGGTCAAAACCAACTATTTTAAAAGAAATACAGCGCCTTGTTGGCTATCGTTTGGGGCGTTTTATTGATGTGAGCGAGCTTAAAAGTTTTCCCTTGTCACTTATTCGTGCACAAACGCTTTATCGCAAAAATGTATTATTATTTGGCAATGCCTCGCATTTTTTACATCCGATTTCAGGTCAAGGGTTAAATCTCAGCATTCGTGATATTGGTATAGTCTATGATTTACTTGCAAATGATGACGTCGCGTTTACAACACAGAATATTGCTAAGATGTTAGCTAAGTATCAAGAGACTAGAGTATTTGATCATAAGCGCACAGCACTGTTGACACATTCTATGATTAATGTATTTAGTCAGGACGTGTTACCCATTAAACTTGCCAGAGGTTTTGCCCTTCATTGCTTGGAGCGTGATCAGCATTTGAAGAAATCTTTTAGCAAATTAATGATGGGCAAATATAATCACGGTTCAAGCTTAATGCGCTCAAAGTATGGAAAAAGTATCTTATGAAATATGATGTAATGGTTGTCGGTGGCGGCATGGCGGGTTTGTCTTTAAGTTTAGGCTTAGTGCAAAACGGCTTTAAAGTTGCTGTGGTTGAAGTAGGACACATTGTGAAGTCGTTTGATAATACGACAGCACCAAAGCGCGTCAGTGCGATTAATGCCGCCTCCCAAGACTTATTAAATGAGCTTGGTGTCTGGCGTGACATTGTCAATATACGCATTAATTCCTATGTTGCCATGGAGGTTTGGGATCAAAACTCAAGTGCACAATTGAGTCTTAAAGCCGATGAGTGTTCGCTGCAGAGTCTAGGGGCGATTGTTGAGAATGATTTAATCGTTGCGCAATTATATCAAGCACTGAAAAAGTCAGATGTTACTATTTTTGAGCATTCGAAAATTACAGCGTTAACTTCTCATGCAACACATACTGCAATAACACTTGATCATGGCAAAGAGCTTGAGGCAACACTCATTGTTGGCGCTGATGGTGCTAATTCGTTTATTCGTCAGCAATATGACTTTGACTGCAGCATTAAACCTTATCAGCAACATGCCATCGTTGCTAATGTTAAAACTACAAAGCCGCATCAAGATATTGCTTATCAGCGCTTTTTGAAGAAGGGCGTGTTAGCACTTTTGCCGCTTTGTGATCCTTATTTATGTTCTATTGTCTTTTCAGTCGCCAGTGATGAGCTTACAACATTTAATGCGATGGATGATAAGAGCTTTAATGAATATCTTAGCATGACTGCAGAAGGCAAATTAGGTGATTTGCAATTACAAAGTAAGCGCATGAGCTTTGAATTGATTGAACGCCATGTTGATAATTACTACAAGCAGGGTGTGGTGCTGATTGCCGATGCTGCGCACACGATTCATCCGTTAGCGGGGCAAGGCATTAATTTAGGCTTTGCCGATGTGCACGCGTTGATTGAGGTATTAACTGAAGCAAAGCATCTGCGACGCAATATTGCCGATAGCAGTACATTGGCAAAATATGCGCGTAAACGCCAGTTTGATAATCAGTTGATGATTCATGCAATGCAAGGGCTAAAACAGCTTTTTTGTAATGATCACCCGCTTATAAAGCCGTTAAGAGCCTTGGGTGTTAATGCGGTAAATAATAGTAAGATATTAAAACGATTTTTTATCGAGCAAGCCGCCGGTGGCTGATTATGCCATATACATGCCGCCATTGACATGTATTGTTTGTCCGGTGATATAGCGTGCACCTTCAGATGCTAAGAAAGTAACCGCATGGGCGATATCCTCGGGTTGTCCCAATGTTTGTGCTGGCACTTGTGTGATAATGGCTTGTTTTTGCTCACCCGTTAATTTATCAGTCATATCTGTTTGGATAAAGCCAGGTGCGACCACATTAACGGTGATATTGCGTGAGGCAATTTCTTGCGCTAATGACTTAGAAAAACCAATAACACCAGCTTTACTGGCGCAGTAGTTTGCTTGTCCTGGGTTACCTGATGTGCCAACCACTGAACCAATTGTAATGATGCGACCCCAGCGTTTTTTCATCATATGACGAATCGCTGCTTTAGAAATATTAAACACAGAATCTAAGTTAGTGTGAATGACACTTAGCCAATCCTCTTCGCTTAAACGCATCATTAGATTGTCTTTAGTAATACCGGCATTATTAACAATAATATCTGGATAACCTGTGTTATCTTTCATCCAAACAAAAGCTGCTTCAATACTTGACGCTTCAGTCACATCAAGCTTAATGCCGTGACCTTTGCCATAGCTTTGTAATGTTTGAGTGATTTTCTCAGCCCCTGCTTCAGAGGTGGCTGTACCAATGACGGTTGCACCTTTTTCAGCGAAATCTTTAGCAATAGCGGCACCAATTCCACGGCTTGCACCTGTTACAAAAACTACTTTGTTTTCAAAATTCATTTTTTATCCTTTTAGTTTGTATTGGTATATTCAAATATTCTTTTAACATTATTCATCGCTCTCTGAGAGCAAGTGCCTTTAATAGAGGCTTCGACTAAAGCTCAGCCAACGTCAGTATATCGTCCCCTGAGCGTAAGTTGAAGGGGTCGAAGTAAGTGCCTTTAATAGAGGCTTAGAACTGAGTTCAGCCAACGTTAATAGATCGTCCCCTGAGCGTAAGTCGAAGGGGCTTAAGCAAGCATCTTTAATGTAGCTATAGCTATTATGCTTTAACTTGCCCAAGCAGTTTATCCATCGCCTCAACGCTTGCGGTATCTTGATAGTTAAGCTCTTTAACAATACGCTTATTTAGACCTGTTAATACCTTATTCGCACCGCATTCGATAACGTTAGTAATACCAAGCTCAGCCATCTTCTCAATGGTTTGTGTCCATTTGACAGGCGAGTAAAGCTGTTTAACCAAAGCGGTTTTAATCTCATTAATGTCAGTATGTGATTGAACGTCGTAGTTATGAATCACTTTAATGGCTGGCACTTTGATCGTAATCTTATCTAAAGCCGTAGCAAATTTATCAGCTGCCTCTTTCATTAATGAGCAATGCGATGGCACGCTAACAGGAAGAAGTTGCGCGCGTTTAGCGCCCATTTCTTTGGCGATTTCATTGGCTTTCTCAACGGCTTGTAACTCACCTGAGATCACAACTTGTCCATGCGAGTTAAAATTAGCAGGTTCAACAATGCCCGCTGATTTTGCTTGATCACAGCACTTGATCACTTCTTCATTGCTTAATGCTAAAATAGCACTCATGGCGCATGCTTTATCAGTAATCTCTGATTGCATCAGTTGCCCGCGTAAACGCACCAAACGTAGTGCATCAGCAAAATCAATGCTACCTGCAGCACAAAGTGCCGAATACTCACCAAGGCTGTGTCCTGCAAGTATTTCAGGGGTAATATTGCTGTGATTATTAAGCACGCGCCAAACGGCAATGCTTGCAGCTAATAACGCAGGTTGTGTATATTCTGTTTGGTTAAGCTTATCTTCATTTTCTTGAGTAATTTGCCAAAGGTCAAAACCTAAAGCATCATTGGCCTCGGTAAAGGTTTGTTTCACTTCATTAAAACGTGCGTAATAATCACTGAGCATCCCAAGTTTTTGTGAGCCTTGTCCTGGGAAAACAATCGCTGTTGTTGTCATATCGATATTCCTAGTTTCTTAATACTGTAATCATCACTAATTATTTGCTTATAAATAGCAGCAAATAATTAGCAATAGATATACGGTTGTTAATTGAAGCTACGCACGTTTTTTATTCCAACAGTCCACCTCGTAAACTTAAGCATCCCTCTTGCAAAGAGGGGAATGTAAAATTAACTGTTGCCCAATTCCCCTCTTTGCAAGAGGGATGGCAGCCGTAGGCTGACGGGGTGTTTATACAATCATAGTTTTTCTAAAGTGCGTAACTTCAGTTATTAAAGCTGGCACTATCCTAGTGAATTTTGCGCCAATCTTCAAAAGGTTTGTTATTGATTAAGATAAATTATCACAGAGATTAAAGAATTGGATAAAGGAAAGTATAGAATCTATGCTTTAAGCTTAGTAACAAGTACATCTTGTTTAGCATGGTGAAGTACCGCATTGGCAGTTGACCCTAGGAAAAAGCGGCCAAAGGCGCCACGCTGATGGCTACCTATGACGATAAGACCATAGCCGTGTGAGTTAGCCGTCTCAGTAATCTCATCTGCGGCACTACCTGCTTGGAGGTAACGTTGACCTTTGAATTGGTATTCGTTTGACCAATCATTAAGTTTTTGCTGCATATCCTCAGTAAGTTGGGATTGTACTTCTGGCACGATGCCATAAATGCCGGTAACAACGGTTGGATCACCTTGAACACAAATTGTTGAAACCGATGAGTCAAAAGTATGCGCAATCTCCTTTGCAAGATGAGCAACTTGGGCACTATCATCCTCAAGATCCGTAGCCAGTAGAATCTTGTCATAATTCATCACTTGATTTGGATTGTTCTCACGAATACGTACAGTTAAAACATCACATTTAGCTTTATGCAACACACTGTTGGCTGTGGAGCCTAGTAGCAGGTTTAAACCATGACGTGCGTGTGAGCCAATAATAATCAGATCACAGTCATTTTCTTCAGCATAATGTGTGATTTCATAATTTGGATTGCCTTGCGCAATATGAAACTCGGCATTAATACCATCGAATTGTGGCTTAATCTCTTGTAATTTTTGTTTGGCATTTTCTTGTAAGCTTTTTTGGAAATCCATTGCCGCAGGTACAAATTCAGCAGCATTATCAATAACGGTCATGACATCAAGCTTAAGCTTTAGCTTGTGTGCAATGGCTTTAGCTGATGCGATAACGTGTTCTGTGTCTTCATAAATATTAACGGCAACAAGTGCTTTTTTGTATGTCATGGTGAGCTCCCTTATAAATGTTAACCATGGGTAAATGTTCCATAAACATTAGTTTATACCCATCACAAACCATTTTACAGATTTTTTTGCTTTGTATTTTGCGTGCTTTTGACAAGTTGAATTTTGATAATAGCCCTAACTATTACCTGCAATCCAACTTGCCAAAATCTTCATAAATTACTTTGCAATCAAACACCGCAAAATGATTCCTGATGGGTATGGCAATACTATTGGCGAACTGCTAGCACGTTTGTTGCTATTTGTTTTTTTGATAAGGCTATAAGTTTATATGATTTTTGTTTATAAATAGTACAGGTTAGAATGCCTATAGTGAAAATGATCAATGAGAGTAAATAATGAAAACAGTAATGGCTTTAGTGATTGTAATGGTAGGTGTCGCTGGTGTTTTGGCTTTAACATCACTTAAAACTGAGGCGCTTTTGCAACAAAAATACATTGAACATGTCGTTTTCCAGAGCGATTTTGTATAAACTACGCAATATGCAAACAGCAAAAGATCTCACAAAATTATTGAACGCAAAATAATCATCTGTATAATGCCCTATGCAATCATATCATTGATTAATTGACTTACGCATTTTATAAAAAACTATGATTTTATAAACACCCCGTCAGCCTACGGCTGCCACTCCTCTTGCAAAGAGGGGAATTGGATGACGGTAATTTTAATTCCCTCTTTGCAAGAGGGATGCTTAAGCTTGCGAGGCGGGGTGTTGAAGTAGAAAAAATGCATAATGCGTAACTTTAGTGATTAAATCAATGGAATAAAAAGAATAAAACGACACAGAGTATATAGATGCAGGACACGGCAATTGAGAAAGTAGTAACAAAAACCAACCTAATGAATTTCTGTCAAAAAGACCTGCAAGCGTACTTTGCAAGTATTGACGAGAAACCATTTCGTGCTAAACAGGTATTTAAGTGGATTCATCAAAAAGGTATCACATCTTTTGATGACATGAGTGATTTAAGTAAAGCCTTGCGTCAGAAGCTGATGGATGTGGCTGAAGTGGTCGCTCCTAAAGTGGTATTAGATAAGCCGTCAAATGATGGCACGTATAAGTGGCTTATCGATGTCGGTGGTAATTTAGTTGAAACCGTTTATATTCCAGAAGGTTCGCGTGGTACATTGTGTGTATCTTCACAAGTGGGTTGTACGTTGAACTGTAGTTTTTGCTCAACGGGCAAGCAAGGCTTCAATCGCAATTTAACTGTGGCTGAGATTATTGGTCAAGTGTGGACAGCAGTGCGTGCATTATCAAAGCAACAAGGTGAACACGATCGACACGTGACCAATGTGGTGATGATGGGCATGGGTGAGCCATTGATGAACTTTGATGCTGTTGTCAGTGCGATGGATATTATGATGGATGATCTAGCTTATGGCTTGTCAAAGCGTCGTGTAACACTAAGCACATCGGGTGTTGTACCACGCATTTATGATTTACTTGAGCAGTCAGATGTCTCATTAGCCGTATCACTACATGCACCTAATGATGCGCTTCGCAATGATCTGGTTCCGATTAATAAGAAATACAATATTGATGAGCTAATGGCAGCATGTAAGCTTTATGCGCAGCGTGGACCACATAAGGATATCACCTTTGAGTACACTTTAATGGAGCATGTAAATGATGAGCTTGAGCATGCAAAAGAGCTAGTAACACTATTGAAGTCAAAACAGGTTCCGGCTAAGATCAACCTTATACCATTTAACCCATACCCTGGCACGCCCTATAAGAAGCCTAGCAACAATCGAACACATCGCTTTCAGCAATATTTAACGGAAGCAGGTTTCGTGGCAACGATTAGGAAAACCAGAGGTGATGATATTGACGCGGCATGCGGTCAACTTGCAGGTAAAGTGCAGGACAAAACCAAGCGTCAGGCGCGATATCAACGTAGCTTAAGTGAGGCATAATGCTAAAAACAAGGAATCCATTGGTCAAGGCAGGACTTTTTATATCAATTATAATGATAGCTGGATGTGCTAGTAACTCCAAGCAGTTACCAGACATTCCTGAGGCTCCGACGGTTGATTACGCTAAAGCGGCAAAGATTAATGCTGAATTAGCCGTGGTTTACGCGCAGCGTGAGATGTTAGATCGCGCCAAAGAGAAGCTCTTAAAAGCCAAGTCACAAGATGCTAATGTACCGACAATCTATTATGCCGAAGGTTTATATTATCAAAACTTAGGCATGCCAGATCTTGCCGAGCGCTCTTATGAAAAAGCATTACGCATGGCACCAAATGATTTCCAAGCCTATAATTTTTATGCGCAATTTTTATGTATGGATAAGCATAAATATCAACAAGCCAACAATTTATTTCAACGCTCAATTGTTCTGCCAAAAAATATTAATTTAGCTGAGACTTTTACCCTTTATGGGCGTTGTTTGTTAGAACAAGGTAATAGTAAACAAGCCAAGCACTATTTTGAGAAAGCGATAGATCAAGGGGCAGGAAGTACTCTATCTTATTGGGAACTTGCGCAACTTGAATATCACGAAAGAGACTATAAAGATGCACTTAGCATGGTTAATCGTTATATTGAATTAGCAGGTAAGACACAAGAGAGTATGAAGCTTAAGATGGATATATTACAAGCCTTAGGCAATTACAATGAAGCGGCAACCCTGCGCTTGCAGCTGAGCTCTAAATTGTACGAGTAAGGTATCTAGATGATTCTATCGATGACCAAGCGATTGTTTAGAAGCAATCGCAGGCTGTGTGTTTATCACAATGAGATTGATCACAAACGTAAAACGTTACTATTTTTGCATGGTATTACCGGAAGTGCGATTAACTGGCAGGCGCAATTTAGAAAATTTTCATCTGAATATAATATCGTAGCTTATGACTTATATGGTCATGGGCAAAGTGGCTATCCTAAAAAAGTCATTGAATGTTCAATGGTGCAAAGTGTGCTTGATGCACAAAGTGTGATTGAATATTTCAAACTTGAAAACATCACGGTTATTGCTTATGGCTATAGCGCATTGATTAGCTTGCTGTTATGTGAGAAATACCCGAAATTGATTCAAAAACAATTATTGATCAATCCAATGCCTTATGAGCAATTAACGGATGTGCCGTGGTATTTACAATGGCCATTCTCATGGGGCTATCGTTTTTTTCGTTTAAATGAAGCACAAGTGGAATCGCAAGGCAATAATAGTGCTAGCTTGCCACGGTTATGGGTGATTAGAGCGTATTACCAAGCATTATTAAGCTTGCCTGCTTTGGATATACATCCAGGTAAGTTACGAATTAAAACGATGGTGTTGCGTTCGGTGAAATATCTGCCAGCTAAGCGTGAGAGAGTTGATAACTTCTACAAGGTATTTTATCGCGCACGTGTTAAACCGCTTGAAAGTATTTCACCTTTTCCAATGCGTCAATCGAAAATGCGTGTTAATCATTTCCTGAGGCAGACGATTGATGAGTTAAACATTCATGCCTTTCGCAATTTGGTTTTTGAGGGCGCAGGTGTCAGAGGGATTGCTTATAGTGGTGCGATTACGGCCCTTGAATCATTGGGCGTTTTGAAAAATATTCATCGCTTTGCAGGCACTTCAGCTGGTGCGATTTATGCAATTTTGTTGGCAGTTGGCTTTAATGCCAAAGATGTCGAGGAAATTGTAAGTCAATTAGATTATCGGTTGTTTATGGATGCTAGTCGCAATTTTATCAGTAATTCCACACGTTTAATTACTGATTTTGGCTGGTATAAAGGAGATTTCTTTATCAGTCACATGGCTGAGCTTATTGCGCGTAAACTTGGTGATGGTTTTATTGATTTTGCAACATTGAAACAACTAACAGGTAATGATTTATATATTATTGGCACTAACCTTACCAAGGAGTGTGCTGAAGTTTATAGTGCAGAGACAACGCCAACGATGCAAGTGGTCGAAGCGCTTAGAATCTCGACGTGTATTCCGATGCTATTTCGTGCAGTTAAACGTAAAGATGGCAAAGAAGAAAATATTCTGGTTGATGGCGGTTTGATTTGGAATTGTCCGCTAGAGTTATTTGATGATAAAAAGTATATGCACAATGCGCTTAATGCTTTGTATAATGGTGCATCAAATGATGAAATATTTAATACTGAAACCTTAGGCTTTCGTTTGGATCCTAAAGAAGATCCCTTAAAGCAAATGCGTAAAGGTTCACAAGGGTTTCATAAGATAGGGCATATCTTTGAATTCACCCGAGAATTTATGAAGTTTTATTCATTAGCTTCACTTAAGCGACATTTAGAGCCAAGCAATTGGAATCGTGTCGTTTTCGTTGATACCTTGGATATTATGGGCACGGATTTTGAGATTAGCCAAGAGGAAATCTACCAATTAATTGAACAAGGAAAAACAGGCGTATATGAACACTTTTCTTGGCGAATGAGTGAAAATGGGGTAAAGTTCCCGCAGTAATTGAATTTATTCTACGAAGTACATAAAAATGCGTAATCGAAATAGTCAAAATAAGCAAAATAATCGAAATCCTAAATCAAATAGTGACCATAAAGACAAGCTGCAGAAACTCTTAGCATTGGCAGGTCTTGGTTCACGGCGCAAGATGGAAGAGAAAATTCTCGCCGGACGCGTGAGTGTGAATGGTAAAGTTGCACAAATCGGCGATCGTGCATCATTTGATGATAAGATCATTGTTGATGGCAAGCCATTGCGTAACCAAGCGGTTGTATTATCGCGTCCTCGAGTCATCATCTACAATAAGCCTGATGGTGAGATTTGCACAAAGAGTGATCCTGAAGGACGTAAAACAGTATTTGATGCCTTGCCAAGGTTGAAGGTTGGACGCTGGATTATGGTTGGACGCTTAGATATTAACACCACGGGATTATTGTTATTTACTACTGATGGTGAGCTTGCTAATCGCTTAATGCATCCATCGTATGAAGTTGAGCGTGAGTATGCCGTGCGCTTATTCGGTGATATTGAAGATAGTGTGATCGAGCAGCTTAAAATGGGTATTATGCTTGACGATGGTGAGGCTAAGTTTAGTAGTGTGCGTTTTGTAGGTGGTGAGGGCATGAACAAATGGTATCATGTGACCTTGTCAGAGGGACGAAATCGCGAAGTAAGGCGAATGTTTGAAGCTGTTGGTGTGCAAGTAAGTCGCCTAACACGTGTGCGTTATGGCAATACCACTTTACCAAGATATTTAAGTGCTGGTAAATCAGAAGAACTAAGCCCGCAAGATGTTAATGCTTTACGTCAAAGTGTTAAGATGAAACGTTTTTATTTCCCTAAGAGTCTATTGGATAAATTAGATCGTAAGCGTTAATAATGAATCAAACAACCCTGCCAGAATTAAATTCAGATGAGCGTTTGCGTGTGGCAGAAATGTGTGCTCATATTGCCAATGTCATTGCTAACAATAAGTCGCCCATTAGTTTTAAGCGCTTTATGCAAGAGGCATTATATTCGCCAAATTTAGGGTATTACACAGCGAATAAACCAAAGCTTGGCGAATCAGGTGACTTTATGACAGCACCGATGAGCTCAAGCCTTTTTGGGCAAACCTTTGCCTTACAATTTGCGGATATCTTGCCAAAACTGGGTGACAATCCTGTCATTATTGAGTTTGGTGCAGGTACGGGAAAATTTGCTTTGGATTGTTTGCAACACCTTAAGTCTCTTAATGCTTTGCCCCATGCCTATTATATTATTGAGCTAAGCCCTGATTTGAAGCTTGAGCAACAGCGTTTATTAAAGTCATTAGGGGATTATTATCACCATATTCATTGGTTAGATACATTGCCAACAGAAAAGCTTAATGCCATTGTCTTTGCCAATGAAGTAATCGATGCCATGCCGGTTGAGTTGATTACTATTAAGGAAAAGGTAGCAAAACGCATGATGGTTGATCATCAACAAGATCAATTTATTTGGTGTGATGAGGATATTACTGATCCATTATTAACAGCAGCGATTAAGCGTTTACCATTAGAGAATTTGCTATCTATTAATGATTATCAAACAGAAATTAATCTATGGATCAAGCCGTGGCTAACATCAATTCATAGTGTGTTAAATCGAGGTGTGGTTTTTATCTGTGATTATGGTTATCAGCGTGATTTGTATTATAGTAACGCGCGCAGTAAAGGCACATTGCAATGCTATTTCAAGCACCATGTGCATGATAATCCGTTGATTTACACTGGTGTGCAAGATATTACGGCACATGTTGATTTTACAGCTGTTGCTGAATATGCTGAGAATCTTGGCTTTGTGCTTGATGGTTTTGCCACACAAGGCAGTTTTTTAAGTCAAGCAGGAATTATGTGTGCTTATGAAAAGCAGCAAACAGATTTAAATGAAAAAGAAATATTACGATTAAATCAAGAGTTGAAATTACTGACATTGAGTACTGAATTAGCTGAGAATTTTAAAGTCATGGCTTTATCTGTTGACTATGATGATGTAATTGAAGCATTTGATGATGTTGATGTAAGTTATTTATTGTGAAAGATGTAAAAGTTATAAAAGTTAAAGGAGTTATAAATTGTTTAAAGAAAATGCGTTAACACCTGAGCATATTTTTAGGGCGTATGATATTCGTGGGACTTATCCTGAAGACCTAAATGAGAACGTTGTGTTTAATATCGGTGTAGCATTCGCGAAGCAGGCGCGTGCTCAAGGTGAGCAGAAGGTCTTTATCGCGCGTGATGGTCGTTTATCAGGTCCAAGCTTATTAAAGTCATTAGCGGAAGGTTTGCAAGCTGGAGGTTGTGATGTAATTGACGTTGGTGCGGTGCCGACACCTGTACTTTACTTTGCTGCAAAAACACAAGGCAGTGGCACAGGAATTATGTTGACAGGCAGTCATAATCCCGCGAATTACAATGGTCTTAAAATGATGATTGGCGGACACACCTTAGCACAAGATGATATTCAAGTATTAAAGCAAATCATTGTAAAGGGTGAAGCAAAAGAATATAAAGTCGGTGCTTATCAATCACTTGCGATTGCTGATAAGTATATTGATTATATTGCCAAACAAGAAAAGCTCGCTAAACCGTTGAAAATTGTGATTGATGCAGGCAATGGCATCACAGGTGAAATTGCTCCTAAATTGTTTAGAAAGCTGGGTTGCGAAGTTATTGAGCTATTTTGTGAGATTGATGGTACATTCCCAAATCATCATCCTGACCCAAGTAAACCTGCTAATTTGAAAGACCTTATCGCTGCGGTTAAAGCACATAATGCTGATGTTGGTTTGGCTTTTGACGGTGATGGTGATCGCTTAGGTGTGATCACACCAAACGGTGAGAATATTTTCCCAGATCGTCAGTTGATGCTTTATGCTGAAGATGTATTAAAAGCGCATCCACAAGCAACCATCTTATTTGATGTTAAGTGCACTAAGAATCTTGCTGAGTTTGTTCAAAATCTTGGTGGTAAACCGATTATGTCACAAACAGGACATGCGCTGATTAAAAAGAAAATCAAAGAAACGGGTGCTGAGCTTGCCGGTGAGATGAGTGGGCATACGTTCTTTAATGATCGTTGGCTTGGTTTTGATGATGGATTATACACAGGTGTCAGATTGTTAGATATTCTGGCAAATAATGATGCGTCTCTAGATCAAATATTTGCACGTATTCCGCAAAGTATTAACACCCCTGAGATCAATATTGAAGTCACCGAAGAGCAAAAATTTGCTGTAGTCGATAGCTTAGTCAAACAAGCACAAGCAAAATTTAATAATGAAAAAGTTATTACCATTGATGGTGTGCGTGTTGAGTTTAAAGATGGTTGGGGGTTAGTTCGTGCATCTAACACCACACCATGCTTAGTCTTGCGTTTTGAAGCCGATAGCGAAGAAGCGCTAGCGCGTATTAAAGATGATTTTAGCCAGTGGGTTGAGTCGATTATAAGTACGTGTGTAGTTTAGAAGACTCATTTTCATAAAATACAACTTGTTTTCCTTTATCAACTGTAAAGGTTTTTTCTTCTCCGGCATAAATCACTTCACTGCCAAGGGCTTTACATCCTTTGATTTGGGTAGATGTACTAAGCTTATCATCCGTTTTTGCCTTAGTTTGTTTATCTTGATTATTCTGAGGCAATAGACCATATGTTTTAAAGCTCTTGTCACAAGCGTACATATTGCGTAAGACACTATAGCTATTACCTGTATTTTTCACTGTAAGCAGGCCATCTTTATATTGATAATCAAGTGCTTTTTTGATGTCTTTAGGTTGGTTAAATAATTGCACTTTATAAGAAACAACAACCTGCACACCACTGACAGTATCTTTTTCATCAGCGCCAGTAAAGCCTTTTAGATCGTTAACCACAGGATTAATAGTAATGGCATAAGCTTCCTCTGCGTTCACGTTTTTGTTTAATAAATTAGCGCGTACAATACGAGTTTGCTTAGGCGGAATGACTAATTTGGGTGGTGAAACAATCATGCCAAATTTCTTCGGATCTGTTAAACCATCAAAGCGCGTAAATTTCCCCATTTTTGTGTCAAACTTCTCAGCGATAACATCAATGTAAGCTGGTTTATCGCCTTCATTTTTTACCTTGATATCAGTATAGTTTTTGGTGTTTGTTGAGTTTTGCTTAAGCACAAGTGGTGTTACTGAAATCCCTGCTATTGCGAATTGCAGTGGTAGTAAGCCAAATAAACCAAGTGCAAAAATTTGTTTTAACATAAATGTCTCCTTTTATTATCTTATCTTTAAATCTATTAAATTGTTTGCAGTGACCAATTAATGTTGAGGTTACAATGTCCCTCTACCGTATCATTTGCCGAAACATTGAGCATAATGCGGTTAAGCTTAGCAAGTGTCTTACCATCAAATATCATCTGGCAACTACCAGATGATTGTGTACTATTGAAGATAATTCCCTGAAGCGCACCATTGTATTGACATAGGCCTGAGTTAATCACACTTATTGGGGCGATACTATTGCTTTGGCTATCTTCAAAGCCAATTAGCGAGACAACCGCACCTGTTTGTGTGTTTTGTAAAGTCCCCAAGCCAAGGCCGTAAACCATTTTGCCATCTTGTGTGATTGAGGTGAATTGGTTTGGTGGCTGTGGTGTGATGCTTAGGCGATAGTTTTTATCTTCAAAAATGTTGGCAGTATGTGCGGTTAAACTGACTTGATCATAATAGCCACTATTAAAATTAATGGTGGCATTGGGCATATCAATAACTAGTTGTGCTTCACCTAAACCGTGGCCATATCCAACACTTGAGAGTGCTAAATAACTGCTACTGATGATACAGAGCAATTTATAATGTTTTTTTGATCGTAACATATAATACTCCTGTGTATTGATCTTGTGTCATTTTGGCAGCTTTGAAGGTAAGCTCCATACGCTTTAACTCTTCAACAAGCGCTTGACCACTAAATTCAAGTTCACAATTTACCGGTTGACCGCTTGCAAAAAATGACAACTGATTATCAACAATGGCACAGTGTGAATTGTTTCTGCCATTGAGTAAGGTGAGGCGATTGTTTTGGGCATTTAAAAAGGCAATATGGCTTATGCCAACCTCGGCAACACCTTGATCGACTTTTCCTAATGGAATGACGATACTATTATCTTCTTTCAACGGTAGAAAAGTGCTGTTAAACGCGTTGACTACCAAATCATAGCGATCATTTGGGTTATAGCGATTATGTTGGTTAAACATGACATCACTGGTATAAACACTTTCACTATTGGAATAAATGCTTCCAGTAATCGGGCTAAGTGTGAAGTCTAGTCGTGAGGGAATATAATAATTCAATCCTGTTGTTACAACATGACTAAAGCCTGTGACATAGCTCAACATGATCGTGATGATGGTTGCTGTAATCCTCATCAAAGTGCCTTTTTTACTGATAATGGCTATAGCATAATCGATACTTAGGTTAAAAAGAAACCAATTGGCATTTAAACACTTAATGACCTTATAAGATAGATTAATGTTTTTTATGCTGATTTTATTTTGATCACTTTATATGATGTGCTCATATCGAATCACACAATAAAATGGATAGAAAATGGTATTTCAGCACAAAAAAAGTTTTATGTATCTACTGGCACTATTGCAAGGTGGGTTTGCTTTTGCTGAAATTCGTGCGATTGAGGATGAAAGCATCCCTAAAGGATTTGAAAATTATCAAGCAATATCAACGATGAACGTTCCGGTCTATATTAATGGACGTATCGTTGCAACAACGATGGTTAAATTTGATGATGGTACGATTGAAATACTTAATCCAGAGAGTGTTATTAATAGAGTGCCTACCTTATCGGATGCGAATAAACAGAAAGTACTGGAGGCATTATCACAAAAACTACCTAATCATAGTGAGAGACTTTGTAAGTTAGATGCACCTAAAAGCTTAGGCTATGGCAATATTTGCAAAGCGTTAACACCAAAGGTGGCAGGTGTTATATTTAATCCAAGTAATCTTAACTTATATGTTTTTATTAACCCTAAGTTTCTAGAAAGTACTAATGGACCCATTAATCCAATGTTGGGGTCTTCGACTTCAAGCTTTTCGTATTTTAATAATTCGTCTTTACTCTATTCAACGACGGATTTTAATGACAGTAGTCTTAATCTCAATACCAATCAGTACTTTAATTATGGTAATACCAGTCTGCTAGTGACACCTGCGATTGAGCAGACATTCTCGCAGCATGGTGATAGTGATCCAACGCTCAGTATTAATAACTTAACCTTGCGCTATTATTGGAATCCAGCGCTGGTCTCAGTAGGTACGACAATGACGGCAGGGGATAATATTCTTGCTCAGCAAAATATTATTGGTATGAGTATGCGTAATAATAATGAAGTATATAGCTATAGCACGAGCAATTCAGGCACACCAGTTGAGGTGCTGTTAACAACCAACTCGCAAGTGCGTGTTTATAAAGACAATCAATTGATTTATGCTCAGCAGTTACCCGCAGGGAAACAGCAGCTTGATACATACAGCTTTCCAGATGGTTCATATAACATCACGATTGAAGTTATTGATCAATTTAATAAAAAAACAGTATCACAAGAGTTTTTTACAAAGTTTTCGTTGATTCCTGAAGTAGATAAGCCAAATTATCAATTTGCATTAGGCTATTTGCAAAAGACGATCAATAGCAATGATGAGCATTTTTATTATCCGCAAAGCTATACGGATGAACCGATATTTAATGCCAAATGGACACAGAGTTTAAATAATCGCTTAGCATTAACAGGAAATATGCTGTCTAACTTCGAGGATATTTATGCGACATTTGGTTTAGATAGTTTATTTGGTGGCAACTTAAGGCTGTCATGGTACAACACCGTGTCAAACACCAACAAATATGCGTCATCGATTACCGGTACGTGGAATTTTGGTAACGTTAGTTGGTATAGCAATATTCTAGGCGTTATTGATAATAATGATTCATTAATGCCTAGACGGGAGCTTTTTAATCCTTTGCCAAGTGGGCAGCAGTTACAATTGCAAAATAACTTAAGCTTTTCATGGTTAGGTGTCAGTACATCACTATCACATAGTTGGAATACCATCACACACCAAAATCGTTATGGTATAAGCCTTTCTCGCAATTTATTTAGCACTTCTGGCTTAAGTGCGGATATGACATTCTCAGCAGTTAAGACTGATCAGGATCATTTGATTCAGGCAGGTATTCGCTTTTACTTTACACAAGGTCGTTGGAATGTCAGTGCCAGCTCTGATTATATGGATGATGGTCAAACACAAGGTAAATTTAATCAATCAGCGTCAGTTTACTATTCTCATTATAGTAGTCCAAATGCTTATTTAAGTAGTAGTGCCACACTTAACTATAGTGAAGATAACAGTAGCGGCTTTATTGCAGCTAATGGTGCCAATAAATTAGCACAATACAACGTGCAGAGTAATATCACCAAAGAAACCACTCAAGTTTCTGCCATGGTTAATTCAAGTATGGCGTATGCTCAAAATGATTACGCCTTTGGCTATGATGGTGCTTATAACTCAGGCGTAGTGGCATCGGTTTATGCTGAGGGTAAGGCGGTTGAATATGACATTTATGATAATGATCTTAAAATCGGTCAAGGGCAAGGCACAGGTAATTTGTTTTTAATGCCAAGTTATAAAAATCATAATTTAACCATTGTGCCTAAATCTTCAGAAAGTTATCAGTATGACCAATTGGCGAAAAAGCTTGTTTTATACCCAGGTAATATTCAAAAAGTTCAATGGCATCTAGCGCGTGTTGTGCCATTTATGTCGCATATTGTGATTGATCATGATGGTAAGCTTAAGCCTTTAGCTCACGCCATATTGAAGCACAATGATGAAATTGTTGGTGTTACCAATGATGATGGCTTTATTCAAGCAGATATTTTATCAACAAGCACTGAGCTTACGTTTGAAAAAGGTGATCAAACATGCCATATTCAACTGCCAACTATAAGCAATGATGATCTGTATATTTGGCAATCGCAGGTTGAGTGTAAGTAATTATTTTTGTTTCTGTTTTTTACGCTTTCGTTCCATTTTAAATGCAATGTATGCGCCAACTACAACGCAAGTTGAGATAATGGCAATCATCAATGTGGCTAGCGCGTTAATCTCAGGTGTAGGACCATTTTTAACGGTTGAGTAAATATACATTGGCAAGGTAGGATCACTGCTTCCTGCGACAAATTCAGTAATGACCAAATCATCAATCGATAGCGTGAACGCCAATAGAAATGAAGCAATCAATGAGGGGATGATCTGTGGTAAGGTAATCTGAAAGAAAATCTTAGCAGGCTTGGCACCTAAGTCCATTGCTGCTTCCTCAATAGAGCGATCAGCACTGGCAATACGCGCTTGCATGACAATCGTCACATAGGCAGTACAAAAGGTAATATGTGCGATGATAATCGTCATCATGCCGCGACCATGTGGCCAACCGATAAGATTCTGTAATGAGGTAAACATCAATAACAGTGAGACCCCAAGCACAATATCTGGAAGCACCAGAGGTGTAATGACCATGCCATAAAGGAAGTTTTTACTTCTGAAGTAATTAAAACGTGTCATGATATAAGCAACCATCGTGCCAAGCACTGTGGCACACAATGAAGCAATAAGGGCGACTTGTAAGCTGATTAAAGCAGCACTGATAATATCACTATCTTGAAAAAGCTCCCTATACCAATCAAGCGTAAACCCACCCCATAAGTTAATGATTTGAGAGTTGCTAAATGAGAAAAGAATAAGAATGACTAAAGGGATGTATAGGAATATCAAGCCTAGAATGAGCATTACTTTGCTGTATGAAAAATAAGAGGAAATACGCATTATAGACTCCCTGATGCTTTTGCCTGACGTTGTTGGATCTTTTGCATCCAAATCACAGGAATAACCAAAATAATCAATAAGATAACCGACATCGCTGCCGACATTCCCCAGTTATTGGCAGTAAAGAATTGCTCCCAGATCACACTACCGATCATAACACTATTTAATCCACCCATGATTTGCGGTACGACGACTTCACCAACGGCGGGGATAAATACCAATAAGCTTCCTGCAATAAGCCCTGGCATAGACAGTGGCAAGGTGACTTTAAAAAACGTCTTAATTGGAGTGGCACCTAAATCAGCAGCAGCATCATTTAAAATAGGATCCAATTTAATTAATGTGGCATACAGGGGTAATACCAAAAAGGGCAGATAGCAATAGACCATGCCTAAATACATTGAGAAGTTATTATATAGCAATGCCATGCTTGGTAATCCTAACTTCATCAAAAAGACATTGAGTTGATGATTGCCTAATAATGTCACCCACGCATAAGTTCGCAATAAAAATGACGTCCAGTAAGGGATGATAATCATGATCAGAAAAATTAGCTGAACATTTTTACGTTTGATACGCGATAGTGCCAAAGCCATCGGATAGCCGATGAGAATACATAATATTGTTGTAAAAAAGGCAACACTGACTGAGTCAAACAGAGCAATAAATACTAAGTTAGAACTTAGCGCTTGTATATAGTTGCTTAGATGCAGAATAATATGCAAGGTATGATCAGTGTATTGCAAAATCGCAGTGAAAGGCGGGGTGCCATTGGCAGGTAACGTGAAGCTTATGGTTAAAACAAATAAAAATGGAATAAGTAGAAAGACCATAAACCATAGCATTGGTACCAAAATAACAAAGCGATTTTGCCACTTATGTACAAAATGAGGGTCAAGATTATGAAGCCATTTCATGAGTACAACACCATGATACTCTCAGGTTCCCACGTCAGATAAACCGTATCTTCCCAAGTGGGATGATCGGCATTACGCTCAACGTTAAAGTCTGTTGCTGTGATACGTTTGCCTGTTGCACTTTCAACGTGATAAGTTGATAAACCACCCATATAAGCAATGTCTTTCACTTTGCCAACGATTGTGTTGACCGGTTGACTTGGGTTGTAATCTTCAGGTGGTGTTTTCGATATAGATATTTTCTCAGGTCGGAGTCCAACCCAGATTTGTTGTGCCTCAACACCATCAATGCGGCGATCAAGTTTAAATGAGCACTTAGTCTCATCAGAATCAATAACACTTGAGTCATCATTGATTTCACTAATGGCACCTTCAAAAACTGCACTTTTACCTATAAAGTTAGCAACAAAGCGTGTTTTCGGGAATTCATAAACCTCTTGAGGAGGACTTACTTGCTCAAGCCAGCCTTCGGACATAATGCCAATGCGTGATGCCATCGTCATCGCTTCTTCTTGATCATGTGTGACCATGATAAAAGTACTACCGGTTTGCTCTTGAATATCCACTAATTCAAACTTCATTTGATCACGTAAGTTTTTATCAAGAGCCGATAATGGCTCATCTAACAAAATAAGCTTAGGACGCTTCGCCAAGCAACGCGCTAATGCTGCACGTTGGCGCTGACCACCCGATAGTTGATGGGGTTTACGTTTGGCTAAATGCTCCATCTTAATAATCTTAAGCGCGGATGCCGTGCGCTTAACAATCTCATCTTTAGGCAGTTTATCTTGCTTTAAACCAAACATGATATTCTGTTCAATGGTCATGTGTGGAAACAAGGCATAAGACTGAAACATCATATTAATCGGGCGATTATATGGTGGAATATTGGTCATATCCACGCCATCAATTAATATTTTGCCGTCAGTGGGTTGCTCAAATCCAGCTAAGAGTCTAAGTAAAGTACTCTTACCACTACCTGAGCTACCAAGCAATGCGAAAAATTCTTTTGGGTAAATATCTAAAGAAATACCATCAACAGCAGTATGACCATCATCAAAACGTTTCACTAAATTGCGAATGCTAATGAGTGGTTTTTTGTTATTAGTTGTTCTCTCCATTGGGCATAAATCCCCCATCTGTTAATCGTGTTAAAAAATCAGGCTATAGGATAAAGGGGTTTTTATAAAATAGAAAGCAAAAATATATAGTAGCGGCGTACTGCATATGCCTTGTTGATAAAAAGTGTGATGCGTATTGCAACGTTTTAATGATGTCAAAATAGAAAAGTAGCGGCGTATTGCATACGCCTTGTTGACAAAAAATGTAGCAGCGTATTGAATACGCCCTATGAGAAATTATTCTAAATGATGATCTTTATTGATTTGTGCGATGATCTTATCTTCTTCTTTCCAACGTTCGATCAATACACGGCGATCCTTCGCAAGATAAGTGTAAACAACTGGAACAACGAAAAGGGTGAAAAGGGTACCAATTGTCATACCAGATGCAATGACAATACCGATAGATTGGCGACTTACAGCTCCCGCACCTGAGGCAATCACAAGTGGAATAACACCCACAACCATCGCCGCAGTTGTCATAAGAATTGGCCGCAGACGAAGGGCTGCTGATTTTAAAATTGCTTCTACTTTGCTATAGCCTTCTTCTTGCAGTTTATTAGCAAACTCCACCAACAAGATACCGTGCTTACTAATCAAGCCAATCAAAGTGATCAAACCAACTTGTGTGTAGATGTTGATTGAGGCATAACCTGAATTAAATAACTGCCCCAAATACAGCGGGATTAATGCACCACAAATCGACATCGGTACACTGATTAAGATAATCAATGGGTCTCTAAAGCTTTCAAATTGAGCAGCAAGCATCAAGAAGATCACTATCAGTGCAAATAAGAAAGCAATCGCCATTTGGTTGCTGTTTTCTAAGAACTGACGTGCAGATCCTGCATAGTCATGTGTATACCCTTGTGGTAACTCGGTCTTAGCTAGGTTTTGCATATATTCAATTGCTTGGCCTTGACTAACGCCTGGTGTGGTCACGGCATTAATGGTTGCTGAGTTGAGCTGTTGGAAACGGTTTAAACTCAGTGGCACACTTTGTGTTTTAAAGGTCACAATGGCTGATAATGGAATGAGCTTACCATTTGTGGTAGTGATACGGATTTGTCCAAGTTGCTCTTTGGTTAGCTTAAGGTTATCAGCAAGCTCAGGAATAACCTGATAGCTATAACCCAGCATACTAAAGTAGTTCACATAACCTCCAGAGTAAGCATAACCAAGTGCTTGAGCAATTTGCTGCATGCTAATGCCTAAAGAAGCTGCTTTTTCGCGATCAATTTGTACAATCATTTGCGGATTGTCAAATTGTAGATCACTTTGTGCAAAGACAAACAAACCGCTTGACATCATCTTCTTGATGACATCATTAGCAATGGCGTAGATTCCAGGATAGCTATTAACCGATTGAATCACAAATTGCATCGGTGGACCAAATGAAATACCTGGTAATGATGGCATTTCAAAGGTATATATCTGAGAGCCTGCAACGTTATTGACCAGGTTTTGCAATACCGGTTTGATTTCCATTTGCGTTTCTTTGCGTTCACTCCATGGCTTTAAGACCACGCCACCAAAGCTACTATTACTCTGTGGATAGCCATTGACCACAAAGGTTGATTCAACGCCTGGTAAGCTTTTCATATCTTTATAAAGTGCGGGTGCAAAAGTATTTAAATAGTGAATGTTAGCCGGAGAAGGGGCAGTTCCTTGAATCCCGATAAAGGCCTGATCTTCGGTAGGTGCTAACTCTGATTTTGTGCCCATAAATAATGAGTAACAGCTAATTAAAACAACAGCACCAAATAAAATCACGACAATGCGCACGCTGAAAACAAGACGCAAGGCACGCTCATATGCATTCTTAAGTTTCTCAAATAAATTATCAATAAACTTAACTGTTTTCGCCTCGGTAATTGATTTAGAGAGTACTTTTGAGCAGAGCATTGGCGAGAATGTATAAGCGACAATCCCAGAGATAACAACCGCTCCTGCTAATGAGTAAGCAAATTCAGTAAATAAGATCCCCGTTAAGCCCCCCATCATCCCAATCGGTAAATAAACAGCGACAAGGGTTAATGTCATTAAAATAACGGGATTGGCAATTTCTCGGGCACCTTGGATAGATGCTTCAAAAGGTGTTTTACCCTCTTCAATATGTCGGTAAATATTCTCGAGTACAACAATGGCATCATCAACCACCAAACCAATGGCAAGTACCATTGCCAAGAGCGTTAAGAGGTTAATGGAAAAGCCCATTAAAAACATGAGTAAGAAGGCGCCAATCATCGATAGTGGGATGGCAACAATAGGAATAACAACGGATCTAAAAGAACCAATAAATAAGAATAAGACAACAGTTACAATAATTATTGCTTCAATCAATGTTTTTACAACATCTTCAATAGACGATTTAATATAAGTGGTATTATTGTAGACAATATTCATGTTTAAACCAGTTGGTAGACTTGCTTTAATACTTGGCAAGTCTTTCATGATATTATCAACAACAGTCAATACGTTAGCATCAGATGCGGCGACAACACCAGCAAAAACACCATATTTGCCATTGAAGCTGACATTGGCAGTATAGTTTTGAGCTCCTAATTCAACCGTTGCAACATCACCTAAACGAACGAGATTGCCATTTTCATTTTTAACAACTAATTGTTTATACGTTTGTGCATTATCAAGGTTAGTTGTAGGGTTAAGTGTGACATTAAAATAAGGACCTTTAATTTGACCACCGGCAGCAATCAAACTATTGGCTTGCAACGCGTTAGCGATATCATCCGGTGTAACATTAAAGCGTGCCATCTTGTCATAGTTTAGCCAGACACGCATGGCATAGTCTTTTTCCCCCCAAATGATGACATTGGAGATGCCGCCTAAAGATTGCAGTTTAGGCGTTAGTTGGTTTTTGATATAAGCAGTAATTTCTTGTTCATTTAAAGCATCACTGGTAAAGCCCAAAATAAGTGATGGGAATGAGTTACCTGATTGCATATCAATCGATGGTGATTGTGCACCATTTGGCATCTTATTTTGTACTGCGTTGACTTTTTGTACCACTTGGCTTAGGACATTATTAGGATCAGCGCCAAGTTTAACGTTAATCGTAAGCGTACTTAAACCAAGTACACTTTGTGATGTCATGTAATCAATACCATCAGCTGCACCAACCGATTGCTCTAATGGCGTTGTGATAAACCCTTGAATGATTTCAGGATTAGCACCCGGATACGCGGTGGTGACAATAATCGTCGCATTGTTCATATATGGGTACTGACGTACCTGCAAGGTAAATGCAGTTCCTATCCCAGCAACGAGTATCAGTAAACTGATTACCGTTGATAGCACAGGCCGTTTTATAAAAATATCAATAAAATGCATATGCCGTTTTCCTATGGGTTGTTTTTGAAGTCAACGTCATTATTGATAACAACACTAACACCATTTTGCAGTTTGTTTTGACCAGAGGTCGCAACCATCTCACCGGCTTTAATGCCTCGAACGATGACTTTATTGTCATTGGTCATGGTCGTCTTAACCGGAACCTGCTTCGCGGTATATTGTTGCTTGCCTGTTGATACAAGCTGAACTTGACCATCTTTCATGGCACTATATTCAGACATCACCGGTTGCCCGTCTTTAAAATCAGGCACAAGCACATAAACCGTTTCACCATATAGGGTATAGCTTACGGCATTGCGTGGAATAATGATGGTGTTTGGAATCGGTGGTAAAATTAAACTGACATCAAGAAACATACCAGGATAGATCAAATGTTGTTGATCTTTATTATCAAAGGTTGCTTGAATATTAAGCGCTCTGTTGTCACTGGTGATTTGTGAGTTAATGGCAGTGATTTTTGCCTTGAAAGTAACACCTGGATAAGCGTCAGATGTAAACTTAATATCACCACCAACCTTAACATTGCTAAAGTTATTCTGTGGAATACTAAAATCAATATAAATCGGTGATATTTCAGTTAACGTTGCTGCACTGTTGCCAGCACTAAAATATTGTCCTAAGCTGATTTGACGCAAACCAATCTTGCCATCAAATGGTGCTTTTACCGTGCGGTAGTTGATATCCGCTTGAATCGATTCAACATTAGCAAGATTAGCATCATATTTTGCTTTTGATTGATCTGCCGTTTGTTGTGAGACGGCTTGTTGTTTTAAAAGGTCAGCATCACGTTGGTAGGTGATTCTAGCAAGTTCCAAATCAGCTTGTGCTTGCTTTAGTTGTGCTTGTAATTGCTCAGTATCAAGTGTGAATAACACGTCACCTTTTTTAACCATTTGTCCGGCTTCAAAAGAGATGGTTGAGACTAAACCTGAAGCTTGAGCGGTAACATTGACATTTTGGATGGCGACAGCTTCACCAATGGTCTTCACACTTGGATACCACGTTTCAGATTTGGCGGCAGTAGCGGTGACTTCAGGTGCTTGCATTTTCCAAGTTGCCATGGCTGAAGCCTTTTTACCGTTGACAAAACTAGCAAAGCCAAAGATGCCGCCAAAAATAACGACAAGAATGGCAATGACGATGATAAAAGCTTTAATAAGCTTTTTCTTGGGTGCTTTTAGGGAGAGTTCAGCCATGATTTATCCTTCTGTTTTCATATTTTTTGTTTTATTTACTAAATGACGAGGGTTATAAAATAGAAACTGCCAAAAATGTAGCGTACTAAGTACGATAAAGATAATAAAACTATAACTTGCCATGCTTAAACCAAACAGTTGCCAGTCAACTTGTGAGCAGTCAGGTCCACTTGTGAAAAGCGACTTTAAGAAATCCAAAAAAGGTAGATTTTGAAATAAACTATCGACACCGGCTTCACAGCTGCCAACATATTCACTTGGGTTTATTTGCATCCATACTTGCTTTAAGGCCACCAAGGCACCGAGTAATGCAATCACACCAAGGGTGAAACTATAAATGCGCACACCCTGTATTTTAGGTTTATGGATAAGGGCGATAAGTGCAATAATGCTAATCAATAAAATAGCAAATTGCTGCAATAAACACATCGGACAAGGTTTTAAACCAGTTAGTTCAAAATAGATAATGCCAGCAATCACCAAAAGACCGATGATAAATGTTCTTAAATAGATTTGCGGGCTTTTAAATCCGTGCATATTGATTTCCTTTAAACTCAAGTTGCTTTGTGCGTTTTGGTCATTATAGAGCAAAAAGCGCTGAAGTCATTATCTATACCACCCATAAACCATCTTGCAGCATTTTTGCCATTGAATTTTACGCCCTTTTGAGTGATCGAACTTTGGCAATAGTCCCAGATATTACCTGCAGTCCAATCAATCAAAAGTATCAAAAAATTCTTCGGCACCCAACACCGTAAAATGATTGACGAGTGGTATAGCATAGTAGATGCTCGCTGAAAATAATGACGAAAAGTTGTAAAAACATTAAAATTATGCCAATTGAATAATATTTGCATAGCTACTTACTGCTTCTTTAACCCCAGATTAGAACAGACGTTCATTTTAACGAGGGTTTGCAGTAAATCCAACAGGGTTTGTGATTTTTTATATCAAATCAGGTTAATGTTACGAAACATGTGCAAGTGATGTTGATTTTGATATGGGTTTCATCTTGAAAGAGAGTGCCAAACAAATACAGAATAAGACGATAATCAGTATAAATATGCGTTGATAGATTTCAGCTGGATAGATGTGTGTACTTTGCATTTGAGCGCTACTGACTAGATTAATCAAAATGCCGACAAGCTGAATACTTATTGCACCTAATAAAACTGAGAACATATTGGTAATACCAAGTGCGATGCCTGAGTATTGGCGCGGTACCAAAAGGGCTGAGCGATTATAAGAAGGGATAATGCCAGCATCGCAAATCCCATAGCAAAAATAAATCACTTGTAATTGCAATAATGATAACCCTGGAACATAAATAATCACAATCATTAAGATAAGACACAGCAAAGCGGATAAACGCATTAATTGCAGTGCATTACACATACTATTTAAAAAACCAAACAAAGGACAACCAAACACCATGCCAATAAAAATAAGACTGGTGGTAAATGCGGCATCCGTGTGTGTTAGACTTCTGAAGCTTGCAGTAAATGACGCACCCCACATCTCGGCAAAAACGGTTGTCGGACCATATAAGCAACCAATAAACAAGCAGTTTAACCATAGTGCTTTATTGTTTATCACTTGTTTAATGCCATGGGATATTTTGCTGCTATTGCTAGCTGTCAATGCTTGGTTCGTTGAATTGTGTTTACTCATCCACAGCATAAGAAAACCGATGATGAAAAATAATATCGCAAAACTAAGCATCGCAACCTCAACGCCAACATGATGCACATAAATACTCATTGGCGCCTCACCAACGGCAGCGCCAAGCATACCCATGGCTTGCGTGATGCCGGTCAGCATAGCAAAGATGCTCGGAGTGAAGAAGTTAATCGCTAAACGCAGTGTGCCAACAAACGCAAATGCACCACAAAAACCCATGAGCATGCGTGCAATAATGGCAAGTGTTAAGCTATTAGCAAGGGCGAAAATAATACAAGCAATACCAGTGATAAATGCGGCTAACATCATCACCTTTTTAGGGCCAAATTTATCGGTAATCATGCCAACGGGTATTTGCATGAGAATGTATGGGTAATAGAAAAAGGCAGATAAAGCACCGAGTCCTGCGGCAGTTACCGAGAACTTGTCGGATAATTGCGGCAGCATCACACTTGGGGAGACGCGCAGGAAATACTCGCAAAAGAAGAAAAATGCACCCAAAAACCAGATGAATAAACTTAAATGTACTTTATTGGTTGTTATTGTCGCTTTCAAAATTTAATGAGAGTTTTTTAAACGAAAAAGCATTATGACTTTGCGCTAAAGCGATTGCAATGCGCAAATGCTAAATACTTTTGCATAAAGTGTAACGAATTTAAACCCGTTGTTTTTCTATGATCTCAAGCGCTGATTTAAGATCAAGCAGTGTGTAGTGCTTTTCTCCTTCGTGTTTGAGTATAGGTAATCCACCTATTTTAATTTGCTTTGATTGTTTTATCTTGATGCAAGCAACGGTTACGTAAATGTAATTATTTTGAAAGATCTTGGCGCTAAAGTGTCAATAGGCGCTCAATTAACATAGGTTGTCATATTTAAGTCAACGTTGTTTGAGTCTAAATAAAATGGGGTAAGTGCGAAGTGCCAGTCAAAATTTTAAGTCATTGCTTGCTGCGGCAGGCTAAGGGTGTTGTCGATTTTGCAAATGCTCAGGGGTTAGCAGCTGCGTTAGTGGCTGAGGATGAAGTCAGAGCAATAACGTTAATTGATAGTCAGGTGAGTCAATATTTTCTATTGAGTGATCTGGCACAGTGCTGTCCATGCTATAGTTATGCCAATGTGCAAAAAATGCCAAAGCAAATTATTTACTCACATTTATTATCTTATGCAAATATTCGTTCAGACTATTTTCATCAAATTGGTAAAGGGGGAGATAGTTTGCTATTTAAATTTAAATATTCATCTGCACAGTTTGTGTTGGTTTTCTTGCAGTTTAAATTTGCTTTTAATGCTTGTTATCATTTGTGTAACAATTTTCTACTGAATAAATTACGAGAATTGGTTTATTCGGATTCTTTTAAGAAGCTCATCATGCGTTGTCCGAATATTAAAGCGCATATACAACCGGTTAAACTAGATTTTGAAACTCAGTCACTGATGCATGATGACCCTTTTAAGGTGTTAACTGTTAGAGAAAAGGAGATTGTGCAATTATGTTGTGATTATCCAGAGACGTCAAATATTGAGCTTGCCAATGAGATGGCGATATCACCACGCACTTTTGAGAAACATTTGCAGTCAGCCTATCGCAAATTTTCAGTGCGAAGTCGAGCTGAATTGATGGTGTTGATTGAGCCATTGGTGAGTTATTTTTATTAAATTTTTACGTCTTTATACGTGTTTAATAAAGTACTCCCCATTGTCTAGACCACTTTGCAATAAAAATGGGATATTTTTCTACTGCAAATTCAACTCATCAACTATAGGCTTCAAACAAATGTTTTCATTTGGTTTTAAACCTAATAATAGTTTCTCTTTAAATGCGTCAGCATCAGCATTTTTATAGCTAGTGTTAAAGTAAACCTCAGCTGGTTTTTTATACGCAAGACCTTGATGATGTCTTTCATAATTGTAAAACTCAAAGTATCGTTTTAATGAGCGTTTGGCTTCTTGCATATCAGCATAATCTTTTATGTAAACCTCCTCATATTTAACGCTACGCCACAAGCGTTCTATAAAAATATTATCAAAGGCACGACCTCGACCGTCCATGCTAATCTTAATATCATTTGCTAAAAGAAGCCCTGTAAATTCAGTGCTGGTATACTGAGACCCTTGATCACTGTTAAAAATATCAGGCTTTCCGTAATGCAATAACGCATCTTCTAATGTGCCAACACAGAATGAGGCTTCCATGGAGTTGCTAAGTCCCCAACTAAGCACATAACGACTATACCAATCCATGATCACAGATAAGTAGATAAAGCCTTGATTTAGGCGAATGTAAGTCAAATCTGTACACCAAACCATATTTGCTTGGTCAA
>NZ_JACYVZ010000002.1 GCF_014857925.1 Cysteiniphilum marinum | reverse complement strand
AAAAAGCAAGAACAGATAATAAGCAAAATATTAATATTGTAACTGAAGATAAAACCATGCTAAATTAGGGTGGTTTAAGCGGCAATTGTAGTTGTCGTTAACCGGCAAAGATAATTGTCGTTCAATAAACGCGCAAGTAACCACCATTTTTTACACTGGTGTCATTGTTTAAATAGCGATAACCTACACCAGTATAAGGGGTTATATTAATATTGCTTTCTTGCCACGTCAAAACATAACCAAGCTTTGGCGCTGTTTCTAGTATGCAACTGTTATCATTGTTATTTATGAGTTTGTCCCCTGTTTGGGTTCGTCCATCATATGTACCATTGATAAAATTAGCACGTGCATGTATCAAAAATGTTACTTTGTTTTTATCAATATATTGATAGCAACAATCTAGCCCAAGACCAGGACCAGTAATTTTCATAACGCTTGGTTCACGGTAGCTGTAATATGATAACTCAGGCGTTAAGGTGAAAATTGATTCATTGCTATAAGCACCAAGTGCAACCAAAACAAACACAACAAAAGCATTTATGCTACATTTAATACTGGTCATTTCATATCATCAATTATCATATGCAAATAGCGTTTAAATTCATCAGTAGCATGTTCAAGTGAATCGTTTATAAAATCTTTTATAAAATTATTTGCTAGCTGTACGGCAAGGTTGCGCCTTTCGGCAATTGGTTGTTCATTGATCATGCTTATGAGTAGACTGGTTTTTTCAATGTCTGTATTCAATATAAAACCAGATAAAATAGCAGAACCACAGCGCCCCAAAACGTCAATTGCCTTTTTTTCTTCTTCAGTGAGTTTAGCGTTTTCCATTAGCTGTTTCCCTTTTGTTTTTTAGCATATTTATATAGATTGCTTATTTTTCTGCTTTTGTTATTGAATATCTCGTCAACAGCCATTTCTGTAGTCTTGACAATGAAATCCATTTCATCATTCGGCTTTGATAACAGATCCTCAATTGACTGATCAAAATTATTTCCTTTGAGTATTTCAGGATTTCGAGCTAACTGTTTTAACAAGCATATTAGAAAATAAGTCAAGCCGACCTGTATTACCTCTAATTGCGATTGATTAAAAACATCATCACTTGGGCTGTTAGCGTCATATAAATCGCATAAATCAACAAAAATTTTATGCCGTTGTAAATCAATAGCTACAACTGCCTGTAGCGATGCACCTTCAATATCATTTGTTTCAAAAATGTATTTTTTATGTTCTTCACAAACATTAGCAGCATTCAAAGCGCTATCTATGATTTGCATCTTTGTTTCATCACAAGTATGTGTTCTTATGTCATGTTTCATAAAGCTTAACATATCAAGCCTTTTTACAATTTCCTTTAATTTTTCTTTTATCTCGTTTTTCATAGTGATCCTTTTAAAATTTAGTTTTTATTTGCTTCAAATTGTCATAAATTAAGCCGTGTTCATCGATGGTTATATCTGCATAGTAAAGACCGGGTGCATCATTAAATGTAATATCGTTTAATTCGTCACCACTCCAAGCCATATGATCTATAAGCCAGTGTTCTTCGCTAAGAAGCTTTATTAATACAGCATCGCTATTCACGCCAATGGCGATTACTGCATCGTGTTTTTTCTGTAGGGGGTTGGTTTTCATTGATTAAATTTTATTAAAATTTGACTCAAGACTAAATGAGCTTTCGTTTTTATCATTAATAGCAAAAGTGATGAGCATTTCTTTGTTTTCTTGCTTAGCAAGCAATGCGGGGAGGTTCTCTTCAATAATTTGCCGTATTGCTTTTGTTGCTATCTCGTTAAAACGATCATAAGCATCATTATTGTATTTCTCTTCAATGCTTGAAGCATAAACAGCTATATTTTGCCCGCTTTTACTACATCTTCTAACTAAATCTTGTATAATCATTGCTTTAGCCTCATAGTTTGATTAAATATTGATTAATGTTTTTTGCTTTGTTTTTTTGTTGATATTTATTAGCAATATTATCAAGCGCTTGTTTTTCTTTCGTGTAACGCTTGTATTTATAATACCTAGCCATTTCTTTTAAATCTTTGCTAGTGATTAGCCCATGTTCGATATAAAAAATTACTAAGTGTTTGAATGCAAAACAACCAACTAGCGGCATTGCCCTCAATTCTATAAGGTTTATTTTTTTAAACACCTCCAATGGCACAACGTGATTTATTTTAGTTTTCTTTTTTTCTTTGATTTCAACAATGCTAACCGCGTCACCAAAATATGAGCGTAGAAGATTTTGAAGCGTATAAGAGATCGGCAAAGCATTAATATTTATATATGCGCAAGCATGTTCTTTCTTTATTTCATTTTGTTTGATTTTTAAGTCAAATTTATTTAATAAATTACCAAGCGAACTAATGTTATTAACTTCTACGCATTTATTTAAAATTCCAAGCATTAGAATCCCCTTAAAATATATTGTGAATTATACTTTTTAAATCAGTGGTTAACTATATTAGTTTGTATTATGTTGTTTCACTTTATCATTACAGACTATAGGGCATTAGCTTCATCATGGTTGTATATTATGCCTTCACTGTCTTGATGTGATTTAAATTCGTCATAAACAGCACCTAAAAGTCCGGTATTATTGTTTAAACTTTCTAATAGCTCCACACACTTATCATCAATATCGGCATGTTTAAGGAAAGCGGTGTATTGCTCAGGTGTATCAATTCCTAATTTATGTAGATTAATTTTGAATTGTTTTAGCACAGCTTCATCTTGATTACTATCAACTATTTGGCTATCAGTCTTAACATCATTCTTTTGCTCAATCATATTAGCGTAAGCTTTAGCAGTAGTAGTTTTATGATCTTTCGGGGTGATGTCTTTGGGTTCTTTGTAGCTTTCAATTTCGTCATCAGTATAAACGCCTAATATTGCACCAGGTGCATATAGTCTTGCCCAGTTCTTAACTTGCAAATAGCCTAATTGTTGCTTAGGGTTTGTCGACCAAAGAGGGGAGTTTCTGACCTTAACGTTAGACATACTTAAAAATTCACCCCATACCATTTCCCCAGTTTTTTTAATCTTAGCACCAACGCGACAACAAAGATTATTCCCCTCTCCTTCATATTCATAACAAAACATTCCATCAATAAGTCCTGATGACTGAATAACTGCATTAACGAGTTGTGCTTCATAGCCAAGCGCGCCATTAACCAAATGCGTCTTTTGAGCAACAGCAAACGGATTCATTCCCCATTGTGTAGCTTGTATAATAACAGCCATGCAATCAGCAGGGTTTTTCTGCAAATGCTTAGGCACTGTCGAAATACCTTTTGACATCATTTCAGCCATAGCCATTATGTTATTCATCTTTTCAGAATTAAATACAATGCTAGATGTATTTACTGCATAGTGTTCTGGGGTTGTAGTTACTTGACTTTCCATTTTATGCTCCTATTGCTTTATTAAATTTAACGATATATTTAGCAATGTCTGCTTTAGCTCTTTCAACAGCTTGTTTAATGCGTTCAATATATAAGTCGTCACGATAGATGCGCCAACGGTGAATATCATGACTAAAGTTTGGATTGTATATCACGTAATCCCACCATTCACGTTCAGCTACCCATATCGACATTTGGCATTGGGTTTTGTAGAGTTCTAATATCTCACGTTCACCATTGACGATCTGATTTAAGTAGTTTTTATTATTTGGGCATTTTATTTCGAGTCCACCATTTTTAGACAAACCATCCGGGCTAACACCTACGAACTCATCAAGCTCAATAAAGCCAAATGTTTCAACTTCAACGCTATACACTTCAGAATAGCGCATACGTGCATCATCTTCTAATTCATTACCTCTTACCATGTCTTTGCTCTTAAAGTGCTGTGAATCGTCTAAAACACCAGTCAATACCTCAGCAGCTTTGCTTTGTATAATCGCTTCGCGCGTATCGCCATCGCCCATTATTATTTGCATGTTTGAGGCCGTTAATTTTCCGAGCCTGCAAGCAAACCATTCTTCGCTGTTCTGTTCAAAATTATGTATTTTGTACTTTGGCTTTTTAACAAGATCTGGCGGCAAGTATTCTTCTAAGTCTGAGTAGTTAAGCTCTAACATGTCATTCAACCTCAATACTTACTGAATCAACGCCAATCTTTTTAAACATTCCATCAAATCTTGCTTTTATAGTATTAGTTGGAATATCAGCAGGAGCCTTTATTTCAAAAGTTGCGGTAATAGTAAAAATACGCCTGCCATCTTCAGTAATAACAGGTTCGCTTTTTGGCTTTTCTTCATAAGTTTGATAAGTTGACGCTCCCTCTGTAGTAGTTTCTTTTAAAGCGTCTTTTCGTGCTTTCTCAACAGATCTTTGCTTTTCAATCTCAAATTGCTTAGCTTGTTCAATCTCACGCTGTTTTGCTTTTTCTTCAGCTTCAATACGTGCTTTTTCTGCTATTTCTCTATCGCGCTTAGCCTTCTCCTCAGCTTCTAATTTCGCACGTAAAATCTCAGCATCAACAACAGCAACACGCTGTTCAATCGCCTGTTTTGTTTTTGCTGAAACAGTGTTACTAGATGTTACTGCTGTAAGCATTATCAAGTCATCGATAGTTATCGCTCTGTGGTCAATGCTTTTTTCGTCACATAAAATATTGCGATATTCAGATACAATAAATTTAATACGTTCAAGTTTTTCAACCTCATACTTATCAACTTGAACTTTTAAGCGATTGCGCGCATCGTCATATAGTGATTCAATGTCTTTACATCTTTCTTTAAAAGATTTAATCGGCTTTTCAATAATACCAAGAAAATCCTTGTATTTATCACTGAAAGACTTTTTATCTTTGTTGATGTTAGCCATCATTTGCTTTGCATCTTTTACGCTATCATCAGTGACAACAACATCATACTTCTTAATTGCTTCTTGAATTGATGCTTTTACAGCGTCCATATTGTCATCAAGATCAAATTTATGTTTAACTATTAATTCTTGCATGTTAGTTCACCTCTTTTAACTCACCCTCTATAACACTTGGGAATAACGCCAGAATCTCACAAGGGGTTATATTTTCTTGTTGCCTGGCCTTAGTTAGTAACCCGCCCAATTTATTTAATAACTGATATTTAAACGCTATATACTCATTAAAGTGCTGACTGACGTTGTGTTTCTTGCTAGGGATTTTAGTCATATTGATATGCTCCAAAGTCGAATTGTTGATAAAAGGCACTGCGGTTATAGAGCGGGTGTAGTTCTTGACGCATTATTTTAACGTCTTGAGGTGCTTTAATACCAATTTTAACCTGACCGCGTGATATGTCACAAATTTTGATCACAATATCATCATTGATGATAATACATTGATTTGCTTTACGTGTTAGCAATAACATAGTAATATACTCCTTGCCCCGAAAGGGGGATCCCAGTAGCGTCTTTTTTTGTAATGGAAAGGCGCTACACAAAAGATTGATTTTCGAATATGTGGGGTGGGGGTTATTTCTTTAGCTTATCTAAAACAGATTGATGCGTTTGTATTTCACACAACATGCGCTCGATCTGATTTTTTATGTAGCTTAATGCTTCAGGCATAGTAGATAACAATTCCTGATAGCAATCTATGATGTCTTTACACTTTTTATTTTTACTGTCTACCGTGAATGTATAACCGCTATATTGTGCCGTTGATAATTGTGGCAGCGTTTGCTTTGCTTTTAACTCAGCGATTTCCTTTTCTTTTTCAGTTTTGAATTGCTCAAGTTCGCGCTTGCTTTCAGATTTAACCATTGCGAAAACATTCGCACTTTTCAATTGTTGATGTTCATCAAATGCCTTGATGACTGCAAGGTGAAAAAGCGGACTAATCCACATTGCGTAGGCGTACACAAGTTCTTTACAAGCAAACGTGCCGCCTTTAACTCCAGATGTTTTTCTAAATGGGGGAATTCCCCCATTTTGCCTTTCAATCGCCGCACACAATTCCTTAATGATCTTATTTCTCAGGAAATGGCGCGGAGAGTTTTTATCTTCGCCACCTGACATTTTGTGTAAATCATTGAGAGAGAACAAACCATCTTCTGTTGTAGATATTGTTAAAGCGCTTACATTATTGATTGTGTCCATCGTAGACTCCTAGTATTTTTTTGTGAAAAATAATCCGGGCGGTTCACAATCCATACTAGAAGGATTCAGCACTATTTCCGTTAAAGGTATTGTATTCATGCTGCCGCCCGAAACTCGGGATAGACTTCACTCATTGAACGCCTTTAACGTCGGCTTAACGCTAGTAAGGGTTGTGACACCCGCCGTTGATGCTAAAGTAAGTTTATTTGAATGTCAATTGTTTTGATGTGTTTTTTTATGATAATGCTTTTTTTATTCCGTCGGGGTCATTAGCAATTGCCGTTAGATAAGATATAGCAGTAGCATCCATTTTATTTTTTTCTTGCTCCCACTTTTCTACGGTTCTAACTTTTAAGCCATATATTTCTGAAAATTTGGCGCGGCTCATATTTAATTTTTTTCTAATGCTAATAACATCGATCCCGTTTTTAACTAGAAACCTATGTGTATCGCCTTTAGCGTTACCATTAGCAATTTCAACAGCTTCTCTTGCCGACTGTTGAAGAAGATCATTGATGTCAATATTGCTCATTTTCTTCTCCTTTGTGTGATTTTATTAAATCATTAACCATCGATTTTAAAATATTTTTAGTTTCTTGCGATATGTTGTCTCGTTGATTTTTTGCATACGCTAATAGCATATATATAGGCATGCTGTGATTATAAAAATAGTATATGGTTCTCATTCCACCGCTTTTGCCCATGCTTTTATTGCGCTGCCACCTTATTTTTCTACAACCGCCAGTGCCTTCAATAATATCTCCAGCAAGTGGCGTTTTAGCTATATACTCCAACATATCTTCTATTGTGTCTTCATCAGCTATGCTTTTTGACGTTTTGCTAAATGTTTTTGTTTCAATAATTGTTTGCCATATAGTCATGTTAAGCATTCCAAACTCAGATATGATCTACTATAGCACATAAAAGCACAAACCCCAACAGGGTATTTTAAAATTTGTTTTTTATGGTTTTTATGATGTATAATGACATTATGTAAAACATGATGATATTTTAGGGTTAAGAGCATGCCGACAATTAGTAGATTTTTCGGGATTATTATAAGTATGTTTTGGGATGAACATAACCCGCCACATTTTCATGTGCGATATGGTGATTTTAAATGTGCAATTAGCATACTAGACATAACGATAATAGCAGGTGAACTGCCAAAGAAGCAAGAAAGGTTAGTATTGGCATGGGCAGAAATTCACCAAAAAGAATTAATGCAAAATTGGCAGTTATGCCAAAGCGACAAACAGCCAATGAAAATAGAGCCTTTGAGATAATAAGGAGCAGATACTATGTGGAAAGATCCGATTAATGTAAAAGTTGCTTCAAGGCATACACTTGAAGTTTTTTTTGAAGATGGCTTAAGTGGGCAGATTATTTTTAAGCCTTCAAGATTTAGAGGTGTATTTAAGACACTTGAAAATGACAAAGCTTTCGAGAGCGTATTCATCGATAGAGAAGTAGGAACTGTTACTTGGGAAAATGGCTTAGATTTACCGCCTGATGTGATGTATCAAGAAATCAAACAAAATGGGCAATGGCTTTTAGATTAATGATGTAAGGAAGGTGAAACATGAGACCACAAAGCTTATATGAGCGCGATTTCTATGCATGGTTAGCAGACACTATAAGAACGCTTAAAAATAAAGCTTTTGATCAATTAGACACTGAGAACTTAATTGAGGAATTAGAGGGTATTGGTAGGCAAGAGCGCAGAGAGCTACAAAGTAAATTAGAGACTTTAATGTTACATTTACTAAGGTGGCAATACACTCCAGAGGATCAATGTAAAGCATTTAGATTAAATATTAAAAAGTACCGCTTAAGAATTAAGCATTTACTCCAAGAAATGCCGAGCATTAATATGTTTGTTGAGGAGGATGCACACGAAGCATACGACTACGCAAAGCTTAAAGCTATCAGCGAGACAGATTTAGAAGAGTCAAAGCTCCCCGCAGATTTACCTTACACATTAGAGCAATTATTAGATGATACTTATTTACCTTGATTGAAGGAGGTAGCGCATGAACCCCAATTTATATAATACTGATTTTTACGTTTGGGCGATAGAGACAGCCAAAGCAATAAAAACAGGGCGTTTTGATACGGTGGACTTAGAGCATTTAGCAGATGAGGTAGAGAGCATGGCAAAGCGTGATTATCGCGAACTTGTAAGCAGATTGATTGTATTAATTGCGCACTTGTTAAAATGGCAATATCAGCCGACACAACGTTGTAGTAGTTGGCTAGGTACGATCAGAGAGCAACGCACACAAATTGAGTTACTACTTGCCGATAGTCCAAGCTTAAAACCAAAGCTAAGCGATTTACTTAGCAATGATAAAACACACAGTGACGCGATTAAAATCGTATTGACTGATACAGGTTTGCAAACGAAAGACTTGCCGCAGATTTTACCATATACACTAGATCAGCTACTAGACGATAATTATTTACCCTAATTTGGAGGTAAGACATGAGACCACAAAGTTTATATAGTAAAGATTTTCATGCTTGGACAGTTGAAACTATTCGCTTATTAAAAAATAGGGCTTTTGATCAACTAGATACTGAACATTTAATGGAGGAACTAGAGGGGATGAGTGCAAAAGAAAGGCAGGAATTAAGGAATCGTTTAGCTGTGTTAATTATGCATTTGCTTAAGTGGCAATATCAGCCAGAAATGAGATCAAAAAGTTGGGAAAAAACGATTAAAACTCAGCGTATTGATATCGGTTTTTTAATAGATGATAGCCCAAGTTTAAAACACTATTTTGAAGAGTTATTATTGAAAGCTTATAAAAAAGCGGTTGTGATGGCTTCTAATGAAACAGGTTTAAGTGAGTCTTATTTTCCAGTTAATCAACCCTACACACCAGAGCAATTATTGAGTGAGGACTATTTGCCTTGATTCAAGTGGTCAATGAGTATTTTGCTTTAAGTTGTTTACTAATAAGTTAGCCATTCCACCATTTTGATACGAACATCATTATATACATTAATACAAAAAACGAGAGAATCTGTAAGGTTGAAGATAACTTTTTAGTTAAAAAGTCAAAAAGAGAGGAAGCTAAGCTGAGTATAAAACATATTACCGTAATCAATAATGGTGAAAATACGAGCTGCCAAGATAAAAAACTATCACCAAAATTTCCATCTATAACAAAAGTAAAAAGCAAAATTATTATTTTAACTATGAAAGCAATAATAAAAACAATGACTGATAAAACAGATATAAAGAGAAGTATTTCTCTAAATTCTTCGAACATCGGTGGTTCGTTATCTTTATTTTTTTTATTCATAGCAAGCCCCTCACTGTAATGTTTTATTTCAAATCAACAACCGCCCAAGCATCGACTATTTCAAAATTAGACACAACCGCCCATGCATCGACTATTTCAAAATTAGACTTTGCTAGCATCCAATATTCTTTATAATCACTCATAAAGTCATCTAGCTCATATGCAAACGCCCACTCAGTGCCATATCTTGTAAGCATTGATGACCGTGCTTTCAAAGCACTTTGTGCAAAAATCAAAACGCCTTTGCCTGATAGTTCTGGGTTTGTTGGCATATCGAGCATAAAAGAAACTACGTAAGGGTATAATACTATTTGATGCTGTTCTGCTGCGCCTTTGCGTGAATCGCTAGCTATTTCCTCAGCTACAGCAACAGAATAAAAGCCAAGCGTATCACTTAATAAATGCGTATAGCCTTGCCTACCTTTAGCCCAAAATTTCTCGCGTTCTTTATCAAAAATAATAGCGCAACCTATTGCTTTGTAGAGTGTGTGAAGGTTATATAGCATCTTTACTCCTCAAATATTCATAAATGATAAATAAGATAATATATCCGATCCAACTCAACAGAGTAAAAACAACCAGAAGAATGCGTTTAATATTCCGCAAGCTAAAATAGCGATATAAGCCAAGGTGCTTCCTTAAAACATGTGTTAGTTGATCTGCCCGCATTTTTTTGCCATATACGAATAATAAGTAACTAAAAAAACAGCCTGAGCAGTAGTAAAGTATTATAATGATCATTATTGCTGTTGGCATATGGCTAAATCCTTGCTGATTCCATCTTGCGTTACATATGAAACCATTTGATTGTACACTGCATTACAGACAGAACCTAGCCGAAATAAAACTATGATTCCATAAAATATTATTTAATATTTAGTTATTATTTTTTGATACATTAAGATGCAATTAATCTATTAATTTTTTTATGGCGGGTTGTACACTGTGAACCGTAGCAATGACCGTCGCTGCATTTGCCGAGGTTGTCATGCCGCTGTACTGGGTGTAAGAGAGATTTAAAACGGTAAACAGTGGGTTTTGATGATCTCCGGCATAAATCCTAACGCATGCCGCATTATTTATTCTTGTGATTACTAGGTCGCCAATTTTGGGGGAGCGCTCCTTGCTATAATCACATATTAAAATATCGTTGTGCGCAATACTTAGCTTGTGCCCTACGCATTTCATTGTATCGCCTAGCATTTTAATCGCAAAGCTTGAATTACTTTTAACATGTTGCTTTTCAACTTGTATAAATTCATCGCAGTGAGAAAAAGTATTTTTTGTGATGTTGGCCGCTTGCTCAAAAGTTAATAGTTTTACTTGAACATAGTTATTCACTTTTAAGCCGTGTTCGTTGAGTTTAACAATGCTCCCATCAATAATAGCTAGCTTAAGATAATCAAGCAGTCTTATAAGTATAGCGCCACTTGGGTATGACCTTTTATTAAACCAGACGGAGACAGTGCCTGGGGGAATCTCTAAATGATCAGCAATATCGACTTGCCGCAGTCCTAGCTCCGTCATCCTTTCCATAAATAAGTCTATGTGATCGCTCATGTTTTTATCCATCCCATCAATATTTTAACTTAATTATAGCATTATTTTTTATATAAAAAAAATTGACACGTATATTGAAGCAAGTTAGATTTATTTGAAAATGGAGTTTGAAATTATTAACTTAAGGTCAAAACAAAGAGGAAATACAGATGAAAACTAAAGAAGTAATAGAATACTACGGATCACAAATAGCCACAGCAAAAGCTTTGCAGATAGCAACTTCATCAATCACTACATGGGGCGAGTTTCCACCGCTGATCAAGCAGTTTGAGATTGAGCGAATAACCAACGGTGAACTCAAAGCAGACTACAACGGACCGCAGCAAAGAAGAAGTTTTGCAGAAGCTCATAAGAAGCTCATGCAGCATAAAGACAAAATTTTGAAGCTCTACAAGTTGGGCGTTCGCGGCAAGATGTTGCTAGAGAAAACAGGGCTAAATACAAAAACACATAAACAGATATCAACGCCAGAATTATACACCTTTTTAAGAAAAATAAGTCACGAGTTACCGAAAGACTAATATATTTAACGGGAAAGTAAAAACATTACAATTTTATAAAGTCATTGTGCTAACCTATCCCGATAATAACGGACGGTTGTCGGGTGTGGATGCGTAATGATTTGGATTTTTTTACTTTTTTCAACAAAAAGGATCCCCCTCAATATGTTATACCGTCCGAATCACAAGGGTGCTTAACGAATGTCTAAAGCGTCCTATCAATTTGCAAATACGCCCACAGAATTTACCTATGATAGTAGAGTCACACGTGTGGAAATTCGTGTATATACGTTTTTGCTAAGCAATGGGCGCTATTCAGAGAAGTCGGGACCTGTCACAGTCAAGGTAAGTAGACAAGAAATATCTAAAACCACAAAAGTATTGCCTCGAAATATATCACGTGCAACAAATCGATTGCGTGATCTTGGATGGCTTGATAAAGAATCTAAGCGTGGGCGTGCAAATTGGACTACATACAAGATATATCGCGTTAACAAATACGGCATCCCTGAAGATTGCATAAAATCTGAACCAATCGAGTTAATAAATGAAAGTGACCCATTAAATGAAAGTGACCCATTAAATGAAAGTGACCCATTAAATGAAAGTGACCCATTAAATGAAAGTGACCCATTAAATGAAAGTGACCCATTAAATGAAAGTGACCCATTAAATGCAATTTGGGACATTAAACAATGCCAAAACCTTGGAAACCTTTTAAAATCAAGGCTTCCAATAGGTCAATGGTATAAATTAACCCAAGATTTACAGCCTAAAATATCCTATTTAATGGGTCACTTTTTAAAAATAAATAGTCTCAGGATTGACACCTTTTACGATTTTGAGACTTTTATGCATAGATCGTATGCGTTTGGGCAGGCTAAACCCTTATTATATGGTGTTTCTAGCTATTCATGTGCAGCTATAAATCCAAATTTAATGGGTCACTTTTTAAAAATAAATAGTCTCACGGTTGACACCTATATACCTAAATACATAAAGAAAAAAATAAATCATGAATCAGCCACAGCCGTTCGAGAAGAATTTAGCGAGACGGTAAAACTTAAGCCTAACGATTCTGATTCTGATTTTTCTGATCTTTCTGTTTTTGATGAATTAGGTATTAGGTTAAGAAAGATTGGTTTTCACGTGCCACAGATTTTGAAATTCAGGCAAGCGCTAAGTGATCCGTTTATCGCAAGCAAAATTGATTTTGTTGAGTTTGAGCATAAAGCAGGTCGAGTTAAGAACGTGGGGGCATACTTGCACAGGACGTTAAAGAACTCACCAGAGTATCAAGCGTATCTGATAAGCGAAAAAGCAAAGACAGCCAAAAAAGTCGATCACTTCAGCACATGGGAAATCTGTTGGAATGAAATGCTTGAAGATAGCAAAGAGATCAATGGGGCATTTGTTTTTGATAAGCATATCTCATGGAGAGTTGAAACCTTAGTAGCAGCCTACCAAACAGAGTTATTGCATGAGACGTTTGCGACATTAGCAGGAGATCAAATTATATGTCCCAGAGTGCTGATTGGTTGGCTGCATGACTACAACGCGCGCAAAGGTTTGGACTATGACCCAACGTTAAGACTTGAAATCCCTGCTCAGTTTAGAGAGCAGAAAGAAAAGCCGAAGAAATCAAGCAGGAATGAGCAAGCGTTAAATGAAATGCTTGCATTGATTCAGAAGCATCAAGGGCAAACCAAAAACTATTATTCAGAAACCTTAACCAAATCAATTAATACGGTTAAACGGCATATGAAAAAACTAAAAGATTTAGGGCTGATAGATTTTATCGGCTCAAAAAAAACAGGCGGTTATCACTTAACTGCTCAGGGTAAAGAAAAACTGAAATGAATTTTTGCGGTGTTTAAAAAAGAGGTAAAATTATGATGGAAAGAAAAACACTAGACTTGATAACAGTAAACGACATTGACGCGCTAACGCAAGAGATTGCAAGCTTGCGTGGTGCTGTTGAGACACTGGTAACATTGCATGAAGACGTGATAGTTGATATCAACGAAGCGGCAAGGCTTTCTGGTTTAACGGATAACGTACTGCGCAATGCGATCAAGTCTGGTTTATTGAATCCGGTCAACAAGGGCAAAAGGGGCAAAAGTTATAATATCAAAATTTCCGAGCTTAAACGCTACCAAAAGGAAAGGGTGCAATTGATTAGATCAAAAGGCAAGATTAATAAAGCGCTAAGCGGTCAAAATTAAACGATCAGTCATGCAATTAGACAAACACACGATGTTGAAATAAAATCGCGTCACGGGCTTAAAAATAGGCTTTAAATAGATGTTTATAAAAAGAACAAAGAAAGCAAATAGAAAACCAGTCGCAAATGAAGAGCAAGAGCAAATGACAGTAGTTGATTATTTGGTTGCAAAACGCATAGCCCATTATCACGTACCCAATGAGCAAAAGCTATCATTTTTAGCGCGTCAAAACAGTGCATTAGCGAGTATTGTTTTCGGTGTTGTTAACAAGCTTAAACGTCTAGGTATGGCGAAAGGTGTGCCTGATTTGGTCATCCCAGTAGTGAATAGACATGCAGGGCTTTACATTGAAATGAAAGCTAAAAGTGGCGGCAAAGTATCTGAAAGCCAGTTGGGTTGGATAAACTACCTCAACATGCAAGGCTATAAAGCCGTTGTATGTCATGGTGCAGATGAGGCGATAAAAGAAATCGACAAGTATATGATTGGGTGAACATAGATTATTCAAACGATTGGCAGGCTGCGCGCAAGATTAGAGCGTTAATTTTGCAGAACTGCTTTGACAGTATACAATGGTTAGCAGTCCCAAACAGTGTTATCCAAAAATACTACATGATCGAAAACCAATCTAAAGAACGCAAGCAGAAAAAACAGCCGAAAAAATCGCCTTGGATAAATGGCAAGAAGCAACGCCCAGAAGATGGGCAGCGCGTATTGTGTGCCGTGGGCGATAAGTTATTTTTTGCAACGTATCAAACGCCAAACATATACAAGCATATGATTGAAATAGAAACAACGTTGATTGACCAATGGATGCCCATTGATGAATTAAAACAATTGATTGAGAGTAATTAAAATATGGCGAAAGGCACGGTAAATAAAGTAATTATACTTGGTTTTGCGGGGGGCGATCCTGAGGTGCGTTACATGCCCTCTGGGGTCGCTGTTGTTAATTTAAGCATAGCAACGAATGACGGCTACAAAGACAAGCAAACTGGGCAACATATCGATGTCACAGAATGGCACAATATAACCTTTTTTGGGAAGCAAGCAGAAACCATCGGGCAGTATGTACAAAAAGGCTCAAAGCTTTATGTCGAAGGTCGTATAAACACCCAAAAATGGCAAGATAAAAACGGACAAGACCGCTACACAACAAAAGTCATTGCAACAGAGTTTCAATTATTGTCTAGCGCACAAACAGAGCCACAGCGCCCAAGTGCGGACAATACAACTGCACAAGATTATCTCAGTTCAACCAACACTGGCAAAGTTAATGAGTACGCTAAAGCCAAAGGCAAAACAGTACCAACACAACCGCCACCAAGTTACGAGGATTTTGACGATGATGATTTACCGCCTTTTTAACTTCATGAAAAGTAAAATAAAAGACCTTGGCGCACCGCTTTTGATATTCGTTATCATGGTTGCGCTGTATTTATTCATAGGCGTTTTTATTGTGAGGTAATTGAAAATGGCTAGACCAAAGAAAGAAATTAATAAAAAACAGTTCGAGAGTATGTGCAGTATACAATGCACACAAGAAGAAATATGCAATGTGCTTGATGTTACGGATAAAACATTAACAAGATGGTGTAAAAAAACCTATGGTGAGAGTTTTTCCGAGGTATATGAGAAAAAGAGAGATGGCGGCAGAGTAAGCTTAAGACGCATGCAATGGACGGCCGCAGAAAAAAACCCCACACTCTTGATTTGGCTAGGCAAACAGATGCTAAAACAGCGTGATAAGTTCGAGGATGAAGAACAGAACGAAACCACGTTGACGTTAACAAATGAGCAAGCACTACAAATAAGAGAAATCGCAAAGAATGCAGCAGCTAAAAATAACTGATGACAGCATTATCAAAGCAGCAAATCTTCACATAAAAAAACACTTTTTAGATTACAAGCCACACAAGAAACAATTGTTATTTCATGTAGCGGGCAAGAATGCTAAAGAGCGGCTTTTTTTGGCAGGAAACAGGACGGGCAAAACATTCGGTGGGATTGCTGAGTGCGCCATGCATTTAACAGGCTATTATCCGCAATGGTGGGGTGGCAAGCGTTTTAATCGTCCGATCAAAGCATGGGCGGCAAGTGTAACCAATGCCTTGACCGCTGAAGTATTAGAGCAGGGCTATTTAGACGTTATCGCAGAAGATTTGATCATCGGCATTGATAGACTAAAGCACACGTACAAAGTGAAGCATATTTCTGGTGGCGTATCAGAGCTAACATTCAAGTCATATGAACAAGGGCGCAAGAAGTTTCAAGCTGCCAAACTTGATTTAGTTCACTTAGATGAAGAACCGCCACGCGATATTTATGTCGAGTCACTTATGCGTACGATGTCTACAGATATCGATAATCAAGGCATATTAGTATTAACGATGACACCATTGCTTGGCGTTACTGAGCTTGTGTTGCAGTTTACAGAAGGCAAAGCCGAAGGCCAGGTAATCGATGATAAGTTTTACATCATGGCCTCATGGGCTGACAATCCGCATTTGCTCGATCATGAAAAAGAGTTAATCCTCAAATCATTAAACCCCATCGAACGAGAAGCCAGAGAAAAAGGAATCCCAAGCATGGGCAGCGGCTTAGTCTATCCAGTCTTTGAAGATGCGGTAACAGTGCAGCCTTTTGCTATTCCGGCACATTGGGCAAAAGTTTATGCGCTTGACTTTGGGTGGACTAACCCAACAGCGGCACTATTTGCTGCGATTGACCGCGACAACGATGTGATGTACTTAACAGCAGAATACTACGTTGCAGAGCGTACACCGCAGCAACACACGTATGAGCTGATACAGATGGGTGCCGATAAAATACCGGGGGTTTATGACCCTGCGGGCGAACAGTCATCACAGAAAGACGGTGAGGCGATAGCAACGCTTTATCGACAATCGGGCTTGCATAACTTAAGTAAAGCGATCAACTCAAAAGAAAAAGGTGTCATGGATACTTTGACACGTTTTCAAAACGGCAAGCTTAAAATCTTTACAACATTAACGCAAACGTTAAGAGAATTTAGAATGTACAACAGAGACGAAAAAGGGATCATTAAAAAAGGTAATGACCATTTAATGGACTGCATGCGCTATCTTGTTGTTTCGGGGATGGGCGTTGCTCAATCTGTAGAAATGCAGCAGCGCTATCATATGCGCAGCTACCAAGGGCAAAACAGCAACAGTTGGATGGCGGGATGATGAAAGTTTTATCATTATTTGACGGCATAAGTTGCGCACAGGTTGCTTTAAATCGAGCGGGTATAAGATATTCACTATATCACGCAAGTGAAGTGGATAAGTACGCGATAAAAGTAACACAAAGCAATTATCCAGATACGAAACAGCTTGGCTGCATTACACAAGTCAAGGGCAGTGATTATGATCTGATTGTAGGAGGATCGCCTTGCCAAGGCTTCAGCTTTGCGGGCAAGCAATTAAATTTTGAAGATCATAGGAGTAAGCTGTTTTTTGAATTTGTCCGCGTTCTCAAAGAGAATAACGACTGCTATTTTTTATTTGAGAATGTTCGCATGAAAAAAGAGTATGAGGCAATTATCAGTGAGCATCTTGGCGTTGAACCGATAACAATCAATAGCGCCTTGGTTAGTGCGCAAAACAGAATTAGAAAGTATTGGACTAACATCCCGCGCGTAACACAGCCAGAAGATAAAAAAATATGCCTGCATGACGTTATTGAACATGGCATAGTTGATAAAAGCAAAAGCTACTGCATTGATGCTAATTACTTTAAAGGCGGTAATTTAAAACAATACTTCGCAAAGCATAGGCGACAATTGGTATTTTGTGGTGCTATTCGTGGTAGGTATTTGGTTGACGGTATTAGACAAGATCACAAGAGCAGAGTTGCGGGGATGACTGAGCAACGCTTAGAACTACGCGCAGACTACAAAACAAACACACTAACAACGGTGCAAAAAGATAACGTTCTTTGCTTTCCAGATGATTTGCAATATCGCAAATTAACCCCAACAGAATGCGAAGCATTGCAAACACTGCCAAAGGGATATACGGCATCAATCAGCAATACACAGCGCTATAAAGCCATAGGCAATTCATTTACAGTTGATGTAATAGCTCATATATTTAGCAATTTAAACAAATGCACCTAACCTTACTCACAAAGTTTGCGCTAAAAGACCAAGATGGCATTGTATGCGTTTTTGATACAGACTACAGAACGTGTTTATTGGGCTATGAATGCGTTGACGAAGTGACAGGCGATGAAATCACGTTCAACAAAGACGATATCAGTCAGTTTTTTAATGGTGGCAGTCATGATGGCAAAGTTATCAAGGGCGATGTTGTTTTTGAAATTAAAATTATTGATTTTGTAACGGATAAAACAACCCGACAGCAATATGAAGAGTACCTAGATGAGTTTGATTTTTGCAGCATGAATTTTGCAACTTTCAAAAAGATGAGACGTGCGGGTCGTGCTTAAAAACATGGGCATTATCGAGAAATAAAAAAAACTAGGTAATGTAACGAATTAATATAGGTAGTACGTATATTTAAACCTATATTTTAAAAGGCTTTGAGGCATGTTTAGAGAAAATAAATTATTACACCATTTTCCATAGGAAAACAGGGGCAAAACAGGGGTAAAGAGGGTACATTTTAACTTAGCGAAAAGTATAGCTTAAAACCATATTATACAAGGCTTTTAAGAGGGGTGTTTTCTTATTTCTCCCCTAGGGCAAAGAGGGTACATTTTGATTTGCCCCGTTGACAAACGAAAGATTTGCCCACCCTGCTTTTTAAGTTAAAGTTGTACACTCGAATGTACCATTCAAAAATACTTACTCGAACCACATGAGACGATATGCAACTGTTTTTTGGTTCTCGCTTAAATACTCGAAATAAACATTTACAGCATCGCGACTAAAACATATTATGACAACAGGCGCTGCGTCCCTCCCTCTCAACATTTCTCCGTTGCAGCGTCTAAAGGTTAAAGAAAGGCATAAATTTGCTAAAGTATCACATACTGCTTTATAATTGATCTAGTTTGATTTTTTCTTGATTTGAAACGATGGCAGCACCTGAGACAGTTAATATATTGAATTTGCATGGCGGTGGAATTAGGGGCTATTTATCAGCTACTTTTTTAAAGCGTTTCTGTATTGAAGCGGGCATTAATGCTAATCAGCTTTATAACACATTTGATATTATTTCAGGAACATCGATAGGCGGCATTCAAGCGTTGGGCTATGCTTATGGCAAAAGCCCACAGTATATGCTTGATCTATTTGATACATATGGGGCAAATATTTTCGGATACGGTACGTTTGCACCTCATGTTGTTAGCCGTGATCAATATATGGGTGCTGTATTGATGGGGATCGAACTTGGTGGCTTGATTTCTGGCTATGATTACACGTATAACGGCATCACGCTTAAGTCGATGTATCAAAACACGACGTTACAGTCAGAGCTAGAAAACGCTGTAGGTTCAACTACGCTGTTATCAGATTTGCCCGGCAAAGTAATCATCACTTCTTACGATGTAGACGAGAGTAAGCCAGTATTATTTAGCAATATAACAGGGCATGAGCCGTTTTTAATGGGGGCGAGTGAAAAAGCTGTAGATGTTGGACTTGCAACAAGTGCTGCACCTATTTATTTCCCCATTCATACGTTTGGTGGGCATTCTTATACGGATGGTGGTGTTTTTCAAAACAATCCTGTAGAAACAGCTTTTTCAGTTGCAAAACGCTTATACCCTAACGCAAGGCGCTTCAATATTTTGAGTGTTGGCACTGGTGTCAAACCTGAGGGTTTTACAACTGATGTGGGTTCGTATGCTTCTTACAACGTGCAGTTGATGCAGTATGCGTTAAGTAAAATATTTATACCAGGTCCACAACGTGCGGCTAGTGATCAGATCGCTTTTGATTCAAGCTATCCTTATTTTGATATTAATCTATATCAATTCAATTATACTTTTGGCGCGGGTGAAGATGATGCAATGGATAACCCAGACGCAAGCAATCTAGCTAATCTCTCAACGTATGCAAATAATCAATATGATACCGATGCCGTAGATATTGCCAATTTTATAACACATTTAAACGCGGTTTAGTCGATGAAAACAACGAATAATAGCAACTTAGATTTTTTTATATCGCCTTTTACTGGCGAGCTAGCCAGTGATAATCAATTGCCTGAGTTAGAAGACGGGGCTATTTGGTTCGGTGACTTTGACAATAGACCCATTCAGTCTTTTAAGTTATTAGATGTCAAAATCGATGTTGAACACTTAAAAAACATGCATGATCTTATAAAAAATCAAAATTTAATTTTAACACACAGCACCCCACATCATCCCAACGCTCAAGGCCTTAGCGATATTGAAGATGGTTTGTTGATGCACTCAGGAGGCACGATATCTAGAGCGCTAGCAGAGACAGACTATATAAGCCCTGCTCAAACAATCGATATAACAGGCGATGTTATCGGAAATGACTCAATCCAAAATCCAATTAACGTTACGTTCGCTAACAATCCAACGTTGCCGGGTGATGTAACAGTCAATGGCACTGGATATTTACAACTGCCCGTTGGCTCAACAGCTCAAAGACCGTCAACGCCTAATTGGGGGATGCAAAGATACAACAACGAAACATACAGCTTTGAACAGTGGGACGGAACAGGCACTTGGAAAGTTGCATTAACTGGGCTAGTGGGTACTGCTAACCAGATTTCAATCAATACAGTTTTTGGGGTGCCCGACAAACTAGCAATAGGTTTAGTCGATAATCCTTACTTTTATGGCAATGAGTCCTTGAAAGTACCGACTGGCACCACAGCACAGCGCCCAGTTAGTCCTGTTGCGGGTATGCAAAGATTTAATACAACACTGGGTGTTAATGAGCAGTATGACGGCAGCCAATGGCTTGCTGATACCTTTGGCACCGTGACCTCAGTAACAGCGGGGCAAGGATTAACTGGCGGAACAATCACTGATACTGGCACAATATCAATTCCTAATGATCCCACGATGCCGGGCACTGGCGCTATAACTATTCCAAGAGGCACCACGGCAGAGCGTCCGGCTGGTTCTTTTGCAGGCATGATACGCTATAATACAGATACAGCTATAGTAGAAATTTACAACGGCACATGGAAAAACATCACAACGCCAAAACTAAACGAAATATCAGCACCGACCGCGAGCGTGAGCTTCAATAATCAAAATATTACAGACGTAGGCACCGCAAATATTAGTAACATTAATGTGTCTGGGACATCAACATTTAATGATCGTATTACTATTACATCTTCAAGTATCTATACATCGCAAACATTCGGTTATTTAAATCCGAGTGGATCAACCGGGACTTACACGGGGAATAACAACTACGGTTTGTATACTACGTTAAGAATAGCAGCGAATGAATTTCATGCATTTTCTTCAATTAACAAAAAAAAGATAACTGGAAGCATTAATACTTTTGAAAAAAGGCTTAAAAAAGATTTCAGCAGGGTAAACTTTGTTAGCTATGAATACAAAGACCCGAGTATGGACGGCCATGGTGCATATATCGGATATATAGCGGAAGAGCTATGCGAAGTATTTCCCCATTTGGTAGACAATAACGTCTATGACTACGCTGCGAATGTTATGTGTAAAAGTGTTGTTTTAAATACGCTTTCAATAGAAAAGGTCGTATTAAAATCAAAACTCACACAGTTTCAAGTAGGTGATGACTTATGGGTGCATACAAAACATGGATTTTTTACTTGTATTGTTGATAGTGTTGAAAACGATTGCGCAATAGTAACATCTCTTAACAAGGAAGTTATTGAACAACTTGAGCCGTATGAAGAGGTTTTCATATACGGCAAAAAAGTTTGCACTCCAACTGTTGCAAAAACTCACTTCCATGATTTAGTCGCAGCAAGATTACAAATTTTAATTAATGACGTTGAAAGATTGGAGAGAGAAATTTCTAACATTAAAGGAAGTTTTCTTGAAAAGAATAATAAAAAAGAAGAATGCAAAGAGGATGATGATGAATAAAAGACAGATACTAAAATGTATGGCTGCATGTAATGTTGATTTCCAATTTTTTAATCAATACCAGAGTATTATGGTTAAAGAAAAAGCAGATATAGCAGAGATTGAAATATTAAAAAACATTATAAAAGACATAGGAAGTAATTTATCAATTATGAAGGATTTACTGGAGTCGTAATGCGCATATTAAAAACAATGACGACTAAACAAGAAGCAGCACTGCAAAAAGCGCGCAATTACTTTGAGTATGCTAATAGCCATCCTTCGACTATCGCTTTTAGAAAAAAAGCACGTGAGGATTATGGCTTTTATGACGGCACAGGGCAATGGCCTGCCGAAGTTATCGCTGAGCTTTCAGAGCGTGGGCAATCGCCTGTAACAGTTAACAAAATCAAAAACCTAGTCAACTATATGTCTGGGATGGAGGTGCAAACACGTTTTAGGGTTGCTTTTCGTAGTCATTCAGGCAAAGGAGATGACGACAAGCTATCATTAGCTGTTTCGCATCTAGGTTATGCTATACAAGAAAACCAAGATATCCCTTATAAGTCATCTTTGAAGTTTCGTGATACGTTAGTGACAGGCATAGGTTGGAGTAACTTATTTAAATCGCCAGAAACAGGCGAAATTAACTACGAATACGTTAACCCAATGAACATCCTGTTCGATCCTGATGACTTAAGCCCTAATTTTGAAAATATGAGTTTTGTGTGCCGTGTCCGTTGGATCAGTATAGAGAAAGCGAAAGACTTGTGGCATAAACATGCTAGCTACTTTGATTCCGTTTTTGGTGGTGCAGAGAAAGGGGCTAGCGCATACGGCAGTTATAGCGGTGAGCTAGAACAACGCCAACACAATAGCTATGATAGCTATAGCAATGGCAGCGGTGAATATAACGGCAACCGCGTCAAGATTATCGAAGTACAGTACAAAGAAAGTAAAACATCATATATTGGCATTGATAAAGAGGGTCGAAGTTTTCAGACATTCAACGAAGACGAAGCAATCGCGTTATCTGAAAACAAAAGTGATATTGTCGAAAAACAAGCATCGCAAACCATGCGCGTGATGTTTACTGATGATATCTTGCTAGAATATGCCCCATTGCAGCCGAATTTGCCCAACATGCCAGATTTTACTTATATCCCCTGCATTTGGACAAGGCGCTTTAGTGATGGGGTGCCCGATGGTTGGATTTCTGTAATGAAAGACATACAACGCGAGATGAACTACAGACGCACAAAGCTTGTGCACAATCTTAATTCATTCCGTGTTATTTATGACAGAGGCGCTGTGAATTTAACAGAACAGCAAGTTGCGCAGATAATGAAAAACCCTGCGACAGCAATAGCTGTTAATCCAGGGGCGCGTTTTGACATAGAATCTAATCAAAGTCTAGCCCCTGGGCAGTTTGAGATGCTTAACCGTGGCGATCAAGAAATGCAGCAAGTTTCTGGTATTTATGACGAGGCGCTAGGCAAAGAAACAAACGCACAAAGCGGGATAGCAATTCAGCATAGACAGATCAACAGTGTGCGTAACCAAGTGTTTGCTTTTGATAATCTTAAAATGATGAAGAAGCGCGAAGCGCGCATGATGTTGAACCTGATTCAAGGCAGTGGTGAATACTGCACCGAGTCGCATATACTGACTGATGAAGAAAAAGAAACGATTATTTTGAACTTAGTGCGTGATGTCGATGGCAAAAAAATCGTGTTTAATGATATCCGCACCTTGCCATTGTCTATCTATGTCGAAGAAGTCCCAGACTTTGAAAGCTCAGTACATGAACAGCAGATAGTGCTAGAGAAGCTCTTAAGCACACCGAATGCGGCAATGCTTATGCAATCACCGCAGCTATTAAAGCGCTTAGGCGTTCGCGATTATGAAAACTTAGCGCAAGACGTGCAGGGCTTATTTGCTCAACAACAGCAAGAGATGGTACCCTCACAAATTGGGGTACCAGAGCAAGCCATGCAGAATCAACAACCTATGGGTGGCATGTGATGCTTTCAAGTGATTATCCCTATATACAATACAAAAGCACTGAAGCAACGCTTAATGGCTCATATGGTGAGCTATTTACTAGCGCAAACAACTGTATTATTGATAGCATTTTAGCCGTCAATGCTACATCACACAGCGCAAAGCTAAATATCAATTTACTGAAAAACTATGCAGCGGGTAGCGTTGAAGTCCCCTTGTTTTCGCGTCTTGAGATAAAAGCAAATGAGACGGTTGAGCTGATAAAATACAGCAATATTTATTTAGAATCATTCGATGCGATTGTCGGTTATGTTGATTTTTCAGATAACAAGATCACGTTTATTTTGTCATATCGCGAAACGAATCAGCAGTCTGGCTTAAGTCCACCACTTACGATTGATGGCAATACGGCAACAGATGACATCATCCTTTCAGAGTTTTAATAATAATCAAATAGGGTAAATAAGGTAAATATGGAAAATCAAGAAATAGAACAAAGCGAACCAATGCGCAACTTGCTTGATAAGTTTAAGCAGAGAGCAGCGGAGGCAGGAGAAGAAGCGAACACAGAAGCTGCTGTTGACGATAAAACCGAAAATAAAGCAGTTGATAAGCAAAGTGCAAAAAAAGCCGAGGAAAGCGCTAAAAAGCCACCTAAAAGCGAAACTAAATCAGATAGTGACGTAGATGGTGAGCAAAGCAACTCAGAAGATGAGAGCAATGCAAGTGAGCAAGCTGAGCAATCTGGGAATGGTGATAAAAGCGAGAAAGACGAAAAAAGCGAAAAAACAACGAGTGCTGTTGATAAGTTAGAAAAATCATTGCGTGAATCACAAAAATGGGGTCATTCGCTTAGTCAAAAACTACGTGCTTTTGAAAACAAAATAAGCGCTTATGTACAAGAAGGCGCGCTCACTGATACAGAGGCGCAAGAGTTATTGCAATATATTGTGCAAGAACAACCGCCTGAGAGTGCGACACAACAAACATATGACAGTAATAACCCGCTTGCTTATTATGAGAACGTGTTTTTCTCTGAGATTGAAAACATGCGCAAATATGTTAGTGACGATATGTTAGACGACAAAATTAAGGCGTTAGATCACTTTGTTAAGTTTGCCAATGAAGACGAGTTAAACTATTTTTTAGATCAGCTAAGCGAAATCAATGACCCTGTGCAGCTAACTAAAAAAATGCTTGCTGTTGGCGCTGATTATTATGAGGATGTTTACAAAGACTTGAACGAGACAGGGGGCGTTAAAGCCCTTAAACTTAAATTTCAAGATCAGCTTGATCAGAAAGAGAAGAAAATCTCAAAGCTTGAAAAAGAAATAGAGAAGCTTAAAGAAAACAGCGACTATATAGGCGGCAATAAATACGTGTTGCCCGCGGGTTCTTCGTCACCATCGGATCATTCAGCGCGTGATACATCAATGAGCGGAATTTTCAATCGCTCAAGACAAGGCAAAATTCTACGATAACATGTTTTTTTTCATCACAGAAACGGTATAATTAACTCGCTAGGGTGTAGATTTAATTGGTTTATGTTTCCTTGGATCTTCCTTATTGTCACCCTAGCACCAGTGATATAAGCAATTACCTTTTTAAAGGCTGCCTATAATCGCAACGTTTTTGTAAAAAGACGAAATTAACATAGCTTAAAGTCGGCACAGCCATTAACTTTTAAAGCGTGACTAATTTCTTAGCTTTGATCAAAACGGATTTACTTAAAACTAAATTTGTTTAATTAAAGACTAGAGGTTTTTGTCATGGCTTATACTGCCGCAACTCCCAATGCGTATGATAATGCGCTTATTCCGTTTAAAATTCGTCAACAATATTTTGAAGAGTATTTAGGGCTTACCCCGCTAACTGTTTTCATGGGTACATCCGCAAGCGATGCAATCCAAGTATTTGAAACTGGCAACGGTGAAGGCTTAAGCTATCGTGTGCCATTTAGAAAAGACTTGAACTACGAAACACCTGTGGTTGGTTATAACCAAGCTGCGGGTGCTGAGCAGCAAATACAAGTCTTTGAAGATGAGATTAAATTAAACTTGCTACGCTTTGTAGATGTGTTAATGGGTGTGCCGTTAACTAAAAAATACACACCAATCGACATTTATGAGATGATGCGCCCGCTATTGATCAACGCGCAAAAGCGTAACCTGGTTAAAGGCATTTTTGATGCTGCAACTACTGGGCTTTACAACTCGGCAACTGGCGGTGATGGACCAGGTGCAAATCGTGTTATATACGGTACCCAAGCACATAATGCCTCAATTTATACTGCTGTAGGCACTATGAGCGGAGACGCAACACATGCAGGCGATGGTTTATCTGTTCAACATTTACGCGATTTAAAAAGCCTAGCAATAAATGGTGGCACTACTTATGAGGCTGAAGCTAAGATAAAACCAATCGAATTAAAGTCTAAGCGTGGATTCCCTGAAGAGACTTACGTTTACTTAATGGATCCTGCTAGCTATAAATCACTTGCGGGCGATCCGGCTTGGAGCGACTTTGTTTATCGTGGTGTTATTCAATCAGCAGATCAACCAGAGGGCTTGAGCGGTGCGCGTTATCGCGGCACTGTTGAAGGGGTCATGGTTTATGAGTGCCCTGAGCTTGCTCGCTATCGTGTGACAAATACACAGACAGCCGCATGGAATCTATTCCTAGGTGCTCAAGCGTTTGGCTTAGCATGGGCGCAACGTCCTTGGTTTGAAATGGAACAAAGAGATTTTAACCTTAACGTTGCTATGGCAGCTTGCGAAATTCGCGGGCAAAAAGCAATGATGTTCCCAAGCTTCCAAAATACTGCAAACCTAGTTGAGCGCGGTATTATCCATTCATTCGTGCGCACAGCTTAATCAAATATAGGAGTTTATAAAATGATTGTTAGATATGGTTCAGGCACTAAAGCCGATGTTGATACAGCGCTTGCGGCATCTTCAATTACCAATGGTAAAGATGTGCAGTTACTTGTTTTTGATGTCAAAACACAAGCTGTTGCATCAACAGAAACCAAACCCTTATTTGTTTGGGATGGTGCGGGGAAAGTCCTAGGAGTGCAAAACTTCAGCATTCACGATGCGAATGGTAAAGTTGTAAGTCATCAAGCGAACATTGTTTTTTTAGATACAACAGATAAAAAGACAATAAAAATCACAGTGCCAGATACAACGACTGGGACAAACGCGACCGCAGGGGTTGCCGTTGCAATCAATAGCACCGTTCGCATTACTTTGCTTATTCAGGGCGCATAAAGCGCATGAATGTTTCTGAAATGATCGACCGCCTAACGCTTTTAAGCGTTGGGTTGGATTCTGTAGATACAGCAGAGAAACAAATTTTTCTAAAGTATCTAAATATTGTGCATTTTGAGCTATTCAGAATAACCGCTTTATTTAACCCTTACGTTTCAGCGACAGTTATCGAATATAATTCAGACACCGCGAACGTTGTATTAACAGCAAAAGGTTGGATTGGCAGTTTCTTTCAAAAAAACTCACATGCTATCACTGGGGTGTACTACAAAGACTCTGGCGGGGTGACTAAGCTCAAGCAAACAAGCGTATCACAAATATTTGAAACCGATCCTCTGCTTGAAAAAATAGATAAACCCGCTTACTGGTATTATAACAATGCGTCTGCGTACATTTACCCATACCTTAACACTTACCCCGCGGGCTGTTCTTTAGTTTTAACGTACATTAAAAATCCTACGCCACTTGAATTAACAACTTATGAAGATGCGGTGCCTTATCCGCCTACTTTCCATCAACTTTTAGTCGATGGGGCGGCTTACTACATGTATCAATCAGAAGGTGGCTTGAAAAATAAAGATGAAATCAATGCATCTTTAATCAAATATGAGCGCGGCAAAGGTGAATTATTGAACTACTTCAACACGTTGTCGGGCAATGGTGTAATATCTACATACAGCGAAATATAATATGTTTTCAAGCAATCAATATGACGTTATCGAGATTCCAATGCCGCAAAACGGCATGAATCAAAACATTGATCATCAAAGTTTGACTGTAGCAAACAGCTATTATTTACAAAATATTTTGCCATCACCGTTAGGCAGTGGCAGCGTTAGATTTGGAACAAAAAGCATAGAAATAAGCGGAAGCAATCCCATTCCCCTTGATGCTGAAATTATCAGCACATTTTCTTATATAAACCCAACTAATCAGATTAAGCAGCTTATTTTGTGTTCTGTTGAATTTGAGAAAGATACAAGTTTTGATGTCAATGGTAGCTCAAGCTTCGCCCCTCAGGATTTTACTTTTGTCACTTCAGCCCCTCATAAGTATTTGCCTGAGACAAAAATTAAAGTTTTATATAGTCTTGATAACACGCCAGAGACGATTCGTGCATATATAAGAAAAAATGAAGCTGCAGCAGATGGTAACTACAAAATAACATTTGATTCTAGTACATTTCCTAACACAGAGGGGCAATTAGGGTTCGGTCCTCCAGATGAAGGGACTTACTACCAAGTAATAAAGCTTTATTTATATGACTATAGCACGAATGCAATCACGCTAATTGAAAACAATATACTAGATGCAGGAACGATACCCCGAGCCGTTACCTTTAAAAATTACTTATTAATTTGCAACGGAATAAATCGCGTTAGAAGGTGGGATGGCTCAAGCCTTGATGTGCAGCAAGATCATTTAGGACACCCTGATGCTAAAGTGTTTAAGCGTTCAACAGATATAAAGCAAGCAACTTATAAATATGACAATAATATTTTAGGTTATGCAGTAGATTTATTAAGTAAAATAACGCTTTACGTTGATAATGTAGAGCATATTGGCGTAATTACTTTAACCTCAAATAATACTACAACAAAAACTGTCACGATCACTTCAACAACCGATTTCCCAGTGTTAACAGGCAAAGCTGTAAAAATCTTTTATACTGTTAACTTGCCAAGATTCAGCAGTTTATTTGTTGCACATAACAGGATATGGGGTTTATCAGAAGGTAGAGTGCAAAACTCTTTTAGAAAAGACTCAATGATAATATATTATTCACATTCACCGGAAACGCTGAATTTTGTTGATGAGTCTACAGGTACTATTCCTTATATTGATATTAGTTACAAGCAGGGGAAGCCCGATTGTATTGAAGCTATTTCCTCAGTATCTGATAAGTTGGTTTTTTTTGGCAGAAGCAAGACGCAAGTATGGACTGGCAAAAACCCTACAGACGTAAATAACTTTGTATGGGAGTCAACGCTAGATGCGGGAATCGCACATGGAGAACTTAAAGAAACCATAAACGGTGACTTATATTTCATTTCACAGAATGGAATTATGCGTTTAACAACCAATGAGAGCGTTGCGCACAAAGCGATGATTAACAAGGTTAGCGCGCTCGATCCTATTGTGAATAGATACATACTGTCACTAACAAGCAACAGAAATTATTGGGCTTGCAAAGCATTCAACTATAAAAAAGGTGGGTTCTTTGGTTTTAAAATTGGTCAAAATGACTCTGTAGTTGGCTATTATGCTGACGATAATATTAGTTGGTGTTTATTTTCTGGTGCTTTTAAATTTTCAGGTACTTTAAACGCAGATTCTAGCGCTTTGTACGTAACACAAAATAATAATATTTTGATTTATGCTGATGGCAGTGACGGAACAGAAAAAGTATATAATGACAATGGCCAACCAATTTTATTTAACTGGACGACACCTGTCGTTCAAAACTCAAAAAAGCGATTTGCATGTAAGCGCTACGAGCTAGATGCCGAATATACATCAAGCTTTACGCTGAACGAAAATAACAGCTTTAATCTTGTCATTTTTGGCGACTTAAAAAAACAATTCAATTTAGAATCCGTCTACAAAATGGATATGCGCGGCGATGTGATAGATAAGATTGCGCTGCGCGTAAATGATCCTGATTTAGACAATAGCGATGACGAAGGTTTGCGGCTTGCAATACCTTATCTAGCAAATAAAAAGAGATTAAAGTTCGTTGCAAGCTCGTTTTTTATTAGCGCCTATGGGCAGCAGTACAATTCGCCTTTAGTGATCAAAAAAATAACTTTATATGGAAGGGTCGAGCGATGACAACATACAAAAGACCAGATTTACCTTACGCGGCAGCAGCGTTAAAAAATAGTGAGCGTTTTAAAATACGCACTGAGACAAAGCAACCGATTTCAGCCGAGACGCTAGACTCAGAGATAAACTATTGCATAGATAGTCTTAACAACATGAAAACATTGGTTGATAACGCAACAGCGGGTGTTTTGCCAGGGGCAAACAATCCCGCAAACATAAACAAAGTGGCAACCACGAATGGGGATGCGCAAAATCCGGTTATTTCTTGGAAGAAAGTCGATGCCAACATACTAGGTACAAGCGCAGTTCAATCTACGCATATTGCAACCTATGCAGTGACGAACACCAAAATTGCGAATAATGCAGTGACTAGCGCCAAAATTGCGAATGACACGGTCGGAAAATATGAAATAAATGACACTGTTTTCCAGAGGTTTTTTAGTCAAACCGGATTCGGTAGGGCAGTTCTAACCACTTATGTCTCATGGACATCGGAATTTTTTAATCCGGGAAATACGCTTTCTATGGGGATATATATAAGTATGTTAAGAGATGCATACCCTGACATTGATCACGAAAATTGGAAACCCGTTTTTGCATTACCTGTTAATTCAACGACAACAATAGTAAATCCAGCAAATCACTTCCAATTATGGCCATTGGCTCAGGGTGCCATTTACAACGGGACTATTGTTTTTTGGGTTAAATATAAATAAAAATTGATAGGATACTATGTTAGATTTTGTTGCTGTTGATAAAGCACTCATAAATGATTATGCAAACTCATATTATCACAAAGATGCTGAGTATTTTTTAATTAGAAAAGGCGAAGAAACTGCCGGAATTTTCGGGATCAAAAAAATATCAAAAACAGCGGGTGAGATGACATTGCTAATTTTTGAGAATTTCAAACACGGGGTTTTAACTAAGACTACGTGCAAGCAATTATTGAACTTTCCTAAACTATTAGGCTTTGGGACTGTATTTTTAGCAACACAATATCAAAGCATGATTAAATTATGCCATCGTTTCGGTATGCAATATTTATACGATCATAATGGCGAAAGTTGGTATAAAAAGGAGTTATAAATAATGGGGAAAGTTAATAGAAAAACCACACCATCCATCATGGGTAGGCTAACAGGTTGGGCACCATCGCTAGGTGGGCGCGTTTACCGTGAGATGCAAAAAGGAGATGATCCCCCCGCACCTCCGGAAATTCCAGAGGCCCCGACCCCTGAGTTAAAAATGGAAGAAATGATTGACGTTATAGACGAAATAGCCGGTGTTCAGTCTATATTTACAACAGGAGCAGATGGTAAAAAACAAAGGGTTATCAGCAGACTCCCTAGAACACCTGAAGAAGATCAATTTTATTCGCAAGCAGGCACATTAATAAGCAGTGCGCTTGGCAATCTCAACGCACTATATCAAAGAGAGCCAGAAGCTATAGCTGATTATCAACCTGTAATTAATGCATTTGCAAGTTTGGATGATGAGAGAATAAGAGATTTAAGTACAGTCGGTAATTTAGGAAATATAGAACAGGAAATTGATAGTTTTAGACAAATACAAAACAATCTTGTTAATGAGGAAATAAGAAGAATTAATATCGATCAAGAAAATAATCTAGCTCAACGTGGGCATTTTAGTAGTTCTGCGGGCAATGACTTACGCGCACAATTAGCACGTGAAGAAGTGCTAGCAAGACAGCAAGCAGATTTAAATGCACGTGCCTACGGTGAGGATTTAGCAGATCAGCGACTTAATAGACAGTTGCAGGGATATGGCTTGAGGGAAACAGACAGACAGCAAAGATTGAGTCAAGCTGTGACAGCAAATGACCTAAAAAGACAAAGGATTGCAGATAGTAACGCCCAGACTCAGTCACTCATAAATAATAATTTGGCACAACTACAAACAGGTTTAAATTTGCGTGGGATAGATCAAAATGTAGCGATGGGGTCACAAGCCCCAGGACTTGCATTGGATCAGTTTAATGCTCAGCAAAATGCAATAAATCAGAATTATAATAATGCGCTTAATCGTGCAAATTTAACGTATGGACAACAATTAGAGCAATTTAATGCAAGAGGCCCAACAGCCCAACAATCAGCGGCAAATCTTGGTGTTGGATTGCTCGGTATGTATCTTGGAGGATGGGCAGGAGCTGCGGGGATGGCAACTGGTGGCGCTAGATCAAAAGCTAACGCAAACAGAACGCCGCAAAGATCAAGGACAAGCACTGGCGCACCTTACATTAACTGGCAACAAAATAGGATCTAGTTCTTATGAAAGCAAAAAACATAAACAGGGCTAATAGCAGAGACTTGCAACGCGACATGTTTAGCTATCAACTGGCAAAATCGAAGTATGATGCCGGGAATGGAGTACCAAACCGCGCGGATATACTTGGAAATACAGCTAATAAGCTAGCAGATGATTTACAGGGCAGAAACGCTAGAGGGCATGGAGCAACAGCTAAGGCTTTTTTGCGTGGATTTTCAGGTGGCGCTATGGGCGCAAGCGCGCAACAGAGAGGCAAAGAGCTTGAAAAATTCAATAAAGTCATGGACTATCTCTCAGCAGTAAATGCAAGCGCTCAAGCACAAAACGAGCAGTTCTCTTTGCAAGAGCAGAACAAACAAGTTTTAAGTGATTTATTTACTTCAAAAATGACAAAACTGTCACAAGAAAATGGTGCTAATTTTGAAGACTTATCCCCAGAAGTGCGCGAGAACTTTTATCAAACAATGTTTAGTAATTATAAAGATTTGACTGGAGCTAATGATCAATATATTGGGACGACTGATAACGGCAATTCTATTATATATAAGAACGGGGAAACTGGTTTGCCTGAAATTTTCGATATTTCAGAATACAAGTTTAATCAAAACCCAGATTATGCAAAGTATCAGCAGAAAAATAAAGATCAAAACTTACGAGAGTCGGAAATCGATTTAAATCGTAAAAGATACGATCCGAGTCATGCTTACAGCCTCGAATCCGCTAAGCAACAAGCGAAGATTGAGCAAACCAAGTTGCCGGAGATTCAACAGCAAGGGCATCATGCAGAAAAAGCGATCAACACCATTGAGCGCATGCAAGATATAGCCGAAAAATACCCAGAGATTTTCAATAGTGAAATGCTTGTTTCACAATTGAAAGGTCAAAAAGATCCTAGTTTACGTGATGCTATTTCGCAAAAAGTTGCCAGAAACATTGTTGGCAGAACTGAGGCAAAAGGCTTTGCGGATGCTGTGAGCGAAATGTATAAACTACAGTCTGACTTAGCAATTGATGGTGTTAAGGGCTTAGGTAGTAGTGCAAATCAACAAGTCGATAAAATGATCTTTGATTCTACGCCTAACCTTGGTATGACTTACAAAGCTTTCATGAATCAAACAAACAACTATTTAAAGCGTTACAGTGACGAGGTTAATCGCATCAATAAAGACGTTAAAAGAATAAAACACGGTCAAGCGGGTGATAGTATGATCAAAGTTAGACACAAAGCAACTGGGAAAATCGGTAATATTCCTGCCTCAAAGTTCAATCCTGACTTGTTAGAGATGATTTACAATGGTTAAAAAAAAAGACTTTTCACAAGACCCATTCGAGGAATTTGGCGGCTATGCTGATGATGTAAGCGAAGGACTGAGCGATGATCCTTTTGCGGAGTTTGGCGGCTATGCTGACGATCAGCCATTACAACAACCCCAAGAGTCCGATCTAGCGCAAGAATTGCCAGAAGAAACTAAAAACGCAATTATTAATACGGTTTTAACCTATTCTAAGCCTATTTTAAAGGGAATCGTAGGAATTGCAGATATCCCCGTTGCTGTTGGGAATTTATTAGTGGCAGGGATGAATGCGCAAACAAATAAATTTCAAGAGGAAGGGGCTGCCACCCCGAACTTAAATATTCCTTACGGAAAATACCCAAGTGACATGGTTGGCGAGGCGATTGACAGCTACACAGATGGCGAGTCAAAATTTACTGATAATAACCCTATTTTCAAGGGTGCCGAATATGCTACATCAATGGCTACTGGCGGAGGTGCTGCGGGGGCGTTAGCTAAAACCGGATCGAAGATGCTACAGAAAGCCGCGCCTTATCTGGGTAGCACTAACAAATATGATGCTATGATAGCCGGAGGAATGGGGGCTACTGGGCAAGCTGTTGAAAATATGACTGATAATAAACTTGCAGGCGCGGGAGCTGAACTTGCCGTTGGCGTAGGTGCGCCAAAAAGGTTTGCTTCGCTTAAAGAAATGGCGGGTGTTAGAGCGCCAAAAGCGAACACTTTCACTGAGCAAAAAGGGGCGTTAAATGAAGATGTTATTGATGCGGCAGAACGCCTAAAAGTTGATGCGCCTTTGTCTTATGTTACAGATAATACACTAGCTTCGCACATGACCAAAGTAACGGATAAAATGCCGCTTGGCCTTGGAGATAAACTAAAAAACAATGTCAAGGATGCCGAAAATAGCATACTTGAAGCTAAAAACAGGCTAGCAAAAAACATAGGTCCCGAACGTGATCAAGAGCAAATCAACGCGTTATATGATGAAGCTAAAGCGCACTTGAAGAAAAGCACTAAAACGACTGAATGGGATGTTAATTATAGCGATAAAGCCAAAGCCACAGTGCAAGAAAAGGAACAAATCCCATTTAATGGTGCTGATAATCGCATAGAGAACCAAACAAACAAAATAGGCTATGACAAAAACAAAATAGGCTATGATGACGTTGAAGTCATAAGGGGCAAAAAGCAAGGGGCAAAAGCTGAGCAGCAAAGCGGGCAAGATAAGCAACGCACATATGAATACAAAGAAACAGAACAAAAAGTAAACGATAAAATCCGAGCTAATGAGACGCTTAAAACTTTTGAAAAGATCAAAAACAATATTGATAAAAGCTTGATACCGAAAGAAGGGGCTTCACTATTAAAACGTGATATTGAGCGTTGGGAGAAGCGTTTTGCTAAAAATAGCGTTAATGATCAGCAATACATTGAAAGTCTACACGATGCAAAGGTAGCGCTTAATGAGAAGATAAACTGGAACGCTAAGAACCCCGCAACGATGACTGAGCGCGAAAAATCTATGCGCTTTGTGAATAACGAGTTAAAAGACATACGCGCAGCAATTGTTCGTGATTTAGAGAAATATGGCGAGCAAAACCCGGAGTACCTGGCCGCACTTAAAAAAGCAGATGCACACTATAAAACCGTTGCTGACCGCGAGCAGTTTGACAAGATTTTTGACGAATCAAAGATTGGCAATGTAGACATAGGTGGCAAATTCCATGCGATTGTAAGAGAAGCGAACAAGCCGAAAAATAGAGAAAAGCTAGACGCTATTTTGAGCAATCCAGAAAATAAGCAAATGCTAGAAGATATTGTTTTGCTATCGTCACGCGCTCAAGCATCAAAAAATAAACTGGGCGAAACGCCAACGGCTGAAAAGGTCGCTGTTTTTAAAATGTTTGGTGGGATGCTGGCAGTGTTTGCCGACTTTAAGAGCGCAATGAAAAGTGCAACGGCAACAGTGGGCACCGTTTTCACAGCTAAATTTGTATCTGATAAAGAAGCGCTAAAACGTGCTTACAGTTTTGCACTGAATCCGACCAGTGAAGAAGCTAAAAAGTTTAATAATCGATTTAAATCACGCTATGGACTGGGTGTTCGAGACATAGCAAAAGGCTTTGAAGAATCAGAACAAAGAAACAACGAAGAGGTATAAACAGTAAAATATGATTAAAAAAATTATAACTAAGTTTAAGACAGAATTGCGCAGAATAACAAAAGATGACTGTTTATTGCTATGCTTTGCTGTTGTTATTGTTGGGATGATTTTAGCCGTGGTTTTAGCCTCATTTTCTGTTAGCGGGTGTAACAAAAGCACATCTAGCACACAAGCAGTTGAGCTACCAAAGCCCGCTTATTTAGATGCTGACAGCCAAACCGATAGCATAGAAAAAAGAGTTAACACATGGGAAACACAAACAGAAGCAATGCCAACAAATAATAACGCAGCACAAACAGAAGCGATATCAACGAGTAATAACGCAGCACAAAAAGATTTGAGCTATTGTTATGAGGTATGCGAAAAGCGCAAACCACAAAATCAAAATCGAATGTATAACTACATATACAGCGTTAGCCCTAAAAAACTATGCGAGTCAATTGAGAGTATGACAGAGATTGATCAAGAATCGGATATTGATAGTTTTTCCGATCTAATGATTAACACACACAGGAGCAGCCATTCTGTTCACCAGAAACCTTTAAACCATGTTGAAATAGTTGACGCATCATTTATTGTTACTGAGTACACAGATGAAGAAGGCAACGTGAGCAATAAGCTTGTTATTGCTTCCGATTCTGAACTAATTTGCAATACTAATACAAGTTATTCTTTAAATTGATATAGATTTATCGCCATGCGCGATAGAGCACATGGATCCCAGACTGTGTTAAATCGCGATACGGATCATATATTTTATTTTGCTTCTTCTTTTTATTTGCATGATGCACTAAGCAATACTGCGCAATTTCTGATAATGACAAAATATTTTTAAGCTTTTTGCGCATTCGCGCCATGATGCCATGCATTAAATTGTTTTCTATTTCAAACGATACCATAGTGCGGTACTTTTTACCGTTATGCACAAAAGACTTGGGGCCATATTCGTTTATATTATTTTTTGCTGTATCCTGCATGTAAATATCCTCATTTTTATATTAGACTTTATCATGCAGACGGCTGTTGCAATTTTTGCAAAAAACCCGAATCCTTACGTCTGCAAAAAAGACAGAGTTGCAGTGAGGACACTTAAATAGTGTGTGTACATGAAACATTGTTTTAAATCCTTTGTTTTTTTATCAGTTCAACAACCTCAAGGTTGTATTTTTTCAATGCTTCAAAGCATATTTTATAGCGTAGTAAATCAACATTAATCTGGTTTATATACATGAATAAATCGTAGTTCGTTGTATAAAACTTTGAATCAACATATAAGTAATTGGGATTGCTGTTTACGTTGCAATACTCAATTGCGGTTAGATTATGAACCGCTACTGTGTTTGCGTCTTTAGTCAATATCACGTTGGGGCTATTGCTTATTAAGCTGCACCCGCTGATTGCTAATACAATGAGAATGATTAAAATTGTGGTTATGATGGGATGACGTTTAGTTATTGCCGACAAATTCCAACTCCCCGTTATTATTATGAACACAATTGACACCGTTTTTTTGCTCACAGATTGTTTTCATATCTATAAGCACGCTGTTATCCGCATCACGTAGTAAATAGCTGTTGTTTAAAAACTTTTTTTCTAAGTCGAGCAGTCCGCTCGTTAAAAACGTATTGCTTGTCATGCCGATGTCAATTAATGTGTTTTGTCTATTTGTTAGTGCTTCAACTTGAGCGCTCAGCGTTAAATAATTTTTAGTTATGAAATATGCATAAACAATAAGTATTACACAAATTATTGAAGTAATGAGCAGTGCGCCATTTTTTACTGTCATTATGTTGGTGCATTATCATTTAGTTTGATGCATTTTACACAGAGCAATCGAATTTAAAAAGAAAATATGCCCCATATTCACCCCAAGATTTATTTTTGCTACCGTCATTGATGTCGGTACCATGGAAAATAAACTATATTTTATGTGGGTTTCATGGTGGCGCACCCGAGACGATTTGAACGTCCGACCTTTGGCTCCGGAGGCCAACGCTCTATCCAGCTGAGCTACGGGTGCAGAACTATGCGAGCTAATAATGTTGTAGGGCTGTGAAGTTAGCAAAAATCGACATTAAAATCCAGTAACATATGCTCGAATTCGCTGATTTTAATTTTTTAGATTAATTGATTAACTCCAGAAGGTGAACGGCAGGGTGCTGTAGTTGTTTATTGCTAAAACGTTTAACCTGACAGCGACAAGAGAAGCCCGTTGCAAGATATTGCTTGTTCTGATTCCCCAATTCTATTTTCTTTTGCCAGCTTGAAGCATAAATCTCTTTGGATAATGTAAGATTATCTTTTTCATGTCCAAAAGTACCAGCCATACCACAACAACCAACTTTTTCAATTATAAGCTTGGCACCAAACGCTTTAAAAATTTTCTGCCAGTGAAGCATTGATACTGCAGCAAGTGCGCGCTCTGAGCAGTGGCCTAGTAAAGATAATGTTGTCGTGTGCTCTGTGGTTGTAATATTAATGGTTGGTGGCTGTTTAACAAGCCATTCTTGTAATAGCTCAACTTTAAACTGTACTTGGTCTTTTAACACCATACGATATTCATCACGATAAACCAAGGTCATGCTCGGATCAATGCCAATCAGTGGGACATTTAAACGAGCAATTTGATTATAAAAGGCAGTAGCGCGTGCAGCCTTTTTGTGGAAGTAAGTCAAGAACCCTTTAACGTGTGCAGCTTTACCATTTTCATAAAACGGCAGCACAAAGACAGAAAATTCAAGCTTAGTTAATAAGTCATAGACTGCCAAGACAACCTCAGCGTTATAGAAACTGGTAAATGCATCTTGAACAATACAAACTGTTTTGTGAGGGTTGATTGCTTGTTGTGTTTTTAAATTTCCAATGCTAAATCTTGGCGCATTACGTTTTTTAAGCCCTGCTTTTAAGGTTTCTTTAGAGAGCAAAGGGGCGTCAACAAGCTTAAGTTTATTGTTTATCCATGTCTTTATAAAGGGTGCGGACTGTACTGAGTTTATAAACGTTGGGCTTAAGCTTTGCCATTTAGCCGTTTGTTCGACATATTTAATCGCATAATCCTTTAAAGGGCGCTTGTAGCGCTTATGATATTCTGCTAAAAACATCGGTTTCATTGTCGGCACATCAACCTTGATTGGGCAAGCTGTGGCACATGCTTTGCAGCCTAAGCATTTATCAAGTGATTGATAGACTTCGTAAGAGAAGTCATTCTTATTGACGTTTTGTTTTTTATGGGATGCAGCAGTAGAAAATGGATTGGGTTGATAGTCTTTTTCAGCAAGTTGCTTTAACCATTCACGTAAAAGTGCGGTACGTCCTTTGGGTGAGTAAACCCAGTTATGTGAAATTTTGGCCGATGGGCACATCACTTGATCAGGATGGTAATTTAAGCAAGCGGCATTACCATTGCAATCAAATGCGCCTGAGAAAAGCTTTTGGGTGCCACTATCAACCTTAGCGTCTTCGGTGCCACGAAAGGGACCGTTGACTTTGACCAGTTCGTCATTGCTGGCAAAAGGCACAACAATTTTACCTGGATTTAGTTTATTATACGGATCAAATGCTTTTTTGATTTTTTGCAAAGAAGTATGTAACTCATCACCAAAGTAGTCTTTGACATATTCGCTTCTAAAGCCTTTGCCATGTTCTGACCAATAAACGCCACCGTACTTTTTAACAAGATCATTAACCTCTTTGGTTAATTTAACAACCAACGCTTGATCTTTCGGGTCATTCATATCCAAAGCAGGGCGCATATGCAAGCAGCCAACATCAACATGTCCAAACATCCCATAGCGTAGATTATAACTATCCAAAAGTGCTCTTAGTTCAACAATATAATCAGCAAGGTTTTCCGGTGGAACAGCGGTATCCTCCATAAATGGAATTGGCTTTTTCGCACCTTTCATGGCACCTAATAAGCCCACTCCTTTTTTGCGAAGCTCCCATAATACAGCCATTTCATCTTTATCAGTCGCAAGATAGAAGCTGCGTTCTTGCGTGTTCAGATGTTCTTTCGCTTGTTGAGTTTTAGCACTTAGTTCTTCATCGCTATGGGCAATAAACTCAATCAGATTAATAGCAGCAATATCATGATTGGTATGCACTTCAAGCATAGGACGAATTTGCGGGTAAATCTCATCTTCTTTGGCAAGTTTCAAAATGTTATCATCAATGGTTTCAATCGCTGCAGGGTTTAGGCTCAATAGGTTTTTAGCATCGCGTAATGCCAAGTCAAAATTACTATAGCTAATGGCAAATAGGACCTTGTGGCTTGGGATAGCAGTGAGTTTTAACTTAAGCTTAGTAATAAATGCCAACGTGCCTTCAGCGCCTGAAATCAGATAATTAAGATTGACACTATGTGCTTGTGGATCATAACACTTAGCAAGATTATATCCCGTCATGAATCTGTCAAGTTTTGGAAATTGGGCAGTGATCTTGTCATATTGGTTAATCACTTCAGTTGCAACTGATTGATAGATTTGAGTCAATAGAGAGTTACGTCTAGAATGCTCATCAATAAGTGTATCAAGATTATTGGCATCTATTGTTTCAAATGACACGCCCTCACCATCACTTAATACGCATTCTAATTCTAATAAGTGTTCACTGGTGCGCCCATAGATGCGCGAGCCTTTACCGCAAGCATCGGTACTTGCCATGCCACCAATGGTAGCGCGATTACTTGGTGATAAATTAGGTGCGAAAAACACTTTGTGTGGCGCCAGCATTTCATTAAGCTGATCGAGGACGACGCCGGGTTCCACTAAAACATAATTTTCTTTTAGATTAATCTCTAAAATATTATTCATATAGCGACTGGTATCAATAATAATGCCAGAAGTTAGCGATTGGCCATTGGTGCCAGTGCCAGCACCACGCGCGCTAAACTTAAGTTCTTGAAAGGCGTTGCTATTTGCCAAGGTGAAAATCTTGAGAATATCAGCATGCTCTTTAGGAAAAAGGACGAGTTCGGGCACAATTTGATAAATACTATTATCAATTGAGCTACTGACGCGGGTGGCATAATCATACTGTATATCACCTTTAAAGCCTGAAGTTAGTAGCTCATTTGTAAACGTTTTGCAGTGGGCGTGTTCAGTGGAAAACTTGTCAAGAATAGGCAACATCACGTAATGGTATATGTGTTTTTTTATATCGCACTAGTATCCGACCAAGCCCTTTTGATTGTCAAGTCTATGTATTAAGAATTATGCATTAAGCACAGATTGTCTTATGAAGTGATGAGGTGTGTTGTTTAAAGGTGAGAATGCTCAAAAACATTAAAGCAGCAAAGGACATGACAAAAATAATCAGCGCATAAGCAAAAATTTCGGCAGGAATGATTGCGGCAACTGAGCTTACTAGAAACAACCCAAACATCTGCAAGAACCCATAAACAGCATTAGCAGCACCTGCTTTATGGCTAAAGAAGGAAAGTGCAACACCAACAACAGTTGGTCCTACGATACTGCTACCCATAGCATAAAGCATAACGCAAATAATCAGTGTTTTTTCATCTGCAAATCCTAAAATTGAACTTACAAGTAAAATAGTGCTTGCTAGCACCATTAAACATAAGCCTTGAAAAAGTGTTTTTATTGCACCGAATTTCTTAAGTGAGATGATTGACATATATAAGCGAGCAATAAAGGCACAACCAATGATCGCAATGGATAGGAATCCAAAGTTCTGTGGAGTCATGCCATACTTGTTAATGAGGATAAAGGGCCCAACAGTGTAAAAACCAACAATGCCAGAAAACCCTGCAACCATACAAAAGGTATATATTACAAAAGGCGCATGTTTTAATATTTCAAGATAATTTGTGAATAATTGTTTAGGGACTAAGGCATTAGTGTTTCTCTTGTGTGGTGGGTGAGTTTCTTGCATGCGTGTAGCAACAATTAAAGTGGTTATAACAACAAGTATGAACATGACAAGAAAACTGATACGCCAATTAAAGTAAGTTTCAATTACCCCTCCAAGTACTGGTGCACCTGCTGGAGCAAGCATGAAAAAGAGACTTAACCAACCGACAATATGAATAAATTTATCCTTATCTACCGAGTCTTGAACAATCACGCGAGATAATGATAACAAAGCACCTGTTCCTGCCCCTTGAATAACTCGGCCAATGATCAATACATAAATATTCCAAGAGAGCATACAGATTAAACTGCCAATTAAATAAATACTAGCACCAATAAAAATAATTCTTTTGCGACCAAACTTATCAGAGGCGGGGCCATAAAAAAGTTGAGATAAGGCTAAAGCAATCAAAAATACCGCAATTGTCATGCGTGCCATATTTGAACTTGTAGATAGCGCATGACTCATGTTAGGTAGGCTTGGGACATACATGTCTGATGCCATAAAATAGCTACAGCCAAGCAATACGCTAACAATGCTCAATAGCAAAATACTGGACTTGCCCGATGAAATATTACCATTAGTCATAAGATACAGCCATAATAAATAGAACATATGTACAATTTATCATGTATTGATCAAGTGTTCAATTGAGTACAAGCAAAGCTTGCAAAAAGATATACCCACTAAACCATTTTACGGTGCTTAATGGTTTGTGATGGAGTATGTGGTGAGTCTTTAATGGTGTGATATGAAATATTGTGAAGTGGTTTGTGAGCGGTATAGAGTAGAACGCTTGCCGCTTGAGTATTAAAGAGAAAGATAAAACTTATGAGTTTGTTTTTGTATCATTAGTTTGCGCTTCACTATCAGTTGCCTGATTGGAGTTTTCAGTTTGCTCTGAAGCTTGCTTTTCTTGTTCTTCTTGAATTTCTTGCTGCTCTTGTTCACGTTTTTGTTGATAATATGTTTTAATATCAATGCCTTGAGAACGTAAGTAAGCTTTCTCAGCAATTTCATCTAAACGCTGTTTAGCATAAGCAATATGATCATCACTAAAGCTTTCAACTGGCTTGCCATAAAGATTGAAGCGCTGCTTATGCTCAAGCACTGAACGTTGATAACGGGTGTCGCCAACATAGCGTTTAATCACTTTTTTTAGAACATATTGGTCAATCGGTGCAAAATGCTCGTTATAATAAATGATTTCAATATCATCGCTTATGCCGATTTTCAATGGGCGCTTATCGCGTGGATTGAAGCACTTTGGAAAGCGTGCACAAAGCCATTTAAACAAGCGCTGCTCTTCTTTATAGAGCTCTTTTTGTAGATCAATTTCAATGATCAGCTCATCTTCCTGAGCATCAGGCATATCAACCACAAGCTCTTCATGTTGCTTTTGACCATATTGTGGCATGCGAAATGGTGTGCGTGGCTGGTTGACACGCTCTTGTCTTGTCTGAGGAGCTTGCTTGGTAGCAGTGCTTGGTCTAGGCGTTGAACGTGTCGCTTTGGCATCACCCGTTTCATTGAGTTTTGCCGCGTGTGCTTTACGTAAACGATCTGTTTTGTCTTTTATGCTTTTGCCATCGACCAATGATTTTAATAATGAAAAATCATTAAGTTTATTTCTACCATCAGACATCTAAAATGTTCCTACTTTATGTTTATTCGTATTTTGTTTATACATTATTGCGACAACTGATATTAAGAGATAAGCGCAGTGATGAAATCGCGCTTTAGTCAATCTTGCTGTAGCAATAAGGCGGACATTATAGACACAATCCCAGCAAAAAACAGTATCTATCAGCTATTTTTGCAGGTGCGGGGATAAAAATAAAAAAAATCATTGACAACAAAACCAATCTTGCTAATATTCCTCCCTGTCGTGGCTACGTAGCTCAGTTGGTTAGAGCACAGCATTCATAATGCTGGGGTCACTGGTTCAAGTCCAGTCGTAGCTACCACTTTCAAAGTTTAATTTTTGTCTCCTTTGATTATCCTTCAGACAATTACAAATAGCAACTTGTGATACGCTTTTTTTATTGAGAGACTATCACCTTGTTTTGGGTTGCCATTTAGTAGGGTAAAAACATGAAGTTAAACAATTACGCCATGATTAAGTCGTTTTCTATTTTTGTGATATGCGGGGCATTACTGGCACTATGCTTGCCGAGTATTTTCACTCCTTTAAAAGTATTCATCCCTTTGTTCCTAGGGATTATTATGTTTTTGGTGGGTATTAATGTGTCTCTTAAAGATATGCAACAGATTGCTGATATCAAGGGACGCTTCATACTGATAATTGTGTTGAAATCTTTTGTTACCGCACTGATCGCTTATACTATTGGGCGACTACTTCAGTTAGATAATTATGCATTAATTGGTCTTGTGATTGTCGGCGCGTGCCCTGGAGGAACGGCGTCTAATGTGATGTCATTATTATCCAAAGCAAATCTAGCACTAACTGTCAGTCTTACATTGGTTACAACGCTATTGGCACCTATTATTATGCCATTAATATTGTATTTATTTTTGCATAAAACAGTAACAATTCCTTGGGTTGGTATTGTAACAACCACTTTGATGATTGTGGTACTGCCAATAGTGGCAGGCATTATTTTTCAGCGTTTTATCGCATTAAAGCCACACATCTTAAATAAGCTTTCATCACTTGCAATTATAACGATTGTTATTGTTGTGATGGTTGTGGTTGCACTAAACAAAGAAGTGCTATGGTATGTGTCTTTGAAACTATGTGTTGCTATTGTTTTACTACATGCATTAGCATCTATTGTTGGCTATGTCTTAGGGAAAATATTTAGCCTAGATCACAAAAGCGCGCTTGCCCTATTATTTGAGTTTAGTATTCTTGATGTTGGCTTAGGGATTGTGATTGCGATTTTGTTTTTTGGTAAATTAGCAGCTATTGCGGGGACACTTTACGCTGTATGGCAGAATATTGCAGGCCCCATATTGGTGAGTGTGTTATCAGGCATCAAAAAGCCCAGTAGAAATCAATAAAACATTGATGTGCAAGTGCAGCATATAATGGTTTTGACTTGATCTAAACAGTAGATAAATTACCCAGAAAAACGGATATGTTGTATTTCTGAGCTCTTTTTATCCTGATTATGCCTGTATCGATTTGACTGAACAGCAAGATTCAGTACAATCCCCTTGTTTGATATGTAGATTAAATACATATGTGAGAGCATTTTGTTGAAAGAGGGGAAAATATGAGAAAATTACACAAGCTGTCATTTTTGGCAGTGGCTTTTGCCATGACTTGTCAGGCTGAAGCAGCAGGCTTTCAGGTCAATGAGAATAGTGTTTACTTGCAAGGGATGGCAATGGCAGGAAGTGCTGCAAGTCCAGATGATGTCAGTAGTATTTTTAATAACCCAGCCAACTTGGGATTTGTTAAGGATAATAGCGTTTACATCGGTGGCAGCTATATCTTACCTAGTGTGAAAATGACCAATGCACAAGCCAGTCATGGTGTACATTACAGTACGATTCCTTTTGCAGATGATCCTGTATCAGGTGCATCATCACAAAATAGTGTGGTTGAGGGCGCGTTAGTACCTAACTTATATGGTGCATGGCGTATAAATGATCGACTAGCAGCAGGTGTGGCGTTAACCGCACCGTGGGGCATGACGACAAATTATGATGATAATTCAGTTGTGCGCTATGCCGCACAGAAAACATCAATTGAAGTCGTTAATCTAACACCTGAGATTGCCTTTAATATTATTCCAGAGATCTCGATTGCCGCAGGATTACAAATCCAATATGCCAGCGCTGAGTTTTCAAACTATGATGGCGAACTGGCAACGCCTACAAATCAAGCGACGAATATTAGTGGCAATGGCTGGGGCGTTGGTGGAATTTTTGGTGTGATGTTTCACCCAGTGAAAGCGACCTATTTTGGTTTGAGTTATCGCACGCCAGTTAAGATGAATATTGAAGGTACAGGCAACCAATGGTTACTGCCAACAGGTAGTACGCCAATAACACCAGGGGCACCTTATAATAGCTATATTTCTGATGCCTCGACTTCATTTAGAACCCCTGGTGTGATTAACTTTGGTATTACTCAAGATATTACGTCAAAATGGCAAGTCAGAGGCACTGTGCAGTATACGATGTGGAGTACTTTGGATAAGCTTACCATTGACACACCGGGAGGCTATTCAACCTCATCAACGATACAGTTAGGCTGGAAAAATAGCTGGTTATTCTCATTAGGTACGGATTATAAGATTACCCCACATTGGTCGGTAAGAACGGGTGTAGCATATGATCAAACACCAACCGTGTCACAAACAAGAGATGCAAGAATGCCGGATACTAATCGCATTTGGGTAACACTTGGTGGCACGTATCATGTCAATGATCACTTCTCAATTGATGCGGTTTATGAGCATATTTTCATGCTTAATCAAAGTATTAATGTCACGGAGTATACTGGTTCAAATACACATGTTCCAAATATTGAGCAAAATAAAGTATCTGCTGATTATCGCGGGTTTGCCGATATCTTTGGTTTGGCATTGAGATATAAATTCTAATATTAATAAAAAGGTAAAAAGATGATGAACATAAAGTTTTCGCAATCTAAGAAAGCGTGGAAAAAAATCAGTCTATTGACCGCAGCAATGCTATTATCTGCCTGTGGTGGCGGAGGTGGTGGTGACAGCGCTGGTGTTGCTGTTAATGTTAGCTCACCGACGGATAATGTGATCCATGCGGATATTAATCAAAATAATCAAAAAGAGTTCACTGTAAGTGTTGGCGATCAAAGCATAGGTGCAGTCGGTCAGTCAAATGCATATCAGGTGAGTGTCACACAATCTAATCCAAATGCTGGGTTTACTGTTAATCTTGGATCATGTGCGCAAGCTATTAGTAATGGTCAAAGTTGTCAATTTAGTTTGAGCTATGCACCAACTTCAGATGCGCAATATAATCAAAAAGATACTTTAACCATCAATGTTGGCGGCACAACACAAACCATTAATATCACAGGCGTTAAAGGGCAAGACTTTGTTGTATTTGGCGATAGTTTGTCAGATGCAGGTGTGCAAGATCAGCTAGCTGCTTTGGTCAAAGGGTTGCATGTGTTTTTACACAGTTTGCCTGCATGGCCAAAAGTCCCAGGAACATCAACTGATAAATCAACAACCTATACCACGCCAGGTGGTAATGTTTGGGTTACTGATTTGGCTAAGTTGGTTGGGGCATCAAGTGCAACGGCGTTACCTAATAACAGTCACTATATGCAGCCAATAAAGGTGGCATACCCTGCGTGGCATAAGATAATTAATCAATCATTAGGAGGATTCCATTTATCAATTGATACAGAAAGTAAAGGCTTAGCAGGTAATAATTATGCCCAAGGTGGCGCAACAACAACGTGTGCAGGGATTGGGCTTATTTTGCCACAAGCGATGTTTACAGTATTAGGACAGCTTAATCCTCAATTACTTCCACCTGGAAATGTTCCTTTATATATGCCTTCACCGATTGGCCCTATTCCACAAGTGAATGGTCAACCTGCTTATAGTTGCCCTAAAGCGCAAAGCCCAAATGAAAGCTTGCAGCCTGTTTATGATCAACTTGAAAACTATAATCAAATAGATAGCTACTTGTCACAGCAGCCATTAAAGCATGCAGATCCAGACAAAGTCTATATTTTATGGGGTGGTGCCAATAACTTATTCCTAGAGGTGGAAAAACATCCAACAGCAGCAGAGGCTGCACAAGTCATGACGCAAGCAGCAGGTGATATTGCCTATGATGTCAAATACCTTGCAGAACATGGTGCTAAGAAGTTTGTGGTATTACTATTGCCAAACATAGGGCTAACACCAATGGCAATTGAGAATAATCAGCAGACAGCTTTAGAGAAGCTATCTGTTGCTTACAATACGGCATTGAGTAATATGTTAGGCGCATTACAAAAGCAGGATTCAAGTATTAAAATTGTACCAGTGGATGTCTTTAATTTAATGAATGATATGGTTGCAAATTATGAGATGTCTGCGTTGGGCAAAAATTATCAATTTGATGACACAACAACACCTGCATGTAAGCAAGCACCTGTTACAAAGACGGATCCATTGGCAGCGCTCACTAATTCTGCACTATTGTGTATACCACAAGCTGATAACAAAAAACATTTATTTGAAGACACAGTACATCCAACAGCAGAAACACATCAAGTGATTGCTGCAAAAATCGCTAAAGCAATGGAAGCTTTTAATTAATTCACTAATGGAAAACCATGTTTTGATGAATTAAATTCATCAAAACATATAAAAAATGAATTTTATCTATCATCAAGGCTTTGCTATCGTTGAGCTTCGTTTGGATTAATAGAAATTACCTAGATGAAGCTAAGCCATGTCGACATCGTTATTGCCAATAGTACGCATTGCCATTTTGCCCATGTAATTGCCGCACAGATTGAAGAAAGTGCTAAGCAAAGAAAGACCGGCATTGCCAAGCGCAGTGTGAACTATTTGCAAGAGAAAATACGTTCAAAACACGCAGTGATTGCGATTGATCGTCTGCTTAATCAAATTATAGGCTTTTGTTATATCGAGTCATGGCAAGATAAGTCTTATGTGTCTAATTCAGGTTTAATTGTTTTTCCAGAATATCGAAACTTAGGTTTATCCAAAGCCTTGAAATCAAAAGCGTTTATGTTAGCGCGTGAATATTATCCTAATGCTAAGATCTTTGGGTTAACGACCAATCCGCAGGTGATGCGTATCAATTATGAATTGGGTTATGAGCCGGCTGCTTTTACTGGCTTAACAACGGATAAGACATTTTGGCAAGGATGTATGAGTTGTGTGAACTTCGCTATTTTACAAGCTAAAGAATATCAAAATTGTTTATGCACAGGGATGCTGTACGATCCGCAAAGAAAACAAAAGCAAAAAGAGCAAAGTGAACAGCAAGAGCAAGGTGTATTACAAAAGAATCAAGATAATAAAGATAATAAAAGGGAGCAATCAATGAAAGTTATTGTCGCATTTAGTGGAGGTTTGGATACAAGTTTTTGTGTTAAGTATTTACAGCAGGAGCAAGATCTAGAAGTGCATACTGTGACGGTTAATACGGGTGGTTTTACTCAGATTGAGTTAGCACAGATTGAACGCAGAGCTTATCAGTTGGGTGCAAAAACGCATCAAAGCATTGACGTCACAAAAGACTTTTATCAGGAGTGTGTTAAGTTTCTGATCTTTGCTAATGCACTTAAAAATAACTGTTATCCTTTATCAGTCAGTGCTGAGCGTGCTTTTCAAGCAATGACGATTGCTAAGGTAGCAAATGCTATGGGTATCACTAAGATTGCACATGGCTGCACGGGAGCAGGCAATGATCAAGTGCGCTTTGATCTGATGTTTCATATATTATCTCCACAAGCTCAAATCATCACACCCATTCGTGATTTGAAATTATCACGTGCGGCAACGCAAGAATATTTAATTAATTCAGGTGTAAGTTGCAGCGAAAGTAGCAAAAACTATTCGATCAATAAAGGTTTATGGGGTACCTCTGTTGGCGGTGTTGAGACCTTGAGTTCAGATTTATACTTAAAAGATGAGGCTTGGACAACTAAGATGGTTAAAGCGCAAGATAGAGAAGAAACGTTAAAGATTACCTTTATTAATGGTGAGCCAATTGCTTTAAATGACGAGTTATCAAATTCAATTCAAGTAATTCAAAAGCTTAATGATATTGCTAGCCAATATGGTATTGGTCGTGACATTCATGTTGGTGACACCATTATCAATATCAAGGGGCGTGTTGGCTTTGAAGCGCCTGCACCTTTGATCCTGATCAAGGCACATCACTTATTGGAAAAACATGTACTGACTAAAGCACAGCTTAAAATTAAAACGAGTCTAAGTGATACCTATGCTGAGATGGTACATGAAGGACAATTTCTTGATCCGGCAGCGCGTGATATTGAGGCTTTGTTATTATCGACTCAAGCAAAGGTCACAGGGGATGTGTTTGTGAAGCTTTATCCACTTCATTTCGTACTGTTGGGTATACAATCTGAGCATGATTTAATGCAGGCGCAACATGCTAAATATGGTGAGGAGAATGCAAGTTTCACTGGTGATGACGTCAAAGGATTTACTAAAGTGATGAGCACACAACTGGCCGCTTATTATCAATTGCAGAGTAAAGATAAATCAGTCAAAACAACGCAATTAAGCTCAATCAAAACAGCGGTGACAGGGTGAGGTTCTATGGTTGAGCATAATAACAAAATAAAGGTTGGAATTTTAGGCGGTGCGGGTTATACCGCTGGTGAGCTATTACGACTACTGACATATCACCCGCAAGTGGATATTCAGTTTATACATAGTACCTCAAAAGCCGGTGAGTTAATCGCCAAAACACATCATGATTTCTATTTGATTGATAATAAACGCGTATTCGATAGAGAGATAAATTATAATGTTGATGTCGTGTTTTTATGTGTAGGGCATGGGCAAGCTAAGGAGGCACTTAAACAGCTTCAATTCAAAGCAGATACCAAGATAATTGATTTAAGTCAGGATCATCGAGATACTCAGGCAAATCCAGCGTTTCTCTATGGTTTGGCGGATATTAAGCAAAGTGAGATTGCAGTTGCATCTAATATTGCCAATCCTGGTTGCTTTGCCACGGCTATTATTCTGGCGCTAATGCCTTTTGGCAATTATGTTAATGGAGATGTTCATATCAATGCCATTACTGGCTCAACAGGTGCCGGTGTGATGCCCAGTAGGACTTCCCACTTTAGCTGGCGTACTAATAATATGTCTGTCTATAAAGCCTTTTCACATCAGCATCTGATTGAAATTAAACAGGCATTGAAATTATCTTCAAACAATCAAATATTATTTGTGCCAATGCGAGGGAATTTTAGTCGTGGTATTTTTGCCTCGATTTATTTTAAGTCAGATCTCACTGAAATAAAGGCACAACAAATTTTGCAATCATTTTACGAGCAAAGTACATTTGTCAAAGTACTTGATCATGAGCCAGATTTAAAAATGGTTGTTAATACCAATGCTTGTTTATTATCCGTGAAAAAACATGGTGAGTATCTGCATGTTGTCAGTGTCATTGATAATTTGATTAAAGGGGCTTCAGGGCAAGCTCTACAAAATATGAATCTGATGTTTGACTTGCCTTGTGAGTTAGGTTTGTCCCTCAAAGCCAGTGTTTTTTAAGGTGGTTTTATGAATTTATATGAAGTATACGATCGTTATCCCATTGCATTAAATAAAGCTCAAGATTTATATGTTTGGGATGAAAATGCTCAACAATATCTGGATCTATATGGTGGGCATGCGGTGATCTCAATTGGGCATAGTCACCCGCATTATATTGAAAGAATCACGCAACAGTTGCAACATATCGGCTTTTATTCCAATAGTGTTGAGATGCCGATGCAGCAACATCTGGCAGATAAACTGGCACAATTAAGTGGTTGTCATAATTACCAGTTGTTTTTAGTCAATTCAGGAGCAGAAGCGGTAGAAAATGCGCTTAAACTTGCTGGTGTTGTCACCAAGCGCAACAAGATCATTAGCATTAATAATAGCTTTCATGGGCGCACAAATCTTGCCTTGGCGGTTACTGATAATCCTGCCATTCAATCACCTTTTTCAAATGGTTTTCAAGTTATTAGTGTGCCATTAAATGATATAGATGCGTTGAAAGAAGCGATGGATAATGATGTGGCTTCGGTAATTGTCGAAGGAGTTCAAGGCATTGCCGGTATCTATGAGCCGGATATACATTTTCTACAGATGGCAAGTGGTTTGTGTCAAGAGTATGATGCAAAGTTGATTGTTGATGAGATTCAATCTGGCTTTGGACGCACAGGAGCGTTTTTTAGTTTCCGGCAATCGGGTATTGAACCGGATTTAATTACCTTTGCCAAGGGGGCGGGTAATGGCTTTCCTGTTGGTGGTGTGTTGATCAAAGATGATATTCCAGTATTGAAAAACATGTTAGGCACAACCTTTGGTGGTAGTTATCTTGCCTGTGCTGCGATGTTAGCTGTGCTTGAAGTTATTGACGATGAAGCACTTGTTGATAATGCCAAGCAACAAGGGGCATATTTAAAAGAGCAATTACTACAAATCCCTGAAGTAATAACCGTGCGTGGTCGTGGGCTTATGCTAGGTATTGAATTTAGCTTAGATTGTAAAGCAGTTCGCAATGCACTTTTAAAGCAAAAGCATATATTTACAGGTGTTGCTCAAGCGGGGCAAGTGATGCGTTTACTGCCTGCACTAACTATTCAGCAATCACATATTGATGCATTTATTTTGGCATTAAAAGAAGTGATTGAAGCTGAGTGCTCATCTAAAAATGTTAACCGCACCTTGAACGAAGTCGAAGATTAGCATGATGATAATGTTCACCAGTTATCACCTCTCCCCTTGCGGGATTGCTCGTGCAGCTTGGGCTGCGCGGGTGAGGGGTAACATTTATAAAGGCTTCGACTAACGCTTAGCCAACGTAAATATAATGGCTTTGACTAATGCTCAGCAACAGAAAGTTTATAAGATAAAAGAAACACAGTTTCTAGGAGTGAAAAAACATGCAGCAGTATTTAAGTATTAAGGATATTGATAATATCCAAGAAGCGATTCAATCATGTATTGAGATTAAGCAGAATCCACATGCGAATGATAAATTAGGTGCACATAAAACTTTAGGCATTATTTTTTTAAATCCAAGTTTACGCACTAAAATCTCAACGATAAAGGCGGCACAAAATATTGGTTTAAACGTGTTGCCAATTGATGTGAATAATGGTTGGGCACTGGAATTTAACGAAGGTGTGGTGATGAATGCCGATAAACCTGAGCATATCAAAGAGGCCGCTCAAGTCATTGCAAGCTATTGTGACATTGTCGCAATTCGCTCATTTGCCAAGCTCAATGACAAAGAGCAAGATTATCAAGAGCAAATCTTTAGCGCATTTAAAAAATATACGGATTGCCCAATAGTGAATTTAGAATCAGCCTTGCGTCATCCTTTGCAGAGTCTGGCCGATATATTAACGATTGAAGAGTATAAAAAATCAAAAAAACTAAAAAAAACAAAAGTCGTGCTAAGCTGGGCGCCACATGTTAATCCCTTGCCACATGCGGTAGCAAATTCGTTTGCTGAGGGTATGCAACTGATGGATTATGACTTTGTAGTGACACATCCTGAAGGTTATGAACTGGATTCAGAATTTATCGGTGATGCTCAAGTGGTATATGATCAAGATGAGGCGTTTAAAGATGCTGATTTTATCTATGTTAAAAATTGGTCAAGCACTAAAGAATACGGCAAGGTGATCAATACCGATGACAAATGGATGATTACTCAAGAAAAGCTAAAAAATGCCCCTAATGCCAAGGTTATGCATTGCTTACCCGTCAGACGTAACTTAGTGATTGCTGATGATGTGCTTGATTCTGAATGCTCAATTGTTATCGAACAAGCTGAGAATCGTCTCTATGCCGTGCAATATGTGTTATCCGAACTTGTCAAAACATTGAAATTACAAACGTCAAAGGCACCATTATTAAATGAAAAGGTCTATGCCAATGAAGTTGAATAAAACGCTTAATATCATCAAATTAGGTGGGCGTGTGATTGATGATGAAAATAAGCTCAATACGCTATTGCACGCTCTTTCGCAGCAAAGTGATCCATGTGTTATCGTGCATGGCGGTGGCGATCAGGTCAGTCAATTAGCGAAGCGTCTAGGTGTTGAATCTACCTTTATTAATGGCCGGCGCGTGACTGATCAAGCATCATTAGATCTTGTCACAATGGTGTTAGCCGGAATCATCAATAAACAGATGGTGGCTAAGTTGCAAGCTTATGATGTTAATGCATTGGGCTTAAGTGGTGTTGATGCTAATTTGCTATTAAGCAACAAACGCGGAACTCAAATGCATGACTTTGGTTTTGTTGGTGATGTTAAAGCAGTTAATCGTAATGTATTAATTGATTTGATCAATAATGGTTTTTTACCTGTCATTGCACCAATCACCCATGATGGTAGTGGGCAGCTTTTAAATACCAATGCCGACACAGTGGCATATGAAATCGCAAAAGCCTTGGCGCATCAATATCAGGTCAATCTATATTATTGTATGGATTTGTCAGGGGTTTATGAGGAGATTGCCAATCCCGATTCATTGATTGAAACCTTAGATTTACATGCCTACCAACATTTAATATCAAAAGGCAAGGTCCAACAAGGCATGTTGGTTAAGCTTGAGAATTGCTTTGATGCGCTAGCCTCTAACGTTAATCAAGTGGTGATTAGTAATGCGGATAATATTGCGCGTACCTTGCAAGGTGAGAAAGCAAAAGTCACGACAATACAGTTATTCTAATTTAAGGGTATTAATTAATGACAAATAGTATAAGTATGCATTCTGATGTATTGATTGAAGATATAGCACATAAACAAGCAGAGGCCTTGGCATTGCTCAAGTGTTTGATTGAAATCCCATCGATTTCAAAAGACGAGGTACAAACTGCGGCATTTATTCAACAATGGCTGTTTGAACGTGGTATTACTAGCACCTTAGTTGGCAATAATGTGTGTGCTAAGAATAAATATTTTGATGATAATAAACCATCCGTTTTATTGATTTCCCATCACGATACCGTGCCACCGAGCAAGAGCTACACGCGTGATCCTTATAGTGCTGAAATTATTGATGGTAAATTATATGGCTTGGGAGCCAATGATGCCGGTGGCGCTTTGGTGAGTATGATAGCTACTTTTAGTTATTTTTATGAAAGGGCAGATCTTCCTTTTAATCTATTATTATGTGCGGCTGCAGAAGAAGAGGTTTCAGGCAAAAATGGTGCCGAGTTGGCGCTAACCTTTTTTGATGCTATTGATTTTGCAATCGTTGGTGAGCCAACGAGCATGGAGCTTGCGATTAGCGAAAAGGGCTTAATGGTTTGCGATTGTGTCGCCCATGGCAAGACAGGACATGCTGCACGCGATGAGGGAGATAATGCGATATTAAAAGCTGTTGATGATATCAATTGGCTTAACAGTTATCAGTTTGCACAAACTTCAGAGACATTGGGTGATGTGAAAATGAGTGTGACGATGATTGAAGCAGGAGTAAAGCACAATGTCGTCCCTGAAAAATGTCATTTTGTTGTTGATGTTAGATCGACTGATGCCTATGGTAATGAGGATGTACTGCACATTATGCGTCAATATATGTCATCAGAAATCACACCTAGATCACTACGCATTAAAGCCAGTAAAACGCCACTTGAGCATCCGTTAATGCAAGCATTATTAGCAAAGGGTATTAATAGCTATGGCTCACCAACGACGTCAGATCAAGCGATTGTTAATTGCCCAAGTGTTAAGTTCTCACCAGGAGACTCAAAGCGCTCCCACAGTGCCGATGAATTTATTTATGTAGAGCAAATCAACGAGGGCGTTCTATTTTTTATCACATTTTTTAATGAATTAAAGGATAAGCCATGGCAGAAATAACAGATAAATTAATGCAACAAGGTAATGACTTAGAAGTGCAAAGAAAACAAAAACTCTGGGGTGGGCGTTTTAGTGAGGACAACAACCCTTTGTTTGTACGCTTTAATGAATCATTGAGTTTTGATTATCGGCTTTTCCCCTATGATATCAAAGCGACAAAAGCATTTACTGAAGCACTGTGCGATATCAATGTTTTATCAGATAACGAATTGAAGGCGTTGCATCAAGCCTTAGCAGAGATCGAATATGAGGTTGATAATAATCCGTATCTTATTCAGCAGGCAATCAATGATGATGTTGAAGATATTCATACCTTTGTAGAGCAATCACTAGTGGGTAAAATAGGTGATCTTGCCTATAAAGCTAATACGGGAAGATCCCGCAATGAACAAGTCTCTTGCGCGACAAGGTTATGGGTGCTTGAGCATATTGAGCATTTATGTGATCTGATCAAATCTTTACAAGCGGCTTTTGTCGCGCAAGCTAAAGCAAATGTTGATGTATTTGTCATGGGCTATACTCATTTGCAACAGGCGCAACCGATTACATGGGGGCATTATTTCTTATCCTTTTATGAGATGTTGAAACGCGATTATGCGAGACTTGTCGATATTAAGAAGCGTGTTAATATCTCACCACTAGGCATGGGGGCGATTGCGGGCAATGCGTGGGCATTAGATCGCCAGAAAATGGCAGATGCGTTGGGGTTTGATGAGATTGCCCAAAATAGCTTGGATGCAGTCAGTGATCGCGATTACATTATTGAACTATTAGCTGCGATTAGCCTTATTGGGGCGCATTTGAGTCGCTTTGCTGAGGATATGATTATCTATTCAACGACGGAGTTTGGCTTGGTTGAAATGAGTGATTTAGTCACAACGGGTTCATCACTCATGCCACAGAAGAAAAACCCAGATGCGATGGAGTTGGTTCGTGGCAAAGCGGGACGCTTAAATGGCTATTTAGTTGCATTATTAGCAACTGTTAAAGCCTTACCATCGGGGTATAACAAAGATTTGCAAGAGGATAAAGAAGCACTTTTTGCAGCCGTTGATACCGTAGTTGACTTGTTGCAAGTAACAACGATAACGGTTGAAAGCTTAGTGGTAAATAGAGATAAAAACTATGATGGCAGTTTTTGTGTGGCAACGGAACTGGCTGATTATTTGGCTAAAAAAGGTATTGCCTTTAGAAAAGCACATCATATCGTTGGAGAAATTACCGCCTATGCCTTAAGTGAAAATAAATCATTAATCGACTTAACACTTTCTGAATTTCAACGTTTTTCAGTGATGATTGATAACGATGTCTATCAAGTATTAAGCATTGACTCAGCAGTGAATAGCAAAACAGCAATAGGCGGCACATCCATTGCAAATGTCAAAAAGGCAATCTCTGAGATTGAGGCATAGGCAACTGTTAGATTGTGGCTAAACGTCTACAGCTGCTGCGATATTTTAGTATAATTGACATACTAATTCAGTCAATGCTTGTTCTGCATCACCTTGCTCGATTCCTTTAACGAGTAAGTCAATGGCAAAGCATTGATTAAAAAGCTTGGCATAATGTTGTTTGCTAAATTTCTTAGATAGCCGTGCATAAGGCGCTTGGCGTGTTTTCCAGATATTATTGCGCATAAAGGTCTGTTGTTGCTGTTGTGGCGTTTGCGTGCTTAGGTTATAGCAAATGCGTAGCTCTTTGAGAATTGCCCAAAGAATAATGGCATTCTCAACACGCTCTTTGAACAGATGCTGCAATATCACCAGTGAGCGATTCATATTTTGTTCGATAAGGCTTTGTGCCAGATCAAATACATCGTAATTCATCGCATTGGATAAATACTCAGTAAGTGCCTTATCATCAAAATGCGTTTGCGGTTGATGTTGTAGTAAGCTAATCATTTGATTAGCAGCAAAGAGATTGCCTTCGGTTTTTTGTGCTAAGAGCATCAAGGCATCTTCGGTTAATGTAATCGGTTTATTTAGAGAGCCAAGCTCAAGCTTAATGAGTTTAATCGATTCTTGAATGCTAACTGGCCATACTTGAACATATAGTGCTTTTTGTACAATCGATTGAAACCATTTTGTTTTTTGTTGTGCACTTGTCAGATCATCAAAAATCAATAAAAAACGATCACTTTGTGAGATGTTGTTAAGGCATTCAACGAGCAGTTTTTGCGCATTCTTATCAGGTGCTTTAGTAATCGTGAGTTGCAATAAACGCTCTTCGGCAAACAGACTAAAGCTATTGAAATTGCTTTGTAAAAAATCATATTGCTGATTGATGATTTGTGTGCGCAGAATCTCAAAATTTTGTGCTTTATATTTGGCATTGATTTGTTCAATGAGTTTGTTTTTTTGATAAGGTTCTTTGCCAGTAATGATATAACAAGGGAAATCTTTTTTTGCAATGGCTTTTAATGCTTCTAGGTAGTTCGTTGCTTTGATCATTATTCTTTTCCCTTATGGTTGACATTGTGGGCAATAGAAGGTGTTGCGTTGATTGATGACAATTGATGAAATAATAGTTGAACAGATCTGGCATGCTTTGTCTTTTTGTCCATAAACTGCTAAAGATTGGGCAAAATAGCCGGGTTTGCCCGTGGCATTCTTATAGTCTTTCAAGGTGGTGCCACCGGCTTTAATCGCTTGCAATAAGGTGGATTTAATGGCGTCGATAAGCTTGCTGATTTCATTTTTTGTTAAGGTGCTGGCAGGTTTCAATGGTGAAATGCCTGCTTTAAACAAACTTTCACAAGCATAGATATTGCCAACACCAACCACGATTTTGTTATCCATAATCACACTTTTTATCGCTTGTGTGCGTGCGTTAAGTGCGCGTTGCAAATAGCGACTATTGAAGTGTTGTGTTAAAGGCTCAGGACCGTAGTTTAAAAAGCATTTATGTGCCAAAGGATCACTGTCGGTAATATCCCAATAACCAAAGCGACGTGGATCATGGTAAAAGATCGTCTGACCATCATCGAGCTGTAAGACAATATGGTCATGTTTTTTATGCTGATAGGCATTGTTATCAATGATTTGCAATACGCCAGACATGCCAAGATGAATAATCAATGCATAATCATCTAAGGTGATAATCAAATGCTTACCACGTCTTGATATATCATGAATGCATTGGTTGGTTACTTTATCACTAAGCTTAGGATCTAGGGGATAGCGTAGTTTATCAATATAAGTATGAGCGCTGATGATTTTGCGTTTTAAGCAATATAAGCTAAGACCGTTTTTAACCGTCTCGACTTCAGGTAATTCAGGCATTTTTCTTTTGACCTATTTTGCTTTCGCTGCCATTGATTAAACGCTTAATATTCTCGTGATGTCTTAAGATGACAATAACAGCAATAATGATAAATGGTAGTGCGGTATTAAAATTAAAGATGAAAATCACACAAATAGCAGAGACAATCGTCGCAATTAATGCAGAGAGTGAAGAGTATTTGGTAATTAAAGCGCATATGAGCCATGTGGCAAGAAAGATAATACCAATCAACCAATAAAACCCAAGAATGACACCAATTAAAGTGGCAACGCCTTTGCCACCTTTAAAGCCAAAGAACACAGGAAATATATGACCAATAACGGCAAGAAGTGCGATATAACCAGTCTCCGTTGCGCTTAAGTATAAAGCATGAGCAATGAGTACAGGAATTAAGCCTTTCAGAGCGTCACCTAAAAGCGTGATTGCTGCAGCCTTTTTGCCTCCTAGACGCAAGACATTAGTCGCTCCTGGATTGCCTGAACCAATACTGCGCGGTGAAGGTAAACCCATGAGTTTACAGGTGATAATGGCACTATTAATTGAACCAAATAAGTAGCCAATGATAAGCATTAAAATAAATAGCATAATTGTGTACAGTATGATTTAAACTGCCCATGAGTGTCTGAATTTTTGAGTATTAAGTCAAGCCTTCATTTAAGAAAGCCCTTCCTATTTAGGTTCGTGCACATTAAACTACTTCAAGTTTTAGCCAAATTGGATCATATGATGAAATTATTAGACTTTGAAGTAGGGATGGATAAGCCATTTTTTTTAATTGCGGGACCTTGTGTTATTGAATCAGAGGCGCTAGCAATGGATACAGCAGGTTATCTCAAAGAATTAACCGATGAGTTAGGTATTTCGTTTATTTATAAATCTTCTTTTGATAAAGCCAATCGCTCATCGATTAATAGCTTCAGAGGTCCTGGTATTGATAAAGGACTTGAGATTTTAGCGAAAGTTAAAAAGGAAATTAAGGTTCCGATATTAACAGATGTACATGAAGATACACCATTGTCAGAGGTTGCAAGTGTTGTCGATGTATTGCAAACACCTGCTTTTTTATGTCGTCAGACAAACTTTATTGTAAGAGTTTGCGAGCAAGGCTTGCCCGTTAATATTAAAAAAGGGCAATTCTTAGCACCTTGGGATATGAAGCAGGTGATGGAGAAAGCCAAATCAACAGGCAATAAGCAAGTGATGGCATGTGAAAGAGGTGCAAGCTTTGGTTATAACAATCTGGTTTCAGATATGCGCTCATTAGCGGTTATGCGTGAAACAGGTTGTCCTGTGGTCTATGATGCAACACATTCGGTACAGTTGCCAGGTGGACAGGGTAATGTCTCAGGCGGGCAGCGTGAGTTTGTACCAGTATTGGCTCGTGCGGCAGTCGCAGCGGGGATTTCAGGCATATTTATGGAAACACATCCAGATCCAGCTAAGGCTTTAAGTGATGGACCAAATGCGTTACCAATTCAAAAAATGAAGTCATTATTAATGCAACTTCAACAGATTGACCGTGTTGTTAAATCACAACCTCTATTAGAAAATACACTTTAATCAACGTGGCTGATTGTGCATAAGAAAATCATTCAGCTGTCGCTTCCTTTAATCCTTGCCAATATTAGTCTGCCATTATGTGGTATTGTTAATTCGGCATTGATGGGTAATCTGCATGCTAGTAGTTATCTGGCAGCCAGTGCTTTAGGTGTTTCAGTCATCACTTTTATCAGTGCATTGTTTTACTTCTTGCGAATGAGTACAACGGGTGTTATTGCGCAGCAATACGGTAAGAGAGATTTTAATAAGATCTTTGACTGGTTAGTAAAGGCGCTTATTGTCGCGATGATATTGGCGTTTATATTGATTGTGTTTCAAGGTATTATTTATGATTTGGCATTAGCAATATTGTCGATGAATCAAGCCGTAACCAAGCTATTTAGTGAATACTTTAATATCACCATTTATGCTTTGTTGTTTGTCTTTATTAATTATGTCTTACTTGGCTTTTTTATTGCGCTACAACGGGCAAAGCTTGCTTTCTTGATGGCACTTATTACAAGCATCTCAGGTATTTTGTTGAGTCTTATTTTTGTTAAGTTACTGCATTTAGATATTAAGGGCATTGCCTATTCTGTGGTGTGGTCACAAGCCTTAAGTTGTATATTTGCATTGTTTTTTAGCATTAGAATCGCCAAAGATAACAAGGTTTCATTGAAGAAGTTAATACATCGCAATCAATTTAATTGGCGAGCTTATCAAGCATTTATGTCAGTCAATGGTGATATTTTCATACGCTCTTTGTGTTTGCAGGTCTGTATTAACTCATTCTTTGTGTTCTCAGCACATATGGGTCAAGAGGTGCTTGCTGCAAATACTTTGCTGATTGAATTTGCGATGTTGTTAGCACTTTTTTTGGATGCTTTAGCCAATGCAACAGAAACGCTTGTTGGTGAAAATGTTGGGCAAAATGATAAAAGCACATTAAAACGTACTTTGTTATATACGCTGAGTTACTCTATTGCTTTTAGTTTACTGTTTGTTTTGATTTATGCCTGTGTTTACCCGTGGGTATTTGATTTGTTAACCTCTATTGCAAGTGTCCGCCAGACAGCTGAGCACTATGTTATTTTCTCAATTATATTCCCATTAATCGCGGTATTTAGTTTTTGGTTAGATGGTGTGTTTGTTGGTCTGCTTAAAACAACGATTATGCGTAATGCAATGATTGCATCCATGGTTTTATATTTGTTAAGTGTCGCTGTATTATGGGCATTTGGCAATGTTGGATTATGGCTTGCATATTTGTTATTTTTTATTTATCGAGCAATAACATTAGGTGTGCCACTAATAAAGCGCTTAAAGTAATTCTTGAAAGTTACTGACGGTAACATTCTAGCTATTATCTTATGTGGGTTTGCAACACTTTCTAAGTACAAGATAGCCGACAAGTCCAGAGATTAATGAACCTACTAAAACACCAACTTTGACCATGTTCATAAGATCAGGTGTGCTAAAGGCAAGTGTGCCGATAAATAAACTCATAGTAAAACCAATACCACAAACTAAGCTAATACCGTAAAGCTGAGGCACTGATAGTTGGCGTCCAATGGTGAAGTATTTCGTTTTACTAAAGAGATAAAGACTGATAAATATTCCGATTTGTTTTCCTAAGAATAATCCCAAGATGATCCCAAGTGATACCGGATGAAACAGGTGTGATAAACTCATGCCGCTAAAGCTAATGCCTGCGTTGGCAAAGGCAAATAGTGGTAAAACCATAAAGATAATCCAAGGATTTAAACCATGCTCTAGTTTCAATAGGGGAGAGTTTTTTTCAGTATGTGGAATGGTGAGTGCCAAAGCAACACCGGCAAGGGTGGCGTGGACACCTGATTGTAAAACACATAACCACATAATGACACCAACAATCATAAATGGAGCAAGTTTTCTTACGCCTAAGCGATTCATGCAAATAAGTACGACAATACAGATTAAAGCGGCAAACAATGAGATAAGAGATAAGTTGCTGGTATAAAATGCAGCGATAATCGCAATAGCAGCAATATCATCAAAGATGGCAATTGTAGTTACAAGTATTTTAAGCGATGTCGGAATACGCGAACCAAGGAGAGCCAATATGCCTAAAGTGAAGGCAATGTCAGTAGCTGTTGGGATTGCCCAACCATCGATATAGTTTGGATTATGCTGATTGATTAGAAAGTAGATAAGTGCAGGCACTAATAAACCAAACAAAGCAACAATGGCAGGAATAATAATATTGGATTTGCTAGACAGTGTGCCGCCAACGAATTCACGTTTTATTTCCAAGCCAACCAATAAGAAATAAAGCGCCATAAATCCATCATTAATCCAATGAACGAGATTCTTCTGTAAAGCAAAGTTACCAATAGATACGCCGGCATAAACCGTTTCTAACATATGATAATACGGGCTAAGCCATGAGTTATTAACAACAATGGCGGCAACTGCTGCGGTGAATAAGATAATACCGCCAATAACTTCAATGCTGAGCTTTCTCTCTTTGCTCATAAATATATTTCCCCTTCTTTTTTACTTAATTAAATTACTGTTATGTTAGAGTGTTTTACAAATTACTCAATGTGCTTTGCAGCAAGTGTTTGAATAAGTGTTGTTGTGATCACCTCTTTATATATGGCGTATTCATCCTTGTTTTTAAAGTAAGCTTGTCCGGTGCGTACAAAAGGCCCTAAAATCAAGCCAAATACCATGCTCGTCACCGCTTCATCGCTAAGTGCATCGGTAACTTGACCTTTTTCGCGATAAATCTGCAAGTAGTCTAAAAGTGTTTTCCAGTTGCCATTTTTGGGTGCATTACCCAAGCCAAAGAGTTGGTTTTTGCCACTTTCAAGTCGTTGCCAGTCAAAGAGTCTTACAATATCAGGGTTGGCATATAATAATTGCAAGCGCATATTGATGAAGTATTCTAGAAATTCAGCAAAATTACGATCTTTATCAAGATGGTGATCACCCATCCAACCACTATCGATCAAGAGGCTCATTTTAACCTCTTGCCATAAATGAACCTTGTTCTCAAAGTAGTGATAAATTAGTGAGACAGGGACTTGTGCTTTGTCTGCAATATCGCGTAGAGATGTACCATCAAAGCCCTTCTTTACAAATAGTTTCTTGGCAGCATTTACGATTTTTTTTTGACCTTTTTGCTTCTCTGTCACGCGTGAGCTCCTTATTTCAATGCTCGAGCATTATATACCGCACACAAACTATTTTACAGAGTTTCTTGACTAGGTTTTGTATACCATTGTTACAAAGTTATTCATCATCAGGGTGCAAGAAGAGGATGTTTTCTAGATTAATATTCATAAATTTACACTCACTAGCAGGCTCGTTATTTATATCTTGATAGATTTTTGCATTGCGTAGTGCAATAAATTTGCCACTGGTTTCACTATTGATGTGATCGGTTAAGCGTACACCTACACGCACAGATATTTCACCTTTAATGATATATTTGTTGGTATAAATCGTTACTGCAATAAAATCACGCGCGCTATTTTTAGAATCTGCAGCATTGTAATAAAATGGCATTCTTTCATCCTTGATCCAAATTTAGGTAACTAGAGTATAGAATATTGTGACAAAAAAGCGAGATTAACCAAACCAGCGACTAAAGAATCCCGCACGCTCAATCGCATTATTAGCATAAACAGGAACCTCAATAACCTCATAATCACCTGCACTAATGATGAGTGTGCCAACTTTTTGTCCTTTATCAATAGGCGCCTTAAGTCCTGGTAATAGCACAACTTTTTGGCTTAAATGGTTAACAAAAGATTTTGGGATCGTTTTGGTGATGTCATCTTTGCCAATTACTGTTAACGTAGCATCTTTAGCTGCATCGGTAATAGCGGTGTTATCAAGTGAGATAACATGATCTTTACTATAAAGTAGTTGATCAACGAATTTACTAAAACCGAAATTTAAGAGCTTTTCAGATTCCTGCTCGCGCACATGGGCGCTAGGTGAGCCAAGGATCACACTAATATAGCGTTGATTGTTTTGCACAGCAGAGGCAACCAAATTATAACCTGCTTTTTTGGTATAACCTGTTTTGATCCCATCAGTTCCTTTGAATGTACGTAGTAGTTTGTTGCGATTGTGTTGAACAATGCCATTAAACATAAACGTTTTTTCAGAATAAAGTTTATAAACCTGAGGGTAATGCTCAATAAAATTACGTGCTAAAATCGCCATATCGTAGGCGGTGGTATACTGATCATCGCCTGGTAGTCCATCAACCGTAGCAAAATGCGTATCTTTCATGCCAAGTGCTTTGGCCGTTTTATTCATAAGTCGCACAAAGTTAGTGTCAGAACCTGCGATAAACTCAGTTAATGCAACGGTTGCATCATTACCAGATTGTATAATCATCCCCTTTAATAAATCATCAACACTAACACGTGAGCCCTGATTAATAAACATCTTAGAGCCAGGTGTTTTAGATGCTTTTTCACTGATCTTAATCTGTTGATCAAGTTTAAGTGTGCCTTGTTTAAGCTCTCCAGCAATAATATAAGCCGTCATGATTTTGGTCAGGCTTGCTGGTGCGCGCCTTTCATGCATATTGTGATCAGTGATGATGTCGCCAGTTTCAAAATCCATCAATAACCAACTAGCAGCATTTAGTTGAACCGGATGAGGTTTGATAATAATAACAGGGGGGGCGCCTAGCGTATTAGCAAATGAAAGTGATGGTGTGCTAGTAAAGGCAAATGTAGCGATAAAGCTACTTAAGAGTATTTTTTTAAAGTGGGTTAGTTGCATTAGAGATATTTCCATTTCTTATGACAATGCTAGAAAGATAGCAATGAGCTTTAGCTATTTCAAGCGCTTATAGCGAAAGCTTATTTTGTATTTTCTTTTGCTGTGTTTGGTGATGTGCTTGATGCAGGTGAAGTAGTGGTTTTACTCGCCTTGTTGTTGACTGTTTTTTCTTTTTCTTCGGCGAGCATTTGTGCCTTGATCTTATCTAAAGTTGGCTTAATATCATCATATGCTTTATTAATCTCACGATTAAATTCACCTTGGCTTTGTGCTTTGAGTACGGTTGATACTTTCTTCTCAAGCTCAGCTAATGGCATATTGCGTGCCTCAGCTGGCATAATATCTAAACCGATCGATTGATAGAGTTTAGACAGTGCCTCATGCGCGCGCGCTAAGGTGACATCCTTATCAAACTGTGCAGAAATCGCTTCAATACCGCGGCGAATAGTGATTTGTTCATTACCTTGATTGGCTTTTTCAAGCTTTTCAGCATGTTCAAATAATGACATGGATACTTTGGCTTCTTGTACTGCATAGTGCGCATCTTCCTGCCATAATAAATAGTTGGTATAGGCAACACGCACTTGTGTTAATACGGTAATTGTTGTTGCGATTTGTTTTAGCTGCTCAAAACTATGCGTTTCATTGGCAAGGTTAATGGCGTAAGGGCCTGTTAATACCGTTTGAATCAAATTCAAAGAAGCACCAATATTGCCACCTAACCAATATTGGTTTTTCATAAATTCATTATTGGTGGCGTTATAACCAAAGTTAAAATCAATGCCAGGCAACATATTAATAATCGCTGCTTGAATGCCTTTTCGGGCAATCTCTGCTTGATATGATGCTTGACGTAGTTCAGGGCGATAAATCAATGCCAAGGTATCCATTTTTGCAAACTGTGGATTAATGTCTGGTAATTGTGCGAGATCCGTGCCTGGATTGGTTAGCTCAAATTTACTATCCAAAGAGGCATTCATTAACCGTGCTAAGGTTGCTTTTGCATCGGCAATTTGCGCATTTAATTGATTGATTTTACGAATGGCTTTAATAAGTACTTGTTGATAATCAAGCTCAATCTGTGGCGTATTTGCTTTGCTACTTGCGGCTTCTTTAGAGCGTTTGAGTGCTAACTCAGCCTTTTCTTTAAAGCGGTTTACTTCAGAGATCATCGTTTGTGCTGTCCATGCTTTCCAGTATGCTGATACAACTTCTTGAATAAGTTGTTGAGTGATTTTACGACGCTCTTCTTCGGCAATCATAACACGATTGGCTTGTTGCTGCGCTCTAGTGTAGCTTAAACCAAGGTCTAACAAGCTCCATTGCAGACCATATGATTGATTAATCACCTCACGTGGAGTGAAACTTTGCTCGCCTGAAACCACCTGTCCATCTGAATTAACTAAGTTTTGGATTAGGTCATTATTTCTAAAGCTATAATCAACACTGGCATTAAGCGCTGGCAGCATTTCCATATAGGCTGCTTTTAAATTGCCTGATTCAAGCATTAATTGTGCTTGTTGCACTTTGTGATCAAGGTTATATTTCAATGTGCGCGCAATGGCTTCAGATAATGTGATCTTATGATTGATCGGCTGCTGTGCATTGAGCGCATCATGTAAACCTTTATAGGTATTATTCAATTGTGTTTCATGATCAATTGCTTTTGGTGTGATGCTACAACCAGTTATAACTAATGCTGCAACTGCCATTGGCAATAGTTTGATTGATCGAGTTAGTTTATTCTTCGCTTTATTATCCATAATTATCTCCACTCATAGATGCTGAATGCGGGGCGTATAAGTTTTGCTTAATTAGAAAGCTAGTTGATAATTTTTAAAAAGCAAATATTTAGGAGATAAAATTATTTTTTGTACTCGATTGGAGCGGGAAACGAGGTTCGAACTCGCGACCCCAACCTTGGCAAGGTTGTGCTCTACCACTGAGCTATTCCCGCTTGAATATGGCGCACCCGGAAGGATTCGAACCTCCGACCGCCTGGTTCGTAGCCAGGTACTCTATCCAGCTGAGCTACGGGTGCGTATTGAGTTTTCAACGAGGTGCATGATAGCGCTTAATTAGTTTATCGCACCCATGTCGCACCTATCCGTGAAAACGAGATGCATGATAGTGCTTTGCAGAATCCCTGTCAATGTCAAACTAAGGATAAATTAAAAAATATTTCGCTTTTTTGGCTTTAAGATTAGACGCTGTCTTATTGTTGATCATTGCTGTTTAAACTTGCGTCACTAAACGTAGTTCATTGAACACTTTGCTCATAATGTTAAGTGCTTCTGTTAGTTCATGCTTACTAATGTTCAAAGGACACAATAGCCGTAAAACATGCTTGTGACTGCCTGAGCTTAATAAAATCAATCCATGATGTAATGACTGATCAATAAAGCGCTTGAGCATCATTGGGTTGGGTTGATTGTTATGATCAATAAACTCAATACCAATCATCGCGCCAAGCCCTCTGATATCACCAATAAACTCACAGGTTTTTTTATGCTTATTGAAAAAGTCGCGTAATACTTGGCCAAGATGCATAGCTTGATCAGCAAGATTTTCTTCTTTAAATATTTCAAGAGAAGCAAGCGCTGCGGCACAAGCAATAGGGTTACCTGAATTAGTACCACCCAAGGATGCCGTGGGCATATCTTTAAGCAGAGATTTTTTAATGGTTAGTGCACTTAATGGTAAGCCTGAAGCCAGTGATTTACCCATCACTAAAATATCGGGTGCGCAATGATAATGTTCCATCGCAAAAAGCTTACCCGTGCGGCAAAAGCCACTTTGGATTTCATCAGCAATCATTACAATACCATGCTCATCGCAAAGGTGACGCAAATATTGCATAGCTTCAATACTTGCCGGAATAAATCCACCCTCGCCAAGCTCAGGTTCGATAATGATTGCAGCAATATCCTCTAACGCAACTTGATTCACGATTAAATCATTGATCAATGATTTAAAGTGACTAAGATTACAATGTGTATCAGGGTAGGGCAGACGATAGATGTTATTAAAAAGCTCACCAAATCCTTGTTTATAAGGTTTGACTTTAGCAGTTAAAGACATGCTCATAAACGTGCGACCATGAAAAGCGCCATCAAAGCAAAGCACGGCTTGGCGTTTTGTGGAGAAGCGCGCGATTTTAATCGCATTTTCAACTGCTTCAGCACCACTATTGCAAAGCATCGTTTGCTTTGCAAAGTCACTAGGCGTTGAGGTATTTAAGGCTTGTGCAAGCTTTACGTAAGGCGCATGAATCATCACATGAAAGCATGGCTGGATAAATTCATGTGCTTGCTTGGTGATCGCTTCAACGATTTTCGGATGATTGTGCCCAACGTTCATAGCACCAATACCTGCGGCAAAGTCGATATAAATCTTACCCTCAACATCTGTTAAGGTCGCACCTTGTGCCTTTTTAACACATAGCTTGGTATTATTACCAAGTGCCTGAGGAACTTCGCTTTCACGCAGCTGCCATAATGATTCGTTATTCATCATAACCTCGATTATGCGTTGACATTAGTGCTTTCAAAGATTTTATCAGCAGAAGCTGCCACAAATCCTTGATAAAGTTTACCTGTGTGATCTGGGTAGCGTTTAGCAAATTCATAATAGCAGCATGGAATTTCCTTTTCGCCTTCAGTAAACTCAACCTTAATCATGCCTGATTTAGTACTTGATTGCTCAAGCAAATCGCGTGGTGTTCCTTTGACTTCACCACCTGAGCTATTTAAATCAAAACCGTGATTTTTAAGGAAAGTATTGACTTCATGGACTTCGCTAAATTGATCTAATGCATTGATGAAAACGGTAAAGTGATTTGCTCTAAACCCAAAGACATAGAACCATGCCGCATATTCAGACTCAGTTAATAATTTTTGGTAAATCTCATGACTTGGTTTGCCCCAAGAGTTTCCTGATAGCAATAGATTTTGAGGATTATCAAGCAAGTCTTGTGGGATTTGATCAATGCATTCTTTAATGGTTTGTTGTGCAAATGGACTTAATTGTTCAAGCAACAATTGGCTGATAAACACTTTAGGCTGTGTTGGATCTTTTTGCTCATAGTGCTTAGCGTAAAGTTTTTTAGCTTCAAAATGATAATCACCATTTTCAAAATAGCCTTCAGCAATAAAAGGTTTGGCTAATACTTCAAGATTAATGCGCGGGTCATTAATCGTGCGTAGTGCAATATGGTCATTGATGACTTGTGCATTATGATCACAAAAAAGATCATAAATTTTCTGCACATGAGGATTGGCTTCAATATATTGCTGCCATAAGTCTTCTAAAATTGCGATCTGTGACATGGTTATTCTCCTACTCTGTAAGTGAAAATTTGATTCCTTGTGCAAGGGGTAAGTCCTTGCTCCAATTCATGGTAACGGTTTGACGACGCATGTAGGCTTTCCATGCGTCAGATCCAGCTTCACGCCCGCCACCGGTGTGTTTCTCGCCACCAAAAGCGCCACCAATTTCAGCGCCCGATGTGCCAATATTGACATTGGCAATACCACAATCACTGCCGGCATATGATAAAAATTGCTCAGAATGGTCAATACGTTGTGTGAAAATGGCAGATGATAAGCCATGATCCACTTGATTATTAATTTTAATTGCGTGCTCAATATCATCAAATGGCATCACAAATAAAATAGGGCAGAAGTTTTCTTGGTTAACAATATCCCAGTCAGGTTGAGCTTCGATAACTGTTGGCTCGACATAGTTGCCTGGCTTATTAATCACATTGCCACCAAAAAGGATATTACCACCTAACTCTTTAGCGCGAGCAACTGCTTTTTGATAAATCCCAACAAGATTTTGATCAATCAAAGGGCCCATAAGGTTGTTAGTATCTAGTGGATCACCAACAGTGATTTGCTTGTAAGCATTTTGTAGGCGTTTAATAACATCTTGATAGATGCTCTTGTGCACAAGTAAACGACGGAGTGAAGTACAGCGTTGACCCGCTGTACCAACTGCACCAAAGACAACGGCAGGAATTGCTAATTTTAAATCAGCAGACTCATCAATGATTGCGGCATTGTTACCACCTAATTCAAGCAGTGATTTACCAAAGCGCTTGGCAACACTTGCACCAACCTCGCGTCCCACGGCAGTTGAACCTGTGAAAGACATTAGTGCTATGCGCTCATCAGCAACCAGTGCTTTAGAAACATCAACACTCTTTGAAACCACAGAAGTAAAAACATTTGGGAAGTTATGTGCTTTGGTCACGCGATCACAAATTTCTTGAATTGCTAAGGCACAAAGTGGTGTTTTTGGCGATGGATTCCAAACAACTGTATTACCACAAATTGCGGCAATAAAGGCATTCCATGACCAAACAGCAACAGGGAAGTTATACGCTGAGATCACACCGACAACACCAAGCGGGTGCCATTGTTCAAACATGCGATGATCTGGGCGCTCTGAATGCATTGATTTGCCATACAGCATGCGTGCTTGACCAACGGCAAAATCCGCCATATCAATCATCTCTTGAACTTCACCGTCACCTTCTTGCTTGGATTTACCCATTTCAAGGGATACAAGACTGCCTAATTGGTCTTTATGCTTTCTTAGCTCTTCACCAATTAAACGTACTAGTTCTGCGCGTTGTGGCGCTGGGATCTTGCGCCACTTAATGAAAGCATCTTGCGCTTCACTAATTGTTTGCTGCAGGTGTGAAACACCTAAGCTTGGCACCTTAGCCAATAGTTTATTATTGGCAGGGTTAAAGCTTTCAATATATTCACCAGTGTTGTGCTTGGCAGCGTATTGGCTTAGTTGTTCTGTGTAGCTTGTCATGCAAGTCATTGTATTATGTTCTCCGTTGATTTAATTTAGGTCATTTAGTAATAGTGTATAAATAAGTTGCATTAGCTAGTACCTCTTTCCTTGTGCGATCGCTCTGTAAGGGTGAGAGGTAATTAACATTCAATTTATTCTTGGCTCATTACTTTAGATATATTCTCTTTTACTTGGATTAGTACCAAGCTCAGGCTTTGGGTTGTCAGCGCAGTTATCCAAAAAATTATAGCGATAGTAATGCCCAAAGCGATTATCCATCATTTGTGCTAAGGTAATATCTTCTTGCTTAGCAAAACCTGCTTTAAAATGCGCTTGTTTTAATGCAAGGTCAATAGTGACACATAGACCGCAGGCTGTTGTTAATTGCAGTGCGCTCCACTGTTGTCCAAAGGCTTCTTGTGAGTGGTATTTCTTAGCAAAATGACGTTCACTATAAACGCCATTAATTGTACCTTCAACAGAGACATAGACCAAGACAACATCGTCTTCAACGCGTGGAATGGCATTGTTGAATATCTCACATAAAAGCGCTTGCTTGTCTTTAAGCTTAAGATCGTTAATTAGAAAGCGTAATTTCTCACAGTGTCCTGGGTAACGCACACTTTTGTAGTTGATATTACGTACCTTGCCCTTATAGGTGTCTTTGAGTGAGCCAATACCGCCTGAGGTATTAAATGCTTCATACGTTAGCCCATCAATTTTAATTGTCTCAAGATCATCAAGTGGATCGATCGTGACATTTTTGAAATCTTCAATCGCTTCACATGGCTTGACATATTCATTTATCAAGCCTTCGGTTGACCAAGTCAGTGCATATTGCAGTGGATGACTGATATTAACAGGTAACGCACCTACACGCATCTTGACCGTTTCAGCTTCATCAAAAAGCTTAACAAGATCATTCGTAACAACACTTATAAAGCCAGGAGCCAATCCGCATTGCGGGGCAAAAACTTTGTCACTATTTTGTGAAAGTATCTCAACATATTTTGTTGTTTCAACATCTTCAGTTAGATCAAAATAGTTAGTATCACAAGCTTTCGCCATTTCAGCTACTTTTTTGGTTAAAAAGTAAGGCAAAGCTGCGGCTAGTGCCGTGATGTTGTGCTCTTTGATATATGCTTTAACATTGTCTTCCTTCATAATGTCTAATACGCAGTGCGTTAGATTGTGAGCGTGCTTACCAAGGGTTAAAGGCTTTCTATCAGCTTGAATATCAGCAATATGCACATGATAGTCACCACTTGATGCAAGCATTGCACCTGTAAGTAAACCTACTCTACCACTGCCAAATATAAGTATATTGATCATTAGAATCCTCCTTTTACTTTCTTTCACTTTTTTTACTTCGTTTATTTACGTTGCTTATCTTAATTTTAAAGATAGGCATGTTTTCATGCTTTTTAGTTAATAAGTTTCATTTGAGCGCATCCTTTTCGCTGAAATAGTTATTAATGATACCTAAATAATGGAGTTATTTTACATATTGATAGTATTGTTGCAATCAAAATTCAGCAAAATTTAACACGCTTTTTTCGTAAAAGCGCTATATCTTCACTATGCTAAGAACATTGTTTGTTATTTGAACTTTTTTATGCGTAGAGACTTGGGGCTTTCTTTAATCATTCTGTTGTTATTGCTTATCGCAATGCATGGGTTTTGGGTGCTTTATGGATATACGCAGAAGTATCCTGAGAATCAGTTAAATAAAAAAATTGTGATCGAAGGTGTTGTTGCTAGTTTGGTTGATCGTGATAAGGCGGTTAGCAAGTTTCTATTTGCGACAAAGGACGGTTTGATTCGCTTGAGTGTTTATCCAAATAAAAATTTACGGCCATGGCAGTTAACGCCAGGTTCGCGTTGGCGCTTGCATGCTAAGTTGCAAATGGCAAAAGGCTTTAGTAATCCAGGGGTTTTTAACTATGCCAATTGGCTTAAACGTCAGCAAGTTAAGGCGGTGGGTTATGTCAATACAACTGAAAAAGCACAATTTCGCGGGATAGATTATCGCTATTTTGTTGAGCGCTTGCGTTATCGGATTGAACGCATACTGCAAAAAGCCATTAAAAACATACAGTTACGGGCACTAGCCAGTGCCTTATTAATTGGCAATAAAAATGAACTTACGCTTGATGATAAGCGCCTTTTTCAGCAAACAGGTACATCTCACTTGATTGCAATATCAGGACTTCATATTGGTATGATTGCATTATTTGCTTTTTGTTTGTTACGAGCTTTATGGTCATGCTCAGTGCGTTTATGTCAGTGGTTGCCAGCGCAAAAGGCAGGGTTGATTGCTGCTGCTATCAGTGCCTTTGGTTATAGTCTTTTAGCCGGTTTTGCGATTCCTACGGAGCGCGCTTTTATCATGGTGCTTGTTTTTTCTATTGGGCTTTTTATTAATCGCAAGATCAATAGCTTTTATTTATTACTTATGGCAGGCGTTATTATCGCGCTATGGCAGCCTTTATCGTTATTTGAACCTGGATTTTGGCTGTCGTTTATGGCAGTTTTCTTTTTGATTGTCATTAATCGCAGCTTATTATCACTCACTAAATTTAAGCGTTATCTTTTGATTCAATTATTATTAATGATTCTATTAATTCCACTGACTATTTTCTGGTTTCAGGGTTTTAGTATGGTTGGCGTTATTGCTAATCTAGTTGCAATTCCGTGGGTGAGCTTTTTAGTGGTGCCGAGTTTGTTTATTAACCTAGTGTTATCATTATTCGGTATAAATCTCTGGTTTATTAGCGCTTATTTGATTAAGTTTTTGGTGCTATGGCTTAACCTTCTACCTGTTGAGATGTTGTTCTTTTATTGGCATAGCATCTCAATGTTAGCAGTTATTGGCGCAGTTATTGGCTTAACTTTGCTACTTTTTCCTTTGCCATGGTATTTACGTGTATTAAGTATTGCACTCTTTCTGCCAGTTTTTCAAAAAGAACGCTTGTCTTCAGATGTGGTTTTTAAAATGACCGTGCTTGATGTTGGACAAGGGATGGCAATTGTGATTCAAACGCCAGAAACCGTTGTTGTCTATGACACCGCAGGTGGCAATGGTAAGAAATTTATTATCGCTAAACACACCCTTATTCCTTACCTTAAACATCAAGGTATCAATCATATTGACACACTTATCATCAGCCACAAAGATAAAGATCACAGCGGTGGTTTGGAGCATGTGCTTAATGAATTTACAGTCACTAGAGTATTTAGTAATGAGAAAATAGGCAAAGTAGATGCAAAAATTTGTCAAGAGGGTTTACAGTGGCAAGTTCATGGTGTCAGGTTTCAATTTCTGACTGTCAATCACCTTAAAGGTAACAATGGTTCTTGTGTGTTAAAGGTAAGTTTTAATAATCAATCCGTTTTGTTAACGGGGGATATTTACAAAACAGCTGAACGTCATCTACTTAATAACCATCGTACATTACTGCCATCAACGATTTTGCTTGCACCGCACCATGGTAGCTCAAGTTCGTCATCTAAAGACTTTATTGAAGTGGTGAGTCCAAAATATGTGATTTTTAGCAGTGGTAAGCATGATGGCTTTAAACACCCACACAGTGAAGTGGTGCAAAATTATCAAGCTGCAAATATAAAAATATTAAATACCGCACAAAATGGTGCAATCACGGCTATATTTAAAGATAATGGCGAGCTAGTGATAGAAACAAATAAAACTGAAGAAGAATAAATAATTGGAGTTACGCATTTTTTAAAAAACTATGATTTAGAAACACCCCGTCAGTCTGCGACTGCCACCCCTCTTGCAAAGAGGGGAATTGGGCAATGGTGATTTTATATTCCTCTCTTAGAAAGAGGGGTGCCGAACTTGTGAGGCGGGGTGTTGAAATAGAAAAAATGTGGGGCTCCAGATAAAACAAAACTAAAATAAAAAACTGGAGAGTAGGTGTGAAAAGAATATGGCATATTGCAGTTGGGGTTGTGCTGTTGCTATTGTTGATCATTAATACGATTATTTTTGGGGTCCCGGTGATTATATTGTCATTGTTGAAATTAATTCCGCAAAAGGCATGGCAAAATACGGTGGGAAAAGTGTTAATGTTCTTGGCAACGTCATGGATGACAATTAATAACAAAGTCAGTTTATGTCTTTTGCCAACAAAATATATTGTCAGTGGTTATCAAGATTTTAGTATGTGTCGTTCGTATTTGATTTTAAGCAATCATCAAAGCTGGCTTGATATTGTCGTATTGCAACAAGTGTTTTTAAATAAAATTCCCTTTGCTAAGTTCTTTATGAAAAAAGAGCTTATCTATGTGCCAATCATTGGCATTGCCTGCTGGGCATTGGATTTCCCGTTAATGAAACGTTATTCAAAACACTATCTTAAAAAACATCCTGAGAAAAAAGGTCAAGACTTGCTTGAGACAAGGCGTGCTTGTCAGCGCTTTAAAAATCGCCATGTATCGGTTGTTAACTTTGTTGAGGGTACGCGTTTTACCCCGCAAAAGCATGTCAAAGGTGGCAAGCAATTTAAGCATTTATTACAACCTAAAGCTGGAGGTGTCGCACTTGCTTTAGATGTCTTGGGTGATAAGATCAAAGGGGTTTTAAATGTGACGATTGTTTACCCTGAAAATCGCCCAAGTTTTTGGGACTTTTTATGTGGTGTTATTAATGAAGTGCATATTCATATTGAACTGATTGAGCCAAAGGATATTCCGTATCAAAATTATTATCAAGATGATGCAGCAAAGAAGGACTTTCAAGCGTGGATTAATGAGTTATGGCAGCAAAATGATGTCATGATGAGCAAAATATTAGAAGATAAATCACTTAACATTGACCAGACAAAACAGTAATATGTGCGCCATAATTTGGACGAACCTGCTATTATAAGGTGTCAGAATGTTAATCAGTGAGCCAAAGAGCCAAGAAAAAAATCAAGAAAAGAGTCAAGAAATGTCAGAGTTAGAATACAAAAGATATATGTGTGTGGTTTGTGGTTGGATTTACGATGAGGCAGAAGGCTGGCCAGAAGATGGTATCCATCCAGGCACCAAGTGGGAAGATGTTCCTGATGACTTTGAGTGTCCTGACTGTGGCGTCGGTAAAGAAGACTTTGAGATGATGGAGATCTGATCATTATCCATTTCAATAAGCCAATCTTCGAGGAAGTCGAGGTTGATGGCTTAGCATTTATTATTAAACGCGATGATTTAATTCATCCGCTGTTCTCAGGTAATAAGGCTTATAAGCTTTATTGGCTTATCAAATATATCAAGCGTAACCCACACATCAACAAGATCGTATCCTTTGGTGGTGCGCAATCCAATTACATGTTGGCAGTAGCGCAATTTTGTGCTTTGCATGAATTGTCATTCGACTATTGGTTAAAACCACTGCCTAAGACACTGAGAAGTATGCCCTTTGGCAATTATAAAGCGGCATTGTCACTAGGAATGAAGACACATATTGTTGATCAAGCATTAACTTTGGCACATGTCAAAAGTCATTATAAAGAAGATCCAGATACCTTGTTTTTAGCTCAAGGTGGTGCAGATAGAGGTGCTGAGGAAGGATTAAGACTATGTGCCAAGGAAATTAATGATTATCTTAAATCACGCAACATAAGCCAAGCGAGTATTGTCATTGCTTCCGGTACGGGGGTGAGCGCATTATATTTACAGCAATATATCGAGCAGGCTTATCAAATTTATACCGTACCTTGTGTTGGGGATAAGGATTATTTATATGAGCAGATGAATGAATTATCTCAAGGAAAATGGCGTTTACCAACAATATTATCATCCTTAAAGAAGTATCATTTCGGGACTTGCTATCCTGAGCATTTGGCAATGTATGATAAACTTAAGGAACAAACAGGCATTGAGTTTGATCTATTGTATGACCCATTAACATGGCAAGTGATGCTCGAGTCTTATCATGAGTTACCTCAACCTATTATCTATTTGCACTGTGGAGGTGTCAGTGGTAATGAGAGTATGCTTAAACGCTATGATCGATTGTCTGTGCAATAATTAGGCTGTTGTTGTTAATGGCTTATGGCTAATCTCGCACATTAGATTAGCTTATTTCGTTTTTTGCTAACTTAAACCTAAAAAACACTATTTTTTTCGATAACGTACTTGCACAAAAAGCAACTGTGAGCTAGCTTTCTAATACAAAAAGCTCAAGCGTTTATTGTGCCCCCCCAACCAACATAAAAGAAAAAAGATAAAAATTAAAGAGGAGAATAGTTATGGACATTAAGCAAATTAAAAAAATGAGAAAACAAAAAGGTTTCTCGTTAATTGAATTATTAATTGTGATTGCGATTATTGCGATTTTAACCGCCATTGCGATTCCAATGTATACCAGTTATACAGAGCGTGCAAGATTATCTGAAGCGTATTCTTTCCTAGGATCTGATAAAACATATGTGGCTGAACAGATTAATACAAATGGAGGAACGTTGCCTACAACCTTTACAACAGGTGGAAGTGATAAAGACGGTAAGTATGGATCTGTAGCATTGGCTTCAGGTACTGGCGTAATTACATATACTTTCAATAGCGAAGCAGGCACAGTTTTAAGTGGAAGCACTGTTTCATTAACCCCAGTTCCAGCTTCAAATGGTGTAACGTGGACTTGTGCAACGACTGTTGATAGTGCAACTGTGGCAGATGTTTGTGCTGAGTTCTAAATAGCCGTTTGGTATAAAAACGGTATTATAAATAATAAAATAATCAATATAAAACAAAGTGCCATCAATACTAGATGGCATTTTTTTTGCGTGTTATTTTTATTTTTTTGATGATCTTTCATAAGCTTTTGCATAAAGGAGAGTAACAGCCCCATGGCAAAGACTAAGCTAAATTGGCTTAATTGTAATTTGAAGAGATTACTGACCAATGCATGGGTCATCCCTGCCAACACACTCGCAAAGGCAACAAAATATAAAGCCGACTGTTTATAGCTTTGCATATATTCACATGCGCGACGAAAAGCACGCAAACCCACGAGTAGAAAACACATCAGTCCAATAACGCCCCATTGGCAGGCAATGGTTAGGATAATATTATGCGGATAGTCTTTTAGATAATATAGCGCGTTTAACTCACCGACACCAAGTAGTGGGTGGTGTGCTGCTAATGCTAATGATTTCGCCCATAAGCTCCAGCGATCTTGATTGGCAAAAATATTGCGTGCGAGTACCGTTTCACCACCAACAATATTTTGAACCAAATAAAACAGTAGGGCACCAATAATAACTGCCAAGACTTGCCAACCAAGAAAACGTATCAGTATTTTATGATTTAAAACACCAAGCACAATCGTGATAATAATATACTCGAGAATTAAAGCACGTGAGCTATGTGCGATAATAACAAGCCACAGAGACGCCATGGCAATGAAGCTTAATACTTTAAATGCACGACTATAATTGTGACTTAATAACGGCAAGCATAAAATGGGCAAAAACCAACTGGCAAAATGATCAAAAAATCGCGGATTAGCAAAGTTAAATTGACGCAAAAAAAACTCAGGAAAGTTAAATTGTGCGATTTTTGGTGGGAAATAAAAGTGCGCCAGTAACACATTGAGTATAAGCACAAACAAGTAGCTAATAGCGCAAACAATCACAGCGCCAATAAGCCAGCGAACATGATCTGGAAATCGACTAAAGTAATGCGCTAAGAATAGCACACTCAGTAGTAGTGTGATATCGATTGATATGCCTTTAAAGGCAGTTGCTGGATGAAACGCCAAGCTTGCTGAGATAATGCCAATGCAAAAGAACAATATGATCAGACTTTTGATCCAAGTGGAAAGCGCATTAAATGTGGCTAAAATGCCATTTCGTGCGTCACGACTTGCGGTAAATAAAATCAAAATTACAATCCAACAAAAAAGTGCGGTAATCCCACGCCAAACATAGAGCATTAATGTGTTTTCCATTGAGATTTTCATCATGCCAATCGGATTCCAAAAGACCATAATGAGTCCAATAAGCATCACACCATAGATAAAATGCTCAGTGTTATTGGATGAAAGAAACTTTTTGTTTAGCATATTGTATATTTCCTGTCTTATATCCTTATTTGTTGTTATTTCTAATCCATTACCTAAGTGTACCCTTCGACTTACGCTCAGGGTACGGTTACTTTAATTATGTTTATTATTTTTGGCTTTAAACAAAGCAAATCCAAACCAACTAATGCTTGCCAATATGACTCCAAGGATCAAGCCGATAATCACGCATCCGGTAATTAACGGTGTAAAAATACTATGAATATGCGTAATCATCTGATGCCACGCAAAGTTATCCTCATGAAACAGTGGTGTCTTGCCTAGAATGAAACAGCCAAATAGATAGGCACCATACATCATCGGCAGCATAGTGATTGGGTTGCTGATCCATACTAATGCAACGGCAATAATCAAGTTAGCACGCAAAAAAAGTGCCAAAATGGCAGCAGGCACCATTTGAAATGGCATTGGCATCATACACATAAAACCACCAATAACGCAGGCTTTGCTGACACTGCTTTTATCAAATTGCCATAAGAAATTATGGTGCATGTGTTTGTGTAAAAAGCGCAACCATTTATGTTCTTTCAATTCCTCTTTGCTAGGCAGCCATTTGCGCTTCACGATTTCTTTCCAGTACTAATAACCTTTAGAAATCATAGCAAAAAGTGATGATAAAAGCTGTTGAGCACTGGCAAAAAAATAAAAAATCTATCAGCCATAGCAAGATGTCTTTAGTGCAAAAGATCTTGCTTAAAATGACTTTTTTGTGTATTTTGTTTTGGTTTTTTGAAGTGGATCATGCAAAGTTATGATCGTGTTGTGGGTCTATGTGTTAAACATATTAACGTAATGTAGAGAAAAATGATTATTACTCAAAATGTTTTCTTGATTGGGCCAGTTGGTGCTGGCAAGAGTACAATAGGTCGTCAATTAGCAAGTGAGCTTAAGCTTGACTTTGTCGATTCAGATCGTGAGATTGAGCAACGTTGTGGCGTTGATATTGATTGGATTTTTGATATTGAGGGCGAAGACGGTTTTAGAAAAAGAGAGCAAGAAGTGCTCGGTGATTTAGCAACTCGTCAAGGTATTGTTTTGGCTACTGGTGGTGGTGCGATTATTTTGCCTGAGAACAGAACGCTGTTGTCATCGCGTGGCAAAGTGGTTTATTTACAAGCCTCAATTGAGCAACAATTAGAACGTACAGCCAAAGATAAAAAGCGTCCATTATTACAAGTCGATGATAAGGAAGCACAACTGAAAAAATTAATGGCAGAGCGTGAACCATTATATCGAGAGATTGCCGATATTACCATTGAGACAAGTGAAACGACTGTGCGCAATGTGGTGCAAAAAATCACCAATCTATTAATGGAAGAGGCGGTGTGATCACCGAGGTTCTCGTTTCCCCAAAGGGTAAGTCAAGTTACCCTGTTATGATTTCGCCTGATATTAACTTTACGAAGCTTATTCCCTATATCAAAAACAAAGAAGTACTGATTGTCACTAATGTCACAATTGCTAATTTGTATTTATCACAATTGGATGAAGTCATTAAAGGTGAATGTTTTAAATATGCGCATTGTATTTTAGCCGATGGTGAAGCGCATAAAAACAGTGATTCTTTAAATGTGATCTATCAACATTTGCTTGAGCGTAATTACACGCGTAACTGCGTGCTTATCGCATTAGGTGGTGGTGTTATCGGTGATATTACAGGCTTTGCAGCGGCTACCTATCAGCGTGGTACCAATGTGATTCAGATTCCAACGACTTTATTGTCACAAGTAGATTCGTCTGTAGGCGGTAAAACAGCGATTAATCACCCATTGGGTAAGAATATGATTGGTGCTTTTTTCCAACCACAATTGGTGATGACATCAACACAATTTTTAAAAACTTTACCTCAACGTGAATTTGCCGCAGGCATGGCAGAAGTGATTAAATATGGTTGTATTATTGATGCGGATTTCTTTGCATGGCTTGAGCAAAATACTCAGTTATTAATAGCGCATGATCCAAATGCATTAATCTATGCCATTGCTAAAAGCTGCGAACTTAAAGCGTATGTGGTCAGTCTTGATGAAGAAGAAAGAACGGGTGTGCGCGCACTTTTAAATCTTGGGCACACCTTTGGACATGCCATTGAGTGTTGTCAAAACTATCAAGGGTTGAAGCATGGTGAAGCGGTTGCTATTGGCATGGTAATGGCTGCCGAGTTATCACAAACTTTAGAATTTGTTGATGAATCAGTTGTTAAAAGAATACGCGCACTACTTCAATGCTTCTCATTGCCAGTGGTGTTACCAAAAGGATTGAGTCAGACACAGTTTATCGCAGCAATGTTGCGTGATAAGAAAAATACCACAGCAGGTATTACACTTATTTTGTTAGATGCGATTGGTCAGGCAAAAGTAGATAAATCAATTTCAGAAAATTATTTATCAGACTTTCTTTCAAGCTATTTTGATTAAGCTTATCTTGATTCATCATAAATTATTATAAAAGCTTAAATAGTGTTTGACATCAGATGTCCTTTAGCTAGAATAGCACCTGTTCTCGCGATACGAGAAGTTCAATTTATCATTCACACAAGTTTGTGTGCCAGAGTGGCGAAATTGGTAGACGCAGTGGATTCAAAATCCACCGGTGGCAACACTGTGCCGGTTCGAGTCCGGCCTCTGGTACCAAAGATTTTCTAAATTAAAATGCTGAATATCTATTATGCCGTTAGACTATTTGTTATTTACTGTCATAATGGCTGAAAGAATTTTATATTATCAGTAAAGTCAGGATGTTATGGTTACAGATGAACAAACAATCTCAAAAAGCCAAGCTGATAAGGCAGGAAAAATCCTTAGAGATCATGTAACAGATGAAGCTTTACAAGCACTATCTAACTGGAGGGCAATGCATGCACAGCCACTAAGTGTTGCCTATAAACTTCTGAAACATAAAGCTAAGGCTTTGGATAAAGGTGCTATTTTGAGTCAAAGACTTAAACGAACGCCTTCGATTACTGCAAAGCTGCAGCGCTACTTGAAAATGCAACTCAGTAGAATGCAAGATATAGGTGGTTGTCGATGTGTCTTAGCAAATAAAGAACAAGTATTAGTGCTTGCTAAGGAACTTGTAAAAAAGGTAATGAAAGTTGAGAAGAACTACTTTGACTCGCCAAAGAAATCAGGTTATAGAAGTCTGCACTTAAGCTATAAATATAATCCAACAAAAGAAGAAAATGCTAAATATAAAGGTTTGACGGTAGAGGTTCAATTAAGAACAAAGGTGCAGCATGCTTGGGCAACTGCTGTGGAAATTGTAGGACTTTTTAATCGAGAGATGTTAAAAGCAAGTGCAGGTAATGAAAAATGGTTAGAGTTTTTTGCTCGAGTATCAGATGAGTTTGCCAAAATGGAGCAATTGCCTTCTACGGGATTGTTTGGTGATGATAATGTTGATCAAATAATTAAACTTGACAATGAACTTAATGCACTAGCTACTTTATCAAAATATAGAGTAACAACACAATTTATAGACAAAAAAGCACCAAGTATTGGCGAGTATTATTTACTTATTTTGCAAGATCAAGAAATTAAAATTCAGCCTTTTACAAAAAATGGTTATCAAAGGGCAGTTGAAACTTATTTAGCTCTTGAGAAACAATTTAATGATGATCGAAACACAGATATTGTTTTAATTAATGCGCAACCTCTGAAGGAGCTTAAGAAAGCTTATCCAAATTACTTTGCCGATAGCCATGAGTTTATTAGGCTGGCAAAGCAAACCATCAAAAGGTGAAGGTTGTTGGGCTAAATCTTATAAGGAAGTTTGCTTGTCATTTTTGACGAATCTTATGTTATTCATAATAATGAAACCTCAGACGGTCAATTGAGGATAAAACAATGACAACACAATGGGATGTTAAGCGTTATACAACACAACATAATTTTGTTACTAACTATGGTTATGAAGTGGTTGAGTTACTGGCGCCTCAACAAAATGAAGTCATATTAGACTTAGGCTGTGGCAATGGTGAGTTAAGTCATGAAATTTCCAAAAGAAGTCACAAGGTCTATGGTGTTGATTTTGCGCAGTCAATGGTTGATCAGGCAAATAAAGATTATCCACATGTTGAGTTTACACAGCACAATGCCGAACTAGCTTTTCCTTTTGCTAAGGAAAGTTTTGATGCTGTTTTTTCTAATGCAGCCCTTCACTGGATGCACAATGCCGATGCGGTGATTAAAAATATCAACGAAGTGCTAAAACCCAATGGACGCTTTGTTTTTGAGATGGGTGGTAAAGGCAATGTTAATAACGTGCTGACTGCGATTGAGGCCGCAGCTAAGTCATATGGCGTAACAAAGTTCAGTGCTTTTAATTTCTATCCATCAATTGCTGAATATGCGACATTACTTGAAAATAACGGTTTTCGTGTGAGTTTTGCTGTTCATTTTGATCGTCCAACCTTACTGCAAACGGATGAGGGATTACGCAATTGGGTGAAGATGTTTCGCAATGATGTCTTAAGTCAGATTTCAGATGATAGTCATGAAGATTATTTAAGTGAGGTTGAATCGTTGGCAAAAGGCACACAATATCAAGATGGTCAGTGGTATGCTGATTATGTGCGCTTACGTATGGTTGCAATCAAAGTTAAGTAGTAAACTCTCAAAAACACCGTAAAAACTACTGCTGCAGCGAGTTAAATCCAGTAAACTGTTTTATGAATAAATTATTTGGATTTTGGTAGTGGCTGTTATGATAAAAGCAGAGATTTTAATGAATATAGCAGCACACGAAAAGCGGGTTGCCGTAATTGAAAATGGTGTGTTGCAGGAAGTGCATTTCGAGCGTGAGAATCAGCGCGGTATTGTTGGTAATATTTATAAAGGGAAAATCACACGTGTTTTACCTGGAATGCAGGCTGCATTTGTTGATATAGGACTTGAACGTTCGGGATTTTTGCATGTTTCGGATGTTATGCCTATTGCCTCAGATGAAAGCGCTGGCATTGATTTAAACAGCAAAGAAGCTGATGTGCGTCATTGGTTGAGAGAAGGGCAGAGCATCTTGGTGCAAGTGCTTAAAGATCCATTAGGCAGCAAGGGTGCACGCTTAAGTGCGCATTTGTCATTAGCATCGCGCTATTTAGTACATATGCCAGACTTAGACCATATTGGTATCTCTTTGCGCATTGAATCTGAGGAGGAGCGTGATCGATTACAACAAGTGATGAAAGAAGCAATTGGTTCGGACTACCCACGCGGGTTTATCATTCGCACGGTTGCCGAAAGTTTATCCTCTGAGGAGCTTAGAAAAGATATTAATTTCTTGCAAAACTTATGGCAAGACGTCGTTGATTCAGCCAGTACCGTGACAAAGCCGGGCGTTGTTTATCAAGATTTAAGTCTTGTTATGCGTGCGTTAAGAGACTTTGCTAATGATAAGGTTGAGCGCATTCGCATTGATAATATTGATATGTATAGTGAGTTATGCCGCTTTAGTGATAAATTTGTGCCTGGTGTGCGTGAGAAATTGGAGTTATATAGCTCAAACACGCCAATCTTTGACATGTATGGTGTTGAAGAAGAGTTATCACGAGCGCTTGAGCGTAAAGTGCCATTAAAGTCTGGTGGGCACATTGTTATTGATCAAACAGAAGCCATGACAACGATTGATGTCAATACCGGTGGTTATGTTGGGATGGTCAATCTTGAAGAGACAATTTTTAAAACTAATTTAGAGGCTGTACGGGTTTTAACAAGGCAGTTAAGATTAAGAAATCTCGGTGGTATTATTATTGTCGATTTTATTGATATGTCAGACGAAGAGCATAAAACACTAGTGCTAGAGGCGCTTGAAAAGGCGTTAGAGCTTGATTATGCGCGCACGACATTTTCACCTTTGTCAGAGCTCGGTTTGGTTGAAATGACGCGCAAACGTACACAGGAAAGCTTGGCACAGTTTTTGTGTGAGCCTTGCCCAATGTGCAAAGGAAAAGGGCGTATTAAATCAGTGCAAAGTATTTGCTATGAGATTTTTCGCGAGATTAATCGTGAGGCAAATGCTTATCAAAGCAATGGCTTTTTGATCGTTGCTGCAAACGCGGTGATTGATGCTTTGCAAAATGATGAATCATTTGGTTTAGGCGAATTAGAAATTATTATTGGTAAACCCGTTAAACTTCAGCCAGAATTAAGCTATGCTCAAGAAATGTATGATATTGTGCTAATGTAGTTATGGACCTAATGAGCAGCAATTTATGAAAAGAAGAATATTTATATTATGGTTAAGCTCAGTATTTGCTACTTTTCTAATTGTTGCTTGTGTTGTTGGCTATGGTGTTTTGAGACTTCTGCCTGCGTATCAAAGCTCGATTGAAGATGTATTATCAAAGGTAACGGGCTCGAGCGTCTCTTTAAAAGTCGAGTATGCCAGTTGGCATGGCATCAATCCTGTGATTGAGGTCAAAGATGTTAAGGTTAAAGATAAAGGGTTTTCTCTTAATATTCCTAGAATGACGGTGCATATTAATGCATGGCAGTCACTGATGAGTTGGCGCTTTGTCACCAAAGATGTCACGGTGGCAGAACCCAAGCTTGTCTTTTATTCCAGTGACAAGGCCTTTAATTATCGAATGTTGCAATCCTTGTCAGTAGCAGAGATTGATGAAATCGGTGGACGCTGGTCGAGTATCTTGGGGTATCTATTGCAACAAAATAATCTCGAATTGCAGAATATGCGCGTTGATATCCTTAAAAATACTCAATCATTAGCAGAGCTTGTAGTTAATGCAAGTTATCAGCAGAGAACGCAAGCAAAAGGCGTTTTACGCTTAACATTACAACCACAGAAGAAGGCTAATATGCTGCCCAAGCTTGGGCAAATTGATATCGTCTCGGTTGTTGAGAACAAAGAGCATAAATACTATTTTGATAGTACCTTAAATGATAAGCATAATATCTTAGCAACTTTAATTGATGGCGTGACAAAACAAGTGAAAATATCACATTTGACTGATCATCAATTAGCATTTTCTGTGGTTAGCTCAACCAAGGGACTAGACTCAGTCATGATTATGGGTGAGCTATCAAAAGCTGAGTTTAAAACCAGTCAGTTAGATGAGTCAATATTTAGTAATGTTGTGTTTAATCTGCAATTGTTTCGTTATCAAAATCGCTTTGTATTAGGTGCTAATCCGTTGTCTTTTGTCATGAATCATAAGCGATATACCTTCAGATCTGCACTTTTTTCATTAGATCAACACCGTTTAGTGATGAATATTCCACGACTTGATTTAGCAGATTTCTCGTCATTAGTGCAGATGGAAAAAAGTGATTGGCGTAAAAACATTGTGCTCTCTGGTGTGCTAAGCAATGTGCGTTTCAGCTTTGATTTGCAAGACTTTAGTTTAAAAGGTATGCAATTAAAAGCGCATTTTAATGATCTAGGTATTGCCAATAGTGATCATCATGTCGACTTTAAAGGTTTAAGTGGCAACGTTTGGTGGCGTGAAAACCACGTGAAACTAATCATAGACTCGCCAAGTTTTGATATGGCAGAGAATCATATATTTAGTCGAGATTGGCCAGAGATTGCAGTTAAAGGAAATATAGATATCATCAAAGAACCTTCAAAAATCCGCTTTGTGGTTGATGATCTGGCATTAACGAATGCGAATATTCATTTCATGAGTAAAGGTGCTATTGATGTGCCATTGACTGATCCTAAAAACTTTAGTCTTGATCTTAAGGGTAAGTTAAGTGGCAAAAACCTCACAACTGAATATCAAGCCTTTTTGCCGCAAAAAGGAATTCCTAAGCCGTTATATGATTGGTTAATGCAATGTTTATATGGCGCTAAAAAATTAGATGCCAACTTTGCAATAAATGGCATTGCACGCAAAATTCCATATCCTAAGCATGATGGCATATTTAAGATTGATGCGACCATTCAAGAGGGTAGTTTGTCACCGTATTTTGGTTTAGGTGTAGCACACCAGATTATGGGTGATTTACATTTTGATAATGAGGTATTTACTGCTAAGGTTAATCGGGGATTTTTAGCCGGTATTCCAATCAAAAATGTTGACTTAAAGATTGATAATATTGCGCCTAATGTGCCTGCGACTTTCAGTATTAATGCAGATGTTGCGACCAATAGCCAGCATGCCTATGCATATTTGGCGCAAACGAAATATAGAACCTTGGCACAACAAATTAATCAATATGCGCAGTATCAAGGGGACATTAATGCCAAGCTTAATATTGGCATTGCCTTGGGTGATCATACAAAAAAGGATCGTTTTGCAGGTAAAGTTGAGCTTAAATCTGGTGTTGTTGATATTAAAAAACCGTTATCTAAATCATTTTATGGTGTTAATGCCGAGGTACTGATTAATAATCAAACGCTCAAAATTCAAAATCTTTCAGGATTTTTGAATATGAATATACCTTTTAATGTCAAGGGGATGGTAGATGTTGCTGATCTTGACAATCCGAGTATTAACCTTGAAGGTGGAGCATCTGTCGCATTTTCACCTAGGTTCAGTGCTGAGCAATTAGATCATGGGATATATCATGTGATGCAAGGTGTGTTGCCATTTGAATTTGCCATTAGAGGCAATATCAATGAAGGTATTTTGCAAGTGAATTCTAACTTACTGGGCTGGCAGAATAATTTAGGTGAACCACTAACGAAAAAAAGTTTTGAATATACCCCGTTGTTATTAAAAAGTACATGGCAAAAAAATCGATCAGCAAATAAGACAGTCTCATGGTATCTCAGTAACAAATTGGATATCAAACACCAGGACAAGCTAAGCGCAAGCATGAATGTTAATGATAAGGGTGTTGTCTCTGATGTAGGCTTATATGGACAGCTATCAACGTTAAGTAGCCAGTTGATAGTCAATGCGATGCAAAGTATCAGTAGTACAGATATTCTAAATGTAGCAAATAAAGAGCAATGGCAGCAGGTCTTGCACTTAGATGTGCCGATAATTGATAAAAACTTTAGTCAAACAGGATGCTTTGTGGTTGCAAATTATAATGACTGCGTTTATCGACAGCTTAATCAGTTACTGCGGCCAAAAGTGATGCTCAGTATTGATCAGTTAAACTTTTTTGGGAGCAATTACCAAAATATCACTTTGCAAACCAATAGCGTGCATAATTACACAAACTATATTGTGCGTGGAGAGGCACAAAAATCATTGGTTATCAGCGTACCTGATGCATTAAGTGAACCGATTGAAGTCAGTGCAGATAATTTGTTTTTTGCTTTACCACAAACGAGGGGTGAAGCTAGAAAAGAAAATAATACAAGCAATGAAACTGACGTTATGACGATGTTAAACACCTTATTAACATCTGATGTGTTGCGCAAAACGCCCGATATGAATGTCAAGTTGACCAACTTGCAAGTGGGTGGTTACTCGATCCCAAATTTTCTAATGGCAACAACGGTTAGAGGAGGGGTGTTATCGATCCCGGTATTATCTGCCTATGATCCAAATGCCAAGTTATTAGCGACAGCGAAGCTTTCCTCGTATGGTAGTTATGTACATGCCAATGTCTTTTCATTAAATTGGGGTGATATGCTGCATAATTTTGGCTATGATAATTTCTTAAAAGGCGGATCTGGCAATGTCCAAGTACAATTAAGCTGGCCAGACCTTATGCCAAACGTTTCGACTATTTCAGGAAAAGCAACAGCTGATTTACTCAATGGTGTCGTGTTGTCGGTTGATTCAGGGATTGCTAAATATATTGGTTTATTAAGTCTGGACTCATATTTCAAACGTTTATTTATGCCTTATGATGATTTTGAACATCGTGGCATGGCGTTTAATAGTATTATTGGTGCTTATACGCTTGATAATGGTTTGGCAAAAAGCAATCCTTCAGTCATTATTGATACTCCTAGCTTTGCTTTGGTGGTAACGGGTAATGTTGATATAACCAATAAACAACTCAACCAACGCATTAAATATCAGCCGCATTTCTCTGGAACAACCGCGGCAGTGGCAGGTGCTATTGGTGGTCCTGTTGTGGCTTTTGCGACTTACTTAGGTACAAAACTTTTAGGCAATACCGTCTTTAAAAATATTGGTTTAGTAAGTTTTGATGTGACAGGTAGTTGGGATAAACCAAGTCTTAAACAGGTTCAGTAGTCACCCCATAAAGCCTGTAATATAGCGGTAATTGCCAAAGGTGCAGTTTCTGTGCGTAGTATTCTTTTGCCAAGTCGTATGCTGTGACAGCCTTTATTTAAGGCGAGTACCTCTTCATCATCACTAAAACCACCCTCAGGACCGATATAAATAGCAAAACGTTTAGCATTTGATTGTTGTTGATAGCGACGGGTAATTGTTTCATTGCTATGAGGAGATAGGAATAGCTTCATATCCGCATCGATAGTTAATGCATCAACTAAAGCTTGAGGCGTGTTAACTGTAGGCACAAATACACGGGCGGATTGCTCACTGGCACTTATGGCAATTTTCTGCCAATGCTCTAGTTTATGCGCTATGCGGTCTTGATTGAGCTTATAATCAACGCGTTCACTCAACATCGGCGTGAGTTCATTAACGCCCAGTTCGGTGGCTTTTTGAATGACTGTTTCTAACTTATCTCCCTTAGACAGTGCCTGAAAAAGATGAATATGAATGGGGGAATCATTGTGCTTTTCAGTTTTAGATAATATCTGAAGTATTGTTTTTTTAGGGTCTGCATGACTGATTTTAGCAAGGTATTCAAGCCCATCAGTATTATTAAATAAAATAACTTGATGACCCTGTTTATACCTTAATACACGAATAAGATAATGACTTGTTTCAGTAGAAAGGGTGATCATTGCGGATTGCGCAGAAACCGCAGGGTAAAATACACGAGAAATTCTCATATAATAACTCGCTTACGGTTAGGCAGAAAAATGAATCACAATAATGGCAATACCAGCAATAAATGAGATAAGCCACAATAGCGAGAACTGACTGATTTTATAATGGAAAACATGCCCTGACTTATTGAGTTTATAGGCAATAACGGCAGGCATCATTAAGAGTAAAACAGCAATACACACACCAACATAACCAATGGCACTAATAAACAGATTAGGGTCAAGCAAATTAACCAAGAGTGGAATAATAAAAGTAAGAATAATTGCGATAAGCGTCTTAAATTGAGCAGGTAGACGGTTTAAGCGATAACTATCAACATTAAAGTGATAAAGTGCCAAGCTAACACCTAAGTATGATGTCATCACTGAGATATCGGTAAAGACGTTCATGCTGATATTCGCAGTTGTTGTGGTGATTTTCTCTTTTAGTGCATGTAGGATATTACCAACATTCGCCTGATCAACACTCATGTGATCAAAGATAGAGCTCATAAAACTGATTGGTCCATGCAAAGGTAATACACCAAGTACTGCAATGAGCCACAAGAAATAAAGTATTAGCGGGATGATGCTGCCAATAAAAATCACGCGAAATAATGCTTTAGCATCTTGATTAAGATAATCACTTAAAGTTGGTACAATAATATGTGATGTAAAAGAAGTAATAATCACTGGGATTGCAATTAATAACGTTGGTACCAAATCTACTGGAGAAACGGCTAAATTGCTAAAGTCGACGAAGTTTAAAAAAATCAAACAAACAAGTACTAAAAAAACAAGCTTAGCTGAGAGCAGTATGCGATTGATAACATCCACAGCTGATGTACCAACGACGACGATTGCACCAAAAACAACAACGAAGATTAATGACCATGCGCTAGAGGAAATATTAGGCAGTAATGAATTAAAAGCAGAAGCGGCACCTGAGATATATGCTACACTAATACAATACATCAAGAGCAAAAATGAAATCCAAGTGATGATAACACCGGGTAAACCTAATGTGCGCTTAGCAATAGAGGCAAAGCTTGCACCCTTTGGCATTGATAGCGAGATATCAGCAATTAAAAGTGCAGTATAGGTCATAATGCCCCACGCAATAAGCATCACAATACTACTGATAATAAAGCCAAGCTTGGCGGTGATAATAGGGAGTGCTAAAATGCCAGCACCGATTTCAGTGCCGGTGACAATCATCATGCAGCCAAGCTGCTTTGCTAATGAGTTATTTGCCATGAAAAAGTTTCCAGAAATTGATCATTTTGATTACTAAAACGTTACAGTACCTGATTTTCCTGCTGCATAAAAGTGAAAATAGTAGATAATTTATTTTTGAAGTTGATCAAATGAAGTTGAGTCAAACAAGCTATTTAGAATAGCTTACCACCTTTGCCACCAGGAGGCATCATGCCTGGCATGTTTTTCATTTGCTTCATTTGGCGCATAGCGCCCATCATTTTGCCCATGCCGCCTTTGCCACTGATTTTCTTCATCATCTTTTGCATTTGTGTAAACTGCTTTAATAGACGATTAATATCTTGCACTTGTGTGCCAGAGCCTTTAGCAATACGCAGTTTACGTGATGACTTGATAAATTCAGGTTTGCGACGTTCAAAGGGTGTCATTGAGTTAATGATTGCTTCCATTTGTACAAACATCTTATCATTAACTTTATCCTGAAGATTAGCAGACATGCTACCCATGCCTGGCAGTTTATCTAGCATTGAGCCGACACCACCCATTTTCTTCATTTGTTGCAATTGACTTTTAAAGTCTTCTAAGGTGAATGATTTCCCTTTTTTAAGTTTTGTTGCGAGCTCTTTGGCTTCTTTTTGATCGACTTTGTGCTCAACTTCTTCGATTAAAGAAAGCACATCGCCCATACCTAAAATGCGTGAAGCGATACGATCTGGATGAAAAGGCTCTAAAGCATCGGTCTTCTCACCCATCCCGATAAACTTAATCGGCTTGCCGGTAATCTCACGAATAGAAAGAGCAGCCCCGCCTCTGGCATCACCATCGGCTTTAGTCAGGACAACGCCGGTTAACGGCAAAGCATCATTAAATGCTTTGGCTGTGTTTGCCGCATCTTGACCAGTCATACTATCAACGACAAAGAGTGTTTCTGTTGGATTCATCGCATGATGTAATGCTTTGACCTCATCCATCATTTCATTATCAATATGCAAACGCCCAGCGGTATCAAGGATTAAAACGTCACATACTTGTTGCTTGGCAAGTTGCAATGCACGCTCGGCAATATCAATAGGTTTTTCATCAGCTGATGATGGGCAAAAGCTGATATCTAAAGACTCAGCTAAAGTTTGTAGCTGTTTAATCGCCGCTGGTCGGTAAACATCGGCACTAACCACCATAACTTTTTTGTCGTGACGTTCTTTTAAGAGTTTTGCAAGCTTTGCAGTAGTTGTTGTTTTACCAGAGCCTTGTAAACCTGCCATTAAGATAACAACAGGTGGTTGAGCACCTAAGTTAAGTGTTTCATTTTTCTCACCTAATGTACGTTCAAGCTCTTTCTTAACCATTGCAATAAAGGTCTGCCCTGGTGTGAGACTTGTACGAATTTTCTCACCCAATGCTTCTTCTTGAATGCGACTGATAAACTCTTTAACAACGGGTAGGGCGACATCAGCCTCAAGTAACGCCATACGCACATCGCGTAAGGCGCTTTTAATATTGTCTTCGGTTAAGCGACCTTGACCTTTGAGTTTGTCAAGTGAGCCACCTAAGCGTTCGGATAAACTTTTAAACATATGTTTTACCTATTTATTATGCTTTAAGCATCTTTTTGTAATTCATGTTGATAGATGAGTTTCATGGCGGAAATATTGCCATAATTAGCGGCTTTATTAAGCCAGATAAAGGCTTGGTGAAGATCGGTTTTTGTATAATACGGTTGATCTTTGCCGATATATGATCGACCTAATAAGTACATTGCCTCAGTATTGCCTAGCTTGGCAGAGTCAACAAGATAATTATGAGCTTTTGCTGGTTGATTTTTGGTGTTGTAAATCAATGCCAAAGCACGATAGGCATTGGCGCGATAGTCGCGAGGTTGTGCCAGATTTTTCTTATCAAGGAACTTATCAAAATATTTAATCGCTGTATCATAATTAGGTTTAACGGCAATCCCGTAGGTGTAATAAGTCCCTAGAAAGTAGGGAGAAGTTGGGCAACCGTTATTGTAGAGTTTGGTAAAGGCAGGCACAGATTGGCTATATTGACCATGCTTAAATAATGCATATGCATCGTTATAGGCTTTGGAAAGACAAGCGTTTGCTGTTTGAATGCTTAAACTTGCTAATAAAATACCACCAATAAAAAGTGCTTTAGATCTAAACTTAATCATCATTTGTCCTCACTTGTTAAACTTTATCGCAATCTAAAAAGAAAGTAATTATCTTAAGCATTGAGGTCACGTAGTTTGTCTATTTCAACACCCCGCCTCGCAAGCTTGGCACCCCTCTTACAAAGAGGGGAATAATACCAGTCCTTGCCCAATTCCCCTCTTTGTAAGAGGGGTGGCAGCCGTAGGCTGACGGGGTGTTTTAATTTCTAAAGTACATAACTCCAATGAATTAGGCTTTAGTAATATAGCCTTGAGAGCTCACATCAACGGCAGGAGAATATTCCATGTGTGCAGGTTTACGCGCTGATTTGCGCGCACGTGGTTTTTTTTCCTGCTTGTTGCTGTCGTCATTATCATTTGCTGCAACGGTTTCAACTTCGTTCTCATTACTCTCATTAGTAGTGTTACCATCACTTTGTAGTGTGGTTTCACCGATAATGATGCCAATTTCTTCAGCTTCAGCTGTTGACTCGTGCGTTTCTTTAGCTTGTTTAGCAAGCTCTTGTTGCTTAAGTTTTTCTTCCTTGGCAATCTCAGCAGTTAATGCTTGCGTGTCAACTACTTCAAAGTTTAAGTATTTAACTTTGCGGGTTTGTGAAGCATGTGTTTCAACCTGAACAGCCTGATCACTGGTCAGTGTCGTAACTTCGGCTAAAACCTCTTTAACCATCACTGAAATTTTCTCTTCAGGTGTGGTTGAGATTGTCTTCATAATCGCTTTTTCTTTTGCCGCTTTTTGTGCTTCAGGTGAATCTTTCTTTAGTGCAGCAATATCGACCATCTCTTCACTTTGGTGAACTTGTAGACGCTGGTTGTTGCGATTATTGTTACGGTTGCCTTTATTGCCTCTGTCGCGATCATTTCTATCGTTTCTATCATTACGATTGTTACGGTCATTTCGGTCATTACGATCATTCTTATTGCCGCGATCACTGCGATTGTCACTATTTTGACGTGCATCAGCAGATTTATTGTTATGATCATTACGTTCATCACTTGGTTGCTGGTGACTTGGCTTATTCCCATTCTGATTTCTATTGTTGTTGCGATTATCACGACGATTGTTATCACGATCATTATTACGCCCGTCACGAGATTGAGATTTGCCACGATGCTCACTACGCTCATTGTTTTTATTATCAGATCTATTGTGTTGATCTTTCTTTGGTTGCGTAGATTTGTGTGATTGTTTTTGATCGCGTGTATTACGCTCACTACTGTCTTCTTTATCGCTGAAGAAAAAAGCGCTTAGCTTTGCCCAAAAACCTTTTGGTTCAGCTTTGCTATGCTTGGCTTCTTTATGGATCTCTTTAGTAGCTTGAGGCTTGTTGTCAGATTTTTTATTGTCATTATTGTTAGATGACTGATTATAATCAGCAGATTTTAACGCTGGTTGCTTTGATTTATCCTGTTTTGGTGTTTTATAAAGCTCAACATCTTTTTTATCTTCAATCAAATCATAGCTTGGACGACTTGCCGTATAAGCATCACCCCAAATGCGTTGCACGCTGAAATGTGGAGATTGTAAGTTGGCATTAGGAATTAAGGTAACCTTGGTACTAGTACCTTCTTCAATTTGCATTAATTCATCACGCTTCTCGTTTAGCAGGAATGTTGCGACATCAATGGGTAATTGTACGCGTAACTCATTGGTTTTATCACGCACGGCTTCTGCATGAACATTGCGTAAAATAGATAAAGCAAGTGATGGGATTGAACGAATAAAACCGTGTCCTGCGCAACGTGGGCATGAGTGCATTACTGACTCGCCAAGGGATGCTTGTAAACGCTGGCGCGAGATTTCAACTAAACCAAACTTAGAAATGCGCGTCATCTGGATGCGTGCGCGATCATGGAATAGAGCATCAACGAGCTTTTGCTCAACTGCCTTTTGATTGGGGAAAAATGCCATATCAATAAAGTCAACAACGATTAAACCACCAAGATCACGTAAACGTAATTGTCGCGCGATTTCCTCAGCTGCTTCTAGGTTTGTCGCAAAAGCCGTCTCTTCGATATTGTCACCTTTGGTAGAACGTGCTGAGTTAATATCGATTGCAGTTAATGCTTCTGTGGTATCAATCACGATTGAGCCACCTGATGGCAGCTGCACTTCACGTTTAAACGCGCTTTCAATTTGCTTTTCAATTTGGAAAGCGTTAAATAATGGTAGATCTTTTTTATAAAGCTGCAAACGCTCAACAAAGCTAGGACGTAGCATGCTTAATTGGCGCTTAAGGTCTTCGTAAGACTCCTCATCATCGATAATAATTTCTTTGATATCTTCTTTTAAGTGATCACGAATAGCACGAATAGTAATATCACTTTCTTTGTGAATTAAAAAAGGCGCTTTACGCTGATATGAAACACGTTTGATTGCATCCCAAAGTGTTGTCAAAGTATCAAGATCCGCTTGAATTTCATCAGCTGAGCGATCAACACCTGCTGTGCGGATAATAACGCCCATATTGGCAGGGATGGTTAGAGAATCAAAAAGTGCTTTGAGTTTTTGACGCTCATCACCTTCAATGCGACGAGAAATTCCACCGGCACTTGGATTATTTGGCATCAATACCATATAGCAGCCAGCAAGTGTGATGAAAGTTGTTAAAGCCGCACCTTTTGAACCACGTTCTTCTTTTGCAATTTGCACAATCAGCTCTTGACCGACATCAAGCAACTCATTTAACGGAGTGTCTTGGTCTTTGGCTGTCTTCTTGAAGTATTCAGGGGAGATTTCTTTAAATGGCAAAAAACCGTTCTTATCTTCACCATAATTAACGAAAACAGCATTTAAGCTTGGCTCAATGCGTGAAATTTTTGCTTTGTAGATATTGGCTTTTTTCTGTTCTCTGTCAACACTCTCGATGTCTAAATCCATCAATTGAACGTTGTCGACGATTGCAATACGCGTTTCTTCTGCTTGACGCGCATTGATTAACATTTTTTTCATGTGTTGTTATCCTTTTAAATTCAAGTTGTTTAAAAGGTACAAAGGATGAAGCTAAGTGCGTAGATGATGTGTTTGCATGAAATAAAGTGCGTGCCTGGCTAGTTAAAACCCAATAAAAGCACGCTGTTATTGTTATTATTGTTATAAAAACAATCATCTTTTTTGTGATTCCTATAGTTTTCTCATCTTGCGTTTGTGCTTATGCGACCAAAAACGCAAATATTCTGCTATGGTCACTTATGCTCTTTGTCATAAGTGGTTACACAAATTAAGGACACTTAAACCTTGCCCTAATACCTTTGTGTGATTTAACGTTTAATGTGTGCAGCCCTTGTGAATAGATTCTCCAAGGTTGCTTGCAGTTGTCTTAGATAACTGCAGTTATTAATCATCTAAATCTGTTTTGCATATTTTATGCTTTCTTTTAAAAACACATAGCATAGACTCAAAGGTCAATACACTATGTGCGGTTGGATTCAAAGCGTCATGTAGATGAATGAGTCATTGGCTAATTGCGCTAACGCAATTGATTTCTCCCAGTCGATGTACAATCGTCAAAATCCATGTCAAATTATTGTTTGTTATTGCGCTATAAAACTATCGAGCAAAAACAGCGGTATTTTAGCAAAAGGTCACTGTGAATGAAAGTTAAATTGTTGAATGCTTGTAATAATCTTAAAGAGTTTCTATGCTAACGCCTAGGATATAGAAAAAATAAATCACTTTAAGGATGAGGATGAATAAAGTTCATTACCCAAAAGATGTATTGCGATCAACCGTTTATGGTGCCATTGTCGGTGTGTTAGTGGGGAGTATTGGCGCACTTTTTCAGTTATGTATCCATTGGATATTGGCAGGGCAGCAAGCAGCTTTTACTGCGCTACAAGATAATCTAGTCTTACTCTGCCTATTTAGTATGTTCTTCTCAAGCATGTTTATGATTCTATCGCTAGTTATTGTCAGACGTATGGTGCCTGAGGCTTCAGGTAGTGGCGTCCAGGAGGTTGAAGGAGCGCTTGAAGGTGTGCGCGAGCTTCGATGGTGGCGTGTGTTACCTGCGAAGTTTATCGGTGGGGTAATGTCTTTATCAAGTGGACTTGTCTTAGGAAGAGAAGGCCCCACCATTCAAATGGGTGGGGCGATTGGTCAGTTGGTTAAAAGTGTCTTTCGATTGAATAATGATTATGCGCATGTACTTATCGCGGCAGGTGCAGGCGCTGGTCTTGCAACCGCATTTAATGCGCCTTTGGCGGGGATTTTGTTTGTGATTGAAGAAATGCGTCGTCAATTCAAATACAGCTTTCAATCATTGCAAACAGTGATTGTTGCTTGTGTTGTTGCCGATATTTTGCTTGAAGCATTGTTGCAAACTGGAGGTTATAACATTCGCCAGATGATGGATATCGATATGACAGCATATAACGCGCCACCTTTGTCAAGTTTATGGCTTTTTGTCGTTTTTGGTGCGATTTTTGGTGCATTGGGTGTTTTGTTTAATAAATATCTGGTGCGTTCATTGAACTTCTTTGCTAAGTGTTCAAGCTTTGATTTTTGGAAGTGGATCATTCTCATTGGTGCGGCAACGGGTTTGCTCATTGTCTTTTTGCCGCATGCGGTTGGCGGTGGTTATAAAGTCATGCCCGATGCATTGCATGGTGAGATTGCTTTGTCAGCCTTAATCGCTTTATTTGTTTTGCGCTTTATTACAACATTGGTTAGCTATGGTACGGGTGTGCCTGGTGGGATATTTGCCCCCATGCTAGCATTGGGGACCATTTTTGGTATGTTTTTCGGCATTGTTGCACATGCACTTTTTCCGAGTCTTATAACCAATCCGCAAGTTTTTGCTGTTGCAGGCATGAGTGCACTTTTTACCGCGACGGTTAGCGCGCCATTGACAGGAATTGTACTTGTTGTTGAGATGACGATGAATTATGCGCTGATCTTGCCATTGATTGTTACGTGTTTTAGTGCAACGATTGCTGCAATTTTTATGGGGGGAAGCCCTGTTTATAGCACGCTGTTAAGTCGAACGCTTGTGTTGGCAAAACGTAAGAAACTTTATCTGTCGTTTAAGAAGAGGGGAGGTTGAAAAATATCCTATTTATGAGCCGTCCCCTGAGCGAAGTCGAAGGGTGGGGGAAATGGCTTCGACTGACGCTCAGCCAACGTTCGTAAGTTTGAAGTTGCCTAGAATGGAAAGATGGCGATAACTGCGTGCATCTATCGTTTAGAACAAATAAAGAAGTTTGTAGGGGCGTATTGCATACGCCCATAAAGATATACTATCATGCACGGCATGAATTAATGCATATGCTATAGGAGATATAATGCGTTTATTGGGATACATAATCTTAGTGATTATATTTGTTTTAGTTGCGGCATTGGCAGTATTGAATGCACAGGAAGTGACCTTTAATTATTTGATTGGGACGTTTCATTTGCCGTTGATATTACTACTGTTGGTAGCTTTTGTTTTGGGGCTTGTTATCGGTATGATTTTGATGTTATTGTCACGCAAAAGAAAACTGCGTGATAAGGCTGTTAAGGAATGATTGTCCTTGGCATTGAAACATCATGTGATGAAACAGGCATTGCCATTTATGATGGCGCGAAACACAAACTTCTTGCTAATGCATTGTTCAGCCAGATTGATTTGCATGCGCAATATGGTGGGGTGGTGCCTGAACTTGCCTCGCGTGATCATGTGGCCAAACTCATTCCACTGACTAAAGAAGCATTATCGCATTCAGGACTGACACTCGAGGATATTGATGCGATTGCCTATACGGCAATGCCAGGTTTGGTTGGCGCGCTAATGGTTGGCGCAACATTTGCCAAAACATTAAGCTATATGCTCGATATTCCTGCAATTGCGATTCATCACTTGGAAGGACATTTATTGGCGCCATTATTAAGTGAAGAGGCTAGACCTGAGTATCCTTATGTGGCGTTATTAGTTTCAGGAGGGCACACACAGTTAATTGCAGTTAAGCGCTTTGGTCAATATGAGCTATTGGGTGAGTCGATTGATGATGCCGCAGGTGAGGCTTTTGATAAAACGGCTAAGTTATTGGGATTGCCTTATCCTGGTGGTCCGCATTTGGCAAGACTTGCTGAACAAGGGCGAGCAGGTGTTTTTACTTTCCCGCGTCCGATGTGTGATCGTCCTGGGTTTGATTTTAGTTTTAGTGGTCTGAAAACAGCTGTGCTTAATACTTGGCAGGCGCAACAGGATCAAAGTCAGCAGATTAAAGCGGACATTGCTTATGCATTTCAAGAGGCACTAATTGATACGATTGTGATTAAATGTAAGCGTGTATTAAAACATACCAGTATGAAGAGTTTAGTTGTTTCTGGTGGTGTTAGCGCTAACAAAGGATTGCGATCAGCACTTAGTGCGTTGGCACTTAAAAATCGTTGGCAAGTTTATTATCCGCCTTTGGCGTATTGCACAGACAATGGGGCGATGATTGCCATAGCGGGTGCTTATCGTTTAGCAAATGGCTTTGTTGATCAGGATATGGTGATTAATGTCAAACCAAGAGCACCTTTAAACCTTTAAAGATGCTTTAAAGTTTGTTAGAAATTCAAGTTGAGTTTTAATACCCCTCACCCGCGCAGCATAAGCTGCCTGAGCTCTCCCGCAAGGGGCGAGGTGAATGACGGTCTAGATGGAAAAGCTTATTGTCTCATTATCATTGAGCCAATGCCTCTTTGACTTCATCTGGCACAAATGGACGACCTCCAGCTGCTGGAATGCATGTGGCAATAAAGTTCGCTTCAGCACAAACCTTGCCATTGCAAAGCATTTTTTGATAAAACCCGAATTTGATGTTGCTGATGGGCGTAAGCTCACAGGTGACTTCAACTTGATCACCCTTCTTAAGCGAGCTTTTAAATTTGAGCTCATAAGATGCTAATAAATAAAGTTTGCCCTCATCGGCAGCTTTGACGATATCTATACCAAAGACATCACGCATAAAGTCATGACGTACTTTTTCCATATAATACGGGTAATATAATCCATCAAGAATCCCTTGAAAATCAATATGTTCATCCTTGATGCTAAGTGTTTGACTATACATTTTGTCTCTTGTTTTCTTTGAATTAACGCTATATCGATAGATATTAAAACATGTTGCTTTTATCCACGTCTATAGAGAATTATGAAACTATACAAGAAAACTAGTTGTCACTTTGAATGGTGATGATAAGATGAAGCTTCGCTAATTTTTTGATTCAAAAATATGTTGGAAAATCATACACCGCATACGGTTTCAAGGATGAAAAAACTTGGGGGTATTTTGTTAATTGCCGGTACATCGATTGGCGCGGGAATGCTAGGTATTCCTTATGCTGTTGCTGCGGTTGGTTTTAAAAGTGCGTTGATCTTGTTGTTTATCAACTGGATTATTATGTTAGCAACAGCACTGTTGATCGTTGAAGTTAATGTGCGTCAGCCCTTAACGGCAGATTTAAATACCATGGCGTTTGCTACTTTGGGACGCTTTGGGCAAGTTGTCAATTGGCTGGCTTATCTATTATTGCTATATGCGTTAACCACAGCGTATATTGCGATGGGTGGTGGGCTGCTTGATCAATATGTGCTAGGTGTAAGTAACTCGGATGGATACGGGGCGCTGTTATTTACTGTGATATTAGGTGCGGTTATTTATTTTGGTACATCAGCAGTTGACCAACTAAATAAACTATTTTTCACTCTTAAAGCACTTTGTTTTATTGGGATTATTGTGGTCGTCGTGCCGTATGTGCAAACCAGTTTGTTAAGCACGCAAAGCATGGGTATCGGCTATGCGTGGTATGCTTTTCCTATCTTAATCACTTCTTTTGGGTTTCATATTGTGATTCCAACGATTCGTAATTATTTTAAAAATGACCATGAGTTAAAACGCATTGTTGTCATTGGTGCGAGTGTGCCATTTATCGTCTATGTGGTATGGGTTATTGTTACTTTAGGTGTTGTTCCTGTTTTGGGTGAATATGGTTTTAAATATCTCATGACACATGGTGTTGATTTAGGTAAGGCGTATCATCATCTACTGAATGTGCATGCGGCCAGTGGTTTTATTGTTGGATTTTCCAATATTGCAGTCACAACATCATTTCTTGGCGTGACTCTGGCATTATTTCATTTTAATCAAGATGCTTATCGCTTGAAGAGATCAACCAAAGCAAAGCTTTTAAACTTTGTGATCACCTATGTGCCACCATTAATATTCGCTGTTTTTTTCGTTAATGGTTTTTTGGCTGCATTAGGCTACGCCAGCATCTTTGTTTGTATTTTGCTAATTATACTGCCGGCGTGCATGGCATGGTCATTAAGAAATCGTGAGGGGCGCAATACGCTACCCAGTAAAATATATTTATCATTATTGATCCTATTGGGTGCATTTATTATTGTGTTGCAAATATTAAGTAGTATCGGTCTTTTATCAGTATTAGCATGATTTCTCTTGAGCTTGAGCATATTTTTAGTCATAATTCAGCCGTTTTCATTTACCTTTAAAATGATTTTCTGCTAAAACTAAACTGTGCGCATGAGATGGGTGTACATTTTTCATTTGCGATTAGGTGACTCGTTTCGGGATTGTTTATATACTGCGCGCGCAGTATATATGTTCGAATATCAAAACCCTTGATGAAATTGAGGTAAGCTTAAAAGTAAATGCTAAGTAAGAAGAAATAGAAAAAGTTTAAAAAATAAAAATATGAAATATCTTAATTAAGGGAATTCATGTCGGAAGATAACCAGATAACTTATGATGAACTTGCTGCGGTGGCTGAACGCTTAAGTCGTGAGGGGCGCAAAGTCACACTTGAATATGTGCGTCGCGAGTTAGGTAAGGGCACGCATGCACAGATCGCGGTCCTTCTTGGTAAGTGGCAAAAAGAAAATGCGCAATTAATGCATGAAAATAAAAATGCAAGACCTAAATTTTCACAATCAAGATCCGATGATACGAGAAATACAGGCACTTCTTCGTTGCGTAGACCAGATATGAATGGCTTTAAATCAAAGAAGCCTATGCGTCAACAGCAATCCTCTCATGGGCAAAGCGAATACAGAAAATCTTATTCAAGAACGCAGTTTATCGGTAATGGTAATTCTGATGAGTCTTATGAGGCGATCGCTCCGCGCGAGTCATTGACTTCGGAGCGTTTAAAGGCGGAGCCTGCGATTATCCAGAAGCTTTTTCAGGCATTAGCGATTATTAGAAGTACACGTTTGTTAGCACAAGAGCACTATCAAACAGCACAGAATGAATTGCTTAATACGCGTATGACCTGTGATCAAGAAGTGCGTGATTTTCAAAAAACGGCGAATGAGCAATTATTGGCATTGCAAACCGAGTTCAGTCGTTTGAAAACAACTTATGATCAAGAGATTATTGCCATTCGTCGCCAGTTAAGTATATAATTCTGCCCGCTAAGTTGATCAGACAGTCGCGTCTTACAAAAAGTGGTAGGACGAGGAAAGTCCGGGCTTCAAAGAGCAAGATGCCAGGTAACGCCTGGGAAGCGTAAGCTTACGGAAAGTGCAACAGAGAACAGACCGCCTGTATTGTTATATAGGTAAGGGTGAAACGGTGTGGTAAGAGCGCACCGCGCTTTTGGTAACAAAAGTGGCATGGTAAACCCCATCTGAAGCAAGGCCAAATAGGGTTGTAATAGTGTGGCTCGCGCTGCAACCGGGTAGGCTGCTTGAGCGTTATGGTGACATAATGCCTAGATAAATGACTGTCCACGACAGAACCCGGCTTATCGATTGACTTAGTATTTTTTACCTAATGCAAGATGTTTGATATTTATCATACTTTCACTAGGGTTTTTTACTGATTTTCGTTATCCTTAAATACAGCTTTTATTGATCGTGCATGCTTAAATTCTAAGTGTGGACTTTTGATTTTTTTAAGATGATTTTTGGATAGATAAGAATGGTGCAAGTAACAGACAAATATGCTTTAACCGATGAAGGGTTGATTGATTTTCAGAGATGGTTACCATTGTTAGAAGACTTTTATCCAAAACAACGTTTAGCAACGATTGCCGGCGCCATTGATATTTTAGCGCAATACGGTGTTGACGAGCCTTCGGTGCATGGTGGCACTTGTTTTGGTTATGGTGTTGAAATGGCGGCAGTGCTTTTTGATTTGCAGGCGGATGAGGAATCTGTCGCCGCCGCATTGTTATTTGAGCTTCATTATAATCAAAAAATTTCACCTGAGCTTGTACTTGAGTCTTGTGGTGAAGCGGTGTTGAAAATTCTTGATGGTGCAACAGCCATGTCGGCAGTTAGAGCATTGCAAAATGACAAACCTAATCAGGCGCAAATTGATACCTTTCGTAAGATGCTATTAACCATTGTTGAAGATGTGCGCATCGTGTTGGTTAAGTTGGCAGATAGAGTATGTACGATGCGTGCGGTTAAAAACTGGACGGAAAGCTACAAGCAGACAATTGCTAAGGAAATTCTTGAGATATACGCACCATTGGCAAATCGTCTGGGCTTGTCAAAGACAAAATGGGAGCTTGAGGATCGTGCTTTTGCTTGTTTATATCCTGTTGAATATAAGAAAATCGCCAGAGGATTAAAAAAGAAGCGCTTGCAGCGTGAGGCCTATATTCATGATGCGATGGATATGCTTGCAACTGAGCTTAAGAAAGAAAATATTCACTTTGAGCTATCTGGTCGGGTGAAGCACATTTATAGCATATGGCGCAAGTTACGCAAAAAAGAGCGTAGTCTTGATGAGCTATATGATATTCGAGCGATGCGTGTATTGGTTGATTCGGTTGATGAATGTTATCGTGCTTTGAGTATTGTTAATCAATTGTGGGAGCCCATTGCCAGTGAGTTTGCTGATTATATTGCCACACCTAAGCCAAATGGTTATCGCTCAGTTCATACCGTTGTCTATGGGCCTGAGCATTTAACGCTAGAGATTCAGATTAGAACACATCAAATGCACAATGAGTCTGAAATGGGGGTGGCGGCACATTGGCGCTATAAAGAAGGAGTTAAACATGATCCAAGTTACGAAGCACGTGTTAATTGGTTGCGATCATTACTTGACTGGGAGACTGAGCTTGCCGATGAGTTAAAAAGTGATGAGCTTAAGAAAGAGCTTGCCGGAAATCGAGTGTATGTGTTTACACCTAATGGTGATGTGATTGATCTGGAGTTAGGATCTACCGTGCTTGATTTTGCTTATATGGTGCATACGATGATAGGGCATCGCACCAAGGGGGCTAAAATCAATGGCAAGATTGTGCCGTTGACAACTAAGCTTAGTACTGGAGATAAGGTTGAAATTCTCACTCACAAGGAGCCAAGTCCCAGTTTGGATTGGGCGAATGCCGGTAGTGGTTTTATTCATTCAGCGAAAATTCGCGCACGTGTGGCGCGTTGGTTTAAACAGCTCAATAAAGAGCAAAATGCGAGCTTAGGTCGCGAGCGCCTATTAGATGAACTAAAACAACATCGCTTAAAGTCAATTGATTATGCTGAAGTTGCCTCACATTTTAATATGGCAGATGAGGAAACATTGTATGCAGGAATTGAGACGGGGTCTCTGCGCTTTAATCAGGTGGTTAATTATATTGTTGAGCATTACAAGCTTATTGAAAAACCAACGGTTGAAGAAGTGGCGATTAAGAGTGTTAATGTCACACAAAGTTTAAAAGACAATGCACGCAAAACAGATTTAACAATTTATGGTGTTGATAATTTATTGTCACATATGGCAGGATGCTGCAAGCCGGTACAAGGTGACGATATTGTTGGCTATTTAACACATGGTCGAGGCGTGACGGTGCATAGAGCGGTGTGCCCTAACTTTTTGCGTTTAAGCTTAAGCTCACCTGAGCGGGTGCTTGATGTGCAATGGGGAAAAAAGGACTTAAGACGTTATCAGGTTGATTTGCTGTTGATTTGTAGTGATGTTGAAAAGGCGGTACACGAAGTTACCAGTATTTTAACGATTGAAAAGATAACGATTGCCGCATTGCAGCCTTCGCATTCAGATAAACATAAAACGATCAAACTAAGCTTGATTTTGACGGATATGCAAACCTTAGATACGTTGGCTAAAAAGATGAGCTCAACGGCTTATGTTGAGAATGTTACGCGTGTGATTGCGTAATTTTGTTATTTACTTAAGTGCATCAAGATATTTCTCAGCATCTAGCGCTGCCATGCAACCGGTTCCCGCTGAAGTAACCGCTTGTTTATACACATGATCCATCACATCTCCTGCAGCATAAACGCCTTCAATCGATGTTTGTGTGGCATTGCCAGTAACACCGGATTTAACCGTAATATAACCATTTTCCATGTGAAGTTGATCACTGAAGATCTGTGTATTTGGCGTGTGACCAATGGCGATAAATACGCCATCAACCGCAAGCTCTTTGGTAGTATTTGATTTGACATCTTTGATGCGTATACCAGTTACACCCGCGTCATTACCTAAAACTTCATCAAGGGTTTGAAACCATTCAAAGCGGATATTATCGTCTTTAGATTTTTTCATGATTTGATCAATTAATATTTTCTCCGCTCGTAGCTCATCACGGCGATGTACTAATGTCACAGTTTTAGCGATATTCGATAAATAAAGCGCCTCTTCAACAGCGGTGTTACCTCCTCCGATAACTGCGACATCTTTGCCGCGATAGAAAAAGCCATCACACGTAGCACATGCAGAAACGCCTTTGCCCATAAACGCTTCCTCAGAGGGAAGTCCCAAGTATTTGGCACTTGCTCCTGTGGCAATAATCAGCGCATCACAGCTGTATTGACCATTATCCCCAATTAATTTGAAAGGGCGATTGTTAAGCTCTACTTGATTGATGTGATCGTAAATCATCTGAGTATTAAAGCGCTCAGCTTGAGCTTGCAGCTTTTGCATAAGCTCAGGCCCTTGAATACCATTTTCCTCACCTGGCCAGTTGTCAACGTCGGTTGTTGTGGTTAATTGACCACCGGGTTGCATGCCAGTGATAATCACGGGGTTTAAATTAGCGCGTGCGGCATAAATAGCTGCCGTATAGCCAGCAGGTCCTGATCCTAAAATAATAAGTTTGTGATGATTTTGTGCCATCTTTTTTACTCCATAATGTCAAATAATCAAACGACAACATGGTAAACGGAAAGCGCGCTGGAAGCTATTGCCGATTTGAAATTAGTTGATGTAGGGAAGGTGATGATATTTATATCGAGGCTGTATTAGAATGCTTTGGCATAAAATTAGTGGTAAAAGAGTGCTTAAACAATGAGGTTATCTGAGCGAATGAAAAGGGTTTATTTCTCAAAGCTTTGGCGAAGTGCCTGTGCATTTGTTTGGTAGCCGTGTTAATGATGGCTTAAGCGGTGGTGAAAATGATTCAGACGAGGTTAGATAGAGTTTATGCGGAGAACCATCAGTCGCTTGGTTAAGCTTTATGATGGATATGATGTTGAATATAAACTATTATCACTTAGCGATATTGATGAACCGCTTAAATAGGGAAAAGGCAAAAATATGAAAAACTCCCAATTGGTATCTCAAGTTTTGAGAAAATTATTACTGAAAACTATGTTTATATCGATAAAACCAAACATATTGATAAGCTGGTGAACAAAGGTGCAGGGCGTTATTTTCTATCGCGTCCTAGACGTTTTGGTAAGTCATTATTAATTGATACGATTAAGCAAGCTTTTCAAGGCAATAGGGAATTATTTAAAGGATTGCATCTTGAGAAAAATTGGGATTGGGAAGTCATTTATCCTGTATTACATTTTAGTTTTGGAGAAGGAAATATATCAAACCCTCAACTGTTGGATGAGAAAATTAGTACATTTCTCGATACGTATTATAAGCGTTATAATGTTGAACAATCTTATAGTGAAATCAGTAGCAAATTTTCTTATCTCATTAATACACTTGGCAATAAGTATCAGCAAGTGGTTATTTTAATCGATGAATATGATAAACCAATCTTAGATAATATTGATAATAGCGACCTGGCCATAGCAATGCGCCAACGTTTGAAAAATTTCTATAGTGTCATTAAAGCGCAAGATGAATATATTAAGTTTGTGATGCTAACTGGCGTTTCAAAGTTTAGTAAAGTGAGTTTGTTTAGTGACTTAAATAATCTAAAAGATATTACTGTAGATGCTAAATATGCTGATATTTGTGGTTATACGCAATTAGAGCTTGAAGTATCTTTTAAAGCGCATTTAGATCAGGGTGATGTTGACAGAAATCTGTTAAGAAGTTGGTATAATGGTTATAACTTTGCAGGAAGTGACAAGCAAAAAGTTTATAATCCCTTTGATATTTTATTATTTATTGATGAAGGCTATCATTACCAAAATTACTGGTTTGAAACGGCAACTCCGACTTTTTTAATTAAAATGATTGAGAAGTATCGCTATTTTATTCCTAATCTTGAAAATGCCATTGTTGGTGAGGATGTCTTAAAAACTTTTGATATCGATAATATGCCTATTGAAACACTTTTATTTCAGACAGGATACTTAACGATTAAAGAAATGTTTCTCCGTGGGCATGTCATTGCTTACCTATTGAGCTATCCAAATTATGAGGTCAAATATAGTCTTAATAATAGTCTGGCAATGATAGCGACAAATGACAGTAAGAAAAATCAAGTAATAGATCATATGATTAGCGCTTTTGAAAAAAATAATTTTGAGCGCTTAGGTGAAATTATCTGTAGTCACTTTGCAAGCATTCCACATGATTGGTATCGCAATAATGATATTGAGAGATACGAGGGGTCATCTCGGGAAAACGAAGAGTACTGCTCTTCGCCGAGTGACGTCCGGAGCACGGAGCAAAGGGCCGGAATACAAGCCTCGCAGGATGCATTAGGCGAAGGATTTTATGCCGGTATTGTCTATAGTTTTTTAGCCGCACTTGGCTATGATTTAATTGCTGAAGATGTAACAAATCATGGGAAAATTGATTTAACACTTGTGATGCCCGATAAGGTGCTGATTATTGAGTTTAAACTACAGAGATATGGTGATGCCAAAGAGGCTGTTGCACAGATTAAATCACGTCAATATGCACAAAAATATGAGTCTTATAATAAACCAATTTATTTAATTGGGATGAGTTTTGATGACAAACAGCGCAATATGGCTGATTTGGCAGTGGAAAGGTTTTAAATTAATGATGAATTATGAATTAACCCCGTAGGGTGAGTGTTGAAAATTAAAAATGAGGAGGTCGGTGTGAGGCTCACAGAGTATGAGATTAAGGCAATCAAAAGCTCATTTTTAGATGTTTTTGGTGGCGGTAGTATTTATCTTTTTGGTAGTAGGGTTGAAGATAGTAAAAAAGGAGGTGACATTGATTTATATATTGCACCTAATAAAGCGTTGCCGCGTGATCAATTGCTTGAGAAGAAAATAGATTTTTTGGTTAGCGTGAAAAGCTTGATAGGTGAGCAGAAAATAGATGTTATTATTGCCACAAATGAAAATAGGTTGATTGAGCAAGAGGCATTAACTAAAGGTGTTAAGCTATGAGTGGTAATAGTGTGTTGAATACATTTCAAGAAAAAATATATGAATGCAATAAGCACATTGAAAAGATTGAGACTGCTAAAAGATACATCGCTGATTATATGCCGCTTAGTGTTGAGGCTTATCAATCATTAGATGATGTCATTTTGAGTTTTATTGATGGGTTAATCTATCGTTTCTTAAAGCTTCAGGATACGATGGGAGTTAAAATTTTTCCTGCTATTTTGTCGTTGGCAAAGGAAGATGTGAAGAAAAAGACCTTATCTAAGAGAAGCCAGAAATGAAATAGCGCATGAATATTCATTTAATATGCCTGAAGTTGTCGATAGCATTAATCTTATTTATCACAAAAGTGATATGCTTGCAGAAATTTATGAAAGCGTGTGCACGTTTTGCAGGGTGAGGCTTGATATTGAATTAAAAATTGAGAATTAAGAATTAAAAACTAAAAATTAAAAATTGAGAATTATTGAAATATCTTATAAGATTAGCGACGGTTTTAGAGTGAGTAACTTATAAATCTCAAAATAAACATTGGACATGAGATAAAGTGGATAGAAAGATTTCGGTTGTTGGTTTAGGTTATGTTGGCTTGCCTGTGGCAGTTGCTTTTGGGCAGAAACATCAGGTTGTGGCTTTTGATATTAATGAAAAGAGAATAGAAGCTTTAAAAGCAGGGCATGATGCGACACTTGAAGTATCTGATGATGAGTTGCAATTAGCGGATTTGCTTTTAACCAATGAAATTAATGATTTAAAAAATGCTGATTTTCATATAGTTGCTGTTCCAACGCCTATTGATGATGCTAACAAACCTGATTTGACCCCACTTTTAAGTGCATCAAAGACTATTGGTCAGGCGCTTAAAAAGGGTGATATTGTTGTTTTTGAGTCAACAGTATACCCAGGTGCCACAGAGGAAGACTGCGCGCCTATTTTAGAGAAAGAATCAGGCTTGAAATGCGGTGTTGATTTTTTTGTTGGCTACTCACCTGAACGGATTAACCCAGGTGATAAAGAGCATACCTTTACTAAGATTCTAAAAGTGGTTTCAGGACAAACCCCTCAAGTTTGTGATATTGTTGCGAATGTTTATGCTTCTGTTGTTAAGGCGGGGGTATATAAAGCAAGTTCAATTAAGGTGGCTGAAGCGAGTAAAGTCATTGAAAATTCACAGCGTGACTTGGGCATTGCATTTGTCAATGAGTTATCTAAAATTTTCCATTTAATGGGCATAGACACACAAGAAGTCTTAGATGCTGCTGCTACTAAATGGAACTTTGTGAGACTTAATCCTGGCTTGGTGGGTGGGCATTGTATTGGTGTGGATCCATATTATTTAACGCATAAAGCAGAAAAACTTGGATATCATCCAGAAGTCTTATTAGCAGGCCGTAGGATTAATGATGGTATGGCAAAATATGTGGCTGAGCAAGTTGTCAAGTCGATGATTCGTGAAGGAAAACTGATTAAAAATGCTAAAGTTGCTCTGCTTGGAGTGACATTCAAAGAAGATTGTCCAGATATAAGAAATTCTAAAGTTTTTGATTTAATTGATGAGCTTAAAGATTATCATATTAATGTAGATGTGTATGATGCCTATGCTGATCCAGTTGAAGTTGAACGGTACCAAGGCATCCAATTAAAAACAACACAAGAAATGATGAATGTGCATTATGATGCTTGCATTGTTGCGGTAGCGCATACTCCTTATAAGGATATTCTGCGATTACCAAAGCACGATATATTAGTTGATGTTAAGTCAATATATGAAAAAGAGTCGTCTAAATTTAGGTTATAGGTGCTTATTAAGATGAGCGAGCTGCATTCTCAGCATTATTACAAGCATATAGATGGCTTAAGAGCTTTAGCTGTCATAGCAGTTTTACTAATTCACTTAGATTTCAGTCTATTTAGTGGTGGCTTTATTGGTGTGGATGTTTTTTTTGTTATCAGTGGATTTCTCATAACAAAAATAATAGTTAAAGAGCTTGAATCAACAAATAAATTTAGCTTTTTGAACTTCTATGTCAGGAGAATCAGAAGAATAATGCCAGCCCTTATGTTTATGCTAGTATTTTCTTTTATTTTGTCTGTGTGGTTATTAAATTTAGCTAAATTTAAAGTTTTTGGTGGATCGCTAGCGACAGCATCGTTATCAGTATCAAATATATTCTTTTATAGACAAGCTGGTTACTTTGATATTTTTTCACAGTCTAATCCTCTTCTCCATACATGGTCTTTAGGTGTTGAAGAGCAGTTTTATATTTTTTGGCCAATTTTATTGCTTATTACTTTTAAATTTTTCAGAAAGCATTTTATAAGTGTATTGTTAGGATTATTTATAATTAGCTTAATGCTAAACTTGATTTACCAAAACAAAAACCTAACTGCATTATATTATTTAGTTCAATTTAGAGCTTTTGAATTTTGTATTGGTGCATTTATTGTTTGGTTACTCAAGTTTTCAAAAGACATGAAAAATAGTATTCTAGAAGTACTTTGCCTTATTGGGATCGTGTTTATTTTATATCCTGTTTTCATATATGATTCTGAAACATTATTTCCAAGTTATAATGCTTTGCTACCTGCGATAGGCTCAGCATTAATAATATATGCTGGCTCAGCAAAATACATGGGTTTAATTTTTAGAGTAAAGCCTATTCGGTTTATAGGATTAATTAGCTACTCTCTATACTTGGTTCACTGGCCATTAATTGTATTTTTTAAGACATATAATGAGAATATGGGTCTTGCTTTTTCAATTTCTTTAAACACTAAGTTTCTGATTGTTTTATTGTCAATTTTAATTGCAGCATTAATGTATTACTTTGTAGAACAGCCTTTTAGAAGATCAATTCCTAAAAGCAAACCGATGCAAGTGTCTTTGATAGTAAGGTGGCTTGCAATTATTTTATTACTAACATCTCTTGGAGCTTCTATATTTTATAGCAAAGGGTGGCTTTGGAGGGCTAATGCACCTATTGCAGTAAGTCATATTGATGATATTTCTAAATACCATCAAGAAAACTGGGGTGGAGCTGGTTTTGACGGTGGCTATATACACAAAGGAAAGTCAAGAGCGCCTGCTATTGTAATGATGGGTGATAGTCATAGCGGCATGCTTGATGAAGGGATGGTTAAGGAAATTGGTCAGCCAAATGATTTAACTATATTTACAGTTTCTGGAGGAGGAGCGGGAATATATGCTAGTTCATTATTGCTTCCCGGAGTAACAAGATTAGATGCCAATCAAACTTTTTTTGATGAATCAGCTAAAACTGGGTATATTGAAGCAATTAAAAAATTAGATGAATCTCAAGACTCTATATTGGTTTATTCTGCATCGTATAACCAGCAGATTAGTTTGGCTGGTGATTTGAGGACACATAAAAGTTGGAATATTGATGCTCAAAATACGGATTCATATAGTAAATATGAGCCATTTATAGCTGCTCTGGATAGACTAAGAAAAAAGCTTAATGATCATAAGTTGGTGTTAATAGGAGATGTGCCAGGAGCGTCGGAATACAATGTAATGACATGCATAACTCGTTTAAAATGGTTCACATCTAATAGTTGCTTATCTAAGCAGCTTGAAACCTCTACTAACTTAGGGGCAATTAATGTTAATCACATTCTTCAAGAGTATGCTAATAAACATAAAAATGTATATTTTATCAATCCATATAATATTTTTTGCAAGAAAGGATTTTGTATTAATGTTGATGATCAAGGAACCCCTTTATATTCTGACGGTGCTCATCTATCAAAAGCAGGTTCGATTTATTTTATTCGACATGTTAAGAAAGAGTTATTAGGGATTATGGGTTTTACCTCTGGTAATAAGCTAAAGTTACAAGATGATGATGTATAGGATGGGAAACCAATGAAATATAAAAATTTACCTTTTAAAGCGTCTGATACTGTTTTAGTTACGGGGGGTGCGGGTTTTATCGGCTCCAATTTGTGTGAAGCATTGCTTAAAATAGGTGTGCAAGTTAGATGTCTTGATAATCTATCAACCGGTAAAATAGAAAATGTCAAATTATTTGAAAGCCATGCTAGTTATACCTTTATACAAGGTGATATAAGGAATCTTGAAACTTGCCTAAATGCTTGTGAAGATGTTAAATATGTCTTACACCAAGCAGCATGGGGTAGTGTTCCAAGAAGTATTGAAATGCCTTTGGTGTATGAAGATATTAATGTCAAAGGGACATTAAATATGCTGGAAGCCGCAAGGCAATCAAATGTTAAGAAATTTATTTATGCCTCAAGTTCGTCTGTTTATGGGGATGAGCCTCATTTGCCTAAAGTCGAAGGTAAGGAAGGTAATGTCTTGTCTCCTTATGCCTTTACTAAAAAAGCAAATGAAGAATGGGCTAGATTATATGCTAAAGTTTATGGTTTAGATACTTATGGTATGCGCTACTTTAATGTCTTTGGCAGAAGGCAAGATTCAGATGGTGCTTATGCGGCAGTTATTCCTAAGTTTATTAAGCAGCTTCTTGATGATCAGGCGCCAACGATTAATGGTGATGGCAAGCATTCGCGAGATTTTACATACATTGAAAACGTGATTCAGGCAAATTTAAAGGCATGCTTTGCGGACAGTCAATATGCTGGAGAGGCCTTTAATATCGCTTATGGTGGTCGAGAATATTTGATTGATTTATATAACGTCTTATGTCAAGCCTTGGATAAAGATATTAAGCCGATTTTTGGACCTGAGCGAGCAGGAGATATTAAACATAGTAATGCCGATATAGCAAAAGCTAAAAAAATGTTTGGTTATGATCCTGAGTATGACTTCATGAAGGGTATTGATGAGGCAATCGAGTGGTATAAAGCTTCATTTGCAAAATAATGTTATGTTATTTTGGGTAAGAGCGGGGTTGTTAAGCAATGTATAACAAACAAATTTTTAGCAAGCTAAAACTATTTGCAGCAACTTCTTCTGCGCAATATGTCAGTATGCTCGTTGGAGTATGTGGTTTAATTATTACCGTTGCAAAATTTGGTGTGTATGGCAGAGGTGAATATGCTGTTGCTTACTCCATAGTATCTACTTTTGGGTTATTATTTGGTTGGAGTTTAGGGCGATCAGCAATTTATTTTATTAAAAATACCAAACTGACTGCAAAAGAATTTTTTGTCTCCCATTTAATTTCGATAATGCTGTTGTTTTTGCTGTTAATGGTAAGTGCTATTCTAATATTTCTAATGTTTTTATGGTTGCTCCCTAGCTTTAAAGGTGATGTGGAACCATTGTATTTAATGATTATGTTAGTGTCATTACCCTACACTATGTGGCAATTTTGTGGAACATTTTTCTATGCACAAGTTTCAAAAATTGGTGTTCAAAGCATTGTTGTTGTCATTAATAGAGTATTATTGTTGATATTGTTAGTTATCTTGATTTATTGCTACGACTATAATCTGGTATGGTTATTTATTATTTTTTCTGGTATTAATTTACTGAGTTTTCTAGTTGAGTTATTGATATTTTTTTTCCTTATTAGACCGAAGTGCCGGATTAATCTAGCATTTATGATAAAGCTGGTAACTAAAGGGGGGGTAGTCCATTTAGATTCAGTTTTTGGCACTTTTATATTTTCGACGAATGTAATCTTTGTCAATTACGTGTTGGGGACTGAAAGTGCAGGAGTGTATAGTATAGTAATACAATTTCACTCTCTACTTTTCATTTTGCCAACAGCTGGTTTAATGCTAATGCAAAAGGAATTAGCGGTGATGGGGTTAAAGTGTGTTAGGAGAGATTTTCTTCTGTATTTTTCTGCCTGTATACTTCTTGTGCTTATGTCGATCCCATTTGTTTACTATGCAATTTATTTGATTTTTCTATTAAGTGATAAACAAAGCGGGCATCAATTGGAAGTTTTTTATTTATTTCTCGGTATTCTTCCTGCGTTTTTGTTAATGTCAGCAACGCAGATATTAAACCCAGTCTTGATATATCTTAATAAGATTAATGAATTACTTAAATATACGCTCATCTTAAGCGTTTTTAATATTGTTGTCCTTGTTATTTGTTTAAAATATATAGGATTGTTTGGTAGTGTTCTTGCAATAACTACAACAAGTTTTGCAATGCTTTTGGTTTACTTCTGGCTTTTGAAGTTATATAAGAACAATTTAAAAAGTATCGGGCAGGTTTATGAAGAAAAAATTACTGATTATTAGTTATCATTATGCGCCCATGTCGTCATGTCAGAGCAATAAATTTGAACTATTGATACCTTATCTGCAGAAAGAATATCAGCAAATTGATATCTTAACTTCATTACATAGAGGGTTGGAGCATCATGAGTTAGTTGATAACGTCAATGTACATCGCGTAAATCACAACGCTTTGGTGAGAGACTATCAACCCAAACAATTACAGGAGATACAAAATACTTTGCCTGTGAAAAAATCTAGATTGAAGACGATGATAAAAAAGGCATTTCACTTTTTCATGTGGCCAGATTTTGCTTTTCTGTGGATTAAACCAGCTAAATCTAAAGCCATACAATTACATCAAGCCAATCATTATACGCATGTGATATCGTTGTGTTATCCATTTAGTTGTCACCTAGTTGGCTATGGTTTGAAAAGAAAATTCTCAGAGATAAAGCTTCATCTAGATTATATTGACCCCTTTTCTTTATTGATGGCGCATGAACAGCCATCAAACAATGTTAGGTTATATGGATGGCTTAACCGATCGATGGAGCGTAAAGTAAATAGTCGGGCTAATAAGGTGTTTGTCAGTGCAGAGGCCTATGCAAGTATGCAAACCTATGACTCAGTGTCGAACGTTCAGGTTTGTGCTCCTTGGTTAACCATTTCAAGAGGAGATTACCGTAACTCAGAATCTTATGACTTTAAACATAACGGCACGAAATTGTTGTATATAGGCACATTTTTTAAATCCATACGAGACCCAAGTTTTGCGTTGACTGTGCTAAGCAAGTATTTAGAGACTAATCAAAAAGCTTTTTTTGTTGGCGATAAGGTTGATTGTGATGATGTATGTCGAAAGTTTGAATTAGGATTTCCAAATAATTTTTCAATGTACTCACAGGTGGGCAAATCCACTGTTTTATCGATGATAAAAGGATGTGATGTATTAATCTTTATTGATAATTTAAGCGCTAAGCAACTACCAAGCAAGATACTAGAATATCTATATGTCAAAAAAAGAATACTCTTTTTTGCAAAAGATAGAAAGGCGCCAACCTACCAATTTTTATTGAGAGAAAATTTAATTGGAGATCATCTTTATTTTATTTTTGAAACAGAGAGTAAAGAGCTCAATATGGATGATATTCAGCATTTTTTGACACGAGAAAATATAGTTTTTCCAGATTTTCCTGATAAATTATATCCCGAAAATATAGCAAGAACATATGGGTAATATATAGAGTATGTGCGGAATAGTAGGAATTGTAACAAAGCACCCAAATGAGAGGCATGTTGCAAAATTAAAAAGATCTATTGATATGCTTAAGCATCGCGGACCTGATGATGATGGTATATGGGCTAAAGATAATGTTTATTTGGGGCATGTGCGCTTGTCTATCCATGATTTATCAGTGGCAGGTCACCAACCGATGTTGTCGCACTGTGGCAGGTGGGTTATCGCATTTAATGGTGAAATTTACAACTATTTAGATTTAAAGAATACATTATCTAAAGATATGTCTACGTCATTTCAAAGTGACACTGATACTGAGGTTCTTGTTAATGCAATTGCAGTTTGGGGTATAGAGACCACCTTAAAAAAAACTACGGGTATGTTTGCGTTTGCATGCTGGGATAGATATGAAAAATGCTTATATCTAGCAAGAGATCGTTTTGGTGAAAAGCCTCTATATTATGGTCATGTGGCCGACGATTTTGTTTTTGCCTCAGAGCTTAAAGCAATACAGGTAAATTATATTGATGCACTTGAGATTGATCAAAATGCCTTAGTTGACTACATGAAGCTTGGCTATGTACCAACACCGCAATCTATTTACAAAGGAATTAAAAAATTATCACAAGGAAGTTATCTTTGTGTTAAGGAATCAGGTGAGAGTGAGATCATCAACTACTGGAGTGCAAAGGATGAAATCAGTCAGACACCAGCTTATCAAGGGAGTTTTAAACAAGCTAAAGATGATGTGGAAAGGTTGTTAAAAGAATCGATCTCCTTACAGCTAAGCGCAGATGTTCCCGTGGGTGCTTTTTTATCTGGAGGCGTTGATTCATCGCTTGTTGTTGCAATGATGCAATCTATGAGAACAAGCAAAGTGAATACATTTAGTATTGGTTTTGCGCAAAAAAAATATGATGAGGCTCAATACGCGCTTGCTGTTGCTAAACACCTTGGTACACAGCACACTGAGTTATATATCTCAGAAAAAGAAGCCTTGGATTTAATCCCTAGGTTAGCGCATATTTATGATGAACCATTTGCTGACTCTTCACAAATCCCCACTTACTTAGTTAGTAAATTGGCAGCTAAATCCGTTAAGGTGTCTTTAACTGGTGATGGAGCAGATGAGTTATTTGGTGGTTATACTAGACATTGGCAAGCGCCTTTTATTAAACATAAACTCGTAGACAGTGCTTTTTATAGAAATGTGCTAAGATTAACACCTAGTAGTTTTCTGACTTATGCCCAGCAGACAAAATGGCATAAAATTGCGGAGCAACTAGAGCGTTTAAAGAAACTTGATTTCAAAGGAAATGAATCTTTATTTTCGATCTATAGTGCATTGCTTGCACAAAATTTTGCCTATGAAGACTTGGTGATGAGAGTAGGTTTTGATCAAAAAGATCAGCCTTCTGAGCCTCTATTGGAAAAAACATTAGCAGAGCAAATTATGTATTGGGATAGTCAGCGCTATATGATGGATGACATCTTAACAAAAGTTGATCGCAGCGCTATGGCAAATTCGCTAGAAACACGAGTTCCATTTCTAAATCATCACCTTTTTAAGTTGGCGTTTAGTTTGCCGCTTAGTTATAAAATCAATAATAAAAAAGGGAAAGTAATACTTAAAGACATACTGTACCAATATGTACCACAGTCATTGGTTGAGCGTCCTAAAATGGGCTTTAGTATTCCTTTAGCTCATTGGCTTAAAGGTGAGTTAAAACCGATGGCAGAGTATTATCTATTTAGTAAGAAATTAACGCAAACTAATATGATTAATATGAATTTAACTCATAATTACTGGGCAAAGTTTCTAGCAGGGGAAGATAAATATCAAAATATCATATGGAATATTTTGATATTTTCTCAATGGTTAGAAAAATGGCATTAAAGGCAGAGGAATAATGAAAACCCTACATATATGCGCTATCTTTCATGATGTGTCAAATGGGCCATCGTTTTCTGTGCCTGCAATGATAAAAGCCTTAAATGAAAACGGTGTTGTTAGTGATTTAGTTAATCTAACGCATCAACGTGCTAATCCGTCAATTACTAAGAAGTATGCTTTTAAGTATTTTGATTATAAGGATTTTTCATTTAAATCTATGCAAAATTATGATCTTATCGTGTTTCATCAGTTTTGGGAGAAGCAGTTTATTAGTTTATCAGCGAACTGTTTCCTAAGAAGGCTTCCTTACATTGTCGTGCCAAGAGGCTCTTTAACTAAAAATGCCCTGAAGCGCAAGTGGTATAAGAAGTTGTTGTTTTCACCACTTTACTTTTTATTCCTTGCTCGAGCAAAGAAAATACATTTTTTGACGGCACAAGAAAAAAAGATGTCAATTTATTTTAGAAAAGCAAACTTTACTATTCCAAATGGAATTGAAATTCCTAAAACGAGTAAATTAGATCAAAAAGTACAATTAGCAAAGAAAATTTTGTATTTAGGGCGACTTGACCCTTATACAAAAGGGCTAGATAGTCTTATATATGCTGTAAGTGAAATTAAGGAACAACTCAGAGAAGCTGGTTATACTTTGGAAATGTATGGCTCGGATGAACCTAAAGGCGGTAAAGCTTTGCTTGAGAAATTAATATTAGAACTTGGCGTTGATGATTTAGTGAAGATACATCCTCCAGTGTATGGTAGGGATAAAGAGCAAGTAATTTTATCATCTAGTTTTTTTGTGTTGGTTTCAAGATTTGAAGGACACCCCATGTCGGCGATTGAATGTTTATCCTACGGTTTAGCCGGAGTCGTGACTAGAGAAACTAATATAGCTGAGTGTATTGAGAGCTATGGCTGTGGATTCGTTGTTGCAGATACAATAAGTGAAGCAGTCTTAAAGGGAATAACCTTGACTTTTGAGGAAAATATGGTTATTTCGATGAGAGCAAAAGAACTTTGTGAGCAAGAATATTTATGGGGTAATATTACAAGAAAAATAATTAAGAATTATTTAAAAGGTAGCAAATGAACTTTTTTGTGCTGATATTGTATATATTTGTTTTGATTTCATCATTTCTGAATAAAGATGTGTTTTCTCCTACAAAATTTTATCTTTTATATTTTTTTCTTGGATTTAACCAGTTGTTTGTCAATATAAACTTACACTTTTATGTGTACCTTTACGGAATTATTTTTATTTTGTTTGGATTTATCATGATTTTTTTAGAGTTGCATTATTTAGCAAAATGTAGTGTAAAGCATGAGATTAGTATCAAGCATTCAGAAACAGAAATAGAAATCCGTGCCATAGTAAGGCAACTTAGTTTGTTGTTTATTTTTATTACTTTAACTTATATTTTCTTAATTATTATGCAATTTGGAAGTTTGTCCAATTATATATCAAGTATAGCTTTGAGAGTTCAGGAGTGGAAGGGGCTTGGTTATATTACTATTGTGAGAAGCTTTATATTTTTAATTAGTTTCGTAATATTTATATTGATTTTTTTTGATAAATCTTCTGGAGGGCGGAAAAAATACTTTTGGTGTATTAGTTTTATTCTTCTGTTATCCGGAGCTATTGCATTTAGCTCTGGTTCAAGGGGAGATTTTTTCAGATTAATATTATTTATAATTATCTCATGTCATTATTTTATTCGACCGATAAAAATTTGGGAGTATATTGTAGCCGCTTGTTTAGGAGTTATAGTGCTTAATGCCTCTGTGGTTATGCGTGATAATTTATCAGGAGTTTTGACTGGCTCTGTGGGTTTGGAAACAATAATTAACAAAATGATGGATAACTATAGTCAAGCCTCCTCTATTCAAGGGAATTACGGTGTTACTCCATTGAATATCATATATGAACATGATTTTGATAATTTACAATATGGTATGACTTATGTTTCAGCCATAACAAATTTAATTCCTAGAGAGATATTTCCTGCTAAGCCAGAAAGTGGAGGGACAGTGTTGACTCATATAATACACAAAGGAGATCTTACTAGCGCTTATAGTCCGGGTGTTATTGCAGAGGGAATTTTAAACTTTGGATACTCCATTGGTCCAGTGTTTGGTTTGATACTACTGTTTGTAGTGAATTATATTTTAGTTTATATATATATAAGATTCAGACTAGCTTTGAGAGCTAGATTTAGTTTACCGATTGTAGATTGGGGAGTGCTTTATTTATTTAGTGTTATGTTATGTGCATTAATGTTTTACTCTGAATTTACCGCATCTATAGGAACCTTGTTAATCTTTGTGTTACTTTATGTGATTTTAAGAATACTGGTATTAAAAAAACATCTCAGAAATAAAGGAGAATCATAAAATGTTTAAAAATAAAACTTTATTAATAACAGGCGGCACAGGCTCATTTGGCAATGCTGTCTTGAGAAGATTTTTAGAAACGGATATTGCTGAGATTCGCATCTTTTCGCGTGATGAAAAAAAGCAAGATGATATGCGTAAATCATATAATTCACCAAAGTTAAAATTCTACTTAGGTGATGTCAGAGATATTAACTCGATTCGTGATGTGATGCGTGGAGTGGATTATGTATTTCATGCTGCAGCATTAAAGCAGGTGCCTTCATGTGAGTTTTATCCGATTCAGGCAGTGCAGACAAATGTCTTGGGCACCGAAAATGTATTAAACGTTGCTATCGAGAATAAAGTTAAAAAAGTAATTGTGCTTAGTACAGATAAAGCAGTTTACCCAATTAATGCAATGGGAATGTCCAAAGCATTGATGGAGAAGGTCGCTGTGGCTAAATCACGCAATCTTGATGAAAATGTCACAACAATTTGTTGTACGCGTTATGGTAATGTGATGGCATCTCGTGGTTCTGTTATTCCATTATTTATTGATCAAATACGCAATAATAAACCAATTTCAATAACAGACCCGCAAATGACGCGTTTTATGATGAGCCTTGATCAAGCTGTAGAGTTAGTTTTATTTGCATTTGATAATGGCCACAATGGTGATATTTTTGTACAGAAAGCGCCTGCTGCAACCATAGAGTTGTTAGCAAAAACGCTAAGAAAGCTACTTAACGCGCCAGATCATCAGATCAAGATCATAGGCACACGCCATGGTGAGAAGCTCTATGAGACATTGCTAACTCGTGAAGAAATGGTAAAAGCGATTGATCTGGATGGGTATTACCAGATTCCTGCTGATGGGCGAGATCTTAACTACGATGTCTATTTTGAGGAAGGTGCTGAGGTGGTGACACAGGCTGATGAGTATCATTCACACAATACACATCGCTTGAATGAAAAAGAGCTTGTCAATCTGCTATTTAGTTTGCGTGAGATTCAAGAAGATTTACAAAGTTTAGGAGTTGTAAAATGATGGAAAGCACAAAAGCAGCAAAAGCGGAAAACGTGGGAAAAGCGAAAAAAGCAATGAAAGTAATGACTATTGTTGGCACACGTCCGGAGATTATCAAGCTAAGTCGTATTATTGCTGAGCTTGAAAAACAGATGAATCATGTTTTGGTGCACACGGGGCAAAATTTTGATTATGAGTTGAATGAAATATTTTTTAATGAAATGGGGATTAAAAAACCTGATTTCTTTTTAGATGCGGTAGGCGAGAGTACTGCACAAACAATAGGTAATATAATCTTTAAAGCGGATGAAGTGATTGCTGAAGTGAAACCGGAAGCCATTTTGCTCTATGGTGATACCAATAGCTGTTTATCGGTTATTGCTGCAAAGCGTCGCAAGATTCCGGTATTTCATATGGAGGCGGGAAATCGCTGCTTTGATGAGCGTGTGCCTGAGGAATTAAATCGTAAGATTGTTGATCACCTAAGTGATATTAATCTGCCTTTAACGGAGCATGCGCGAAGATATTTAATTAATGAAGGCATTAAACCTGAAACCATTATTAAATCGGGTTCTTGCATGCAGGAAGTATTACAGTTTCATCGAACGGATATTGCAGAGAGTAACGTATTAGATCGTTTATCATTAACTGACAAGGACTACTTTGTATTAAGTGCGCACCGCGAGGAAAATATCGACTCAGACGTAAACTTTCAGCATTTAATCGAGACGTTAAATGCTTTAGGTGACTTCTATGGTAAACGGATTGTTTTTTCAACACACCCCAGAACAATGAAAAAAATACAAGCGCTTGAGGCTCAAGTATTAAACCCATTGATTGAAATTATGAAGCCGCTAGGATTTTTTGATTACATTAAACTACAACAACATGCATTTTGTACCATTTCGGACAGTGGCACAATAGCTGAGGAAGCGTCCTTATTAGGATTCCCAGCGATTACAATTCGCAATGCGCATGAACGACCTGAAGGGATGGATGAAGGTGTTTTGGTTATGTCTGGGTTAAGAAAAGAAAGAGTGCTGCAATCTGTAGAGATTATTACATCGCAATATGCACAATATGGCGCAACAAGAGTTGTAGCAGACTATGATGCCCCGAATGTTTCCACCAAAATGGTGCGCATTATCCAAAGCTATACCGATTATATTAACCGTACTACATGGAAGAAAAGCGTATGATCAAGGTTTTGGTGATTGGGGCTGATGGTATGCTTGGACATTTGCTTGTGCAATACCTAAGAGAAACTGCTAACTATGAACTATTTACTGTCTCAAGAGCATTTAAAAATGAATCCCATCATTTTCAGCTTGATGTTTATGAACGTGAAAAGCTAGAGAAGCTAATCGAAAACATAGCACCAAACTATGTGATTAACTGTGTTGGTGTGCTTGTGCAAGACGCACAAAATCACCCAGATAATGCAATATATGTTAACGCTTACTTTCCGCATTTCTTAGATAGACTTTCTCAAGCATTTAACTATAAGCTTGTCCACATATCCACAGATTGTGTGTTTGATGGTAAAAAAGGCGGGTATACAGAAGTTGATGTCCCTAATGAAACAAACTTTTATGGTCGCTCAAAGGCTTTAGGTGAGGTTGTTAATGATCGCAACTTAACCATTCGCACGTCAATCATTGGTCCTGAGATAAAAGCGCAAGGTGTTGGATTATTCCATTGGTTTATGCAGCAAAAAGGGGATATCCAAGGTTTTAGCAAGGCAATCTGGTCGGGTGTTACTACTTTGGAGCTTGCCAAGTTCATTCATTTCTTAATGCTGAATCAGCTACCACTTAATGGTTTAATTCATTTGGGTAATAATCAGCGTATATCAAAGAAAGATTTATTGTGCATTTTTCAAACAGTATTCAATAGGCGTGATGTTAATATTCACGATAATGCGGTGTTTGAGTCAGATAAAAGCTTTATAAGTACGCGCAACGCTACGGATTATATTGTTCCTGATTATGAGATTATGATTGTTGAAATGCAAGACTGGATTGAGAAACATAATCAGACTTATCGTATGTATCTTAAAAACTAATGCATGCTGTTTGACTTATTGAGAGTTGATTTTATAAATGAAGATACTAATTATCACCGATGACTATTTACCAAAGAGTAAAAAAGTCTCAGCTAAGATGCTGCATGAGTTAGCGTGTGAATTTCATAAGTTGGGACATCAGGTGTGTTGTGTTACGCCAAATAACTATGATGACCCTGCGCATGAAGTGATTAATGAAATAGAAGTATTTCGCTTTAAAACGGGAGCGGTTAAAAATACAGGAAAATTGAAGCGTCTAATTAATGAGCTAAGATTCTCAAAGAAAGTTTGGAAGCTTGTTAATAAGAATAATTTAAAGCCTGATGCAATCGTGTATTATTCACCCTCCATTTTCTTTGGTAAAGCAGTGATAAAGCTTAAAAAGCACTTCTCCATTCCAAGCTATCTGGTGTTAAGGGACTTTTTTCCACAGTGGACCATAGATCACGGTATGATTAAGCAGCAATCTCTTATAGCAAAGTTTTTGCGATATTATGAAAGTGTTAATTATCAAGCTGCTAGTTACATTGGTGTGATGTCACCAGAAAATTTAAGTTGGTTTAACAATTACACTGATAAACGTTATATAGAGAATTGTAGTGTGTTATATAACTGGGTTGATACGGACTCTTTAGATAATATCATACCGAATATTGAGTTTAGACAAAAATATGCTCTTGAGGATAAAGTGATCTTTATTTACGGTGGTAATATTGGCTTTGCGCAAAATATGCAAAATGTGGTTAATTTAGCTCACCAAATGCGAGCATATAGTCAGGCACGTTTTGTTTTGATTGGACAAGGTGATGAATATCAACTGGTTGCAGACGCAATTAAAAAGTTTGAGTTAAACAATATATTATTGCTTCCAGGCGTTTCCCAGAAAGAGTACTTTTCAATCCAGAAAATTGCTGATGTGGGTTTGTTCTCTTTGCATAAAGATCATAAAGCTCATAATTTTCCTGGTAAAATATTGGGTTATTTGAGTCAACCTTTACCGGTGTTAGGATCAGTTAATTTCGGAAATGACTTGATGGAGCTCATTAACGAAAGCAAGTCTGGTCTTGTTTCCCTTACAGGTGATGACAGTGTGTTGTATGCTAATGCTGTTAAACTACTGGATAAGCGATGTCGTCAAGAATATGCCATGAACGCAAAAAGGCTGGCAAAATCAGTCTTCTCGGTTGAGTCTGCTGCAGAAAAAATTCTAGATGTTTTTGTTGAAAAGAAATCTAAAAGTTAATGACTTGCTTGCAGTTATTCCTGAATTTGAATGATTATTTCTAGGATCATCTTTAGGCTTTTTGATAGATCATAGTGGTTAGCGATGGAATATTAACTTCTGTTTTATTATGATAACCAAAGTTATCACAACCTAGGTTATTATAATTACAAAGCTTTATAATCGACAAGATGGGCTAACTAGCTCTTTCGGCAAAAGCAGAAAGCAGATAAGTTAAACAGAATAAGCAAAAATTGAATCGAGACAAATAGATATTAAAGTCACACAAGCTAGTGAGTTATTATGATGGATATGATGTTGAATATAAACTATCATCACTTGGCGATATTGATGAACTCCTTAAGTAGGGAAAAGGCAAGAATATGAAAAAACTCCCGATTGGTATTTCAAGTTTTGAGAAAATTATTAATGAAAACTATGTTTACATCGATAAAACCAAACATATTGATCAGCTGGTGAACAAGGGTGCGGGGCGTTATTTTCTATCGCGTCCTAGACGCTTTGGTAAATCGTTACTGATTGATACCATTAAGCATGCTTTTGAAGGGAGCAAGGAATTATTCAAAGGGTTACACCTTGAAAATAACTGGGACTGGCAAACAACTTACCCTGTATTGCACTTTAGTTTTGGTGAGGGAAATATATCAAGCCCACAAGCCTTAGATGAGAAGATTAGTGTATTTTTAGATGCTTACTATGAGCGTTATAATATTGAGCAACCTTATAGTGAGATCAGTAGCAAGTTTTCTTATCTTATTAATACACTTGGCAATAAGTATCAGCAGGTGGTTATTCTAATCGATGAATATGATAAACCGATCTTAGACAATATTGATAACAGTGATCTTGCTATAGCGATGCGCCAGCGTTTAAAAAATTTTTATAGTGTGATTAAAGCGCAAGATGAATATATTAAGCTTGTAATGCTAACTGGGGTATCTAAATTCAGTAAAGTTAGCTTATTTAGTGATTTAAATAATTTAGACGATATAACCTTAGATGCTAAATATGCTGATATTTGTGGTTATAATCAAGCCGAATTAGTCGAGACTTTTAACGAGCATTTGCAGCAAGGTAAAGTAGATTATGACCTATTAAGGAGCTGGTATAATGGTTATAATTTTGCAGGAAGTGAAAAACAAAAAGTCTATAATCCTTTTGATATCTTATTATTTATAAGTAAAGATTTTCATTATCGTAATTATTGGTTTGAAACAGCAACACCAACATTTTTAGTGAAAATGGTGCAAAAAAATCACTATTTTATCCCTGATTTTGAGAATGTTGTGGTCAACGAGCATTTGTTGAGAACCTTTGATGTTGATAATATGCCGATTGAAACACTTTTATTTCAGACGGGATACTTAACGATTAAAGAAATGTTTCTCCGTGGGCATGTCATTGCTTATCGGTTAGGGTATCCAAATTATGAGGTCAAATATAGCCTTAATAACAGCCTGGCAACGATAGCGACAAATGACAGTAAGAAAAATCAAGTAATAGATCACATGATTAGCGCTTTTGAAAAAAATGATTTCGAGCGCTTAGGTGAAATTATATGTAGTCACTTTGCAAGCATTCCACATGATTGGTATCGCAATAATGATATTGAGAGGTACGAGGGATTTTATGCCAGTATTGTCTATAGCTTTTTGGCAGCGCTTGGCTATGATTTAATTGCTGAAGATGTGACAAATCACGGGAAAATTGATTTGACACTTGTGATGCCAGATAAGGTGATGATTATTGAGTTTAAACTACAGAAATATGGTGATGCCAAAGAGGCTGTTGCTCAAATTAAATCACGTCAATATGCACAAAAATATGCGTCTTATAATAAACCAATTTATTTAATTGGGATGAGTTTTGATGACAAACAGCGCAATATGGCAGATTTGTGGGTTGAAAAAGTGTGAATGTTAAAGAAGGTTTGTGATTAAATGAAAGCAACAACTATTTTTGGTTTAACCGCTAGTCAGTTTGTTGAGCTAATGTGTATTCTAGATAAAAATAAAGCATCTCTTAACGAGGTGGTTTTATTTGGTTCAAGAGCAAGAGGTGACTATAAGCCTGCTTCAGATATTGATCTAGCAGTTGATTATAAAGCTAACACAATCAGCTTAGACCAGCAATTTGAAGAAAGCACTTTACCTTTCATAGTTGATATTGTTGATATCAAATTATGCAGAGATAAAAAAATATATCAGCATGTATTGTCAGATGGTATTATGCTGATCAAGAATCATCTTGAAGAGAAAAATTGGATGTCATTGGCGTTATTAAATGAGAAGCTGGATGATTTTAATTCGGCTTTAATGCGTTTAGAAGAGGCGATTGAAAAAGATATATATAAAGATGATATGTATTTAGATGCTACGATCCAGCGGTTTGAATTTTGTTATGAGCTTTGTTGGAAATTGATTAAAGCTTATTTAAGGTATGTTGGGATTGATGTTAACAGTCCAAGAGCAGCTTTCCGTGAGGCGTTTAAAGAAGGATTGATTTCTGAAGTTAGTATCTGGCTTAAGATGCTTGATAAAAGAAATCTGACATCACATACTTATCACGAGGATATGGCAAAAGATGTTTATTATGCCATTAAAGATGATTTCTATGATTTGTTGGTGGGATTTAGGGATAAGATATCGATTTTAGTGAAAGAGTTACTTAAGTAAACGGAATATCAGTTAATTTTTTAAAAAGTAAACTAATATAACTAAACCGTGGGCAAGCTCAGTGCTTTTAGTATATACTGCAGCGCCATAGGAATTTATTTAATTGATCTATATGAATAAATCATCGCTGATTGCTTTTATTTTAGAGACTCTTATGTTTTTATTATTTATATGGGCTTATGAGTATATCTGGAGCTTAAGTCAGGAGAGTTTTGTGTTTATGCTTGTGATTTTCTGCTTCAGTTGGTTATATCGCTATCAACGTTCTAGCATGCTATTAGAGTACTACACACATATTATTATTGTGACAATCTTTTTCTTTATTATTATTTCTTTGGTCACGGTGGTTTTGCGTAAAGCATCACATGTTTTTTTAGTGGGCAGTTGTGCCATTGCTAGTTGGTTCTTGGTGGTTACACTTGCTCGCTTTGTTATTATAAGAGCATTTGGTCATCCTTACCGTATTTTAGCGCACTCACATTTACTATCGAGGCTTGCATTAAGTCATAAAGTTAAATTAATCTCAAAAGATAAGGTTATTCCAAAAGATTTGAAGCGCATTGATGCAATTGTCGTAGATAGGCATTTTTATTATGAAAATGATTGGAATCAGCTCATCTTCCATGCAAGTCAACATGACATTCCTGTGCTAACTTTAAGTGCCTATGAAGAGCTAATCGAACAACGCTTATCCTTAACACAATTAAATGAAAATTGGATGTACGCAGGGTTTAATATTCCACTATGGTATCGGTTTTTTAAAAACATATGTGAGTTTTTGTTTGCGTTATTATTGCTACCATTATTACTTGTCGTTTTTGCTGTGGTTTCGTTGGTCATTATTGTCACTATGGGACGCCCTATATTTTATATGCAGTCAAGAATGGGCTTTAATAATAAACCATTTAAAGTATATAAATTCAGATCCATGGTTAAAAATGCAGATGTAGATGGCGAAACAGTAGCCGGAGATATGCGTGTCACCAAATTTGGGGCATTTATGCGTAAATTTAGAATCGATGAGTTACCGCAGTTTTTGAATATTCTTAAAGGTGATATGAGTTTAATTGGGCCGCGCCCTGAGTGGGTGGAAACTGCGCGACAATTTGAAAAGGATATCCCTTTATATCGACTTCGCCATATTGTTAAACCTGGTATCACAGGTTGGGCACAAGTAACACAAGGACATACTATTGGTGCAGATGGCAATTATGAGAAGCTGCAATATGATTTATATTATGTAAAGCATTATTCACTCATGATGGATCTGAAAATTGTTATGAAAACGATTTATACCATTTTGACTGGCTTCGGTGCAAAATAATCAAAACCTTTCATTGCATAGTTGTCTTTAATTCATTATATTTTTGCCAGTGTTTTTAGGTGAGTTAGAAAAAAGAAAATAAGGAAAAATATGTCACAACAGGATAATGATATTATTAGTATGAGTGATTTATTGGTGACACTAATTAAGCACATTAAATTATGGCTTGTGATTGTGGTGTTAGGTGTCATTTTAAGTGTTATTTATGGTGTGAAGCATAAAGATAATTATGAGTTTAGTGCTAATCTTCTGGGACCTAGTTACATTGATAGTGGTCAACTGATAAGAGTTATGGGGACAGAGGAGTTTTCCAAACTGATTGATATTTATTATCAACACTATAGAGATAACAATCTCGGATCTAAGGATGAACTTGAAAGTAGAATGCAGTTTGATCCAGCTAAATTAATGATGACGATCAAAGCAAAAAAAGATGAGCAAGAACAAGTGAATAAAATATTTACTCATTTCATTGCCTATATTCAAAAACAACAGCAATATATTGATAACATTAATAATTGGCAGGAAAATATTGAGTTTAACCTTAAGCAACTACAACAACAGAGTAAAATATATAGTGATGTGGTGAAGAAATTTCAACATAATATGGATAGCTTAACTAAATCAAAAGATCTAGCAACCGTAAATGGTCAGGCGTTATTAAATAATCTATCCAATACAATTTTGTCTTATCAAAACCAAATGTTTCACAATGATATTAAAATACAGCATTATAAATCACAGCTAAAAACACTTAATCGTAGCACGTTTATTTATGGTGGAGTTATTAAATCGTATAAGCCTGTAGGCTTAACTTCACTAGTCATTGTGATATTGGGCATTATCTTATCGCTAATTCTAGCAACAATTATTGTGTTTATAATTGAGTTTATTAAAAATATGCGCCAAGAAGTTAAACAAAAATTAGCAAAATAAGAAGTGCCAGACTCATTGAGATATAAAATATAGTCATAACCACTGAAACAAAATCACAATGCTTGACAGCAGCTACTGTAATCCTCGAAAATACTCTACTTATAGACTTGTTGCTTTGCTTAAAGTGAAAGCAAGCCGAATGAAAACAATAAATCTGGAGTGAATAATGCCTGTAATTACCTTGCCGGACGGGTCGCAGCGTGCGTTTGAGAAACCTATTTCTGTGTATAACATTGCCTTGGATATTGGACCAGGTTTAGCAAAAGCTACCTTGGCGGGTATTGTCAATGGCAAAGAAGTAGATACGAGTTTTATCGTAGAACACGATGCAACCTTGACCTTAATTACGGCAAAGGATGACAAGGGATTAGAGATTCTACGCCACTCTTGTGCGCATTTGTTAGCGCAAGCGGTGAAACAGCTTTATCCTAATGCTCAGGTAACAATCGGTCCTGTGATTGAAGATGGCTTTTATTATGACTTTGCTTATGAACGTGCGTTTACACCCGAAGATCTGGATAAGATTGAAAAGCGTATGTACGAATTAGCGGCACAAGCTGAAACTGTGACGCGTGCTGTTAAATCACGCGATGATGCAATCACTTACTTTGAAGCTATTGGCGAGAAATATAAAGCAGAGATTATTGCTGATTTGCCGCAAGGAGAAGTACTGAGTTTATATTCACAGGGTGATTTTACCGATTTATGTCGTGGACCGCATGTGCCAAATACATCGCATCTAAAGGCTTTTAAATTAATGCGTGTGGCAGGTGCTTATTGGCGTGGCGATTCAAAAAATGAAATGTTAACGCGTATTTATGGCACGTGCTGGGCAGATAAAAAACAATTAAAAGCGTATTTAACACGTCTTGAAGAAGCTGAGAAGCGTGATCATCGTAAGATTGGTAAGGCGCTTGATTTATATCACTTTCAAGAAGAATCCCCTGGCATTGCTTTTTGGCATCCAAAGGGTACAGCCATTTGGCGTGTTGTTGAAGATTATATGCGTGCATCGAATGAAAAGTATGGTTGCACTGAGATTAGAACGCCATTGATCGCTGATATCTTGATGTGGGAGAAATCAGGGCATGCCGCAAAGTATGCTGAGAATATGTTTATGACGAATTCAGAGAATCGTGATTATGCACTTCGTCCGATGAATTGTCCAACTTGTGTTCAGGTTTATAATCATCATTTGCATAGCTATCGCGATTTGCCGATTCGCATGGCCGAGTTTGGTGTGGTTCATAGAAATGAGGCATCGGGTGCTTTGCATGGTTTATTGCGTGTCAGAAGTTTTACGCAAGATGATGGCCATATTTTCTGTACAGAGGCGCAGATTGAATCTGAAGTGGCGCAAATGGTTGAGCAATGCTTTGAGGTTTATCGCGATTTTGGTTTTACTGATTTTGATGTCAAACTCGCACTTCGTCCTGAGAATCGTGTCGGTTCAGATGAGATTTGGGATAAATCAGAAAAAGCCTTAACCGATGCGCTTAATAATCAAAAGGTTGCTTTTGACTATTTGCCTGGAGAGGGTGCATTTTATGGTCCTAAAATTGAGTTTCATTTAAAAGATGCGATAGGTCGCAGTTGGCAGTGTGGTACAATTCAGCTGGATTTATCCATGCCTATGCGCTTGGGGGCAACATTTATTGATGAAAATAGTGACAAACAAGTGCCGGTAATGTTGCATCGCGCGATCGTTGGCTCACTCGAGCGTTTTATTGGTGTTTTGATTGAGCATTATGCGGGTAAATTGCCTGTGTGGTTGTCACCGGTGCAGATCGTGCTTACTGGAATTAGCAATAAACAAGACCAATATCTCAAAGAAGTTGAGCAAAAATTAAGAAAACTTGGTATTCGTACACAAATTGACTTGAGAAATGAAAAAATAGGGTTTAAAATCCGCGAGCACACTTTAGCACGAGTGCCGTTTATGGCCATTGCTGGAGAGAAAGAGCAGTCTTTGGGTCAAATCACCGTCAGAAAGCAAGATGGTAGCGATCTAGGTGCATTAACGATTGATGCACTTGCTGAGCTTTTGTTGTCAGAAATTGAGAAAAAAGGTCGAGTAAGCCTAGAAAACCTAAATTAGGAGTTTGAATTATTAACAAAGCAGACCAGAAAACGCCGATTAATGAAAATATTCGAGCGAAAGAGGTTCGTTTAATCGGGCCGGAAGGAGAGCAAATTGGCGTTGTGTCGTTAAGACAAGCGTTAACACAGGCAGAAGAACATGGTATGGATTTGGTGGAAATTGCTTCTCAAGCAGCTCCTCCGGTATGCCGTATCATGGATTATGGCAAATTCTTGTTTGAACAAGGCAAGAAGAAAGCCGCTGCAAAAAAGAAGCAAAAGCAGATGCAGGTCAAGGAAATTAAAATCCGTCCTGGTACTGACATTGGGGACTATCAGGTAAAACTACGCAACCTGATAAAGTTCCTTGAAGGTGGCGATAAAGTCAAGATCACTGTTCGTTTTAGAGGTCGTGAGATGGCGCATCAAGAGTTAGGTGTTGATATGCTTAAACGCTTGGAAGCTGACTTAGACGAGTACGGCGTGGTTGAGCACCGACCGAAAATGGAAGGTCGCCAAATGGTTATGGTCTTAGGGCCTAAGAAAAAATAAACACATGCCAAGCGCAAGCTTGAGTATGTCAGAAAATGGTAAAATGCGGAGTATATTATGCCAAAAATAAAAACAAACCGAGGTGCTGCTAAGCGCTTTAAAAGAACTGGTAAGGGTGGTTTCAAGCATCGTGCAGCGAACCGCGCTCACATTAACACAAAGATGACAACTAAGCGTAAGCGTCATTTACGAGGTATGTCTCAAGTTGCAAAAGCAGATGTACCAAGTTTGAATCAACAAATGCCGTATGCATAAGTGTTAATAACAAATTTTTTAAAGTGGAGTAGATTATGCCTAGAGTAAAAAGAGGCGTGGAAGCACGTCGTCGTCATAAGAAGATTTTAAAACAAGCCAAAGGTTATTATGGTGCGCGTTCGCGTGTATACCGTGTTGCCAAACAAGCAGTTATCAAAGCAGGACAATATGCGTATCGTGACCGTAAGCAGAGAAAAAGACAGTTCAGAGCGCTTTGGATTGTGCGTATAAATGCCGCAGCACGTCAGCACGATTTAAGCTATAGCCTATTTATCAATGGCTTGAAAAAAGCGAATATCGAACTTGATCGTAAAGTATTGGCTGAATTAGCCGTATTCAACAAAGATGCATTTGCACAGTTAGTTGAAAAAGCAAAATCAGCATTAGCAGCTTAATCAGTAGTCGCTAATTAAATTAAAGGGTGTGCTGGGGGCAGTGCACCCTTTTTTTATGCTCAGTATTTAAGCTCTGAAATCGTATGATTTTATGTCTATTCATGAGAGATAAACTCTGTCATGGTAACTGCTGTTAACAAAAGGATACTTTAATAGTTGCTTATACTATGGTATTTATTTTGACTATTATTGAGTGAAGAGTATAAAACGCTAGGGGAATGTTTTGATGCAGAATGTAAGAAGTGGAAAGAACCAATATATGAGCTTTTGGATGCTAGTGGCGCTAGTCTCTGGCAATATGGTTGGCTCGGGGATATTTTTATTGCCATCAGGTTTGGCAAAGTTTGGTTCAATTAGTATTTTGGCATGGATTTTCACGGCCATTGGCTCGGTGTTATTAGCGCTTGTTTTTTGTAGCTTTAGCCGTTTAGTGCCCAAAGTTGATGGTGGTCCTTATACTTATGTGCGCGTGGGAATGGGGAACTTTCTAGGGTTTCAAAGTGGTTTTGGCTATTGGGTGTCATTATGGGTAGGAAACTGTGCAATCGCTTTGGCAATGGTGGGGTATTTGAGTTTCTTTTTCCCAATTTTATCGGATAAATTAATGACCGCAATTACTGCGATCGGCATTATTTGGGTACTAACAGCATTTAACATGTTTGGTGCACGTACCGTTGGTTGGTTGCAGTTATTATCAATGATAGGCAAAACAATTCCTTTACTTTTTATCATCTTTGCAGGAATTTGGTATATTCATCCGGAGTATTATTTAGAGTTTAATCGCACCGATAGTTCAAGTTTAAGTGCATTGAGTGCTGCGGCCTCATTGACTCTCTGGGCATTTATTGGTTTAGAGTCTGCGGCAGTGACGGCAAGTAAAGTCAAAAACCCACAAAAAACCATTCCATTGGCGACATTAACCGGTACATTAATTGCAGCATTTATCTATATTGCAAGCTCAACGGTGATTATGGGCATGGTGCCTGCAGCGGAGCTTGCAAACTCGAATGCGCCATTTGCTCTAGCAGCAACAGAGATTATTGGTCAAGCCGGTGGCGTATTTATCGCCGTTGCTGCAGTCATTGCTTGTTTGGGTACATTAAATGGGTGGATTATGGTGACAGCTGTTGTTTCTAAATCCATTGCTGAGACTAATCTATTCCCTAAAATTTTTGCCAAAGAAAACCGCTATGGTGCGCCAAGCTTTAGTCTAATCTTATCTGCTGTGCTAATGACGATACTGCTATTATTAACGATGTCAAAAGCTTTGATTGAGCAATTTGAATTGATCATTCTGATGGCGGTATTAACAGCACTAGTGCCATATTTCTATACGACGATATCGAATATCTTGGTGATTAAGCAACAAGATAAAGATAGTCCATTCTGGCAAATGTCGATTATTATTGCCGTACTTGCGTGCGCTTATTCATTCTGGACAGTATTAGGTTCAGGGCAGGAAGTTGTTTACTATGGCATGATCTTATTCTTTTTGGGTACACCCATTTATGCAATTGCTGAATGGGTTAATTTACAAAGAAAAGGTGGCTAAGATTAAATACTTACCCAAAAGGGCTCTTAAGTCGGAGCGGTGCACTGAGCAGCAGTCGAAGCGATGCACTGAGCGTAAGTCGCTTGGGAAAATGACAGCTTAATATCCTGCAAGGGGAGAAATGCCCCTTGATAAAATCATGCTATTGCTTTTATGCTGTGGTTATTCAGGTGTAGAAAAAGCATCAGGCTTTTCAGAACCTTCGCCAAATAAGAATTTTTCCATTTCAGTCATTAAGAATTTCTTAGATTCAGGCTCTAATAGATTAAGGCGATATTCATTGATTAGAATCGTCTGATGATCAAGCCATTTGCTCCAAGCTTCTTGCGAGATCGATTTGAAAATGCGCTGTCCAAGCTCTCCTGGGATTGGTGCGTATTGCATGGCAGTGCCTTGTTGTTTCAGTTTTTCACAAAAAATATCAGTCATGGTTTGTCTCTTTTCTTGTTTGGTTTGTATTCTTAATAAGAAACGCAGTTATTACCGCGAAATGTAGTATTAACAATTTGTCGTGTTTTATTATCAAAAACAATCCACGTTGTACAGGATAATGAATAAGTTTGACCACCAACAATCGTGCCAGGTGTCGAGATCACTGTTGTATTATTGCCATTTTGCACGGTGGTAATGTTTGTTGGCATTTGTGTGATTGGTGTGCTGACGATTTGGCGATCACTATAGACGTAAGCTGTTTGGTTATTATCAAGCTTTAATGTTTTATTTGGATATCCCCACATCTGCACAAAGTTATCAATTGTTTGACCATGCCATTGGTCTAAAATCGCACGATACTTTGCAGTGGTTGCACATGCACTCATGACAAGACTTAGCATGATGAAAAGCAATGTTTTAAGTAAAGGAGATGTTTTGTTTAGTTTCATCAAAGATCCTTATTAGTCATTGATATTATTTTGTTTCTTGAGAAAGCCTAACTTCTTCATATAAATAGTCAATAAGGAAATAGCAGCAGGTGTCACCCCTTGGATGCGTGAAGCCTCACCCAAGCTTGATGGGCGCTGTGTCATAAGCTTGTGACGTACTTCATTAGAAAGCCCTGAAACCTTGCTGTAGTCAAAATCTTGAGGAATTTGTGCATTTTCAAGGGTTTGATTGGCAAGAATTTCTTCGTTTTGACGCTCAATATATCCTGCATATTTGGCAGAGATTTCAATTTGTTCAATGGCTTGTGTGTGATCGATAAACTCACCAAGCTCTGCGATATCAGCAAGGCTTTGATAGTCGACCTCAGGGCGCTTTAATAAATCAAATAGGCTACTTTCTTTACTCATGGCTTTACCAAGAAATGATTCTAACTTATCAGCTTTAACACTTTTGGGTGCAACCCACGTGGATTTTAAACGCGAGGTTTCATTTGATATTAATGCTGCTTTGGCAAGATATGCTTCTTTATCTTTGTTGTTTAATAATCCTAGCTCAATAGCCTTTGGGCATAGACGTGCATCGGCATTATCTTCTCTTAAAATCAATCGATATTCCGCACGTGAAGTAAACATGCGATAAGGCTCTTGTGTACCCTTGGTGATTAAATCGTCAATGAGTACACCAATATATGCTTCATTACGCTTGGGTGACCAAGTCGGTTTATTTTGTGCTTTAAGCACTGCATTTAATCCGGCAATAAGACCCTGAGCACTGGCTTCTTCGTAGCCGGTTGTGCCATTGATTTGTCCAGCAAAGAAGAGATTTTCAACGTACTTGGTTTCCAAGCTTGGATATAAACCACGCGGATCAAAGAAATCATATTCAATCGCATAACCAGGGCGCGTGATATATGCGTTTTCAAAACCTTCAATACTGCGAATAAACTGCAGTTGCACATCAAATGGCAAAGAAGTCGACATGCCATTAGGGTAAAGCTCAATACTATCTAAGCCTTCAGGTTCAACAAAAATCTGATGACGATCTTTATCAGCAAAGCGCACAATTTTATCCTCAATGGATGGGCAATAACGTGGTCCAATACCATCGATCATGCCACCATACATCGCTGAGCGATCTAGGTTTTTAAGAATAATCTCATGGGTTTTAAGATTGGTGTAGGTGATATGACATGGCACTTGCAGTGGATGTTCATGTGCTTCAGTGAAAAATGAAAAACAAGGTGTTGGATCATCACCAGGCTGGACACCCATTGCTGTGAAGTTAACCGTGCGCTTGTCAATGCGCGGTGGGGTACCTGTTTTTAAACGTGCAACATCAAAAGGAAGTGCACGCAGTTTCTGCGCTAAGGCATTAGCTGGTTGGTCACCGGCACGACCGCCTTGATAGTTATTAAAGCCGATATGAATTTTTCCTGCTAGAAACGTGCCAACGGTTAAAATAACTGTTTTGGCACGAAAGCTTAATCCCATTTGCGTGACAACACCAGTAACACGATCATTTTCGATCAATAGGTCATCAACACCTTGTTGGAAAATTGATAAGTTTTCTTGGTTCTCTAGCGCATGGCGTACCGCGATTTTGTAAAGTGTGCGATCAGCTTGGGCGCGTGTTGCACGTACCGCAGGTCCTTTTCTAGCATTAAGTGTGCGAAACTGAATACCTGCTTTATCAATCGCTTTTGCCATAATGCCGCCTAAGGCATCGATTTCTTTAACCAAGTGACCTTTACCAATGCCGCCTATAGCAGGGTTACAAGACATCTGTCCTAAAGTGTCGATATTGTGTGTTAAGAGTAAAGTGTTGGCACCCATGCGTGCTGCCACCGCTGCGGCTTCTGTGCCAGCATGGCCGCCGCCAACAACGATAACATCAAAGTCTTGAGGATAAAACATCATAATAATAGATCTACTTGTTAATTTATGGTTGTTATAACTAGCTTAGTTTATTTAAAACCGATTAATTAGGCTGCAAAATTTCACTAATTTGACTAATTTTACTGATGCGCATCATATAAAAAAAACAAGGGTATGTCCATGAACTTTGAGTTTTGTCCTTAAGCCTTTGCAAGTGGTGATTTTCCCATTTTTAAGTTATCTGAGACTCAGGCATTGATCGGGGCGTAGGTATTTAGCAGGCTTGTGATATTGTGCTGTTTCTAGCAGTGCACTTATTTGTTACACTAAGCGGCAGTAATGATTTGACTGAGAGTTAAGATCTATATGAAAAATATGACAAGTGATTGTAGCATTTATTTATGTGCCCAAGAGTTGATATTATGCGTTTAAGCAAAGAAAATAGATCAATCATAAAATCTTGCGTTCATCAGGTGTTTGGTGATGATATGCGAGTATTTTTATTTGGTAGTCGCACGGATTGCTCGAAGCGCGGAGGGGATATAGATCTATATCTTTTACCTAAAAAAGACGAGGTAATCGTTAATGGGTTTAACAAAAAAATTGAGTTACTGGTGACATTAGAAAAAGCCATTGGTGAGCAAAAAATTGATGTTGTGCTTGCAAAAACTGGCGATGATAAACGATTAATAGATGATGTGGCATTAAGACAGGGGATAGAGTTATGACACCTTTGCAGGATAAGCTGGTCAAAATTTTATATGAATGTAATCAACATAAAAAAAGAATAGATTATGCGTATAACAATATGAAGCATAGGCTTCCCTTTGATGCAGAAAATTATGAACAATTTCAAGATGAGGAAATTGAGCATATTGATCAATTCTTATTTCGTTTTTCTAAATTGCAGGATGTGATGGGGGAAAAACTATTTCCAACGATACTTGGTCTTCTGGCAGAGGATGTTAAGCGCAAATCATTTATTGACATCTTAAATCGCTTAGAGGCGTTAGAGTTATTAGAGACGGATAACTGGTTGCGATTAAGGAAAATCAGAAATAGTGTTGCGCATGAATATGGCTTTAATGTGGTTGATATGGTGGAGAGCTTGAATGCTATTTATCAATCATGTACCAATTTGCTCGATATCTATGATGTAATTTACGCATTTTGTTTGCGTCGTTTTGATTTTTTAATATCCTAATACCTAGTATTACGTCAATTGTGGTTAATTTACTTTCTTTCTTGAGGAAAGAAGGGTATTTTGCTGGATTTGTTATGGTGATACATATCCGCTATGGTAGGTAGTCTAGTCGTGCTGATAAGTTATTATGATCTATGTTTATATCCCTTTAACGCAAGTGGCGACAATAAAAACGCACTGGCAATGCCGACAAATACAGCTAAGCCAAAGTAGTGAATAACCGGTGTTTGGCTAAAGGCTAATAATCCAAAGGAGAGGATGGTAGTAATCGCGGAGAGCGTGACCGCCAGCATCGTGCTATGCAAGTTTGATTTGGTTTCAGCAAAAAACAACACATAATCAACGGCAATGCCCAGTACTAGAATTAATGCCAAAATACTAAAGAGGGTGATGGGGACATTAAATATGCCAAACACGGCAAGGCTTAGCAAGGTTGCCATTGTCGGTGGTACAAAATAGCAAATCGCTTTTTTAAGACTTCTATAGCGTAACAATAATAGTAAAAATAACGCCACGAATACGATACTAAGGAGATAACTAATATATTGACGATAGGTTTTAAAGACATGAGAGATCTCATCTGCCTTGTTGATAAAGTTAGCATAAGGAAGCTCGGCGCAAATCATCTTGATATCATTCATATTGAGTTTTTGTGATAACAAAACAATGGAAGCAAAAGAAGAAAAAGAAGCAAACTGTGCGTTAGAGCTTGTTGAAGTGTTAGCTTTGCCCATCCATAAAAATTGTAAGTTTTGTGAAACGGGTGAGCTTAACCAATCGTTAACAGTCAGTGGTTTAAAAGGGATATTGCGCAAGTTCTTTTCAATGCTTTTGATTTCTTTTTTATCAACACCAATTTGGTTTAAAAAGTCACTTAATCGATTTTGTAACAAGTTTTCGCGCACAAGGGTGTAGTTCTGTTGTTGATCTTCAATACTTGGTAGATACTGACTAATCGAGATAACCGGTTGCAAGATATTTGGGTTTTGCGCTTTAATTTGATTAACTAACATGTGCTCATGACTGATCACATCTTCAGGTGTGTTACCTGTCACAACAATAAAGTCAGTACTAGCATCGCTGCCAATAATCGATTTTAACTGCTGTTCATTGGCTTTTAGTGCTTTGGGTGTTGCCTCTAAAATGCGGATATCATCATTGCTATGCAGTTTGGAGATGCCAATGGCGGCAATAATCACAAGAATCATATAGATGATCATGATTTTTTTGATACTTAAGTTTTGCCAGAGCTTAAGATAAAGCGTGGCAATGTGACAAATAAACGAATTAAAGGCGCGTTTATGTGGTTTAAGCAGATAAGGAAACAAACAGATCACAGTCAGGTATGACATAAATAAACCGCTAATGGCAAAGGTGGCAAGCTGTCTGAGTCCAGGAAAAGGGGCTATGGCGATAATCAAATAAGCAATGATAACGTTTAAAAGACCTAGAGTAATGCCAGAGAAGATGCGCTTTAACCCCACTGTTGACTGCCATAGCTTGCCACCATACAATCGATCAGCGTAGTAGAAAAAGGCATAATCAACTGATATACCAATTAAGCTGGCACCAAAAACAAGTGTGAATAAAAAGACCTTACCAAATATAAGATAAGTCACAATAAAGGCAAAAACAAAGCCGATAGCACTTGAGAATAATGTCAATAGCAATGGTGATAATGAACGAAAACTAATAAGCATTAAGAGAATGATACCAATCAGTGAACCAACACCAATGATTGACACATCATGGCGCGCGCTATCCGTGCCTGCTTTGGCATAAAACAGCATGCCGGTCATTAAAAAAGTGCTTTGTGGATAATCGCTTGTAATCGTTTGTTTAATATCACTAAAGAGATGCGTGATATTATTTTGATTACTTAAGGAAAAACTATCATCTTTTAATGTGGCGTTAATCATGCTGTACCAGATGCCATTGTCTTTGGTCATCAGGTGGTTTTTATATAAATCAAGCTTATTAGATGGTTTAGGCAAAGCTAAGATAAAGTGCTGAAAAAGCGAAAAAGGATCGTTTTGCAGAAGCTTAGAATTACTAATGCCAATAGGGTTATAGAGATTAAACAAAGCATGTTGGCTAATGGTGCCAAACTGATGTTGCATTATAAGCTTGTGATCTTTATCCGATAATAAGGATAATCGATAAGGGAAATAAAAACTAGCCCATGCTTCTTGTTCATTGGTGCTCACACCATTAGTTACACTCGAAAAATAATCAGATTGTTGAAGTCTATCACTAAATATATCCGAAGCTTGCAGTGCTTTATCTTGATCTGGATTGCCAACCAAAATAACGATTTGTTTGCCCATGGTGTTGGCAAAATCATCCGCGATCTTTTCTACACTATTAGCGTCTTTAGCACCTGGTAATAGTGCCAGCATATTGGTGTTAATGGGCAAACCTTGGAAAAGCAAAAAGACAAAGCTTAGAACGCTTAGGGTTGAAAGTATTATCCAAAGATATAAACGCTTTTTGAAACAATTCTTCTGAGAGTGCATGTTGATATAGATTTTAAACTCATGGCAGCATACTGGCAGATAATCTAGAGAAGTACAATTTTTATTTAGATATGTGATATGGTTGAGTTAGACTTTTTGTCTGTACTGTTGTATCGTTACGTTTTTGGTGTGTTTAATGGAGAAAACAAATGACAAGATCGCTCGGTGGTGCGTTTTTAGTCGTTGGGACAACGATTGGTGCTGGGATGTTATCACTGCCGCTAATTACTGCAGCCTGTGGCTTGTGGGTATCGATAGTATTAATTATTATTTCATGGTCAGTGATGTACTTGACGGGGTTAAGATTAATCAAAGTCTGCGCGCATCAGCCATTGGGGGTGAATTTTACCTCGCTGATAAAAGAAGAAATGCCCAAGAGCTTACAAGTAGTTTTCACATTGGTTTATTTGCTTTTGCTTTATGCGTTAATGGCAGCTTATACCACACAAGGTGCATCATTGGTAAACTTAGTATCACAAGCACAGGTGCCAACAGTCAGTGTTGATGCAGTTGTCTTTATCTTGATTTTTGGACTTGTTATCTTAAGCACGCGCTTAAGTGATTATGTCAATCGCTCATTTGTGTCAGTTAAACTTGTATTTTATGTGCTCTGCGTCGTGAGTATGCTGTTTGCCTTAAAGTGGGCAAATATGCTTGAGATGCCATTATCTTTCTATGCTTTGGTGTTTGCATGGCCAACACTTTTGCCTTCTTTTGGTTTTCAGAACATCATTCCCGTATTGTATGAATATCAAAAGGGTGACGTTCAAGCAGTCAAGCGTAGTGTTTTTATTGGCAGTATTGCTGTATTAGTGATCTATATCATCTGGCTTATTGTCTGCTTGGCGATTTTGCCACAACAAGGTGTGCATAGTTATGAGACGATTTTTAAAGATGGAAATACCTTAACCGCGTTGATGAGTGAGATAAAACAAGCTACCCAAAGTGCGAGTATTAATACCTTCTTATCGGTATTTGTGAATATTTCAATTATTACCTCATTTATTTGTGTTGGCTTGTCGCTTTATCACTACATTAGAGATACGTTTAGACGATTTAATATTGAGCTAAATAAAATTATTGGCTTTTTATTGACCTTTATCCCGCCATTTATATTTACGGTTTTTTACCCTAAAGGCTTCATTTTAGCATTGCAATACGCTGCGATTTTTGCAGTAGTGATTTTTGTATTCACACCAGTTTATCTTGATAAATCTAATAGAAGAGATCCTGTTAATCTGTATCCTCTAATATTGGGTGCTTTAGTCATCGTTGCTCAAGTATTAAATTTAAGCGGTATATCGCAACCTTTTTAAGCATGAAACACATGCTGCTTTAAACTGTTTCACAATATTCCTGTCACCGCATTTCCTGCGCTTTCAAATTACTCTATCCGATCTCACCGTGGCGGTGAGGGTCATCTGCATTGGATGCTAGATATGGTTCTGATGATTATCCATGATTATTGGATATTTATAAGTGAGTATAAGGATAGCTTATATTATGCATAAACTCACGGAGTCACATTTTGTTAAAAAATATGGGTGTTTGTATGTAAGGCAGACAGTTGGATGCGGTTTGATTTGATAACTCATTCCTATGAATGCAAGAAGATACCCTTAAGATATATTTCTTCATAAGGAGCCGGAATTTTATGTATCAATTTATATTCAAAATTTTTAGTAAATCCATTAGTAAATCCAGATGTATTTCTCTTCTCATTTTTGTTGTTGCTGCTGTTAGTGGATGTAGCAGTAAGGTTGGAGTTGAGGCTAGCCAGCAGACATCACAAAAAACCATTTCTCAGATAAACGCACCCAATGGACTAACTTTTTTAGCATCTAAGACAAAACCTTCAACGCATGAGATCATCGTTGATACAACTTCCACCACAATTAATTCAGTGGGTAACGACTTGGTTAAGGTTTCTATATATGACGCCTCAGAGATAAATGAAAATGAAAAACTTCAAGTAAGAGTCAAAGGTGCCGAAATGGCAGGAGCAGCCTTTAACTCTGTGGCAGAGGCAATGGTTCCCGTTGGAACTCCTGTGACATTTGAAATTACCTCTAATGGTGATACTAAGCCAGAGCAACATCAGCTAAAAATTATGTTAGATGAATCAGAGGATAACTCTGTCTCGATTAGTGCAGGAGTTGTTGAAAATTTAGATAGTATATATTTAAAATCAGTAGTCATGTCAGAAAACGGGGAATATGCTGTCGCAGCTACTGATACAGATGTCTTCTTATATAAAGAGCAAGAGAAGCATTGGAGTGAAATAACGCCAAGTGCTAATGGCAACTTCCATGTTCAGACGGTTAAACTTTCAGAAGATGGGAAGTATATATTTATTTTAGCATTAGCTTTGACAGATAGCTCAATGCGTGTTTATCGATCTAATGATTATGGTAAAAATTGGCAAGAAACAACAATAATAGATAACTTTACTTCGGTGCCTTATCTTATCAATGAGAGTGTTGATATTTCCTCAGATGGTCAATATATGGCTGTGGGTGTAACTAAATATGGTATATTTATATCGTCTGACTTTGGTCATAGTTTTCATGAAGTAGCGATTACGCAAAATATTCTTAATCAACCTGTTTTTTCTCTGAAAATATCAGCTGATGGTTCTGTAATGCTTGCCGCAACGTCTCTGAAAGGAAATATTGATATTCAAAACTACGCATTCTTATCAACTGATTTTGGGCATAACTGGAGTCAGATCAATGATAAATTATCATCGATAACGGGTGTAGCAGGTCTACCGGAAAACTATTCAATAAATACAGTAGGTGCTTCTTTATCTGGGGAAAGGCTTCTATTAGGAGGCTCGATAAATAGTACTAACGATATGCAACATATTTTGAGCATCGTATATCAATCTTTAGACAAAGGTGTTACTTGGGAGATGGTTTCAGAGCTTTCTGGAATTGCTGGAGCATACCCTTACAACTCGATAGCAATGACTTACGATGAAGAAGAAATATACGTTGGAATGAATTATATTGGTGGAAAGCAAGAGCCTCCAACGCTTATATATTATTCGAATAATGGAGGCAGCTCATATCAAGAGTTTAAAACTCCAGCAGAAATGACAAGCATTAGTAAACTCGTAGTTTCAGATAGTGGTAACACAATGGTTGTTAAAGCTTTTGGTAGAGAGTGTGGTGAAAATGCATCATCTTGCGCTATTAATTATATTAATTATTTTGGCAATGAGTATTCCATGTATTTTCCTTATCAATCAATTGTCGATGTTGCAGTATCAAAAGATGGTCAGAGTTCTATGGTGGGCGTGTTAGAAGAAGTAAACCAGATTGATAAACCCAACCTTTTGCACTTCAACTTTGACTGCCTAACAAATACATTTGGTGATGCTAATTGTAATAAAGCCTACTTGGTTTGGTAAAGCTTGCATTAAAAGATGTAAATACAAGTAAAGTAACGATAAAAATATATATGGAGAAATAAATGAAGTAAATAAAATTAAAAAATAATAAATCTTAGATTACTAAATGTTTATGTTAAAATTTCAAAAGGGGAAAACATGAAGAAAATAATAGTTTGTCTATTTGGTATTACTTTAGGAAACATAAGTTATGCGCAATCTGATTTTCTGGCGCTTGATGTAGAATCAACAGATATCACTCATAGCGAAACAGGAGGCTCTGCTTTAAGTCCATATGACGGGGCTTTTGACGATGCTTCTGAAATAACGGTTGATATTAGTGCAAAAAATACAGACGGTGATACTGATATCGCAATTGATGTGATGGCTTCTGGTATACAGTTTTATGCTACAGCTTCAGACGAAGCAGTTGGCTCAGGGCTTGCACTTGGTTCAGAGCAACTTTTAACATATCAGTTTCCTAACGATCCAGATAAGCGTTCACAAGTAACTGCAAACATAGATATAAGCTCTTTAGATTCGACTATTACGAATCAGATAGAAAAAGGGGATTATGTTACTTATAAACTACGCATCGTAGAACAAAACCCAGCAGGCGATTCAACTCAACTGGTAAATTACAGTACCCTTTATGCTTTTGACTCAGATTGTATTCAAACTACAGATAAGATTTTTTGTGTTCCAATAACTATCGAACGACTTAATGAACTAAACACAGTACCTTCTCCAACCCATACTTACAATAAGAAGGAAAGCTCAACAGATTGGGTTACTATTAGTCATGGTGAGAATGGCATGAGTTTGGATGATGATGTGGTTGGTCCTGTAGAGTTTTGTGCAGGTTTGAAGATTAATAACAAAGCAATGAGATTGCCGTCATCTAATGATATACTTGCACTGAAATCATGGCTAGATAGCGATAGTTCTGATCTTACAACTTATGCATGGCCTGTTGAAGTAAACTATATATCATCAACTCCTTCGAATGATCCAATCGCACCATATACAGCAGTTTATATGAATCCAAACCCACCTGATGGTACTACCTACGGTGGTGTCTATAACGTTTATGATTCAAGTACACAGTATGTGATGTGTGTGCAAGATACAGTTTAAATTACTGAAGTTACGTACTTTAGAAAAAAACTATGATTTTATATAAACACCCTGTCAGCCTGCGGCTGTCACTCCTTGAAAAGAGGGGAATTGGGCGACGGTCATTTTAATTCCCTTCTTTTCAAGAGGGGTGCTTAAGCTTGCGAGGCGGGGTGTTGAAATAGAAAAAATGCGCGAAATTCAATAGCAGGAAAACTGTAGGATGGTTGTGATGGGTATATAGGTATTGGTGAAATATTGTAAAGCTAAAATATATGGGGGAAAATAAAGCGTGATTAACTATAGCTTATTAATGTGTTGGTTTAAAAGCCTTTTTGATGTGGGAAGTAAGGGGTATTTATTAACTTCTAAGTATTTCTCAATAAGTTTTATAAGTCTTGTGGCTTTTAATCAAGTCAATGGAAGCACCAAGGGTGTAAAATCAGATACCTGTGTTCCAGGTCGTGGAGACCAAAAAACTACTTTATTTGATGTTAAATCATCAGAGTTTCAGACTAATATATATGTTAAAGATTTAAAAGTTTTGGTTGATGGTGGTGAAGACCCTAAGTTAGGGACAGATACAAAAGTTTATGCGAATTATATTTATTGTGATAATAATGTTGGAGAGGAAGGACTATCAGTTTATGAGTGGTACTTTAATGGCAATAAAATAGACTCAGTTAACACTGCTTACATTCGTTTAAACCATGAAGATATGATATCTTCTGGAAGACCAGGAATTTTAACCTTTATAGTCACACCAATCCAAGCAAATCCTAGTGGAGATGTTGCTGGGGTTCCATCAAAAACATCTATCTACATTGACAACTATCGTGATGGAATTCCAGAGTCAGTATTTGCAAAAAGTTGGCTAAACCAAGGTGCTAATCATGGCTTTAATTCAATGTATAAATTTGAAAGTGAATTTTTTGCCTCAACGGGTAATGATGCTTATGCCATTTTTGATAATAGTACCTATGAACTAACTCAAGGTGGAAATGATGAAGTTACTGATAAACTTGGATCATATAAAGATGATATTGAAAGCAACGGAATCAAATCTTTGTACTCAAATAAAAGTTCTCTGGCTGCTTTATTGAATGATGGCAATGGCACGTTAATTATTTGGGGGGCAAAATTTGATCCATCAAATAATACTGGAGTTTTTAATAATATTGCTAGAGTTTATCCAGGTATTGATGAGTATGTTGTAATAAACTCAAGCGGTGAGCTAAAGTTAATCTCCTCCTCTAATGTTAATACACTACAAGATCCACCGCTAGATCAAGAGATCCTACTTGAGCTGAAAAATAATGTTAGAGCAGTTTACCGTAGTGGTAGTGATGAAGATGAAGCACCTTTTGCCTATGCAGTATTGACTAAAGATTATAATGTTTATTCTTGGGGTGATATAGAAGCCGGCGGAGAGATAACTCTTAATAATCAAGCAGCAATTGATAATCATAATGCCATTGCAGTTTATTCCACAAGAAGTGCTTTTGCCGTATTATTGGGAAATCTAACTGTAGTCAGTTGGGGAAATGCAGATGAAGGAGGGACCATAACCAGTGGCGCTTCTAGTATAAAAAATATAGCAGCGACACAAACTTCATTCTCAGGACTTAAAATTGTCAAAAATGGTGTAGACATATCTAAAAGTGCGGTTACATGGGGAGAGCTACGAACTACCGAGCCTCCAGTATTGGACGGAATGATAGATCCTGAATTCTTTTCTAATCGCAATGCTTTTTTAGCAGTTGATATGGATGAATCTAAGCAAAATTATATTGCAAAGGCTTGGGGAAATATTGATAAGACTGCTGAAGTAGACACTAGAGAAGAGATTATAGATAGTGAGCAACATAAGGGTTTGACAATTGGTACAACAATGAATTCATTTATCTTATTAACACCTAACAACACTTTGGGTGAATATGATTTGCGCATTTGGGGTAATGAAGGGTTCTTGCCACAGGATATAGATAAATATGTTAAAACTAATAGCCTCTTAGATGCAAAAGGAAGCAAAGATGCTTTTGCTGCTTCGTTTGTTAACATGCCCAAATCAGTTGTTAGTTGGTCTGAGGATAAACGATATGATACATCACTTATTAAGTCTGATATTATAAATATATTTACATCCAATTCAGATAATATCAGAATAGGTTATGGGTGTTTGCATATTGTTCAAACCGAGAGTTTAGTTTCAGATTGGCAAGCTTGCGCAGGACAGGCACCAATAATCGTGTCAGAATCTCCGAAAACTGTGCTGGAAGATACTACATCTAGGTTTGATAAAACAAGTATAATAGTGACCGACGCTGATCGTGATTTAGAAGCTATAGAGATAAGTGTAGATAAGGGTGTTCTAAATCTACCTGCTTTTGGCGAAGGCAGTGGTGATGGAACAAATCAAGTAACGATAACAGGGTTTAATGGAAATTTTACTCACTCAGGAATCGTAAGAAGCATATACGAAGGTATTTCTTATACCCCAGAAAGCAACTATGTTGGTCAGGCTTATCTAACAATTAATGCTGTTGATACTACAGGTCTCTATGCAATCGAAAAAACAAGTATAATTAACGTGCTAAACACAAATGATCCTCCTATGATCACTGCAGAATCTATAATAGAAGTAGAAGAAGATGAAGTAGGTTCTATAGATGCTGTTATGGTTTCGGATATTGAAGGAAATTTAGCAAGAGTAACGCTTGATGTAGAGAGTGGTACACTAAATATTCCCTATTCCGAAGGCTTTGGTCATGATACATCTACACTACTTATAACAGGGTATAGAGGAAACTTTGGTCAGGATGCAATACAAGAAGCTCTAGCAAGCATTGAATTCACACCAGAACCAGATTTCTTTGGCGAAGTTGAAATGATAATTTATGCCACTGATGCTCAAGGTTTAAGTGCCGATCCATTAGCAGTTTCTATTCAAGTAAATGATGTAAATGATCCTCCAGTATTTAATAGTCCATTAGATCTAATAATTTTACCCGTAGATACTACGACTGCCATAGTAGATGCTGGTGAAGCGGATGATATTGATGGTAATCTATCATATGTGGAATACACGATAAGTTACAGTAATCCTGGTGAGGAAGTCGTACTATTTTTGCCCGAAAATACTGAAGGTACTGGCAACAATACAACAAGCGTGACCATCACAGGAATTAATGGTGAACATAATCAAGATGCAATAATTGAAGCTTTAAGTGAGGGTATTGGTATTTCAACACAATCAGGCTATAGAGGGTTTATTGACCTAGCAGTTTATGCCTATGATGATGATGGCGCGTCGTCCAATTATGGCGAGATTGCTGTATGTATTGGGTGTAACCAACCAACAATCAGGGACAATTGATATAAAACTTCTGATCAGCAACAGATTGCTGAAAATGCTTCCTCTGTATTTTTTTAATTGCGATTTCCTGAGAACATACCTAGGAATTGTAAAATGGTTAAGAAGATATTTAGGATTGAGACATAGATAGTGACTGTCGCAACGATGTAGTTTGTTTCACCACCACGTACGATCTGATTGGTCTGCCACAGAATAAAACCACCTGAGATAAAGGCAATAATAACAGACAGCGCTAAGTACAATGCTGGCATTTGTAAGAATAAGTTAACCACAATAGCAACTAATGCAATCAGTGCACCTATGCCAAGGAAAGAACCCAATCTTGAGAAATCACGTTTTGGATTTAAGGCGATTGCTGAAAGGCCTAGGAATATTGCACCTGTTGCTCCTAAAGACATCATAATAAGCTCAGAGCCATTACTAAATGTTGTAATGTAATAGTTTAAAATAGGTCCTAATGTCCATCCCAGAAAGCCTGTTAATGCAAAAGTTAACACTAACCCCATGGGACTGTTGCGTGTTGCTTGCACACCAAAGAGTAAAGCAAAGTAGACGATTAAAGTAATAAATGGGTTAATAGGAGGTGCTGCCACCATCATCGACCAACCCGCTGTTAAGGCACTAAACAAAAGCGTTAGTGACAACAGTAAATAAGTATTACGTAATACTTTGTTGGTTTGAATGACAGAGCTGCCACGAGCATCAATCACGCGTGCATTTTGTTGGTAGTTAAAACGATCGTTCATATTCTCTCCATATGATATTTAATTAAAAAGCTTAAAATCGCTGCTAAGTATATGGGGAGAGTCGCTGAAAAAACAATAGCCAATGGCTTAAATTTAGACATTTTTTTTATGATAGTGCATGAATTTTGATAACAGGTAGGCAACTAAAGCACATATCAAACCAGCAATTAACAGCGTGCCATAAAGATAAGATAATGATTGGTAAGTTGTCGTTAATGTTTGCGAATTAAGAATATTTTGATTAAGCGAAAAGACAAATACACCGATAGCTGCAGTGATGATAAAGAAAAAGCCCATTACGATAGATTCATATTTGCGTGGTGAGAATTTCCCAACCATTGCATAATACAAAGGTAACAACAATACTTTGGCAACGGAGTTTAACATCAAGGTAATAAGTAGCAGATAATTCCCCGTCATTGCAAAGTGATTTAATGACTGCGAGAAGAAGCTAAAAAATAACAAGCCACATGCTAATGCCATAAAAAAAGTAGCCAAACTAAATAAGCGAATCAAGCGCTTCATATGTTGCGTGTGCTTATTTTTATTCCACAGTACTGCCGAGACAAAGCCAATAATAAGTACCAAAGCAATATTAGCTTCAAAAAAGAAATCAGCCGATAAACTCTTGGCGTTAAAGAAGCCATAATCACGGTTAAAAAGGGTGAGGTAGTTAAGAAAAATAGTAATAATACTCTTATCAGCCAACCAGAAAAACACGCTAAAGGCTAATAGAATAAGCAGCAAGCGGTTGCGTTTGCGTTGCGTCTCATCTTTTTCAAGATAAGCATAGATAAGCATGATGGTAACCGAGATAAATGCTAAGGCAATAATAAGCGCTTGTAACACGCGCTGATAATGCAGCAAGAAATCTGTTAATGAGGATAGTACGATCAAAATAAACAAAACACTGTAGGTTGATGGTGTATATTTTGCTTCAACGCCATCAATCAAACCAATATTGCGATTAAGATAAATGCCACCTGCTAAGAAAATAAGTACTGCAAAGAGAGTGACTACGGACATAATCATAAACCAGTGCTGATAACTTAAGTGTTGCAATGTGCCACTAATGGATAATGATAATGCAGCGCCAAGAACCGTGGTCATATACATCAAAGTAAAACCAGCGTGACGTCGTGGGTCATCCTGGGTATAAAGAAAGCTTAATGTGGTGAACAGGTTGGGAATGACAAGGCCTACACCAATCACATAGGCGGAAAAACCGATTAAAGATAAGTTATTAAGTGATAATAGAATAAGCGCGACAAATGAATAAAGCATGCCGATAATCACCGAGCGGCGATGACCGATCATGTAACCTAAAATACCACCGATCAATCCTGCGGCACTATATAAGAAAAGATTGGTCACAAGGTTAAAGTTAATGGCTAAAATATCAGAGGTTAACCCTTCTTGTGTGCTATCAGCAATGCTATGAATAAAGCCAGAAAAATGCACCGTGATGGCAGTCGTTCCCATGCTGTAAAAGAGCGATGTTAATAACAAAAACCATAAGCCAAAGGGTTGCTTGGTGTTAAGAAGTAGTTTTTTAGGTTTTAGTTGCATAGCCTATGCGCGTCAAATGAATCTTTGGCTATTATGACAATAATCTCATGATCGGTCTAATTGAAAATTAAACTATCTATGTTAGCGGCTAAGACTAAATATTTACCCACAAGTGCTCACCGTACCCTGAGCGTAAGTCGAAGCGATGCACTGAGCATCAGTCGAAGTGGATAAGCTTGGGAAAGTTACAACTTCATAGAGGCTTCGACTTACGCTCAGCCAGCGCTTACACAATCAAAGTGGTTTGGAATATGGTTATAGTCAATTTAGCTATAACTTGTGCGTTAATATTTGCGCATAGTCATTCAATACATCGCCAATGTTAACTTTAGGGTTATGTGCGTGAATTTGCGTCATCTTCAAGCCTTGATAACCACAAGGGTTGATATAGCTAAATGGTGTCAGATCCATATTTACATTAATGGCAAGACCATGATAGGTAAGCCCTTTTTTAACACGCAAGCCAAGTGATGCAATTTTAGCCTGATCAACATAAATACCTGGTGCATTCTCAATGGTATGACTGCTGATACTATAGGTTTTTAGTAAGTGCATGCATGATTTCTCAATCGTGCAAACAAAGTCTTTAACACCTAAATTAAGGCGTTTAAGATCAAACAAGAAGTAAATAACTGCTTGTCCTGGTCCGTGATAGGTGACTTGACCGCCACGGTCACTTTGGATAACCGGGATGTTTTTAGGATTAATGATATGCTCAGGTTTACCATGGCGACCTTGGGTGAAAACAGCTGGGTGCTCAACAAGCCAGATTTGGTCTTGAGTGTCCTCGGTGCGTGATTGTGTAAATTCAACCATTGACTGATAAACTGACTCGTAGTCCTGTAATCCCAGATTTTTAATGAGGATTGACATCTGTTAAAGGACCATGTGAATCTCTGGATGTCCACTTAATGCTTGATAAATATTATCAAGCTGCTCTTTGCTTGTTGCTTCAAAGATTGCAGTAATAGAGACGTATTTACCAGTTTTGCTTTCGCGTGTGCTGAATTCAATTTTCTCAGGATTTTCGATGTATTTCTCTAAGGTATTAAGGACAAACTCAGCAACTTCTTTTTGTGGATTTGCCATGATTTTGATTGGAAATTTGCAAGGAAACTCAAATAAGGTTTCAGTCTGCTTTGCCTCACCACCTTCAGCTTTAGTTGTCTCTGTAGGAAGTGCTTGTTCTTTTTTGTTTTCTGGTGCTTCTTTCTTGTCGTTGTTGCTCATCTTAAATATAACCTATAGTTGCCAAACAATATTGCGCTTCAGTGTAATGTAAAGTATCAAGAAAATCATCTTGAAGTATCATGTTTTTCTACAAAAGGCGGTGGAGTTTCTCTTTGAGTTTTGCCAACGCGCGCGCGCGGTGACTGACACTATTTTTGACATCATTAGATACTTCAGCCATCGTTTGCTGATATTCAGGCAATAAAAAAACAGGGTTGTAACCAAAGCCATTACTGCCGCGACGCGCATGTGTGATACTACCGTCAACACGTCCTTCAGCGATCACAGGCATGGGGTCATGCTCATGCATTACAAGGGCTAAAACACATTGAAAGTGGGCTTGACGTTTATCATCTGTGATATTCTTCATGTCATGAAGCAGCTTATCGATATTTGCTTCATCATTACCATGCCCGCCTGAGAAGCGTGCTGAATAAATCCCAGGCGCGCCCTTTAAGGCATCAACGCATAAACCAGAGTCATCGGCAAGTGCTGGAAGACCCGTAAATTGCGCACAGTGTCGTGCTTTTAGAATAGCGTTTTCAACAAAGCTTAAGCCAGTTTCATCAGCATCGGAGACATTAAACTCTGTTTGTGGAATGACTTTAAAGCCCAAGGGCGATAATATCTCGCTGACTTCTTTGATTTTCCCTTTATTACTTGATGCAAAGACAATTTCTTTCATGTGCTTAGTGAATCCTGTTTAATAAATTGTGCGTAGTTTAATAGCAAATAAAAAACTAAGCAAATGAAGTAAATTGCTAGTCACTATTGAGCTGATTAAGTTAGTATATCGCATCAAAATTAAGAAAAGAGAAAGTATGACCAACGAGAAAAAAGCATTGATTGCACTGATCATAACCGTTGTCTTATGGGCATCTGCGTTTGTCGGTATTCGCTATGTGATGGAAGCGTTTTCAGCTGGTGGCTTGGCATTGTCACGCTATTTTGTGGCATCGATTGCTGCTTTAATCCCATTTTGTCTGATTAAGAATAAACAATTGCCACGACTTAAAGACTTAATGATTTTTGCCATTCTTGGGTTTTTCGGCTTTTTCTCTTATAACATCTTGTTAAATGAAGGTGAAAAAACGGTAAGTGCAGGATTAGCAAACTTTATCGTTGCGCAATTGCCGATTATCGTCACTGTTTTAGCGATGATTTTGTTTAAAGAGCGGGTTAATCGTTATGGTGTTTTGGGTTTTGTGATCAGTTTATTCGGTGTAATGGTAATACTCTTAGGAAGTCATAATAACGCGGGATTTGGTGGGGTGCTATTAGTCTATGGCGCGACCTGTTCAGGTGCGATTTACTCATGCTTTCAAAAGAAGTTCTTAGCACGCTACCATCCAATTGAAGTCGTGTGTTACTGCATGTGGCTAGGCACTTTGATGTTGATGTTTTTTGCGCCCGAGGCAATAAAATCAGTAATACATTCGGATATGTCACATCTCTTAAGCATTGTGTATATGGGTGTTTTCCCAGGAGCCATTGCTTATTTATTATGGGGGTACGCCTTTAAACATATCAAGGCAGCAGCGGCATCAAGCGCTTTGTATCTTATGCCCATTTTCACGTTGATATTAGCAGCTATCTTCTTATCCGAAATCCCAAGTATCCTTTCTGTTATTGGTGGAATTATTGCCGTTATTGGCTCGATTGTGATTAGCAAATTTGGTGTAGCTGTTACGCCAAAAGATCAGTGAAGTGGTTACAAAACCTTGAGTTTAACGAGTCAATTTGAAACAATGCATGACATGAAAATTTTAAAATACGATAATAGATAGCATGAGTCAGCATAAAATGAGTATTAAAGGACGTATTGTCCATATGCTATCGTTTGAGTTTATCGCCTTGTTGATTGTGATTCCACTATCGTATTTTGTTTTACAGAAAAACGCAGTCGCACTGGGTGCTTTGGCTGTTATTCTTGCGATTGCGGCGATGCTTTGGAACTTTATTTATAACTGGCTATTTGACGTGATTGAAAATAAATGTGGCGGTGTACGCTTTAAGCGGAAGTTTTGGTTGCGTGTTGTGCATGCTTGTTTATTTGAGTTATCGTTATGTCTGGTTAGTGTCCCCTTTGTGATTATGTTGTTACATTTACCTTTTATTGCGGCATTTACGGTGAACTTAGGTTTTGTATTTTTTTATTTGTGCTATGCACTTGTTTTTAATTACATTTATGATCATATTTATGTGAGGGTTGTGAATGCAAGGTTGCATAAACAAAAAAGAAATGTATAAAGAATAATTAGTTGGAGTTAGCATTTTAGAAAAAACTATGATTTTAAAACACCCCGTCAGCCTATGGCTGCCACCCCTTTTAAAAAGAGGGGAATTAGGTAAGGATAATTTTATATTCCACTCTTTGCAAGAGGGGTACTTAAGCGTGCGAGGCGGGGTGTTGAAGTAGAAAAAGTGTAGATGCCAATGATTAAGAAGGTTTAAAAAAATAAGAGAAATAGGAAAAGGAATTGAATAATGGTTAATGCTCAAATTTGCTTTTTAGGTGGCGGTAATATGGCAAGAAGTATTATCGCGGGGTTAGTTAGTGATGGTGTTTCTGGTCAATCAATTACGGTGGTTGATCATAACCAAGACAAACTGGATATGCTTAATCAGCTGTTTCGTGTCAATACAACGCAACGTGTTGAGGATGCAGTGAAAAATGCCGATATTATTATGCTATGCGTTAAACCACAATCATTAAAGGAGTTGATGTTTACAGTTAAAACAGCACTACATAAGCAGAATAAACCCTTATTTATATCGATTGCAGCGGGTATTACCTTGGCACAAATTGCGCATTGGCTTGTTGGTGATTATGCGATTGTGCGTGCTATGCCAAACACGCCAAGTCTTATTGGTTGTGGTGCAAGTGCGCTCTTTGCCAATGAATATGTGTCACGTCAGCAAAAAGAGATGGCTGAGCAAATTATGCGTAAGGTTGGCGTTATTACTTGGGTTGACCATGAGAGCTTAATTAATGTCACAACCGCGATTTCAGGCTCAGGACCTGCGTATTTTTTCTTGATGATGGAGCATATGATTGATGTGGCAGTGTCACTAGGGTTAAGTGAAAAACAAGCGGCATTGCTCGTGACGCAAACCGCCTTTGGTGCAAGCAAAATGGCGTTAGAAAGTACACAAACTCTGTCACACTTGCGTCAAAATGTCACCTCAAAAGGAGGAGTGACCGCTGCTGCATTAAAAGCTTTCTCAGAAACAGGGTTTAAAGAGAGTATTGCAAAAGCGATCAAAGAGAACCTCTCACGCTCACAAGAGCTGGCAAGCCAGTTTGGTAATGCTTTAACACATGATGAACAAAAGGATAAAGTATGATTAATGCATTTAATAATGTAGGACTTTTCTTAATAGAAATTATCTTTAGCTTATTTGCTTATGCGGTACTGCTTAGATTTTTTTTACAATGGGTAAAGGCTGATTTTTATAATCCATTTTGTCAGTTGATTATTCGTGTGACCAATCCTTTGTTAAAACCATTGCGTCGCATTATTCCTGGTTTTTTTGGTTTGGATTTTGCAGCGCTTGTTTTGGCGTATGTTGTGCTATTGTTGCAAATTATTTTAATACAAATGCTAACTGCAAAAAGCTTTTATATCACATGGGCGATTATTTGGTTTATTGCAGTGATAAAGCTTATTCTAACGATGATCTGGATGTATATTATCTTGATCTTTATTCGCTCGATCGCCAGCTGGTTTGCGCAAGGTTCATATAATCCAGCTTTGATGGCATTGCATCAGCTAACTGAGCCCCTGCTTAGAAAGGCACGCAGAATTATCCCGCCAACACAAAGTGGCATGGATTTCTCACCAATGTTGGTGTTGCTTATACTTATTTGTTTGCAGATATTTATCTCGTCAATTTTTGGGATGTAGCGGGCTTTTACTATATAAACGCAGAAAAATTTAAATCTTTTCTACTCCATAAATGCTTTGGCATTTCGTTTTAAACATGCTTGAGTAGGAGCTAGACGCGCGCAACAGCACGTTTGAGCTTATCCATTGCCAGCTCTTCAATTTGGCGAATGCGCTCGGCAGATACATCATGTTTTGCCGCTAAATCATGAAGGGTGAGTTTATCTTCAGCAAACCAACGCGATAAGATGATGTCTTTGCTACGTGCATCCAGCTTATCAATTGCTTCTTGTAGTTTACTTTGAACTTTTTCCTCATAATCATCCTCAACAGCTGTCTGCTCCGGATTTCTTGATTGATCTTCCAAGTATAAAGCCGGATGAAAACTTGATTCATCGCCTGATTCTTCAACCGGTGCATCAAATGCCATATCATAGGCATTCATGCGCTTTTCCATCTCAAGGACGGTTTCAGGTTTAACACCGAGCTCTTTGGCGACACTTTGGATTTCTTCATCACTAAACCAGCCAAGACGTTCTTTGCTACTTCTCAAATTAAAAAACAGTTTGCGTTGAGCCTTGGTTGTTGCAATTTTAACAATACGCCAGTTTTTCAAAATATAGTCATGCATTTCAGCCTTAACCCAATGCACAGCAAAGGAGACAAGACGCACGCCAACATCAGGATCAAAGCGTCGTACCGCTTTCATTAAGCCGATATTACCTTCTTGGATTAAATCAGTAATCGGTAAGCCGTAACCTGAAAATCCGCGTGCGACTTTAACAACAAAGCGCAAGTGCGAAAGAATTAGCTTTTGTGCCGCATCAATATCATTTTGTTGGCGTAAGCGATGTGCTAGTTCTTTTTCTTCTTCTTCGGAAAGCATCGGGATGCTACTGGCAAAGCGGATGTAGCTATCTAAGCCATCCGTATCAGAGAGTGCTGGTATTGGTAAGGTGTTTTTTTTAGGAACGAGTTCTTTACCCATATGCTGCTCGTGTTGTCCATAATGCTGCAAAGTATAGCATATATATATCCATCACAAACCATTAAACACCGCAAAGCGATTTATAATGGGCATATAGGATTGTTAAAAATGTTTTAAGCGCGAAAATATTTGTCCATAGAAACAAAAAAACCGCTTAACGCGGTTTTAATGATGGCGTCCCCAAGGGGATTCGAACCCCTGTTACCGCCGTGAAAGGGCGGTGTCCTAGGCCTCTAGACGATGGGGACACAAACTTGTGTTGTATCAGTTTACTGGTGGAGCTAAGCGGGATCGAACCGCTGACCTCTTGCATGCCATGCAAGCGCTCTCCCAGCTGAGCTATAGCCCCGAAACTGAAGCTGCATTCTAGGGAGGTTTTAAAAGGCTGTCAAGCGCTAGATTTAAATATTCCTAAAATTTGAGTTTTTTGTCAGCTGATGTTTGAAAGTCTTCTATACTAGGTGCATAAACATCGATAGCGAGTATGAAAATGTCTCTTAAAAAAACAAACAGAAATGACAAAGCACAAGGTTTTTCATTGATCGAATTATTAATCGTCATTGCGGTGATAGCAGTGTTAGCTGCCATTGCCATTCCGATGTATAGCAATTATGTGCTAAAGGCACATCGAGCCGACGCAGTAAGCTCAATTAATCTAATTGCAATGAATGAAGAAGCATGGGCTTTAAGCTCAGGCACTTACACAGCAACGCTGACTCATGTGTGGTCAGGAACGACCTCAACAAGAGGTTACTATGATATGAGTTTAACAGGTGTTACAAGCAGTGGTTATACCATTATTGCAACACCAACGGGGTCACAAACAGCAGATAGTGGTGATTGTCCTAATTTAACTTTAGTCGCCAATGGTGGCGCAATCACACGCACACCTGTTGCCTGCTGGGAGTAATGGTTTATGACAGGTGTGTTGGAATAAGTATATTCTTGTCAATATACGACAGGCAGAGCGCTCTGCCGTTTTGCAATAAGTCCTCATTTACAGGTAGCGATAAATTGCGCGCGGCAGTTGTGATTGCTTGATCAATACTTTGGGGGGCTGTCATCAATAGCTCTAATAAATGAGCACTTAACAGATTTACTTCCATAAACAATACTTTAAAGCTGCTATTGCGATAAACCACAAGAAAAGTTGGATTAAGAGGTGGCTTTTCGGGCGTGAAGTCTTTAGATATTTGATGCACCGGATAGCGATAGACAAGTACGCGAGTACTGTTATTCGTCATGTAGTGAACATGAGAGTCTGGGTTACGTTCACTCTCAACGGATAGCTCAATATCTAGTTCAACCCACTCGTAATGCATAAGCTCATGCAAAAAAGGCCAAGGTAATTCTTCTAGGGTATTAATATATTCAACAAATTGCTTTGGAAGGTCATAAAAACAAGGACTTTCACTACCATAATCTGCTAGAAACCCTAAGGTTAATGTACGCCATTGTGCTTTAGATAAAATGCTGACACTGACAGGAAAGGCACGTTTTAAAGTGTTATTGATGTTGTTGTAAATAAGGTTTTGATAAACCTCCATTTGCTCATGATTGATATTAGGAATATCTTTTGATGCATTTTGCTGGCGTAAATTACAGGTGAAATCAGTCATTATCTTATAGCTCATACAGACTCCCTTGAATAAACCTGTTGCTGAATTTGGGCAATGGTTTGAAGCTCGCGCTTTAAACTTGCCAAAGGAGGTAGGTTAAAGTCCCGTTCAAGCAAGGTTGGAAAGAAACCATGCGTTTGGTAGCAGTAACAAAGAAGTTGCCACACCGGATCGATCACATCTTCACCATGAGTGTCAATAATTAGTTGAGGAGATTTCTGCCAATGACCGGCAACGTGAATATAGTGTATGTTGTCACGAGGTATTTGCTTAATAAATTGCCGTGGGTCATAGTCATGATTAACGCTGTTGACATAGACATTATTCACATCTAGCAGTAGCTGGCAACCAGATTCGGAAACGATGGCTTGAATAAAGTCAATTTCACTGAGTATTTGCCCAGGAGCTGCATAATAGGAAGCGTTTTCTAAAATCAATGGGCATTCTAAAATATCTTGTACTTGCTGGATACGTGTAGCAACGTGCTTAACCATCTCATCACTAAAAGGTAAGGGCAACAAGTCATATAAGTAGCCTTGCTGATCTGAGCAATAGCTTAAGTGTTCACTGTATACAGTAATCTGATGCTCATGCATAAAGGCTTTAATGCGTTTAATAAAGTCAATATTTAAAGGTTCTGTCCCGCCAATCGATAAGCTTAATCCATGCAGTACGATGGGGAATTGTTCACGATATTTTTTAAGTAAGTGCGCGCGACGACCACCTATGCCAATCCAGTTCTCAGGAGCAATCTCAATGAAATCAACCCCTTGAGGGTTTTGCAATAGCTCGTCGAAAAACTCCTGACGCAGTCCAAGTCCTATGGCTTGGCGATCTAGCATGTGCTGTCCTTGTTGTTACTTAGTTGTCATTATGGTCACTGTCATCATCACTGCCACAGCTGCCAGCACCGCATTTCATATCACTGCTTTTATCAGATGAAGTACCACATGAACCTGCGCCACATTTGCCATCTTGTGATTTATCCATGGCATGATCACTGCCGCAGCTACCAGCACCGCACTTCATGTCGCTTGATTTTTCCGAAGCTTTAGCGCCACAACTTCCAGCACCACATTTCATGTCGCTAGATTTATTATTTGCATTTGCCATTTGGCCGCTTTGTTCATTTTGACCATTGGCATACCCGTTATTCATGTCATTGCTTTGAAAGTTACTATCAGCAAAGGCGTGTGTTGACATGCCAAATGCTAAAGCCGAAGCGATGATCATTGATTTTGTAGCTTTCATAGAGTTGTTCTCCTTATTGTGGGTTTAAAATCCTTCTTAGTGTGCTTTGCAACAGCATCCAAGTTTGTGTTAAACATTAGCATATCGAAAATAATTAAAAATGCACGAGGTGGATTGCAAATAAAGTTTTTCTTTTTGGCATTGCTCTGTGATGGGTATAAACTATATGCTAGTGATAATACTAATATATATAAATGTATTCTGGTTATGAAACAAATATATCTTGATTATGCCTCAACAACACCGGTTGCTGATGAGGTGGTTGCACAGATGTTGAAATATCTAAGCTTTGATCATGCCTTTGGTAATCCGGCATCAAATACGCATGATTATGGTTGGCAGGCAAAAGAAGCCGTGGATAGTGCGCGATTACAAGTTGCCAATCTTATTAATGCGGAAGCGCGTGAAATTGTTTTTACCTCAGGTGCAACAGAGTCGGATAATTTGGCGATTAAAGGTGTGGCAGATGCCTACGGGGCTCGTGGTAAGCATATTGTTACCTCAATGATTGAGCACAAAGCGGTGATTGATACTTGTGTTTACCTTGAAACAAAAGGGTATACAGTTACATATCTTAAGCCCGATGCTAAAGGTCAAATCCCATTAGCGCAAATCAAAAGCGCATTAACAGATGAGACGATTTTAGTTTCAATCATGGCAGTCAATAACGAATTAGGCACGATGTATCCTTTGGCAGAAATTGGTGCTTTATGCCGCGAGCGTAAGGTTTTATTTCATGTTGATGCCGCGCAAGGCGTTGGTAAAATCAACATTGATGTAAAAGCAATGCATATTGATCTGTTGTCAATCTCAGCACATAAGATCTATGGACCAAAAGGCATTGGTGCGTTATATGTCAGAAGAAAACCTAAGGTGAAACTCACGCCATCAATTCATGGTGGTGGTCATGAACAAGGATTTCGCTCAGGGACGTTGGCAACACATCAAATTGTGGGATTAGGCAGCGCCTGTGAATTAATATCTTCAAAGCAAAATGAATTAAATAAGTATGTGCATGAATTGCGTAATCAGTTTTTACAAGGAATCAATGTATTACCTGAGTTAATCATTAATACGCCACTAGATAATAGTTATGCTGGAATTGTTAATATTACCTTTCAAGGTGTTGATGGCGAGTCATTAGTGGCTATGCTTCATCAGTTAGCAGTATCAATGGGTTCGGCATGTAATTCAGCCAGTGTTGAGCCGTCATTTGTATTAAGTGCCATTGGTTTAACACAACAACAAGCGCATGCCAGTTTACGTTTTTCATTTGGTCGCTATACCACACGTGCAGATATTGATATTGCAATTGGGGCAATTGTTGATGTGGTCACTAAATTGCGTGCATTATCACCATTGTGGCAAGGGCAATAGTACTATGATGAGTGAGAAAATTTTAGATCTGCTTAAAGCGATTACATTGAAAGATTGCCAATATACTCATTCATGCGTTCAAACGATTGCGCATGCTGGGGAGTTGGGGCAGCAAGTTTTCATTTATAGTGATAAGATGAATTATTACTTTAAAGCAATCGGTAGCCCGTATTTATTGGCAATGACAAAATGGCTAGTAATGCAATTGCAAGATAACGATAAGGCAGCACTTGCTACTTTTGCTGATATTGCTAAGCTGCAACAGATGTTTGAGTTACCAACGCATAAACGTCAAGATGCCTTAGTGATTTTGCAGTTGATTGAGCAGTTGTTGTGATGGCGACGCTAGAAAAAGCGGTTGTGTTACATAGTCGTAAGTACAAAGAATCATCACTGTTATTAACATTATGGTTAAAAGAGCATGGTAAGTTGAATGCGATTGCGCGGACGAACAAAAAGAATCATGGCATTTATCAGCCATTTAGCTTATTGAATGTGGATATAAAGATCATGCCTGCGACGGAAAGCTTAGCAAATATTCGCTTTGCCGAGTGTGAGAAAAGCTTTAGCATGGGAAGTTATTTATCACAATTGGCACGTATGTATCTGAATGAAGTCTTGTATTGGCTCTTGCCACATGATCATCATGATGCGGTGCTCTTTGATCGTTATTCATTAGTAATACAAGAATTGGTTAGTGATGATATTACAAGATTATTACGCTATTTTGAGCTGCAGTTATTAGAAAGTTTAGGTTATGGTTTTCAGGTGGATTATGATGAGCAACATAAAATAATTACTGAAGATCATTATTATGCAATGGCGCCGTTATCTGCCTTTTATCAAACAACTGCTGACAGTGGTATCAGTGGCAAATATATTAAACAATTGCAACAGCCTGTATCTAGTTGGAATAATGACACGTTGCAAGTGCTGCAAAAACTCATACGGATTAATTTAAATGCCTGTCTGCAAGGCAGAGCACTTAAAACGCGTGAGTTGCTAATAAGTTATTTACGAAACTAAAATGCTTGATGACGCTTAGGTGATCATTTGCTATGATATGATGAGTTTAACGTCTTAATTTTTTAACGTATGGATCAATTAAGCCTTTCTTTTGAAGATAATGAAAAGCAGACGATTAGCGCCTTTAGTCGTCAGGCATATCTGAATTACTCGATGTATGTAATTCTCGATCGCGCATTGCCGCATATCGGTGATGGTTTAAAGCCAGTGCAGCGGCGGATTATTTATGCGATGAGCGAGATTGGCTTATCGGCATTAAGTAAGCATAAGAAGTCAGCACGTACTGTCGGTGATGTCTTGGGTAAGTATCACCCGCATGGTGATAGTGCCTGTTATGAAGCAATGGTGCTGATGGCGCAGGATTTCTCCTATCGCTATCCCTTGATTGATGGGCAAGGTAACTGGGGCTCGCCTGATGATCCAAAATCATTTGCGGCAATGCGTTATACTGAGTCGCGATTATCCAAATATGCTGAAGTGTTATTAAATGAGTTGAAGCTTGGCACAGTCGATTGGCAGCCAAACTTTGATGGCACATTGCAAGAACCAAAGATGTTGCCAGCGCAAGTGCCAAATGTATTATTAAATGGCAGTATGGGGATTGCTGTGGGGATGTCAACGGATATCCCATCACATAACCTCACTGAAGTTGTTAATGGTTGTTTATATCTTCTAACGGGTAAAGATCACGGTCTAGATGGTTTAATGACACATATCCCTGGACCTGATTACCCTGGAGGAGCTGAGGTTATCACGCCTTTTGAAGAACGTAAAAAGATTTACGAAACAGGTACCGGCAGCATCCGCTTACGTGCAGTATTTCATACGGAAGAGGGTAATATCGTTATTACTCGCGTGCCACATCAGGTCTCAAGTGCCAAGGTCATTGAACAGATTGCTGCCCAAATGAACAGTAAAAAAATCTCATGGCTAAGTGATATACGTGATGAGTCTGATCACAGTGATCCGGTGAGAATCGTATTAGTACCACGCTCAAATCGTGTGGATACCAATCTTTTGATGAGCCATTTATTTGCGACAACTGATCTTGAGAAAAGCTATCGTGTTAATTTAAACATGATCGGTCTAAATGGTAAGCCACAAGTAAAGTCATTAATGGAAGTACTTGTAGAATGGCTGCAATTTAGAACGGAGGTCACAACCAAGCGCTTAGAGTTTCGTTTGGATAAAATCTTAGAGCGTTTGCATATTTTAGATGGCTTTTTGATTGCGTTTTTAAATATTGATGAAGTCATTGCCATTATTCGTTATGAGGATGATCCTAAACAGGAATTGAAAAAGCGTTTTGATCTCACTGATACACAAGCTGAAGCCGTGCTTAACCTGCGTTTACGCAATTTAGCCAAGCTTGAAGAAATGGCGATCAAAAAGGAAAAGCATGAGCTTGAAAAAGAGCGTGATGAGATTATGGGGTATTTAGAGAATCCAACTAAATTAAAGAACCTCATTAAAAAAGAGCTCAAAGCTGTACAACAAAAACATGGTGATCAAAGAAAATCGGCCCTTGTGGTGCGCCCTGAAGCCAAAGCGTTAAAAGAAGCGGATTTACAACCAGTTGAAAGTGTCACCGTTGTCTTATCAAAACAAGGTTGGGTGCGTGTTGCCAAGGGGCACGATGTCAATGTTGAAGGGTTAAGTTATAAAACCGGTGATAGTTATTTTGCCTCAAGTATGGGTAAGAGTAATCAGCATTGTTTGTTCTTCTCAAGTTTGGGTAAGGCTTATAGCTTATTAAGTGCTGATCTACCTTCAGCAAGAGGCCAAGGTGAACCGATTACAGGACATTTGAAGCTTGACCAAAACGAGCATATTGTCTCACTAACTTTTGTGACTTCAGAAGATCAGTTTGTTTTAGCATCAAGTGCCGGTAATGCCTTTTTAGCAAACGTTGATGATCTGATTAGTAAGAACCGCTCAGGCAAGCAGGTCATTACATTAGGTAGTGACAAGATGGTGCCACCGGCTAATGCGCATGATTATGAACATAGTTTGATTGTTGCTATTTCCAATCAAGGGCGTCTGCTTGCGGTTGATAGGAGTGAGCTGCCAAGTTTAGCAAAGGGAAAAGGCAATCGTCTTTTGAATATGCCAAGTCCACTAGCTACCGGTGAAGAGCTTAAATTTGTTAGCGCCATTACTAATGGTCAAAGCTTAGTAATCTACTCAGGTAAACGCCATATGCGTTTAAGCTTTAGCGATCTACATGATTATCAGGGTAAACGTGCTTCACGTGGCAAGATTTTGCCACGAGGCTTTCAGAATGTAGATGATATTACTATCACATAAGCTTCTGTTTGATAGCCTATATCAAAATAGTCTAAGTTGTCACCACCAACTTTGCGATGGGATATTGCAACGTCTTAATTGATAGGCATAGCGATACGCCATATCTTGGGTTTCACGTGCGTACTTCATTAAAAATTGATTATTACGATAGCTTTTTTTCATATAGCCATAAACACCTTGGTTATAAGCTAAATATAGTTGATAGGCGTTGTCCTTAGAAATCCCAGCAATGCGTTGTGCGCGATTGGCATACCAACCAATAAAATCCACTGCATCTGAGAAATTCGTGCGACTTGCCCATGAGTTTCCGGTTTCTTTTTGATATTCCTCCCATGTGCCATCAAGTGCTTGAGCATAACCATAAGCCGTTGATTGGCGTCCGGTTGGGATAAACCCTAATACATATTGCATCGGTGTTTGCGCATCGGCAATGAAGCTTGATTCTTTACGAATAAATGCCCACTGCACACTGATGGGTACTCCCCATTTTTTATAGGAATCTAAAGAGTCATAATACCAATCAGGGTATTGCTGTGCGATTGAACAAGCGTTATTAGGATGGTTTGGTGGTGCGGTAATACAACCGGCAAGTGGTAAGACAGCTAAAATAGCTAAAAACTTAAAATCAAATTTCATTAAATCAAGTAGCGATTTTTTCGTAACATTGAGGCACAGCCTAACGGATTTTTGAGCGAACGCGAACTATTTTCAACAACTTTTTATTCCAAGTGGACGCGCAATACAGTAAGTTATGCGACTAATAGATAAAGAATAACTATTTACGAATATGGCAAAGCTTCATTTTTATTACTCCACCATGAATGCTGGCAAGAGTACAACCCTTTTACAATCTGATTATAACTATCGTGAACGCGGGATGAATACCTTACTCTTTGCGCCTAGCTTTGATGATCGCTTTGATGTGGGTAAGATCTCATCGCGCATTGGTCTCCAAGCCGATGCGTTGTTATATGATCAATCAACAGATCTCTGTGTGGAAACGCAAGAAGTGCTTAAAACCAAAAAGTTACATTGTATTTTGGTCGATGAGGCACAGTTCTTAACAAAAGTGCAAGTCTTGCAATTAACTGATATTGTTGATGAGTTAGATATCCCAGTACTTGCTTATGGTTTACGTAATGATTTCCAGGCGGAGCCTTTTGAGGGAAGTAAATATCTACTGACTTGGGCTGATCAGTTGATTGAGATCAAAACCATTTGTCATTGCGGTAAAAAGGCGACACATGTCTTACGTCTGGATCAAGATATGAATGTTATTAAAGATGGTGAACAGCTGCAAATTGGCGGCAATGAGCGCTATATCTCAGTTTGTCGTTGGCATTATAAAAAAGGGCAGATTGCCTGATTTAAATACTTTTGCTTGCTGTAAAATCCGATCTTTGCCACAATGCTCTTTAGAGCGGAGAATTGTATAAAGAGGGTAGTGTGAAGTCGTATTTAAAGGCGCGTGCAGCATTGTTTAAAAATAGCTCATTTACTTGTGCATGTATTATGAGCTTTTTTTCTGCTATTGCCGTTGGTATGGCTTATGTCTCATTTAGTTGGCACTTGCTAGCTATTTATAATAGCGTTAATGCGATTATTATATTTATGTTTAGCTGGTGGGTCTCAGGAGCCGTTTTATCTCCTGTGACAGGTTATATTGCCGATCGTTTCCCGCGACAAAAAATCATTATTGCGACCAATGGTGCACGTGTTGTTGTGATTGCTGCTTTTTTAATGTTTGGCTACCTTGATACATTAGCTGAGGTATACTTCTTTACTAGCTTTTGGGGCTTGATATTAGCATTTTATATGCCGGCAATGCTGATTATGGTACGTGAGATCTTTAGTGATGATAGTTATCTATTATATGCCAATAGCACAATGGATGGCATATTTGAAATTGGCATGGTTATTGGTATGTCACTGGGTGGTTTGTTGGTCGTGTTTTTTAATATGCATCAAATCCTATACTTCTTATTATTTGGCACAGCAGTCGCATTGATAGCAAGCTTTGGTGTGAAGCCTAAACGCCATGTTGAACGCAGAGCAAGTAGCTTTATTGAAGACTGGCGCATGGTTTATCGTTTTTTGCGGCAAAAGCGGTTTGTCTTTTGGTTTTATGTCGCAGAAATTGGCTTTACCTGCTTGTTTATGACGGTACCGATTTTTATCGCACCTTATGCTAAGAATATTTTACAGGCAAGCTCATGGCAATTTGCACTGATTGAAACTGGTTTCTCAATAGGATTTATTATTGGTTGTATTATCCTGCCATGGTTTGCAGATCGTTATAGCGAGGTCAAAACAATCGTTGGCGCATTGCTGATATCGGTATGCTTATACTTTATGCTGGCAATAGTCCATAGTGTGTGGCTGGCGCTAATCTTTTACTTTGTTATTGGCATATGCCTTTCATGTTGGGCAATTTCAGTTACCCTTGCCCAAAGGCATACAGATATCACGCTACAAGGTAAAACCCAAGGTTTAAGCTATGGCTTATCCGGCTTAATGGTCATGGTCATCTATACGATGTTTTTGATCATCAATAGCCAAATGCATTTCCCAAGTAACTATTGGTTTTATTTTATTGTTGTTTTAGCATTAATGATTACCTATCCATTATTGCGTGGTGCGAAATTACAAAAAATAAAGGATGAAATTTGATCTTTTGAAAAAATGAGCTAGGCTTGTAAGGGCGACACTTGTTCTATTTGTTTATTTATCTATTGAGGGATCAATTATATTAACAGCCGACTTTTAGGGCTTGGTTTGAATCATTTTTAATTGTGTTGCTTTGGTAATATAACCTAGGCGAGGTATGAAATGCAGAATGAGACAAAGATAGAGAATGAAAGCACAGTTTCCAAGCTTAAAAACCTAAGAAAAATTAGATTGTTAGAGCAAGTAAAGCCATTTTTTGACGTATTAACTGTCATATTTTCTATTGCTTTTTGGCCATTACTCATTGGTTTGTGCATTGTGTATGTTATGCATACTCATGTTGGAAGTGATCGAGCTGGACCACTTTTGTTTTTATCTTTAATTACGCCTTTTGTCATAATAGCTATGATTATCTCTTTTGTTGTATCTATTGTGTTAATATTTAGTGGTTATGCTCGGCGGGATAGTTATAAACAAAAACATCAAAAATTATGGGATAAATATAAGCAAAGAACGCGCGTCTATTATAAATCAAGAGCAAAAAAAATCTGGATAATTTTTCTGATCATTATCGTTGGATTAACGCTATCTATAACAATAGCTTCATTAATTCTCGAGTATAAAAAGGCGAATTTTCTTGAAAGTAAGCAGAATGTCATCAAAATATTTTTAGCTAAAAATTATCCGGATGCAAAATTTTATGATGTCAAAGCCTACACTGATTTAAGAAAAGGTAAAACCAATTACTTTACAGTCAGATCAAAGAAATATTTAGGGCACTATTTTGACGTTAGTATTACTAAAAGTAATAGTGTGAATTTGGACAATAATGATTTAACAAAAGCCAAACAAGAACTTGCCTATAGGCAAAAATACTTTAAGCAGTTTGATGTTAATAAAATGATTTTTAATATTTATTCTGATGGGTTAAGTGGGTATATCGATATACAGAAGACGCCTCGGAAATTATTGGAGTTTATGACGAGCATCTTTGAGATTTATCAAAATATTAATAATACTCAGAAAACTTACCTAAAAGTTAATTTGGTCGATTTACCCGAACCAATAGATAGCACTCAGATTGATATTCCATTTGATTGGCGACAATTGATGTATTATAAAAATAGCTATGCAATAAGGCATACCTGGGGATTGTTATTTATAGCAGATTGTAAAAACAGTCCTAGTAAAAATGGGTGTAATAGTGCAGAAAGAGGAGATTTAAAGTACACTGAACTAGATACAAAAATCAAAAGTCCTTTAGATATTGCCAAATATATTAAATTGATCCCAACTCATCCTGTTAAAGCTGATATTTTTGGAGATATTGTAGATTCCTGGGCAATTTCAAGGCGCTATAGCTCAGAACAGGCGCAATTTTTAGTGAATACCCCGCTTTATCAACAAATCGTTAAACTACAATCACGGGAGAAGACTTATGAATAAGCAAATCAATTCACAACAAGCGGCATTTTTATCGTATTTGGTATATATCCAAAACGAAAAAATCGGTCAATTTGGGGGTGCGTGATGAAGGCGTGCAGTAAAAGGTATTTGGCGATATCGGCAATAGTGGTATTACTCATCTGTTTATCGTCTTATTTTATTTATAGGTCAGCCACGTATGAGTCAATAGATGCTAAGCTTGAGACCTTAAAGCCTAACATAGTCAAAGAACTCAATGAGCGATATGACGAAAAGTTCAAAGTAATCAGAGGCAAATATAACGCTCAAAGTAAAACTTATAGCTTTATTGTTGAGACAGATTCGATGCCAGATGAGCAGTTCACTGTTATTACTGATTTGATGGATAAGGGGGCTTTTGTCAGTAATTTTTTGCAGACTCGGCAAGCAATAGAATCTGCAAAATTGGTAGAGGGTTACTTTAAAGGTGTGACTAGGGATTATAAAGCAAGTTTTAGTGGAGCTTCTATATCTCCTTTAGAACTACCAAAACACCAGAAATATTTATCGAAAGTAGCATTGGATAATTTGCATGGTCAAGCGTTGCCTTTGGATAAATGGATTCAAACAAGTCATCAGGCAATGAAGTTTGGTGGTACGATTAAAATCAATATTAAAGAAACACCCGAAAATATTCTTAAAGTATTAGAGGCGGTTTATTTGCTTAATAACCACTTGTTGTCAGCAGATTTTTTTAGTTATGCAGTAGGCATTCAGCTTATGGATTTACCAGAAAAACCACAATTCGTTACGTTTCCACTCAGTTATGAAATATTTGTTCGTCAACAGGGTTGGGAAACCAATAAATACACTTGGGCAATTATAGACATATATGAATGTACAATAAATGGCGTCAAAAGAGAGTGTTATGGGCAACCAAATATCCCCAAGTATGCAAATATAGGCAAAAACATTAAAAGCCCCTTGGATGTGGCGCAATATTTTAAATTTATTCCCAGAAGACCTGCTAAGTATGATTCTTTAATTTATGGGGAGCAGGATTCATGGGGTATAACAAGAAGGGCTAAGCTCTCAGACTCAAAGTGGCTAATCGATACCCCCATGTATCAACAAATAAAAGATATATACAACAAAGACAATAAAGAGCAGGAGAACAGTCATGGCTAAGACAATAACACAGCAGCAAGCTGCCATATTAAGCAATCTGATTTATGCGGTCAGTACCGAAGGTGACAATCAAGGCAATTATATTTTTGATAATTCGGTAGTTGCTAATAGTGAGAAAAAAGATTTAACGCTAAACGATTATATTTATGACGAGCGAGGTGATTTTAGAAAAGGCATCCCTGATGATATTAAACAACAAATTGCGACAATGCCGGCACAATTTAGTGAAGTTTTAAATAATTTTCAGCTAAGAGAGACAAGTACGACAATTGAGCATAATGGAGAGCTCGGTGTCGGCGGTATGGGGTATTATGGAATTGCAATCAATCCGGTTGATGACAAAACGAGTATTGCGATAGTCAATAAAGGGACTGATAGTGTAGGTGATGTTATCTCGGATGTGCAAATGCTTATTGGTAATATTGCTGATAATATGCTTGCTGGAGTGACTTTTGTGGATAAAATTCGAGATAATTTAAAACCCATGACGATCTCCACCACGGGTCATTCGTTAGGTGGCAGTATTGCACAAGCGCAAAGTGCGATGTTAGGTGAGCAGTTAGGTGAAAGTATCACATTTGAAGCCTTTGGTATCCAAAACATTATAAATCCATTAAAGATTGATGGGCAGTATTATGAGATCGGTGTGATTAATAATCAAATTGTTCATGTGGCTGTAACTGATCCGAGGAAAATAGCGCTTTATAATAAATATGCTGAGAATAAAGATCTTATCGATGATAAAATACTCAATTATCTGCGTGAAGGAGATTATGTCGATCCGGTGTCGGATAATATTGGGCAAACAATTATGTTACCTGGCGGTGGGATTCTCGACTCTGGAGATATCCATAAAATCCATAATTACTTATATCAAGGCTATGATGATAATGGCAATTTGATTCCAAATAAGCTGAATATTGATGTCGTGCTAAAGGAGTATGGGGACGATATTGCGTTGATTGCGAAAGCTGAGCTGGTTTTGCAGCAATTAATAGAGAAAATGGTTGAGAACCCACTTAATACTGCAGATTTTGAGGCTCTATATAAGTTAGCTATGGAAGATGCGGGCATTGATGAGGGCTTGTTAAGTGAGGCACGCGATCGTCTATCTGATTTCAAAGATGTCTTTGGCGATTATGCGAATTTTAAAGACATGCTAATCATGGGAACAAATGTTGATGATGATTCAGCACAAGGTGAGTTATTGCGCCAATTAATGGCTTTACTAGCTCAAGGTGTTGATATTAATCAAGTGGGCAATGTTGTATTGGATGATTTGATTAATCAACTATTTAATACGGCATTAAGCGTACCTGCGTTGCGTCAAGATCCCTTGGTTTTAGATTTAGATGGTGATGGAATTGAGACAATTGATACCAATAGAAAAGTGATGTTTGATCATACGGGTGATAATGTCTACTACGCTACTGGTTGGGTTGGCAAAGATGATGCATTATTAGTGCGTGATATCAATGGCAATGGCAGAATTGATAATGGATTAGAGTTATTTGGCGAAAATACCATAAAACAAAATGGACAAAATGCCACAGATGGTTTTGATGCGCTATCGGATTTGGATGACAATCATGATGGGGTGTTTAATGCACAAGATGCAGCCTTTAATAGTGTCAAAATATGGCAAGATGCTGATCAAAATGGCTTCTCAACAGCAAGTGAACTTAAGACGTTAACCGAAGCCGGAATTAATCATATTTCATTGAATAAACAATCGATCAATAAAGAGGTTCTGGGTGCTACTTTAGCCTTTGAGTCAAGTTATCAAAATAGTAGTGGTCAAAGCTATCAAATCGTTGCCGCAAACTTTACCGAAAATAACTTTTATAAACTTGATATGAATAGTATGTTTGAAATTACAACTGCTGATGTTAAGGGAGCTGTTGGGGTTAAAGAGGTTATAACTTATAGAGGTTATGGAGCGGTTAATTCAATGCGCCAATCTTTGCAAGTAAGCCAAGGGTTAAGAGATGCTAAGGTTATTCTAGTTAATGGTGGTAGCTATGACTCTAATTTGCAGATTGATTTATGGACGAAAGCAGGCAGTGATTTTGTATCGGCAGAGAGTATGCTTGATGGTTTGACCTTGCAAGATGGTACTCAAATACAAATGAATATAAGCACAGGAGTTGTCGAGAAAATTAAGCAAACAGCGTATTTAGAGCGGGTCAATGGGCGGCGATTATTAGATTATAGTATTGTTGATAAGGGGAGTTATTATAGCGTTGGTATTAAAACAGGTGATGTGACCTTTGGCTGGCAAAATGTGACTAAAGGTGGCACTGTGACAATGGTTGATCAAAGCTTTTTTCAGCTTGTCAATGGGCAAAGGAGTGCGGTGATTAGTGAAGCATTTCAGCTGATGATTGAGAATATGAAAGAACATCAGCAAGCTAATCGCTATCAAGCAGTGTTAACACAAATGCTACCTTATATAACAATAGAGCAGGATGCATTAGGTGTCGCCCAATATAATTGGCAACGATTGGAGAATTATTTCCTAGAGATGGCAGAGCATAATCCTGAAAAGAGCTTCTCAAGACTAGAAATGATTATTGATCGTCAACAGAAAGCATTTCAACAATTGGGTTTTGACGCGTTAAAGCTTGCCAATGACATGTTAGCTGCACCAAGTAACAAAATGATGGCTGAATTATCATCACTTGATGAACTTAAGTTTATGGGGAGAGCATATCATTTTGTCAGTGCATCTCAATCTGAGCAAGATCTTGATAATTATTTGATTGGTAATCATCGTAATGAAAATATTTATGGTTTAGCCGGTAATGATACTTTAGAAGGAAGAGGTGGTAGTGATTATTTATACGGTGGGTTAGGAAATGATAAACTTTATGGCAATGGTGATGACTATCTATATGGCGGCGCGGGTGATGACACTTTAATGTCACAAGGAAACTGGCAGCATAATACACTGATTGGCGGCAAAGGAGATGATTTGCTTATTACTTATAATTACACGACAACGACTTATGTCTATGAAGTAGGTGATGGCATTGATACGATTCGTCGTGGCGGCAGCTATCCATATGATCGATTTAATGATGTATTGCGTTTTGGTGCAGGTATTAGCTTTGAGGATTTAAGTTTAAGCAAACAAGGAAATAACTTGGATATTCAGGTTGGGGATGATGCAACTAATCGTGTGCTCATAGAGAATTTTTATGCAACAAGTGGCTATACCCGTACAAAGGTTAGTGGATTTGAATTTGCCGATGGTACAGTAATTAAGCGTGAAGATGCGCGCTTGAATCCAGATATTATTGGTGATGAATTAGCAAATACGTTATCGGGCACAGATTTTAGTGAAAGCTTTTTTGGGTATGCTGGAGATGATGTGATTCATGCAGGTGCTGGTAATGATGTTATTGAAGCAGGAGAAGGTGATGATGTCATTTATGCAGGGAGTGGTAATGATATTGTGCATGCAGGTGCGGGCAATGATGTAGTGCATGGTCAAGGAGGCTTTGATCAACTATATGGCGAGGAAGGTAACGACACCCTATATGGTCATGGCAACAATTCAGAAGTTTATGGAGGTAACGGTGATGACACCTTATTGTCACAAGGAAACTGGCAGCATAATACACTGATTGGTGGCAAAGGAGATGATTTGCTTATTACTTATAATTACACGACAACGACTTATGTCTATGAAGTAGGTGATGGCATTGATACGATTCGTCGTGGCGGCAGCTATCCATATGATCGATTTAATGATGTATTGCGTTTTGGTGCAGGCATTAGCTTTGAGGATTTAAGTTTAAGCAAACAAGGAAATAACTTGGATATTCAGGTTGGGGATGATGCAACTAATCGTGTGCTCATAGAGAGTTTTTATGCGACAAGTGGCTATACCCGTACCAAAGTGGGTGGATTTGAATTTGCCGATGGCATGATGATTAAAAGAGAAAGTGTGCAATCAGGTAGTGATAATAACGATATTTTGGTTGCAAATGGTGATCTAAGCTATCTTCATGGTGGTAATGGTCAAGATAGCTATGAAGTTGATTTTACACAAACACAGAAAACAATTGTTGATAACTATGATAATGATAACAGTAGTGACTTTATGAAACTCAATGGCATTAAAACGACAGATTTACGCTTTTATCGCGAGGTAAGCAACTTAATGATCAAAAATTTGGCAGACAAAAATAAACCGAAAGAGATTGTAGTTCAAGACTGGTTTGAGTCTGAAGATCATCAAATTGATGAGATTGAGATTGAGCAATTTGTGCTTAGTAATAAACAAATCGATGTAATTATCCAAACTTTGGCAAGCTTTAATGTCGAAAGTGGTGTTGGTGAAGATTTGTTAAGCCAAGATCAACAAGATGAAATCAAAAATATGTTGGCAAACTCGTGGACACCAAAAAGTGCTTAAAGGTATATGATGACAGTTTATTTTTTAGCTTCAAACTGCTTAACGTGTTGTTTATAAGCACTTTGATCATGACTGGTAAAGCGGCGTTTATGCTCGTTAAGTAGGGTACCGCCTAAGCGCATGTTAATTTTCTCAATGCTTTTGGTGAAGTGATCAAAGCACACTTGTGGCTCATAAAATTGTACAAGATCAGCGATTTCACAACGGCATAATAAGCGTGTGTAATCTTTTTGCGTGAAGCTCTCAGGGTCAAATCCTTTGACTGGCGCGTCAGCTTTGATGCTAAAGAGTACGTCTTTGTCTTGAGTTAACAGCTCAAAGCTTTGATCTTCAGCGTTAAAGCTTAAACCGCTGTGTTTAAACAAAGTATCTAGATCTTCACCATTAAATACGTAACCACGCGGCGCACTAATAAAGTAACTGACAATACCTTTTTCAAGTTGTGAGTAATCCGCATGAGATGCTTCAAGCTCACTAATCGGTGTATCGGCTAATGGATCGAGCTTGATATCGGCACCAAGCTCAATTTTTTGCGCAACGTCTACTGCATCTTTGTCATGTGATGTTGCATCTTTATGTGATTGCTTGGCTTCAGCTTTTTGTTTATGTGTTGTTTTTTCTGATTTTTGCGCTTTTTTGACGGCTTTCTCTTTTTCTTGAATCGCTTGCAACTCTGCCATCTCACGCTTATATTTCTTGCGCTTACTACGGCGAAATGCGTCAATCAACAGTAAAATTACGATGATAATACTGAGCAATAAAATCAATTGAACTTGAGTCATGTTTATAATCTATATAATGGTATTTCAATAAAGGCTTATTCTAATCAATGCATGCCTAATTAAAAAGACAAAAGCGCTAAGAATCTAATAAATTTATAATTTCATCACTGACTTTGCGATCAGCGTCAAGCATTAATAGCTGATGTAGGCTGTGAAACGTTGCTTTAATCTCTTGAGTATATGCTTGATCGTCAAAGAATCGTTTTAATTCATGAGTGATTTGATTGGCTGTGAAATTCTTTTGCAAAAGCTCTGGTACTATTTCTTTATCAGCAAGGATGTTTGGCAAGCCAACAAATTTTGTTTTTAGCATATGTTTAACAATGGTTGCTGTGATTGTTGACATTTGATAACCAATAACCATTGGTTTTTTATAAAGCATCGTTTCAAGTGCCGCGGTACCTGAGGCAACCAAGGCAAAGTCACAGGCTTGTAGCACCATGTGTGCATTACCATTGAATTTCTGAATATTGAGTTTATCAAGCAGTTCTTGATGTTTATTAATCTCACCATATAAACTTTCTTTCGCTACAGGCAGCAAGGTATCAAACTCATAACCTTGGCGTTTTAACTGGGCAATACTCTGTAAGAAAGTCGGCAGGATGCGAATGATCTCTTGTGTGCGGCTGCCTGGTAGTAACGCAATAACTTTCCTATTGGGGTTTGTATCAATATCAAGCTGTTTACGTGCGCCAACAGTATCTTCATTCATAGCAACTTTATTGGCTAAAGGGTGCCCGACAAAGATCGCTTTGTGCTTATGTTTTTGATAGAAAGCCTCTTCAAAAGGCAAAATGGCAAAAACGACATCAGTAGCGCGTTTGATCTTTTTCATGCGCCCTTCGCGCCATGCCCAAACAGAAGGGCTGACATAGTGCGCAGTTTTGATGCCACGCGCTTTAAGCTTAGCTTCAATCGGTAGGTTAAAGTCAGGTGCATCAATACCGATATAGATATCTGGTGGATTATCTTGGCAATGTTTAAGAATACCTTTGCGCACCTTTAAAATAGCAGGAAGGTGCTTTAATACCTCAAAAAGTCCCATGACGGATAGTGTTTCAATGGGATAAAGGCTTTTAAGTCCGGCATCAATCATTTGCTGACCACCAATGCCTTCTAGAATAGCATCTGGATAATGCTGTCTTAATAAACGTACAACACCAGCACCAAGCTGATCACCAGAGAGCTCACCGGCAACAAGCATAATACGCATTAGCGAATGATCCCACGTTTGGAGCTTTCTAGTAATGTAACAAATCGCTCAATCGCGGGTGTTTCTTGTTGCATGACTTTAAGTTTTTCAATGGCTTCAACTAAACGTAAGCCTTGACGATAAATGACTTTATAAGCTTCACGTATCTGGCGAATATCTTGCGAGGAAAAACCTGCTCTTTTTAAACCTTCGACATTAATGCCGCAAGGTGAGGTAGTAGGCGATGCCGTCACCATCAAATAAGGCGGAACATCTTGTGTGATTAGTGCCATATGCGCAATAAAAGCGTACGCTCCAATGCGACAAAATTGGTGAATGCCTGAGTTAATGCCAATCGTGGCAAAGTCATCGACATGCACATGTCCGGCAAGTGCTGCATTATTAACAAGAGTAACATTGTTGCCAACATGACAATCGTGCCCAATGTGCACATAATTCATAATCAGGTTGTTATTACCAACACGCGTAATGCCGTCTTCTTTGGCAGTGCCACCATGGATCGTCACGCATTCACGAATGATATTGTTATCACCTAAAATAAGCTGTGAAAACTCACCATGAAAAGTGCGGTCAATCGGTTCTTCACCGACGGAGGCAAATTGAAATATACGGTTATTCTTACCAATAATGGCATTTTTACCTATAACCGCATGAGCAGAAATATTACAGCCTTCGCCAATTTTGGTATTTTCACCAATAATGGCATAAGGGCCTATCGTGACATTGTCAGCAATTTCTGCTGTTTCATGAATAACTGCTCTTTCATCAATCACGTTTATACTTCCCTATAAGCTGCAAGAAACTCAGCGCTTGCAACCAGCTCGCCATCAACGTAAGCCTGAGCTTCACTTTTGCACATACCGCGCTTGATTTTGCCCATTTTTGCATGGAATTTTAAGACGTCACCTGGGACAACAGGGCGCTTAATACGCACGTTATCAATCCCTGCAAGTACAAAAAGCTTCTTATGATCTAATTGATCTTGTTCACTTGCCATCATCTTAACGCCCAAAACACCAATGGCTTGCGCCATGGCTTCAACGATTAAAACGCCAGGCATGATCGGTTGATTTGGGAAATGCCCGTTGAAAAACTCTTCATTGGCAGTGACATTTTTCTGAGCAATAGCCGTGCCTTCCTCGATGTTAATTTCAAGGATTTTATCAATCAATAAAAAAGGGTAACGATGCGGTAAAATTTCTTTAATTTGTTGAATGTTAAGCTGCATGTGTAATGTGCCTTACGTTGGTTTATTCAGAATCTTTGCATTTCTTCTCGAGCATTTTAACACGAGTTTCCAGTTTATCTAACCTAAATATGCGCGCGCTGGTGCGTTTCCAGTCCATATGCGGACGAGCATTAAATGCTGCAGTATAAAAGCCAGGTTCGGTAATGCTTTTGCTAACATTTGAGGCAGCTGCTAATAATACATTATCACAGATTTCCAAATGACCACTAACACCGACTTGACCGCCAAGTAAGCAATTTTTGCCAATAGTAACGGATCCAGCAATGCCTGTTGAACCGGCAATTGCGGTGTTTTCACCAATAATGACATTATGTGCGATTTGTACTTGATTATCGATCTTAACCCCATCGGCAATAATGGTGTCATCAATCGCGCCTCGATCAATAGAGGTACAAGCACCTATTTCAACATGATTGCCAATAGTCACCCCGCCAATTTGTGGAATCTTAACCCAGTTACCTTTCTCATCTTTGGCATTGCCAAAACCATCGGAACCAATCACTGTATTGGCATGAATAATGCAATGTTCACCAATGTGTACACCGTGATAAATCGTGACATTAGATTTTATTTCTGTCTTTGTGCCAATGCTTGAGTTATCTAGGATCACACAATTAGCACCAATAATAGTATTTTCAGCTATGATGACATGCTCACCAATGACGACATTGGCGGCAATGGATGCACTTGCGGCAATTTTGGCAGAGCTTGCGATTGTTGCACTTGGGTGAATGCCAGAACGCGCTTTGGGCGCGCGATCAAACAAAGCCGCAACCTTAGCAAAGGCAAGATAAGGGTTATCAAGAACTACCGCATTGGTTGGGCAAAGCTCAAGCGCCTCTTTGGTTAATAAAACCGCTGAAGCCTTGGTGTCTTTAAGGTCATTGATATATTTGCTATTGGCTAGGAATGAAAGATGGCCTGATTTGGCACCTTTGAGTGTCGCTAAGCGATCAACGACGATAGATTCATCACCATGGACATAACCACCAAGATCTTCGGCAAGTGTTTTAAGTGAGTACATGTTTATATATCCTTATTCGTATAAAAAAAAAGCCCCATTAAGGAGCTTTTTGATCAACTGGCTAGTGCGCGATTACGCAGCAGCAACTTCCAATGCTTTGATCTTAGCAACAAGGCGACTCTTATGACGAGCTGCTTTGTTCTTGTGGATTAAGCCTTTAGTAGCATAACGATCTAATACTGGCTGAAGTTTAGCAAAACAATCTTTTGCTAAAGATAAATCGCTTGCTTCGATTGCTTTAATGGTCTTCTTCATGAATGTTCTCATCATTGAACGACGAGACATGTTATGTTGACGGTTTTTCTCTGCTTGTCTTACACGTTTTTTAGCTTGTTTACTATTAGCCAATGTTCTTCTCCGATTATTTATCTATATTTAGGTATCAAGTGACAGATCACCACAATCAAGAAACGGACACGCTTTTCTGAAATAGGATCAACTGCTAATTTAAAATCGCAGCGTATTTTGAACCGATTTGAATGATATGTCAACACTGTGTTTTTAATCATTAGAAAAAAGGCATAATTTTGGCTACAATGGCAAACTGCGTATCAATCTAAACGGCGAAAATAAAGTCATGCAAGCACAGCAAAAGCAAGAAAAGCAGGAAAAGAATATTATTCATACCGACATCTTGGTGATCGGTGGTGGGGTCAATGGTACAGGGGTGGCTGTTGATGCCACAATAAGAGGTTTAGATGTTACATTATGTGAAGCAAAAGACTTTGCCTCAGCGACATCATCAGCCAGTAGTAAGCTTGTGCATGGCGGTTTACGTTATCTAGAACAATATGAATTTAAGCTTGTCAAAGAAGCCTTAAAAGAGCGTGAAGTATTACTTAAGAAAGCGCCACATATTATCCATCCTTTGCGTTTTGTGTTGCCGCATGCCAAACATTTGCGCCCGGTGTGGATGATTCGTATCGGTATGTTTTTATATGATTTTCTCGCGGGTAAAATGTCATTGAAAAAGTCGCAAAAAATATCATTAGTCAACACGTTAGAAGGTGAGAATCTGATTGATGACTTCAGTGTTGGTTTTGCCTATTCTGATTGTCGGATTGATGATGCGCGTATGACAATGCTTAATGCACAACAGGCCAAAGCGCATGGCGCTAAAATCTTGATGCCATATCAATGTGTCGAGGTAAAAAAGGTGAAAAAGGCAGAAAGTAGCTGGCAAGCGACACTTGTAAATGACAAAGGGGATGAAGTAACGGTGCTAGCTAAAGCCGTTGTTAATGCTGCAGGGCCTTGGGTTGCCGATGTCATTCATGATGTACTAGAGACGAGCTCTAAATCAGCAGTGCGTTTGATTAAAGGTAGTCATATTGTCGTGCCTAAGTTATACGAAGGTGATCATGCGTATATCCTGCAGAATGCCGATGGCCGTATTGTCTTTGCGCTGCCATATGGCTTTACCAGTGAGCATGACAATGAATTTACCTTGATTGGCACGACGGATGTTAATTATCAAGGTGATCCACGCGATATTGCTATTAGTCAGGAAGAAACTGATTATTTGTGTCAATTGATCAATGGGTATTTCAAAAGCAAAATTACACCAAAAGATATTATTTGGAGCTATGCTGGCGTGCGTCCGTTATATGATGATCATGCCAAGGATCCGTCTAAAATCACACGTGAATATCATCTGGAGCTTGAAGATGATCAGGGTAAATTACCGGTATTATCAATCTTTGGTGGTAAGATTACGACTTATCGCACGTTGTCCAAACATGTCGTGGATAAGTTGGCTCCTTTTTTTCCAGAAATGAGGGCGTGCACAACTGATAAAGTGGTAACACCAGGTGGTGAGGCAAACTCATTTGCTGAGATTTTAATGAAGCTAAATGCAACTTATCCATGGCTTCAAGACAAACACAGTTATCGTTTGGCATCATCGTATGGTATGCAAAGTGTTGATGTGTTAAAGGATGCAACATCTTATGATGATCTAGGTATATGCTTTGGTTATAATCTTTATCAGCAAGAGGTTGAATATTTGATTGAACATGAATGGGTGCGCGATGTTGATGCACTATTGTGGCGTCGTAGTAAGCTTGGGTTATGGTTGAAAAAAGATGAAGTAGAGCAATTAACGCAATGGTTAGAAAAGCATTTGAAATCACTGTAAATGCAAGCTTAAACGTACCCTTCGACTAAGCTCAGGGTGCGTTGACATTGTTGGCTGAGCGTTAGTCGAAGCCATCTGTTGTTTTCATCCTTACCCTTCGATTATTTTCAGGGGATGGTTAATATGATTAGTTACATAGAAAAACAAAGGAAATTAAATGGAAAGCAGTTTTAAAAGAGTCCCAAAAACTGGGGTGATTTATGTTATGTCCAAGGCGCAAGCGCATGGTTTTTATTATGGTAATCCTGAGTGGTCTAACTTAGGACAAGGCGCACCTGAAACTGGAGACATGCCTGAGAGTCCTGCGCGTTTAAAAGATATATCATTAGATCAAATCTCAGCTGAATACAGCCCTGTCGCAGGTGATATTGAGCTTAGAAAAGCAGTGGCTGAGCTATATAACCAGCGCTATCGCTTTGATAGAAAATCACAATATACCTATGAAAATGTGGCCATTTCATCAGGTGGTCGCTCAGCGCTTTGTCGGATTGCCGCGACGATGAATAATATTAATCTTGGACATTTCCTGCCAGATTATACTGCTTATGAAGAATTATTAAATGTCTTTGGTGGCTTTGTGTCGATGCCAATTTCTTATCGCATTGCCGATGGTTTTAAGCCCGATGTTGCTGAGATGGAAAAAGCGATGATTAACATGGGTTTAGGAGCAATGCTGTTATCTAATCCATGTAACCCAACAGGACAGATCATTGTTGGTGATGAGTTAAAATGGTTGATTGACTCAGCAAAAAAAATTGGTTGTTCGATGATATTTGATGAATTTTATTCACATTATTTATATGATCAAAACCAAAAAACACTAAGTGCTGCCGCGTATATCAAGGATGTTGAGAAAGACAATATTTTAATTGTTGATGGATTGACTAAAAACTGGCGTTATCCAGGCTTGCGTATTTCATGGACATTGGGTCCAAAAGAAGTCATTGAGGGTATTGCTTCAGCTGGATCATTTTTAGATGGAGGTGCTGTACACGCAATACAAAAGGCAGTTGTGCCATTGTTGGATCTCAAACATGCTGATCAAGAAGCGGATTCAATTCAGAGTGAGTTTGTCAAAAAACGTGATTATATGGTCTCACGTCTTAAAGAAATGGGCTTTGTATTATCAAGAGTCCCTGAAGGTGGCTTTTATTGCTTTGCGTCTTTGGAGAACCTGCCAGAGAGTCTTGCTGATGGTATGAAGTTTTTTAAAGCGTTATTACAATACAAAGTGATTTGTGTGCCAGGTGAGTTCTTTGATGTTAATCCAGGACAAAGGCGCAAAGTAGTTAATACACGCTTAAAGAAATATGTGCGTTTAAGCTTTGGACCTAGCTTTGACGAGATCAAGCTAGGCTTGGATAGAATACAACAGATGTTGAGGGAAGCTACGCAGTAATCTTCTTGTACTTAATGCGATGAGGGTCGACAGAGTCATCGCCTAGGCGTTTTTTCTTATCTTCAATATAGGCCTCGTAATTTCCTTCAAACCACACAACATTACTTTCACCTTCAAAGGCTAAGATGTGTGTTGCCACGCGATCTAAGAACCAGCGATCATGCGAGATGATCATCACTGAACCTGGGAAGGCAAGAATGGCTTCTTCAAGTGCGCGCAATGTCTCGACATCAAGATCATTCGTTGGTTCATCAAGTAATATGACATTGCCTCCCTTGCGTAGTAACTTCGCTAAATGCACGCGATTGCGCTCACCACCGGAAAGCTGATGAATAAATTTCTGCTGATCAGAACCTTTAAAGTTAAAGCGCCCAACGTATTGACGTGAGGGGATCGTGTACTTGCCAACAGCAATGACATCAAGTCCATCAGAGATTTCTTCCCAAACAGTTTTATCACCATCTAAGGTGTCACGTGACTGATTAACATAGGCAAGCTCAACTGTTTCACCAAACTCAACATTGCCCGCATCAGGTGTTTCAATGCCTGATATCATTTTAAAGAATGTCGATTTACCTGCGCCATTTGGTCCAATAATACCAACGATAGAACCTGCTGGAACCTCAAAACCAAGCTGATCAATCAATAAGCGATCACCAAAGCCCTTGCTGATACCATCAATATTAATGACTTTATTACCTAAACGCGGTCCAGGCGGGATGTATAAATCTTGTGTGGCATTACGTTCTTGGAACTCTTGAGAGCTTAGCTCATCAAAGCGCGATAAACGTGCTTTTGATTTGGCTTGACGACCTTTGGCATTTTGACGTACCCACTCAAGTTCTTGTTGCAATGCTTTTCTATGTGCTGTTTGTTTTTTCTCTTCTTGGGCTAGACGCGCTTCTTTTTGCTCTAGCCAGCTTGAGTAATTACCTTTAAAAGGAATTCCTTCACCACGATCAAGCTCAAGAATCCATTCAGCAACATTATCTAAGAAGTAGCGATCATGGGTAATTGCCACAACAGTACCTTTGTACTCTTGTAAGAAGCGCTCAAGCCAAGCGACACTCTCAGCATCTAAATGGTTTGTTGGTTCATCTAAGAGCAGAATATCCGGAGATGATAATAACAGTTTACACAGGGCAACACGACGTACTTCACCGCCTGAAAGCTTTGATACATCAGCATCCCAAGCAGGTAAACGAAGTGCATCAGCTGCAATCTCAAGTTTGCGATCAATCTCCCAAGCACCTGCGGCATCGATTTTGTTTTGTAGCTCACCTTGTTCGGCAAGTAGCTTGTTCATTTCATCATCGGACATTGGCTCACAGAATTTCATGCTAATTTCATCAAAGCGTGTCACCAGTGCTTTAAGATCGGCTAAGGCCTCTTCAACATTGCCCTTAACATCTTTTGTTGGATCAAGTTGTGGTTCTTGCGGTAAATAGCCGATTTTAACGCCCTTGCGAGGTGCTGCTTCACCGACGATCTCAGTATCAAGCCCTGCCATAATACGTAGTAATGTTGATTTACCTGAGCCATTAAGACCCAAGACACCAATCTTGGCACCATCAAAAAATGATAGCGAAATATCCTTTAAGATATAGCGATTGGGCGGCACAACCTTACCAACGCGATGCATTGAATAAATATATTGTTCAGACATTTAAAAATCCTTAGTTTGTTTTTATAATAAGATAATCTATAACGCAGGCGATTATATACCACTGTAAAATAATGCACGAGTGGTATTGCAAAAAATCCCAGATATTAACACAAACCAACTAGCCAAAGATCAGGTTTTTAGGCTACACTTTGGGTGGAAATTAAATTACAAAGATATTTCAATAATCAACCTTTAAAAGGAGTTTACATTTATGAATAAAGTAATTAGGCCAAAACGTGTGTATGCTGCCATTTGGATGCTTTATGGTGCAAGTATTTTAGGACTGCTAGATTTGCTGACCTCATCAACATTGGTTATGGTTCCAATGGAGCATGTTTGGCTTGATGTAGTTGCTTATATTGTGCTAATAGCCGTAGCATTTATAATTAGCTTAGGGGTTAAAACGGCAAAATGGATTTATATAATCCTTGCGATTATCTGGTATGCGTTTTTAATCTTTTATTTGCCAGAGCACGCCAGTCATCCGCTTAATTTCTGGTTAGTGTTTATTGAAATTATTTTAATCATTGCCGCATTTTATATTTTGTATCAGCCAAAAGCCATGCGTTGGTTTAATAAAGCGCAAAAAATCTAAATTCTCAATCTTTAATAATTCTTTTCTCTACTTAAGTTTCACTTAATTTGATCTTGATATCGTCACGAATATTGTTTTTCTAATCCTATGTATTATTAATTATTCAGCTTTTGTTCGAAAACTAATGACTTGATAATGCATGTTTTTAACAAAATAGAATTGATATTAAGGAGCTTATGTGACTTACAGTAAGTGTGCACTTTTTGTGGCATTATTAAGTGCTATTGGTTATTTTGTGGTGATCAATTCGTCTGCCATTTTATTGCCCATGCTATTTATTATGATGCTAATCGTATCGTTATTAGTATCTTTACGGTTGGCCTCTAGATCTGAGACAAGATTTAAGCAGCGTTACCAATATTTATTTGTTGTATTAAGCGCGCTGATGACAGGAGCTGTTTTATATGGGCTTCTAAAGTCATTGAATAACCCTGAGACAATATCATTCTTGATTGGCAAGATAATGATTTTCATATCCATTCCTTTTATTTACCAGTTGATGTATAAGAGCATACTGTGCATTCATTATTTGCTGTTTCGCCCAAAGGTGCCAATGAATGAGCCAGTTGATGCGACTGAACTGCCAAGTTGTAGTATTTTAATCGCAACAAGAAATGAGCCGTTTGATGTCTGTAAATTAACGTTTGATTCAGCCAATGCACTGATTTATCAAGAGGATAAAAAAGAAATCATAGTCGTTGATAATAGTGATCTGAATCATCCGGATCTTGCAAAATGGCAAAGCTATGTTGAAGAACATGCGCAAAGTGGTTCGCTGACAAATTATAAATTTATTCACAGGCAAGGTACGGACGGCTTTAAACCAAAGAATTTAGATATTGGTATGGCGCATATCACCAAAGATCATGTGCTATTGCTAGATGCTGATTCGACATTAAAAGAGGATACATTGCTTAAAACAATGCCCGAGTTTGTCAAAGATCCCAGTCTGGGGTTTGCGTCACTTCTGATCAAAGGAACCAATCAATCATGTAACTTCTTTGCTAAAATCGGATGCATTTCGCAAAATATGCTGCGCTATAGCATGAGTTTGATTGGGCAGGCAGGTTTTGTGATCTTCCAAGGGCATAACTCGATATGGTCCATGCAGGCGTTACAAAAAGTCGGTAACTGGCTTGAAGAGTTTCGTGGTGAGCCGATGATTGTCGAAGATGTGGCTGCAGCCGTTCGCTGTTATTTTAAAGGGTCATATGGCAAAACAATATGGGTGGAGTCTGGTGAGTGGGTTCCGACTTCTTTAAAAGAATGTCAATCGATGTGGATGCGCTGGACATATGGCAATATGCAAATTACGCATAAATACATTGGTAAAATTTGCCGCTCAAGATATATCAGCGTCAAAGAGAAGCTTGATATTCTTAATCAGATGTTTTCTTTCTCTACTGTGCTTACGCCATTTATTGCATTATTGAGTATCTTTTTCCCAGCGCAATCTGGGATATGGCTAAGTATGTTAGCACTTAGCTTTATTCCTTCCGTGCTTTATGCCATCGGCTATGGACTTAAAAATAAATCTAAAAACAATCAGTCCATCTTGAGGCGTGTCTGGGAACTCTACTTAGGCTTCTTTGTGATGAACTCCTTTATCATCTGGGTGTCAATGAAAGCCGTTTATAATTATCTTATGGGGATATCGCAAGGTTGGAAACCAACGGGCAAAACAGCAGAAAGTGCCCAAAGTTGGACAAGTGTATTGATAAGTTATAAGAGCATTTTATTTTATTGTGCTTTTGCCATAGGGGCGTTTGTAACAAAGACGACGCTTGAAATTTATAATGGTCACGAGATGATTGTGCCGCTTATTTCTCAGCTTGGTGGTTTGAGCTTTGTATTAAGTTTAGGACTTGCTTTGCCTGTGTTTGGTCAAGAGCGTATGCAGGAAGTCGAGGAAATTAATAAAATGAGCATTGCCTTTGAGGATACATTAGTCGGTGCGCGCTAAGCATAGCGCTAAGTAATACTTCACACCATAAACCATAGCGTTCACAGACAAGTCAAAGGTTGTTTCATGCACCATCGAGGTGAGGCCTAAAGCTTCATTGCGTACACCTAAAAATGCATAACATGCCGGAATCTCTTTGGCAAAGTAGGAGAAGTCCTCTGATGCCATCCATGGGATATGAGATAGTAGCGTGTTTTTCTCACCGACCACATGATTGGCTGCGGCAATGGATTTTTGTGCACAGTTGGCATCATTTTGCGTTTCAGGGTAACCAGATAGATAATCGATATCAACCGATCCGGCATAAGTAGCAGCTATGCCATTGGCAATTTCATATAAGCGCTTTTTAACGAGCTCGCGCGCAGCTTGGCTAAGATAGCGAATGCATCCCTTAAGTTTAGCTTTATCGGCAATGACATTATAAGCGCTACCTATGTTAAGTGCAGTGATGGATATCACCGCAGGATCAAAGCTTGAAAGGTTTCTTGAGGCAATCGTTTGCACAGCGTTGACAAATTGCGTTGCCATAATCATCGGATCATTGGTCGTGCATGGCGTACTGGCATGTCCTCCTTTACCTATAAAGGTAAGATCAAATAGATCAACACCGGCTAAGGCGACAGGTTGGCAAATTTGCATTTTTCCTTCATCAATCGAGGGTAAGACATGGATGCCATAAATAGCGCTAACACCCTCTAATGCACCATCTTTGATCATTGCCGGTGCGCCACCGGGTAAAACCTCTTCAGAAGGTTGAAATAAGAAGCGCACATTAATCTTTAATTGGGCCTTGTGAGTAACCAATGTATGCGCTGTGGTGAGCACCATCGCACAATGCGCATCATGCCCGCACATATGTGCCTTACCATCGATGGTTGACTTATAATCACACGTGTTTTGCTCATGTATGGGTAACGCATCCATGTCAGCGCGCAGTGCAATCATCGGGTAATCAGGGTTGACAATCAAATCAGCAATAAGTCCTGTTTTGCCAATGTTGCGCTTAATCGTTAACCCAAGCGTTTGCAGTTTGTCCGCGATAAAATCGGCAGTATTCTCAACATCAAATCCAAGCTCAGGGTGGCGGTGAATATGCTCACGCACTTCACGTAAATAGTTTTGGTCAATCGTTAAGTCATCAATGATATTAGCCACCGTGAGTCTCCTTTTTTGACAAATGTTTCAGTGTGTTTGCTGTAACCAATGAGGCAGTTAAGCAGCTGATTAAAATCAGCAAAATGGTACTATTTAAAATCGCATTACTTAAAATCCCCGTTTTATAGCCGACCAAAATAATCGCTAAAGTTGCAGCAGCGTGCGCGCTACTTAAGCCAAAGATTAAACGACCATCAAGGGGGGACAGTTTAAGTGTAATCTGGGTAAATTTTGCGGCAAGCCATTTACTTAAAAGCGCAACAATGATTAAAGTAATCGCGATACCTAAGACATGATGAATATCAACAAGCACATGTAAGTTCACAATCATACCAACGCTAATCAGGAAAACCGGAATAAATAAGGTGTCACCAATAAAATGAATTTCGGCTTTTAACTTTTTCTTTTTGGCAACAAAACGATTTAAGGACAGACCTGCAAAAAACGCGCCAATAATCGCATCAACGCTAATGATCTCAGCAAGTAATGCCAACAGAAAAACGACTAATAATACAAAGGTGTAATGCAGACTTTTCTTGCGGGCAAAGAGATAAAAAAATCCTTTAGCAATATAGGGGATAACAACAAAGGCAATAAGACTGAAAAAGATAAAACCAATGACAAGACTTATCAGCATCATCATACTGCTACCTTCTTGATGAAGTCCGGTAACCAATGCCAGAATAAGTAGTACTACCGTATCGGTAATAATGGTGCCGCCCACGGCAATGGCAACTGCTTGGCGTTTGGCATGTCCTTTTTTACTGACCATCGGGTAAGCAATTAAGGTGTGCGTTGAAAACATAATCGCAACTAAAATGGCTGCATTAACTTGAAAACCAAAGGCATAATAAAACACGGGGAAACCTATAGCAAAAGGAATAATAAAGGTCAGTATGCCAAAGAGTATGCTCTTGCGTTTATGTAGTTTAAACTCTTTCATCTCAAGCTCAAGACCAGCTAGAAACATAATATAAAGGAGCCCCGTGGTAGCAAAAATCGTTACCGCAAGGTTTTGATCTAAAATATTTAAAGCATGGGGGCCGACGATAATACCGGTGACAATCAGCCCGATGATGCTCGGTATTTTACTGTAATGACAAATCACTTTGGCCGCAAGAATAAGTGCTAAAACAACGGCAAAAATGCTCACAGGATTATCTAGCGGTAGGGTAAATAGGTGTTTAAGCGTTTCAAGCGTATGCATGAATAATCCTTGTTTATTATGTTTATAGGGCGTATGCAATACGCCCCTACGTAGGCATTATTATCGTCAAAGCTATTTCTAGCCTAATACATCAACTCCTTCAGGTGGCGTGAAGTCATAGGTTTTAGCGGGGATCTTTGCAGTGGAAATATCATAAAACTCAATATGCGTGGACTGTCCAACTTCTGTTTGGATAAGCATGGACTTTGGTGTGCTGTCAGCGAAAGTAATATTGATATATTTAATCAAAGACTGATCATTCACTTTAGGTGTTAAGCGATAAGTGTGCTCACCATTTTGCGTGATACTAAAGAGTTTTTGCAATACTTTGCTATCACCGGTTAATAGCAGTAAATAGGGCGCTTGCGAGATGTTTTTAGGCACCTCGCTAATTGTCACTTGCTCTAAATCTTCATCATAGTTCCAAAGTTTTTGACCATTAGATAGCAGCATTTGTTTTTGTGGGGACTCAACCTGCCATTTAAAAAAGCTTGGTTTGCTCACCCATAACTCACCTATACTCGTTTCTTTAATGCCTTGTTGTGGATTAACTAGACTTTGACGAAATTTGGCATGCATGTTTTTAAGGTTGGTTAATAACGTAAACAATGTACTATTAGCATCATTGTTTTTGATATTTTCAGTATTCTTAATATTTTTAGTGCTCTCAAGGGAGGTGGTTTTAGTTGCTACTGGTGTGTTGTTTTTGTCCGCTGCAAACGCAGGTTTTAATAGTGCGCTAGAGAGTAGGGTAACGGAGGTTAAACCTAAAAGGCCATATTTAATCAATGGCTGTATTTTTTGTATATTGTTCATTTATCACCTTTTTACCAGTACTTCGCGCATACCGTTGCTTTGCATTTCACTCACAAGACCAGCTGCTTCCATTTCCTCAATTAAACGTGCTGAGCGGTTATAACCAATACGCAAGCGGCGCTGAATGTTTGAAATTGATGCGCGCTGTGTTTCAAGTACGATTTTAACGGCTTCATCATATAGTGGGTCGGTGCTATCAGCACCTCCTTCGCTGTTACCTCCTTCTTCATCTTCACTAGCGGTGATGCTATCGATATACTCAGGTTCGCCCATTTCTTTCCATGCGGCAACCACGCGATGCACTTCATCATCATCGACAAAAGCACCATGCACACGTGCAGGTACACCTGAACCAGGCGGTAGATAAAGCATATCACCATGACCTAAAAGCTGTTCAGCACCTTGTTGATCTAAAATGGTGCGTGAGTCAATCTTTGATGACACTTGAAAGGCAATACGTGTTGGAATGTTGGCTTTGATTAAACCTGTGACAACATCAACCGATGGGCGTTGTGTTGCAAGGATTAAGTGAATACCTGCTGCTCGTGCTTTTTGTGCCAAGCGTGCAATCAACTCTTCCACTTTTTTACCCACAACCATCATCATATCGGCAAACTCATCGGCAATGACAACGATGTAAGGTAGCTTCTCTAATAATGGCGCATCTTCATCGTGTCCTGGGCGCAGCTTAAGCCACAGTGGATCTTTCATTGGCTCGCCTGATTTTTCAGCCTCAAGGATTTTCTCATTTAATCCGGCAATGTTGCGGACACCCGCGGCTGCCATAAGCTCATAACGTCGATCCATTTCTTTGACACACCAACGTAGCGCATTAGCCGCCTCATTCATATCAGTAACAACCGGTGTCAAAAGATGAGGGATCCCTTCATAGATCGATAACTCAAGCATTTTTGGATCAATCATAATAAGACGCAGATCATCCGGTGTTGACTTATACAGCATACTGATAATCATCGCATTGACACCAACTGATTTACCAGAACCTGTGGTTCCTGCAACCAGTAGATGTGGCATTTTGGCAAGATTAGCTGTTTCAGGTGTGCCTGCAATGTCAACGCCCAATCCCATGGTCAAAGGGGAGCTAGATTCGATAAACTTCTTATGTGCCAATACCTCTTTTAAACGCACCATTTCACGCTTTTGATTTGGTAGCTCAAGGCCTACATAGGGTTTGCCTGGAATGACTTCAACAACACGCACACGTGCCGCTGATAGGGAACGCGCTAAATCCTGCGCCAAACCACTTAATTTACTAACCTTAACCCCTGGGGCAAGTTCCACTTCAAAACGGGTGATCACGGGTCCTGGATAACTACCAACAACTTTAACCTGCACACCAAAATCGGCCAATTTCTCTTCTACCAATAACGCCATCTTTTGTAAGAATTCTTTAGAGATAAGCTCTTTTTTTGCTTCAGGATCATCTAATAGATCTAATGATGGTAGACCAGTAATTTTATCGGTCTTATTTTTAGGTTTTTTAGGTTTTGATGACTTATTTATAGGTACTGGTAAAGGGATATCATCGATCTTAGGTAATACCTCATCATCCAGCGCTTTTGTTAGGGGTTTTGGTGTGAATTCATCATCAAAAGGTTCAAAAGAGATCTCGCGATCATCTATGCGTTGATTGATGTCTGGGGCATTGTAGTGTAAGTGATCAAGTGTGTCATGCTCAGCAATCAAATTATCTTGCTGTTGCTGCTTTTGTTCTTTCTTTGCATTTTGTGTCAGTAATTTTTGCTCTTTTAATTGTGCCTTTTCATCCTTTTTCTGCTGCTTTAGCGCTTCTTTTTGTGCTTTTTGTTCAGCGCGCTTAAGTGCTCTTTGCTCTTTTTCTTCGTCAGAGCTTGTGAAGAAGTCTTTTAGCGTCATCACAATAAAACGAATAAGAGCGGCAAGTGAGCGAATCCAAAAACCACCTGAGAACAAGGTTAAACCTAAGGCGAAAGCAACAATAAGCACCAAAATGCTACCCGCAGTGCTCAGGTATAAAATGGCATATTTAGCGACTTCTTGCCCTAGAATGCCACCAGCACCTTCAGGCATGTAGACACTAAAAACAGACAGGGCAATTTGTGCAAGCCCACTACCTGCAAAGATGAGTAAAATAGCACCGGCAAAACGCATAAGCATCAGCAGAATACTACTTTCAGCAAAGGTTTTACGCTCAAGGAAAAGCTGCCAAATGCCATAGACCAATAAAAAGGGGATCAAAAAACCAAAGACGCCACAGATGCTTAAGATAATGTTGGCAGTATAAGCACCAACAATGCCAGCGTAGTTGTAGACCTTATCTTGTGATTGAGCGATCGTCCAACCGGGGTCATTACTGTTATATGAAAAAAGTGATAACAATAAAAACAAGGCAATTGCACCCATTAATACAAGCCAAGTAATCCGTAAGCGATCAACCAACAGTGGATGAAGCTCCTTTTTAACGGTTGCTTGATTGGCAGATTGTTTTGCTGTTTTAGCTGTTTTGTCGGCTCTTGTTTTCTTGGAATCCGCTTTTTGTGATGTGTTTTTCTTACTTTTACGCAGCAGCGCCACTCTTTATTCCTCATATTCATCGAGATTAAACGCATCTATCATACCAAGGGCAAAACAAAGCAGGCAACTCGTTTTGCCAGAATTAATAGAATGTTAACAGATTAATGATGTTTGCCTTTCTCTGCTTGTCGCTAGTAGGTTTTCTCAGGTAGAATGGCACAAGTTCATTTGCTATAAAAAACTAACATAAGGAAACTTAAAGATGAATAACGCATTTTATGACCATTTACGTCAAGGGATTAATGAGATCAAAGAAGCAGGAACGTACAAAGGTGAGCGTATTATCCACTCACCTCAATCCTCAGATATTACCCTTAAAAATGGGGCGAACGTTATTAACTTTTGCGCGAATAATTATCTAGGACTTGCCGATAATAAGGACCTAGTCGAAACTGCTAAAAAAGCACTCGATCAATATGGTTATGGGGCGGCATCTGTACGTTTTATTTGTGGCACACAAACGCCACATAGAGAACTTGAAGATTTGATTAGTCAATATCTAAAAATGGAAGAGACGATTGTGTTCCCATCATGTTTTGATGCTAATGGCGGTGTGTTTGAGTCTATCTTGACTGCTGAAGATGCGGTGATTAGTGATGCGTTAAATCACGCTAGTATTATCGATGGTGTGCGTTTGTGTAAAGCAATGCGTTTTCGCTATAAAAATAATGATATGAGTGATCTTGAGGCGCAATTGCAAGCAGCTGATGAGAAAGGTGCGCGCTTTAAGCTTATCGTTACTGATGGTGTTTTCTCAATGGATGGTATTATTGCCAATTTACAAGGTGTCTGCGATTTGGCGGATAAGTACAATGCCATTGTGATGGTGGATGACTCGCATGCCACCGGTTTTATTGGTGAACAGGGGCGTGGTACACCAAGCTATTGCGGTGTTGAGGGCCGAGTCGATATTATCACCAGTACGTTGGGTAAAGCATTAGGTGGTGCTTCAGGTGGCTTTGTTGCAGCGCGTGCGCCAATTGCTGAGATGTTAAAACAAAAAGCACGTCCTTATTTATTTTCAAATGCCTTAGCACCGATGATTGCAGCAACATCAATGGCAGCGATTAAATTGGCGATGAGCTCAGATGACAGACGTGATGTGTTGCAACGCAATCAAAAATATTTCAGACAAAAAATGACCGCAGCAGGTTTTGACTTGATTCCTGGTGAACACCCAATTATACCTGTGATGTTATATGAAGAGAAAAAAGCTGCTGAAATGGCAGAGAAGTTACTTGAAAAAGGTATTTATGTGATTGCATTTTCCTATCCTGTGGTTCCTAAAGGTTTAGCGCGTATTCGTACACAAATGTCAGCTGCACATACGCTTGAGCAAATTGATAGAACCGTTCAGGCATTTACTGAAGTTGGTAAGGAAATGGGGATTATTTAAAATGCACAAAACAATGAAGGCATTATCTAAGCTCAAAGCTGAGCCGGGTATTTGGATGACTGAGCTACCTATTCCTGAAGTTGGGCATAATGATGTGTTGATCAAAGTCAAGAAAACAGCAATTTGTGGTACGGACTTGCATATTTATCTATGGGATGAGTGGTCGCAAAAAACAATCCCAGTACCGATGGCAGTTGGGCATGAGTTTGTTGGTGAGATTGTTGACGTAGGCTGTGAGGTTAAGGGCTTTAAAATTGGTGATCGCGTTTCAGGTGAAGGGCATATCACTTGTGGGTTTTGTCGCAATTGCCGTGCCGGTAAGCGTCATCTATGTCGCAATACTGTCGGTGTTGGTGTTGATCGTCAAGGTGCGTTTGCTGAGTATTTAGCGATTCCTGCGGAGAATACCTTTAAAGTACCTCATTATGTCAGTGATGATATTGCTAGCATGTTTGATCCTTTTGGTAATGCCGTACATACCGCGCTATCTTTTGATCTTACCGGTGAAGATGTACTGATTACAGGTGCCGGTCCCATTGGCATTATGGCAGTGGCAATTGCGCGTCACGTCGGTGCTAAGCATATTGTGATTACTGATATTAATGATTATCGCTTAGAGCTGGCAAGGCAAATGGGGGCGAGTGTTGCCCTAAATGTCAAAGACTATAAAACAGCAACTGAGCAAGCTAATGCGTTACAAGAGACAATGAACGATCTTGGTATGACCGAAGGCTTTGATGTTGGTCTTGAGATGTCAGGGCATCAAGCAGCAATTAATGCGATGATTCAGACAATGAATAATGGTGGTAACATTGCTTTGTTAGGTATTGGTGGTGCTGAAGTCACCGTGCCATGGAATGATATCGTTTTTAAAGGCTTGCACTTAAAGGGTATCTACGGGCGTGAGATCTATGAAACTTGGTACAAGATGGCAAGCATGGTTGGCTCAGGCTTAAATGTAAACCCTGTAATCACACATCAATTTCATGTTGATGATTTCTTAGAAGGGTTTGAACTGATGAAATCAGGGCAGTGCGGTAAAGTTATTTTGAACTGGGCATAAGTCTAATAATTTATATTTTATACCCATCATAAATCATTTTGCGGTGTTTAGTTGCAAAGCAGTTTGTGAGGATTTTGCCAAGTTGGATTGCAGGTAATAGCTAGGACTATTGCCAAAATTCAACTTGGTAAAAGCGCGGGAAGTGCAAAGCAAGCAATTCTGTAAAATGGTTTGTGCTGGGTATATATTTCTTGCCTTTTACTTACTTTTGTTATCGAATGTTATCCTTTCTAGGGAAAACAATTAGAGAAATATATGAACGTATTAAAAGGGCAAGGTAGTGTCCTAACCATCGCAAGCTTAACTGAATTTGGTGAGCGCTATAGCTACTATGTGATTCAGTCATTACTTATCTTCTTTTTGATTCATAAATTTAATTTACCTGAGGCAAAGGGTGCCTCTCTTGTTGGTACGGTGCTTAGCATGGTATATATCTCAGCACTCGTTGGTGGGTATATTGCCGATAAGCTCATCAGCTATTACCGTGCGGCAACACTTGGTGTGATGTTTATGATTGCTGGCAGCTTAGTGCTAGCCATTGCAAGCTCTGAAAACTTACTTTTTCTGGGTCTTTCATTTATTTCAATTAGTACGGGATTGATTAAATCAAATATAAGCTCATTTATCGGACGTTTTTACGATAAGACCAATGCGACAGAAGGGCAGCGTGATTTTGGCTTCAATATCTTTTATGTTGGCATTAATTTAGGGGGCTTTGCCGCATTATTTGTCGCCTCTTACTTAAGTGAAACCTATGGCTTTGCCGCACCTTTTTACTCAAGTTTGATCGTATCAATGTTGGTGCTTATCAATTTGATCGTCGGCTTTTTTATTTTGGCAAAGCATATCAAAGAAGTGAGAATCAATTTAGCCATTGTTGCTAAAACCACTCTAATCTTAGCAGTGTATTTTGTGGTGGTCTTTTTGGTGTTGAAAAACCCAATCATTGCCAATGTTGCCATTACAGTTGCGGGATTGGGGTGCTTTATTGTTATGCTTGTCTCAGCGCAAAAAAAATATTGGCGCAATGTCATTGTTGCCTTTATCTTTTTTGTGTTGTCAATTTTATATTGGGCGCTATTTTTTCAGATCTTTATTTCAGTGTTGTTATTTATCTCAAAAGGAGTAAGTAATGATTTCTTTGGGTTGCATATTTTAGACTCGCAGTTTTTAAGCTTTGAATCAGCAGGTGTGCTCATCTTTGGTTTCTTTATGGGGAAACTGTGGTTGTCATTAGAACGCAAAGGCAAAGCAGTGCAGGATATTGATAAATTTAATATCGGTTTTATCTTACTCGCCGTTGTTTTCCTAGTTATTTGGGTTGGTATTCAGTTAACATCTAAAGGTCAAGGCGTTCCTGCAGTATACATGATCATCGCCTTTTTGATTATGGCAATCAGTGAGCTATCACTATCAGCAATTGGTTTGTCACTTATCACAAAGTTAGCACCACCTAATTATGTCTCTTTATACATGGGGATCTGGTTGGTAACCCTTGGTATTGGCGGTAAACTTGCCGGTGTCATTGCTCAGTGGGCACCTGTGACTGGTGATATCCATAGTATTAAAACTGGAATGTCTGAAGGTTTACAGTTGTTTATTGTCTTAACGATAGTCGGCGCTTTTTTATGTTTATTGTTAAGACGATTTGTGATTGCTAAGCGATGAATCAAGAATAGCTTGTATTTTAATTTCCCCCTCACCCGTGCAGCTTAAGCCGCACGAGCGATCCCGCAAGGGGAGAGGTACTAGCTGGTGCAATTTGTTTATACATCGTTACTAAGCGATAATTAACCTTTTCTGGCGCCAAATACGATAGATAGTAAAATCAGCAAAGTACCGATGCCTTGTACTAGGGTGATATGCTCGCCTAAGAAAATAAATGAAAATGCCAATGTTGAGATTGGCATTGCCGCAGTCACAAGCCCTGCGGTACTTGAGCTGACCTGATCGCATCCCATAAACCAGAACAGATAGAATAAAGCAGAGGCAACAGATACTAAGAGTAAAATAAAATAAGCATTGAAACTTAAACCAATGAGCTCGTGCCAATTAGCAAAAAACAACAATGGAATCATTGCAATCGCATTAATGAGGTTCATCAAAAAGGCTGATTTCACTGCGGGTAATTGAGCGTTTTTAAATTTGCTAATGACATAATAAAGTGCCTCGGGAATCATCGCTAAAAAAATGATCATATCTCCAATAATAGATAAGGCTGAAAAGTCACTGCCTGATAGACTTGAACCATTAATCGCAATTAAGCCAATGGTGGCAAAGAGAATACATAGTGCTTTAAAACGAGTAATGCGTTGGCGGAAAATAATAAAAGATAAGATAATGATCATTGCCGGCAATGTGCTGCTGATAAGTCCTGCCATACTGGCACTGGTGAATTGAATCCCCGAGAGCATCAAAAGATTAAAAAACATGCCGGCACATAGCGCTTGGGCAATCACAATCAGCCAATCTTTCTTGTTAAGTGATGAAATGGTGCTTTGTGCATTATTGGTTTTTTTGATAAAGGGGATACATGCCAAAAGAACAAGGCTGCCAACAACAAAACGTATTTCAAGTAAGGCAATAATCGATAAGTGTGACACCAAAAATTTAGAGCCGGTGATGTTGATCCCTGTCACCATTTGCGCAACGATTAATGATAAGATGCTCCACATAAACTCTTTTCCCGTGCCCGTTGTAAATATTATAGAAAATAAGTATAAACCTCACAAAGAGCGTAATGCTAGCGATTGTTATGATCTAGTGACATTTAATGGTGCCCAACTTTGGCAGGTTGGCATTACCTCAAGTGTGTTGATGTTGATATGTTGAGGCAATGATGTCGTGAAATAAACAATCTCAGCAATATCATGCGCAAGCAATGGTTCAGTTTGGTCATACACTTGATTAGCTTTTTGAGCATCTCCCTTAAAGCGCACTACGGAAAACTCAGTTTGCGCAAGTCCAGGTTCAATATCGGTGACACGAATATTTTTGCCCTGAAGATCAGAGCGTAATGCACGTGAAAACTGTTGAACAAATGCTTTGCTGGCACAATAGACATGCCCACCAGGATAGGGCCAATTAGCAGCAATCGAGCCGATGTTAATAATATGACCATGGTTGTTATCAAGCATCAATGGCAATATGCGCTTGGTAACATATAACAGACCATTAATATTGGTATTAATCATGGTTTCAAAATCAAGCTCATCGGCATCTTGGAAAGAAGATAACCCCAATGCTAAGCCTGCATTATTAATCAAAATGCCAATGTTTTTCATCTGTTTAGGTAGTGCAACAATGACTTGATCAATGGCATTTTTATCGGTGACATTCAGCTCAGCAACATGAATGGGGTAGTCTTGATTGAGTGTTTTAGCTAATGCTTGCAAATGCCCAAAGCGGCGCGCGGTTAAAATGACGGGGTGACCGTTGGCATTATACTTGCGTGCCATTTCAGCACCGAAGCCCGAGCTTGCTCCTGTGATAAACACAACGGGTTTAATGTTGGTAATAGATGATTTAGTAGGTTTGTCATGCATGGTGTGTCGACCTTGGTTTGTCGGTGAGTAGAGACAAAGTGTACGAAAAAAAAGTGCAACAATCATCCCTGTTGATCAGCTTTTTTGATACCATAGCGAGAATGAATCATTAGCTTTGTTTAGTCGTATTAATGCAGCTTGATAGTTTAGTAATTTTTAAAAATCGCCCAGCACGTGTCATTGGGTTTGTTGATAAGAAAGTTGAAATTCAATTAGAAGATGAGAAAACCGTTAAATTGCCTGAGAAAAATTTATTGCTGCTGCATGATGGTGGCTTTAAGAAATTTGAAGTATTAACACCGGATTTAGGTGAAGGTGAGCTCATTGATGCTTGGGGCTTATTACAAGGTACTAAAACCAATTACAGTGAGTTGAGTGAGCTTATTTATGGTGAGTACAATTGCACAACAGTCTATGGCACATGGCAAATTGTGCAAAAAGGCTTACATTTCTTCTCCCTTGAGAATGAGATTGGGGTTAATACGCCTGAGGCGGTAGATGACATTATCAAGCAAGCACAAGAGAAAGCACAAAAAGCGCAAGCATTAGAGAACTTTATCACGCGCTTAAAGCAAAAAACCTATGCTCCAGAGGATGAACCTTTTATTAAAGAGCTTGAGTCATATGCTTTAGGGCAAGCCACAGGCTGTCGTTTTTTTAAATTAATTGACAAAGAAGAGACGCCAGTTAATGCCCATGTATTGCTGCTTGAAATTGGCTATTGGGACGAGTTTGTTAATCCTTACCCTATGCGTTTAGATGCGGCTTTGCAAGCGCCTGTTTTTGATTTGCCTGAAATGCAATCTGAGTCGCGTGTTGATTTAACGCATTTAGCCAGTTATGCGATTGATGATGAGGGCAGTCATGATCCGGATGATGCATTAAGTTTTGATGAAACAACGCAAAAACTATGGGTGCATGTTGCTGATCCTGCGAGTTTGGTGGGTGTTGATGGTGAGATTGACAAAGAAGCACGCGCTCGAGGGAGCAATCTTTACTTACCTGAAGGTGTCATTCCTATGCTGCCAAATCAGATTACCGAGGACTTGGCACTGGGTCTTCATCCGACATCTCCGGCTTTATCAATTGGCTTTAAGCTGATCGATGGAGAGGTTAAAGATATTGAAATCGTATTATCAACCATCAAGGTAACACGCTTAAGTTATCAAGAAGCTGAGCACAAATTAACTGAGGTACCATTTAATCATTTTGTACGTTTTTCTAATGAATTTAGCGGCTATCGTCGAATGCATGGTGCAGTTGAGCTGCAGTTTTCAGAGGTGAAGCTCAAATTGCGTGATAAGAAAGTTGATCTCATTCCTTTGGCAACATTACAAAGTCGCAATATCGTACGCGATGCGATGTTAATGGCGGGTGTGGCAGTTGCCACTTTTGCTGATCAGCATGAAATCCCATTGCCTTTCTCAACACAACCAGAGCATGATTTAAGCGAAGAAGAACAAACACCTCAATTGATGTCAGAAATGTTTGCTACTAGAAGACGCTTACAAAAAGGACAATACAAAAGTAGTGCTGATAGACATGCAGGTATGGGACTTAATGCCTATGTACAAGCAACTAGTCCATTAAGACGCTATTTGGATATGGTGGTGCATCAGCAGTTAAGACGATTTTTAAAATCTGAAACTTTGTTCTCAGGTGAAGAGATTCTCATGCGGATTGGTGAGAGTGAGTCAGGTATAAAGGCTGCGCGTCAAGCAGAGAGTTTTAGCAATAATCACTGGAAATGTGTCTATTTAATGCAAAACCCTAATTGGCAAGGCGAGGCGGTAGTGATTGAGAAACAACAAGGCAATCGCGTCACGGTGTTTATCCCTGGTTTGTCATTGACCAAGAAATTAACATTGGCGGAGTCTGCAGAGCTAGATACAACAATCACAGTGACCTTAAGTGATGTAAAGCTTGCAGCACAGGATATTTATTTTCGGGTTTAAAATATTTTTAAAGTAAGTTCTTTTTTGCCAATAATGCGACAAATCCTATAAATGGTTTCCAAGCTATAGGATGCTTTTGCCTTTAAAATTCGATTGGTTTGAGATTTACTAGTCCCTAGTTTTTCTGCTAAGCCTTCAAGCGTTAAACCTTGTGAGTTTTTATATTCCATAACATCATTAGCAAGCTCTTGACGGGCAATAATTGCTTGGCTTTCGATAGTAGTATCTATTTCAATTGCTGCAATTTCTTCTTTTGAAAGGAGTTCTTTTTTTAGGGTTTCTGAATCAACAAAGTTATATTTACTCATTTTAGCCTCCAATTAAATCTTTAAGAATGCGTTTTGCTTTCTCGATATCTTTTGTCTGTGTTTTCTTGCTACCAGCCCATATACAACGGTAAGTTTTGCCATCGAAATAAAAGTAGTAGATTCTGGTACCTGTTGGCGTTCTCAACTCTTTTAAATGCTTGTTACCTTGAATATCTTTTTTATAAGGTAAGCTTAGCTCATGTCCAAACATTCGTAGCAGGTCTATTACTTTGTAGGCTTTTATCAGCTCACTTTTGCTAAGTGCTTTAAGGTATTTAACTACCTCAACTTCAAGTTCAACCTTGTATTTATAATTCATTGACTATTTACCAAAATAAACCAAAAGAATTGTAACTTATAATAGTTCCAAAATTGGTACTTTTCAATGTTTTTATGAATGGGTAAATGTGCTATGATCCCATTTGTGAGAAAAATTAAAATAATATGCCTTAGACTATGAAATTCACTGATTCATTAACCAATGTCATCAATGATGTACAAACAAAAGATCGTGCGCGATTAATGATGCGCTTCAGCGAGCTTGTCAAAGTGCATCATACGGATAATGATAAATGGCAAAAATTGCTCACTGATGCCGATCAATCCAAAGAAAAGGTGGCACTGCATCGCACGAGTATGCCTAAGATTAATTATCCTGATTTGCCAGTTAGTCAGCGGGTTGATGAGATTAAAAAAGCCATTTGTGATAACCAAGTGGTGATTATCGCCGGTGAAACTGGTTCCGGTAAATCAACCCAATTACCCAAAATTTGTCTTGATTTAGGGTTAGGTGCCAAAGGGCTTATTGGACACACGCAACCAAGGCGCCTTGCTGCACGCTCAATTGCCAATCGTTTAAGTGAAGAAACCAATATGCCACTGGGACAAGGCATTGGTTTTAAGATTCGTTTTAGTGATCAAACCAATGACAATACTTTTATCAAGGTGATGACCGATGGTATTTTGTTAGCGGAAATTCAAAATGATAAATATCTTTCGCAATATGAAGTGATTATTATCGATGAGGCGCATGAGCGCAGTTTGAATATTGATTTTCTATTAGGACATATCCATCAGATATTAAAAAAGCGTCCCGATTTAAAGCTTATTATTACCTCGGCCACAATTGATCAGGCACGTTTTGCTGAGCATTTTAATGCACCAATTATTGAAGTCTCGGGTCGGACTTATCCGGTTGAGATTCGTTATCAAGACCCATTGGACTTTGAGGATGAGTTATCACAAGCGGATCAAATTTTGCGTGCTGTGCATAGTCTACATCACGAAAAGCCAGGTGATATTTTAGTGTTTCTTGCAACGGAGCGTGATATTCATGAAACCGCAGAAGTATTAAGAAAAGCGCAATTAAGACATACCGAAGTTTTGCCATTATTTGCGCGATTGTCGAATGCTGATCAAGATAAGATATTTAACCCACGCGGTGTTGGTAGGCGTATTATTTTATCAACAAACGTTGCCGAGACCTCATTAACGGTGCCTGGTATTCGCTATGTGATCGATAGTGGCGATGTGCGTATTAGTCGCTATAGTTATCGCACTAAAGTGCAGCATTTGCCGATTGAGCCAATCTCACAAGCCAGTGCCAATCAAAGAGCGGGGCGCTGTGGACGCGTCGCTGAGGGGATTTGTATTCGATTTTATTCAGAAGAAGACTTTCTATCGCGTGCGGCATTCACTGATCCTGAGATTTTACGTACGAACTTAGCATCAGTCATTTTACAAATGGAAACCTTAAAGCTTGGCAATATCGAGAAGTTTCCCTTTTTAGAGAAACCTGATTCACGCATGGTCAAAGACGGCTATCGCTTACTGCATGAGATAGGTGCATTAACTGAGCACACGAAAAAACATTATCTGCAAATCACGCCAATAGGGCGACAAATTGCCAAGTTTCCATTGGATCCACGATTGGCGCGCATGCTTGTCAGTGGTGCCAAACTTGGTGTTTTGCGTGAGATTCTGATTATTGTCAGTTTTTTAAGTATTCAAGATCCGCGTGAGCGACCGATGCAGTTTCAACAAAAATCAGATGAAATGCATAAACAAGACCATCATCAGGATTCAGATTTTCTGGGCGTGGTTAATCTATGGCAACGTTTTAATACTGAAACTAAAAGCTTGTCTCATCGCTTAACACGTGAATATTGCAAAAAGAATTTCTTATCTCCTTTGCGAATGCGTGAATGGCGAGAGGTTTATTTTCAACTGCTGAATCTTGCTAAGACCTTTAAATGGACAATCTCAGAAAGCGAATCAAGCTATGCGCAAGTTCATCAAGCGTTATTATCAGGATTGTTGGGTTATATTGGTTTTAATTATGAGCTTAAGGAATACTTAGGCGCTCGCGGCATGAAGTTTTATATATTTCCTGGCTCATCGCAATTCAAACGCACACCAAAGTGGTTATGTGCCGCTGAAATTACTGAAACGACGAAACTCTATGGGCGAATGATCGCTAAAATCGATCCTGCTTGGTTAGAATCTATTGCTGAGCACTTAACCAAAAAGCACTATAGCGAGCCGCATTGGAGTCAAAAACGCAAAGCAGTGATGGCAAGCTTGCGTATTACATTATATGGCTTGGATATTGTGGTTAATCGCAAGGTGCAATACAGTGACGTTGATCCACAAGTCTCGCGGGAGTTATTTATTCGTCATGCTTTGGTGTATGGTGAGTTTGCAACGAATGCTGCGTTTTTCCAAAAGAACTTGAGTCTATTAGAAGAAGTTGAAGACTTGGAGCATAAGGCGCGTAAACGCGATATTGTCATTGATGAAGAAACCTTATTTAGCTATTACGATAAATTGATTCCAGTAGATATTAATAATGGTGTGGTATTTGAAAAATGGTATCAATCCTTATCAAAGCTTGAGCGTGAGCAGCTGATCTTTGACAAAAAAAGTCTGATGCAACATGAAGCATGTGATGTCACCGACAATGCCTATCCTGATTTCTTTGATTTTGGCAGGTTTCAATTACCTTTGAGTTATCATTTTGATCCCACAGCGAAAGATGATGGTGTCACGATGACCGTGCCATTAGTGCTATTAGATCAAATCGATGCTAATCAGTGTGACTGGCTTGTGCCTGGATTGCTCGAGAACAAAGTTATTGCTTTGATGCGTGCACTTCCTAAGAATATTCGTAAAGCCTGTGTGCCAGTGCCACATTATGCACAAGCGGTCATTGAGGCGATTGATATTGATCTAGCGGCTAACTTCTATGATATTCTAGTGCGTCAATTAGTGCGTATTACCGGTATTTCATTTGACTCAAGTGTTTGGCAGGATGCGGCAATTGAGGCGCATTTATATATGAATTATCGTGTGGTTGATCCGCAAAATAAGGTGCTAGCTGAAGGGCGTGACCTAAGTGTGATTCGTGATAAATTGCGTGGTGTTGAGCGTCCACAGGTAAGCGTGGCTAAAAAGAACAATGATACACTTTATCAAACGTGGGATTTTGGTGAGATTGCATTAACGCGTAATGTCACAGAACACGGCATTAAACTAAGTGTTTATCCATGTGTTGAGACACGTGAGGATGGTGTGCTGTTGACACATAAATCAACTCTAGTGGAAGCCGAAATCGCAACAAGGCTTGCAACACGTAAGTTATTGATGCTTTCATGCGCACATATCAATCGCACGTTAGTTGAACGTATCGCGCATAATAAGAACTTACATTTATTATTTAGTCTTATCAAAGAGACGAAATGGCAGGATGAGTTAATTGTCAAAGCTTATGATATTGCTTTTGCGATTGAGAAAAAGCCTGTCGTACGTACGCGCGGGCAGTTTAATGCAATGTATGACTCAGGACGAGGGCAATTAGTATCAACGATCGAAAATCTATGCAGTGATATTGAAGCCTTGATGTTAAGCTATCAAAGCTTGCATAAGTTACTTAATCGCAAGAAGTTGCCTTTTGATTTATTAGCACTTTACCAAGAAGTGCGTACTATTGTTGATGGTTTGGTTTATAAAGGATTTATTGTTAAAACGCCTTATCATTGGGTACAGCGTATTTCACTCTATCTACAAGCACTTAGTAATCGCTTGGATAAGGCGCCAAGAGCAGCAAAGCAAGATCGCCAGTATCAAATTGAACAGGAGGAGCTCACTCATCTGCTGAAACAAAAAATGCAACAAAAGGGTGTGATTAATACCCTTGAGATTGATGAGATCCGTTGGCTTATGTATGAGCTATGGATCTCATGGTATAGTCAGGATGTTAAAACCATTGAAACGGTGTCAACAACGCGATTGAGAAAAAGAATTCAATCATTGTAATATAATTATTGAATATCATATATTTTCGTATAATATGGATTCAAATTCCAGATTATACGAAAATATATGATTGTTCAGCGAACGTTACATGATGTGGTACATAACGCCGCGCAAAGTTTCCCTGTTATTTTAGTGACAGGAGCGCGTCAGATCGGTAAAACAACTTTACTTCAGTCATGCACAGATAAGTATGCCTATGTCACCTTAGATGATTTAGATTTGCGTGAATTAGCAACGCGTGATCCAGCCCTTTTTTTACAGCGTTATAAACCACCATTAATTATTGATGAAGTGCAGTACGCACCAGAGCTATTTAGTTATATTAAGATCGTTGTTGATCGCGAGAAAAAAGCGGGCATGTTTTGGCTGACAGGTTCACAAAAGTTTCACTTAATGAAAAATGTGACTGAGAGCTTAGCAGGGCGTGTGGCTATTATTGATATGCTGGGTTTCTCGCAAGCAGAGATAAATAATCAAGCAGATCAATCACAACCTTTTTTACCCAGTGTGGCATGGATTGAATATGCGAGAGCTCATGCAGTTAAAAAGGATCTAATGGAGGTTTATCAGCATATTTGGCGAGGTTCGTTTCCTCGTTTATGGCAGCAAAATGGTGATAATCAGACGTTAAGTGCAAGTGCTATGGATAGAGATATGTTCTACAGCGCTTATGTCCAAACGTATTTACAAAGAGATGTTCAGGATTTAACGCAAGTCGGTGATATCTTATCATTTAACAAATTCTTAAAAGCGGTTGCAGCACGAACAAGTCAGTTATTGAATTATGCAGATATTGCTAGAGATGTTGGTATTGACCAGAAGACGGCTAAGTCATGGCTATCTATTCTTGAGGCATCAGGAATTGTTTACCTTTTGCCACCTTATTACAATAATATCACCAAGCGACTGATTAAAACGCCTAAGGTCTATATGCTTGATACAGGGTTGTGTGCCTATCTTACGAATTGGACTTCTCCTGAAACATTAGAGTTAGGTGCAATGTCTGGCGCTATACTAGAAACGTATATGTTAAGCGAGATATTAAAAAGTTACTGGCATAACGGCAAGCAAGCACCATTTTATTTTTATCGTGATGCAGATCAAAGAGAAGTTGATTTATTGATAGAGCAAAATAATCAGTTATACCCTGTGGAGTTCAAAAAAACAGCAACGCCATCACGAACGGCATCAAAACATTTTTCGGTACTTAAAAATCTGGATAAGAAGGTTGCTGAAGGTGCGGTTATTTGTCTAAAAGAAAGTGATGGATTGCTATCAGAGTCCGTTTCATATATTCCTGTATCATATTTGTAATTATTTACTGGAGTTACAAACTTTTGCTATTTCAACACCCCGCCTCGCAAGCTCGCCACCCCTCTTGAAAAGAGGGGAATTAAAATCACTGTCGCCCCATTCCCCTCTTTTCAAGAGGGGTGGCAGCCGTAGGCTGACGGGGTGTTTGTAAAATCATAGTTTTTCTAAAGTGCGTAACTTCAGTTATTTATACTGCAAACGCCCGACAAAAACATAACCATGTCCACGAATGGTTTGTAAGAGATTGGCTTGTTTGTCATCAATCTTGGTACGTAGACGACTGATAATAACATCAAGGGATCGGCTATCAGATTGATCCGCCATGCCAAACTTATCGGCAATTTCATGCTTGGATATCACTTGCCCTGGGCGTGTTAGAAAGAGCTCAAGCAGACGCTGCTCGGTTTGTGTGAGATTAATTTTATTACTTAAGCTTGACAGTGTCTTATCATGTAAGTGATAACTTAATGAATTAAAGATTATGGCTTTTGTTTGATTTGATGTATTGTTCATGCTGAATTTAATCAGATTATTAACGCGCGCATACAGCTCATGAATGTTAAACGGTTTTTCCATATAATCATTGGCCTCAGCTTCAAGACCGATAATACGATTAACCTCGCCAGTGTTGGCAGAAAGAATCAAAATCGGGATATCTGGTAACTCTTTGCGAATACTTTTGCATAGCTCAATACCATATACATCAGGTAAATTAAGATCTAGTATGACTGCCGAGAAGCGCTCTTTTTGTAGCATCTCCAAAGCATCTTGCCCGCAACTAGCATGTGAGCTAAATAAGAGTTTTTGCTCGAAGAAATGCGCTATTGCATCAGCGATCCCATTGTCATCATCAATTATCAGCACTTTATTAATATTCATTTCTTTTTTTGCCCCATTTATATCCATGGCTTGTTACCCAAGTTTAGCCATTTTTACTTGATTCGTGAAGCATGATTATATCGGTATTTTGGCGAGAATAGTTAGCAATCAAAACGCAGGTTATGTTAATGGCTGTTAACGAAGAGAGGGTTTAAAAGATGCGTTAACTGGGTATTATGTGCCCAAGCGTTTCGGGGAGTGCTTGATGCATAACAAACAATGTGGGTGAATTGATATGAGATTTTTCGCAAAACATATATTAAGTACGTTGTCACTAGTCGTGGGTAGCATGGCATATGCGGTGCCATTTAAAGATTGCAATGGCGGTGTGACAGTTAGCGGTATGTTTGATTATGTTTATAAGAATGAGAAAAATGAATTAGGGCTCGTAAAGCGTATTACGAATAGCTCATGTAAAACCAGTTATTATTTAATTAATCTAGAAAAGGTTAATCAACCGTTTGCTAAAGGTAATGATAAGGCAGACAAAAACAACATGCCAGCTGAAGAAGAAATGACAATTAAAGATATGGCTTTGTCAGGGCTGTTGGTTTCACCGCAAAAAATGATTTTAGGTCCAAAGCGTAAGGAAGATGTTAATTTCATTATAAATAGAGAGATCAACAGTGCAGATAAGCTTTCGTTCTATCGATTAAAATTTACTCCGGTTTTGCCGCAGAAAAAATATGGCTTTGATGTTGATGAAAAGGTCGTAGCAGAAGCAACACTTAACTTAGGTGTCTCCACAGCAATTGTCGTTGAGCCAAAGAACCCTGATTATACGTATGATTTACAGGTGGTTGAGGGTGAGAAAGTTACGTTACAAAACCAAGGTAATGCACTCATTATTTTGGATATTAGTGGAAAATGTAGTTTTCGACCTGAAGCGCAAGATGCGGAAGATAATGCAGTTATACCGTGTGCTGTGGGTGGTAATCAGGATATTAGAGTATATCCAAATCAGCTTAGAGACATCCGTCTCTTGGGTTATCAAGGGGAGGTGTTTCTTTTTATAAAAACAGGAAGCTCATCCATCAAGAAAACATTTTACCTTTGATAACGTTGTTTAATCTAAAATAAGTAAGGTCTAAATATGAAAAAAACAATTAAACTATCCTTGTATTCATCAATGATGGCAATCGTTTTAACAGGGCAGGTAAATGCTATTGAAAATCCAACGGCTAGCATGACAACAACTGTTTCAGCTTCTGTTCCAGTTACATTTTCGTCAAATGTGGCTTTTGTTTTATATGATGGTTTAGGGCAAAACCCACAGAAAAATGCTGCATCATTTCCATTGACACTAGGTGCTAACGCAAGTGTCAGTATAGCTAATGATCAAGCTGGTTCAAATCTTAAAGGTGTTTATACAGGTTTAAAATTACCATTAACAGATGCTGATGCTGTCTCAATAAATCATTTTGATACAGAAGCACTAAAATGGCTTGCTGTGTATGAAGAGCAAAGTGCGAAAAATATATCACAACTAAAAGTAAAATTTACTGGACTAGATACTAGTAAAAAGACTGTTAATGGGAAAACTTTAGAAACTGATGTACTTTACCCATATGATGGTTCAGTTGTTACCATTGAGGATAAAGCAGCAGTAACCTTAGGTACAGATGATGTTCCTGCTACAGCTATTAATGCAGCGAAACAAGCTGATGCTTGGAATCCAGCATCAGCAGATGATACGATGACTCTTTCTAGTTCAATAGCAAGTGACAAGGTGGCATATATTCCAGTGGCATTTCTTGTGGGTAGTCAAGATGTTAGTACGGAAATTGAGTATATGAATGCTTTTGGGAATGCGGCCGCTTATAGTTTTACTGGTATTAATATACAAATACAAGCAACCTTTTCTTAGAGCGAATTAGAAAGGGCTATGACTTTGTAATGTCATGATTTGTAAATAAGTTGCATTAGTAGGACCTCTCCTCTGGTAAGAGAGGTCATGTCATTTAAGCTGTACGAGTGGGGGCTACAGTTTAACTTATTGTTGATTCATGACAATGCATCTCGCTTCGCTGCCAGATAGTGAAAAATATTTTATGCGGTTTTTTCTTGGGTTTTGAGCGGTATATATTCAGGGTGATAGATCATTTTGGGGTTGCTGTTTATTACTATTTATATGAGTGAGTGTAAATAAAGTGAATTATTCTCTGAAGTTGAAAAGAAAGTTTATAACATGTGTCATTGGACTGAGTATCTCATTAGCGGTTTATGCAGAAGGAAATAATAAGGCTAATGCATCACTCATTGAGCTTGTCCCATCTGGTTTTGAGAACATGCTCTATACTAGTGGGCTGGTTGTCGATCTTATTTATCAAGGGGAGAGCATTGATGAATATAGCGTTCAATTTATCAATGCTGATAAATATATAATAGATCTTACAAAGTTACTTAATCAATGGAAGGTAAAGCCATCGTTAAAAGCTTATCTTATAACGAAGCTAGGGAAAGAGGGGCTCACATTGAATGAAGTGATCTTGTTTCCAGGTGACAATAGATGGTTATTGCGTTCGGTTCTAGATATTGAAGCATTAACCTTAACGATTGATATTAACCCAGATGCACTGATAAACAGTGGATCGAAGGAAAGTATTTATTTTGATGATGGCTTTATAAAGCCAAGTGTTAATAGGTTTTCATCAATTTTTAACTATAGCCTTAATGTTGCACAGGACTTCTCATCCTATACCAATAGTAACTCATCACTATATTTCGGCGTGGGCAATACAGTGAGTTTTGAGCAAACCAATATCACCAGTTCTTTTGGTTTTTCATATGATGATGGCAATGGTTTTGATGCGATCTTGAATCAAATTCAAATAGCCCATGATCTTAAAAGTAACTCAGTGTCACTTGGTTATGGTGGTGGATTGTTAGGTGCAGGCGCTTTATCTAGAATAAATTTTGGCTATTCAGGCAGTGTGATCGCTGCATCTTTATACTCTAATAGTCGATTATCAACCTCGAGTGAGAGTGATACACTTCATCCTATTACACTGTTTTTTCCAGCGCAGTCTACGGTGCGTGTTTACAAAGATAATAAGCTTATTAGTGTGCAAAATTTTAATGCAGGGATGTATGACTTAAGTACGCAAGATTTTCCTGTTGGTGTTTATAATGTGAAAATAGAGATCTATCAAGGGAGTACGCATGTTTCAACAGTAAATAAGTTGATTGAAAAACCATTTGTTATATCGGGACTGGATCCAACACTGGGCTTTGCCTATGCGGTATGGGGAGGTATTGCATCTTCGGCAACTGGAGGGACGTATTTTGATAGACCTTATTTAGGTGGTAGCATGAGTAAGGTGATGAATCGTTATATGCTTTCAAATGTGGCAGCATATCAAGCAGGTAGCTTGACTGTGCTTGAACTAAACAATCAGTTTAAGCTCCCCTGGTCACTCTTTGGTAATTTAAGTTTAGGTATCGATAATAGCTTGGGTTACGGTTTGCAAGCTAGTTTAAATACATCTTTTATCAATGGTTCTAATATTGGTATTTCATATAGTCAATATCAAAGTGAACTACAAGACTCTCCTTTTGCCGTAGGCTATAAGTCTGGTTCTATTGGCCTTGCAGCGAATGTCGCACTTGGACGTTTTGGTGATTTTTCAGGTTCAATCAATTATGATTTTATGAGTGATGTTTTCTATTATACGCTTGGCTATAACTTATCATTATTTAATCGATATGGCTTAAATATCAGTGGCTATGTCAATTTAGACTGGCAAAACTCGCAACATTTAGGAAGTATTGTTATCGATGAGTTTAATTACTCATTTGGTCTGAATTTATCATATACAATAGATCAAGCCGGTATCATTGGACTTAGTTCTCAATATACGCCAAAAAGTGAAACGCTTGCCAATAATATTAACTATACACATAACCATACAACTAATGAGTTTATCTTTGATTCAATAAATATCGGCTATATGGAAAGCCCTGATTTGGAAATGATAAATTTAGGTGCAAACTTTAGTACGCAACTTATCTCAGGAAGCATTAATGCAACAGCGAGTGATCATTTAGAGGGTGTGGGTCAAAGTTTATCTGCTACTTTAAATGGTAGTATGGTATATGCTCAAAATGCAGGTGTGGCATTGAGTGAGTCGGCAGGTGAAGCTGGACTTTTATTCTATTTAGATAGTCCCGAAGAGGTTAAGATGCGATTGATAGTGAATGATACGACGTATAATGTATCTTCTGGTGCGAACTTTATCTCACTTGCCCCATATCAAAGCTACGAAACCTATGTATTACAAGCGACGATAAATGGTTCAAACTATGACTGGGATAATGCCAAAGAATCATTTGCACTTTATCCTGGGAATATCTACTCAGTGGTTAAAAAGATTCGTCGTGTTACGCAAGTTAGCGGGCAGTTAATGAGAAACGATCAGCCATATGCTTTTGGAAAGTTACAAAGCGATGACAGGTTAAAGACATACAGTGATGAGAATGGCTATTTTTTACTACGTATAGATAAAGAAAATCCTGTATTAAATATATCAGGAGATGGCTTTAGTTGTGAAATCTCCATTAAAGATAAAGTTAATGGTGATGCCATTGTTAATGGTCAGTGGATTGGAGAAATCGGATGTTGAATAAAGAAGCGCGTATGAAGTATATTTGTTTTATGATCGTTTTTGTCTTTTTGATGCTCAATGTTAAAAAGAGCTATTTGGCTGTGCGAGTTGTTACGCCAGAGATTGTTGATATGCAGCACCCTGCGACTGTTTATTTTTCTGAATCGATGGATCAAATTACCAATGTATCAGGTCAAAACGTGAGTATGCTAAGCAACAGTGAGCAAGCATTAACAGAAAATGGCCGTTATGTCGTGTGGAAAAAGCAATACGTTAGTGCTTACCCACTATTAAAATCAGTACCAGATTTCTTTGGCAAAGATGAGATAAGGCAAGCACTAAAAACCAAAACATTACAGAAAGTAAAATTAAACGCACGTTTTGGATATGGCGCCCAGATTAAAGATCTGGATATTTTATTACTGGGCTATATTATGGAATTTTCCAGTACAGATCATTCATCGATCATGGTCGATATTGAAGAGCGCAGTTGTGTGCTATGGCAGCAGAAACAGCAAGGAAAAATACAAGTTGCATTTAAGGCAGGATGTGCATCTGAAAGTGCGATGATACGTGGTGATAAAGGCTGGAAAAAGGCATTAAAAGGTATCTATTTTGGTATGAGCACAGAAGGTATAAAGCAGCTAAAAGGAGGGCAATGGCGTTTAGTCAGTGCAATCGTCTCACCAAGGATATCATTGGCAGTAAAAAGTATTATAAATAGACATAGCAAGGAACTAAGTGCCAAGTTAGCAGATGGTAATAATATGCAATTTAGCTTTCACTTTCCACCGAACAGTTTAACGCTTAATATTCCATACTTTGCTACTTTGCAAACCTTATCAGGTGAAAGTCAACCACAGATAGAGTTAATCAATTCGCTAAATAACGAGGGAGACTATACAGGTGGTTTATCCGGAAATCGGTTACTACACTTTAAAACCAATCAATCAATTATTGGTGTCAATATCATGGTTGAATGTGATACAAAAATAGAAGATGATGAAGATCTGTTGTGTGGCTTATACAATAAGGAAAAAGATACTTATAATAAACTACTTCTGGAAGTAAATGAGTGTGACGCTTTAGGTGTTTGTGCTGATGGTCAAGGGCAATGGCTATCCCCGCACAAAACAGTACGATTAAATCATCTTGATACATCTTTTTTTGAGCTAAATATGTTAGCGCCTGGATTAGCTAAAAATGCCTCGGGAGACTATGTAAGCACAGTCACTATCATGGCAAAGGCAGAGTTTTAATTTCAATAAACTTCAATATGTAACTGAAGTTACGCAGGGTAAAGCCTCATATTAATGTCAAAACCCTGCCATAATAACAATCAATAACACCAAGATTAATAGGATGTTTAGATGGCAAACGTAATTAAAAATGATGGAAGTAAAATTACAGTACAAATTGAAGTCGATTTAAAAGGTTCACTGCTAGAAATGGAGCAATCCATTCAAGATGCCGTGAATGAAGTTGGTACATTAGCAACTGAGCAAGCTTTAGCTTGTTTTGATACCAATGGTGCGCCAATTCAGATAGGCAACATTAAAATGACATCAAAGGGAAAAGTTAAAAAACGTTATGAAACGCCTTATGGTGCTGTTGATCTAGAAAGGCATGTATATCAAACATCAACAGGTGGTAAAACTTATTGTCCCCTAGATGAAAAAGCACGAATAATTACAAGCTCTACGCCTAGATTTGCAAAGATAATTAGTCATAAATACGCCAAAGAAAGTGCTAAATCAGTTGCTGACGATTTATCAAACAACCATGGCCGTCACGTTGCTCGTTCTTTTTTGCAAAATGTGGTTGAAGTTATTGGCAGCATAGCAGAAGCAACAGAAGAAGAATGGATGTATGCTACACCTGCGCAAAAAGAACCTGTTGCTACTGTAGCAATTAGCTTAGATGGCACGTGTGTTTTAATGCGGAAAGATGGCTATAGAGAAGCAATGACGGGCAATATTTCCTTATATAATAAACAAGGTGAGCGTTTACACACGATATATATTGGTGCAGCTCCAGAATATGGAAAGCAAAAGTTTTTAGAAAAGCATACTAGATACCAAATTTTAGACTTTTATCATGCAACTGAATATTTAGCTAAAGCGGCTAAAGCTAAATTTCCTGGGTTCTCTGATGATGCTAAGCGCAAGGAATGGCTAGATGATGCTTGTCATTCACTTAAACATGAGGAAAATGCAGCTACCACATTACTTAAAGAAATAACTGATATCTCAATAAAGGGCTTAAGCTGTGAAAATAAAGATAAGTTAAAAGCAGCTATTAGCTATTTTACAAATCAGAAATCACGCATGTATTACAATCAGTATCGTGAAATGAATATACCCATTGGCTCAGGCGTTACTGAAGCTGCATGTAAAACGTTAGTAAAACAAAGGCTATGCCAATCTGGTATGAAATGCGGAGAGAAAGGCGCAAGATTACTTTTATGCTTACGCGCCTTAGTATGTACGCCGAGTAGATTTGATCAGTTTTGGGAAAGAATAAATGTGACTGGCTTATCTGGCCTTGCTAAGATTAAAGCTGCATAGGATTTATGATGATGAATAAGGTTGTATCAGTTATCCTATTATTTATATTATCAACACTTGTATATGCAATAGACTTTAAAGCTCCCTCATATGATAAGATTCCCATCACATCAAGAACATGGCAAGAGGTTGATTTAAGCTACACAGATATAATCAAAGGTAAATCATATCCTGCTGAGATTAAGCTACTCCGACCAATTGAATGGCTTGAAGAAAATGGTATGGACAAAGTTAGAAATGAAGTTAATTTATCGATCCCTGAGTTTGGTGTAGTCAATGTCAAAGCAATTGTTACTGCAATTAAGCCTACCACATTAGATACCTCAAAAATAGATTGGTCAAAGATGGACTCAAGACCAGTGATAGGGAAGTTTAAACGTTATGCTTCAGTGGTCAAAACCTATACCTTTAAAGATATAGCAACAGATGAAATTAACACCATTAATGCCACGCCTAATCATCCTTTTTATGTGAAGAATAAAGATAAGTTTGTGCCTATTGATGATGTTACATCAACAGATCAATTGGTTAATGATCGTGGGCAAACCGTTAAACTAATTTGTGACAAAGGTAAAAGCAGTCAGTGTGGCAAGTCATATAACACAAATGGCAAGCCTGTTGCTGTTTATAATTTAGAGGTTTATCAGAGGCATGTTTACTTTGTCGGAGATTATAGACTATTGGTACATAATATCTGTGAAATGAAACTAAAATCAATTTCTCAAGGGTTGCCAATTGATAGCAAAACTGAGTTAGGACAATTTAATCATGAAATAGTGCATCAAGGAGGCGGATTTGTAGGGGTTATATCAAAGCATGCAGACGGAGTGTCTCAATTTGAAAATTTCTTTTCTCCAGATGAATGGGTAATGATCTATAACAATAGGTCTCCTAGTCTAAAATTTCATGCAAATGACATCATTAGGGAACAGTATTTACTGGCTTCAAAAGAAGGAGGATTTGTTGGTATAGTTCCAAATGTTATAGTTCGTGATGGCATACAAAATCAAATAACACTCTCAAAATTATCAAGATTAGAGTCTAATACTGGTGAATTTTTAAAAACTTTTTTGGAAGAAACGCCAAATGGAAAGAATACCTCATATATGCTTAGAGACTTTGATTTAATACCTTTAAGAGCAGAGTGGAGTGGCAGCAATATTAATGTTTATGTAAAGCCAATATGGAGACCTTGGGAATGGCTCTAACAACATTAATTAAAGGCTATACCCGTTACGCACCTTAGAAAAACTATGACTTTATAAACACCCCGTCAGCCTACGACTGCCACCCCTCTTGAAAAGAGGGGAATTAGGCAACGATAATTTTATATTCCATTCTTTCAAAAGGAGTGCTTAAGCTTGCGAGGCAGGGGATCTATTTCTCACCTCTCCCCTTGTGGGAGAGGTCGTGCAGCATAAGCTGCGCGGGTGAGGGGTGTTTATATAGCTACCCCATTTATATTCTCTACATGATTTTCATCAATGGGCTATGACCATATTCCTACCCATTTTGATTATGTAAGCGTTGGCTGAGCGTAAGTCGAAGCCTCTATGAGATATGGTTTTCCCAAGCTACCACACTTCGACTGACGCTCAGTGCACGGTGAGCACTTATGGGTGAATATTCAGTCTTAGCACATAAATAGAATAGGTATGTGTAAATGCCTATTAACACGCATAGGGTTTTAAAAAAAATAATTCTGGGTATTATTTGAGCTGCAAACAATCCAAATTAAATCAAAATTTGGGTGTTGCAACTTTCAGTGATTCAATTAGCACAAGCTAAAAAAAGGGGTAAATAATGAATAAGATGAAGAAGCTGACTGCATTTATGTGTGTCTCGTTAGGGCTTTCAGGGGGAGTGCCAGCATCGGCTACTACAATATGGAGTACGATTAAAGAAGGGCAGACAAATCATGTTAATACTGAGCACAATGCGCTTTATGTCACGACACAAATGGGTATTTCTATTTCGCAAAACAATGGGGAAAGTTGGTCTGATAAAGCATTCTCTGATATATCAAGTAGTGTTACTAATATAAACCATATAACAAGTTTTCAGCAGAATATCTATCTGGCAACGAATGCGGGATTATTTGTGTCAAGTAATTTTGGAGATGACTGGAGTCTATTCTCTCAACTTGGAAATGAGGGTATTTCACGCATACATGTTACTTCAGCCGTTCATTTTTATGCTGTGACAAGCTCTGGTGTAGCTAAATGGTCTCAAGATGGTGGGCAAAGTTGGAAAGCGATTGGGTCGCGCCAAGGATTAAAGGATACAGGTATTATTGAGTACTATCCAGATATGGTAAATGGTCTGGAGTTTGCCTCCTCTGGGCAAACAGGGAATGTATGGGCTTGTTATCAAGGGGCAAGCTGTGAAAAAATGCTTAGACAACCAAATACTCTAATCAACACCTTTAGCGCAGACGCAAGTGTCATATATGGAGCGAGCACAAGTGGACTTTACGTATTTGAGTATCGCAAGTTAGAAGAAGATGAAGAAGATGATATTAAATGGGTGCTAAAGGATACAAATAGTGGTTTACCTAGCAATAATATTGCCAGTGTATTTGCTAGTAATGGTCAGGTTATTGTGGCAACGGATGCAGGTGTTGCATTATCGAATAATTTAGGAAATAACTGGAAATATCACAATGCTGATAATGGTCTAGCAAGTTCAAAAATTAATGATATCTCAATACTGTCAGATGTGGCATATGCAGCGACTGAAGGTGGTCTATCTATATCTAGTGAGGCAACAGATCGATTTGTGCAGTACAAGGATACAGATTGCTTGCTCGATACCCAAACTGGCTTGATCTGGCATAAAAATGGTTCTTTATATGCAGGAAGCTGGGTGGATGCAATGACTAAGTTTCCATATGATGCAAGCTCAAGTGAGAGCGTTTGCGGATTAACTGGATGGCGGTTACCTGAGCAAGCTGCTTTAAGTCAGTTGATTTTAGGGTGGAATGATGGGAGCTACAAACAGCCAAATGAGTATCTGGAGTCTCAAGGTTTTAGTGATTTAGCCCAGCATTCTTGGAGTGCTACTGAGAGTCAAGGAAATCCTAATAATGCTGAAGTCTTAAATATGATGACGGGTGTTTGGAGCTCGTATCCTAAATTAACCCCTTATGCATATCTGCCGATAAATGATACCAACGTACCAGAGAGTACTCGCCCAATCGTAGCGATAGGTTCTGCTGTATTAGAAATTGAAGAAGGTAGAAGTCAGCAAATTGTGGGCTCTAAAATCACGGCAGCCGAGGGTAAAATAATTGAATCAAACTTGTGGACTGGCGTAGGTAGTAAGTTCCTTGATGATGTAAATAGTATTGAACCTACCATTACAGCACCTGCATATAGCGTTGATGGTGATAATGAGTACGGGCTTGTATTGATTGCAACTGATAACCATGGGATAACCGGTAGAGATATAACAAGCTATACGATCACTCCAAATAATGATTTGTTGGCGATCGATGTTGATAATGGCGGTGAGTTAATTGAAGGTGAAACTGGTGCTTTAAACGCAACAGCAAGTGGTGGTGATGAGCCATATAAGTATTCGTGGTTAAGTAGTGATGACGTTCCAATAAAGCATGTTGATGACAGTAAAGGAGAAGCTAGCTTTGTAGCGCCTGATTACAAAGAAGGTCAGAGTAATGAATACACTTTCACTGTAATGGTGACAGATGCAGCACAAAGACAGCAAACAACGACAACCACTTATACAGTGACTCAAAAAAGTGTAGAAAGCTTAGTATTGGATGCAGGTATCGGTGGGAAAGTGGTAGAAGACAGAGCAGCTAATCTTTCTGTGACAGTGGAAAATGGTCAAGCGCCATATACTTATAAGTGGACAAATGATCGTGGTATAACCATTAATAATGCAGATCAGGCACAAGCTGATTTTATAGCACCAGAGTATCAAGAAACTAATAATACCTATGAGTTTACAGTGGTAGTAACTGATAATTTAGGTAATACTGGTACTTCGAGTGTGATCTATGAAGTTGAAAGAGATGACGCTAAATTATTTATTGTTGCTGATGGTACTTCGGAAGGTGCCTTGCAAGAAGGTGAGCAATCTACTATGCGCGTTAATGTGTCCGGAGGCGCTGAGCCATATACCTATTCTTGGTCAGGAGCTTCTGGAATTGAGGTTAATACTCAGGATCAATCGCGTGCAACCTTTATAGCGCCTGACTATATCAATGGCAATAATGAATACGTTATTGTCGCAAAAGTTGAAGATGCTCTTGGTAGAGTGAATCAGATTCAATATCAATATACTGTTACGGCAAATCCAGAGCTTACACCAATAGCTAATGCGGGACCAGATCAAGTAATCACTGAAGGTGATGCTATCACCGTAACTGCTAAAGGAGAAAGTAAGGGTAATAGAACGATTATTGGTTATGAATGGACTGGCTCTGGTGCTCAATACTTGGATAATAAAGCAAGTCAAACGCCTCGTTTCACGGCACCGGCTTACGGTGGTACAAATGATGTTTATGAGCTTAACTTAGTAGTTGTCGATAGCTCGGGTATTAGTAGCGCTTCTTCAGTGGCAACATATACTGTATCGCCAGATCAAGCGTTAATACCCGTGGCAAATGCAGGTGCAAATGGACGCGTAACCGAAGGGCAATCCGCTCAGTTAAATGGTCAGGGAGAAGCCAAAGGTCAGCGAGTCATTAGTAGCTATAAATGGAGTGGTAATGGTGCGCAATATTTAAATAATAAAAATATTGCAACCCCTCAATTCACTGCACCAGCCTTTGATCTTAATAAGAGTAATAATTATGATCTAACATTACACGTTACTGATAGTGTTGGCATTGTAAGTCAAGGCTCAACAATACAATATTCAGTTGATGTTGATGTTAGTATTGTGCCAATAGCGAACGCAGGGAATAATCAGCAAGTAGCAGAACAAAGTAGTTTTGTTGTTAACGCAAGTGCTGAAGCCCTTGGGGGGCGAACTATTAAGAGTTATCACTGGAGCGGTAATGGTGCTGCTTATTTAAATAATAAGAATATCTTAAAACCAACTTTTACTGCACCGTCACATACTGGAATAAATGATAGCTATGAATTGATTCTCGAGGTTGTCGATAGTGCAGGTATTCGCAGTGAGCAATCAGTTGTTATTTATGAAGTTACATATGATGCAACCTTATACGTTCCTGTAGCAAATGCAGGTAGCAGTAAAGCAGTAACTGAATTAGAAAAAGTTCAAGTAAATGGTTCTGGAACTCCTGAAGGGGAGCACAAAATTGTGAGCTATCATTGGAGCGGCAATGGAGCAAAGTATTTAAATGATGTCAATAGCCAATCTCCAATTTTTAATGCTCCTGTGTATACTAGCGTTGAAGAGAAAGCATATGAATTGACTTTGGTTGTAACGGATGATTATGGTATTTCAAGTCAGCCATCTAAGATCACAGTCACTATCAATCCGGATCACACAGTAAAACCTACAGTTTCTGTACGTGATGATAGTGGTGTAGAAGGAAGTAGGTGGACGCCAAAGAATTATTCAATAACGCCTCATGCTAAAGCTAATAAATTTAACAGGTCTATAGTGAAATATCATTGGCATAAGCCACCTTTTTCACATGATTATGGTTCTAACCAGTTGATGGGAACTTATGGTCATAATGGTAAAAGCCCTAGTCTTTATTTACCGGCATATCGAGAGACTGAGATTAACCCTTCTTACTCGGATAAAGATAATAGACAAGCTTACTGTTTGACTGTGACCGATAACGCAGGTGTTAGCTCAACAACAGATGTAAGATATAACTGGTTGGGGTATGGAACAAGTAATAACTGCGCAAGCATGTGGGTTAAAAAGAAATAGAACTATAAACATAAATACTTCTTACTTTTAGAGTTTTACATCAGGGAAGATGTCAGGAGATAAAGTATTTTAGATATTCGCCAGAGGCTATATCTATCATGAAGAAATTTATGACTCTTACTAAATTCTATAAGGTTTCCATTATGCGATATATTCAAATTATTTTTGTATATCTATTCACTCTCTTTTCAACACACTCATACGCTAATAACTTGAACCAATTGCCAAATAGTACCGATACTATGACGTTGGTTTCTGATCAAAAGGTGGTTGGTGTGGCAAAGCCTCAAATAAATCATACATATATTGCTGAGAATCCGATACCAGTATATTGGTCACCCGTATGCTGGAGCGATTTATTATATGGCTGCACGTGACTCAGGCTTTGGTGAGTTTGAGTCATTTTTATATTCAGCTTTTATTTCAACGTTTTTTTGGGAGTATGGTGTGGAGGCGTTTGCCGAAGTACCATCAATTCAAGATTTGATTGTGACACCTGTTGATGGTTGGTTGTTGGGTGTTGGGTGAGTATGCCTTTGTATCGCTATATTGAGGAGCATAATGGTGAACTCATGGGGTCACAAACATTTGGTAGCATTATCAAGTTTGTCATAAATCCCATGCTTGATTTATCACACCTGTTTGGATTTAATACCAAAAGCTATCTGAAGCTTGAAACAGCGCTATTTAATAAATCGAGCAATACTAATTCTTATTTGGATAAAACGCAGGATGATCGTTATATCAAAGCAACTTTTTCGATGAATTTTTAATTCGCGTCACGCAATAACGTCGTTGTCATGTAAATTATAGTTAACTATTGGATTGTTTATATTAACAAACATATTTTAGATAATGCACTCGTTTGTTTGTAAGTCTTTTTTAGGTTTTTTTGATGAAAGGAATTTTTAGTTTTCTATTTGTTTGGCTTTGTTTTATGGTCAGCTCATGTGGTGGATCAGGTGGTGAGAATGCTTCACTCACTGATGGCAGACTAAGGTTAAATATTAATGCTCCACAAGTAATGGGCCTTGGGAAGGAAATGAGTGTGTTTATAGGATTAGCCTCATCAAATCAAGACTCACTAAGTTTCAGTAATCAGCGTTACACTATCAGTATGATAGATCAAAATGCTAATAACCCTATCGTTTGTACGCCAGAAGCCCTTCAAGTTTCTGTAAATATGCCTTCACAAGAATTTACTTGCGTTAATAATGCTCAAGATTTAATGACTGATGAAACACATGTAATGTCTATTGTTGTTACCGATGATTCTGGTACCGTTATATCAGCTGAATCGCAAACCATTATACTTTCTAAGTTTGAACCAATTATACCGAGCACTGGAAATAGTAATTTACCCCGTAATGCAACGCTCGGTAAAAAATATCCGGTTATCTTTAACTTTGTTAATACTAACCCAAACCATTCCATGACAGATGTTACGACTAAAGCAGACGTTCCAAATGGCTTTATTGAGGAAGAGAACACCTGTGTTGATGAAATTAAACCCTTATCAAGTTGCCAGATCATCGGTAGCTTTATAGCGGAAGAAATCGGCTCCATTCATTTAGGCTATGAGCTTCTTTATAATGAGGGGCAGCCAATTATTTCAAACTTGGAAACCTATATTACATCTGTTTCTGTGATAGGGCGAATTTTGCAAGATTTACCAAGTAATCTTGAGAAAGATACAGTTTATCAATATAGCATATTGTTTAGTAATAGTAGCCAAGCTGCAGATGCAAAAGCAAACGCTATTGTTGTGAATAGTCAACTGCCTTTAGGCTTTGTCGAAACATCAAATACTTGCAGCTTAATTAGCGTACTAAATCAAGGTGAATCGTGTCAGATTAATGGCTGGTTTAAGGCAAATATTGACAAGGGTGCTATTAGCGTTAAATATACGCTATCTTATGATGAGGGCTCTGACGTAAACTTGGTCACAAACGCAAATATTACTGATGTTGTGGTTGTGGGGGCATTACTACAAGGTTTACCAATTAATATTGAAAAGGATATTATTGATCCTTTACCTGTGGGTGTATCTTTTGTAAATACAAATGATGTTTTGGCAGCAACTGGAGTGGTTTTAATTAAAAGCCTTCCCGACGGTTATGTTGAAATAAGTAATTCATGTAACATCAATGAATTATCACCTCTTCAATCATGTCAGATAATTGGCGAGTATTTGCCGAAGGCTCAAGGATTGAATACAGTCAGTTATGCTATGGTGTATGATCAGGGGCAAGCTGTACAGGTCAGCACAGCATCTCATGTTGCTGATATAAACATTATAGGCAAAGTATTAACAAGTCTTCCTGAGAATATTGCAGTAGGTGTTGAGTATCCTGTAAGTTTTGAATTTGAGAATCAAAGTGATCAGTTTGGGGCAACTGATGTTACTGTCATTTTAAATCTGCCATCTGGTTTTCAGTTGCAACAAAATACCTGTAATGCAAACGAGCTAGCGCCATTAGCTAAATGTTATGTAAGTGGTAAGTTAGTTGCAAATAGTGATGGAAACATTAGTGCTTCTGTTAATTTATCATATAAAGAAGGAGTTGACATTCTGTTAAGTACTACTGCAACTGCTACTACAGTTATTGTTACCGGTAGCGTTAGTAATGGGTTGCCTGATGAGATTTTATTAACTGAATCTTATCCTTTGACTTTTGAGTTTACCAATACTAATGGTTTTTTATCTGCCTCCCGTGTGAATTTATTGCCAATATCAATGTCAAATGGGGCGTTTGTTGAGCAACAAAATAGCTGCACATCTGATACGTTAATGCCTCAAGCTTCATGTGGCATAAGTGGCATTTTTACTCCCAAAGAACAAGGGAGTTTTTCGATAGTATATCGTTTAAGTTATGCAGAGGGGGCTAATGTTGAGGTAAGTGAAACAGTAGATGTGAAACTGCGGACTATAATTGTTAGCCATTTTAACCAAGCAAATTTTAGTCAATGTTATATCCAACAGAATGGTAATGATTTTTATGGTTGTAAAATTATGTCAGGTGTTGTTACTAGTGGGTTTAGGTTTATATTTGATAAAGCAAATGTCTATCTTCTAGAAGTTGGCAATGCAAATATAAAAAGTTGTCAATATGCTGGGCTAGGTGATATTGAAGGTTGTGTAACTTTAAATACAATAGGTGTTACGTTTGATCAGCCTAGCGATGTTTTAATAATAAATGATAAGGTTTATATAAGTGACGTAAACGCCAATAACATTTTCAGCTGCACGATTGATCCGTCTGGTCAGTTTACGTCATGTATTGAAAATAACTCTGTCAAAAGCTATTTTTCTGAACCTTTATCGCTGACATATGATAAAAATAATCAGCGTTTGTATGTTGCAAACTCGAGTACGAGTGTCTTTGATGCAGCTCGTAGAAGTATTGCTGTTTGCGAATTAGATCTTGAGCTTGGTGGTATAGTAAGCTGTATGAATGCAAGTCAAGGTATGAGTCTGTCTAAAGTTGTAGGTGTTAAGTTTAATAGTAGCTTAGGATATTTGTATTTTGCAGACTCAGACGCTGGTGTGGTAAAAAAATGTGAAGTTGATTCAGGTAATGGGCAGTTGCAAAATTGTATCGATGTGCTTACTTCTCAAAATGGTATCTTTGATCTTGCATTTAACAAACAAGGTAATCAAGTTTTTCTAACTAATTCATATACAGCAACCTTGCAAAGATGCGATGTCAATATTGATGGTGGCTTTATAAACTGTAAAACAAAACTTTCGGTAGTTGATGGTTTAATTCAACCGATCAGTAACTCCTTATATGGCTTATAAAATATTTTAAGTATTATTTTGCTCAGCAGTCATAATATTTCATTTGAGCCACTTGCAAAATTACCTAAATCCATGAGTTTTTAGCATTTAATTGAGACTTAGCGCACAGTTTGCTGCTTTATTCTGTCAGAATATATTTGCAAAAAAACAACAGGTGACAGCAGCATGAGCGCTAAGTTGAAGCAAACATTAACACATTCATGGCAACATATTCAATATAATCTTTTCCCTTGGATTGAAGTTGCTATCGGTAGGCTTACCGAAAAGAATCAACAACTCGTAACCATTCTAGAAATGATCAAGCTTGAACACTTCATTCCCACACCAAAACCATCAGTAGGAAGACCTCGATGCAACCGTCAAGCAATTGCTAGAGCTTCTATTGCTAAAGCAATTCATAATCTACCAACAACACGCTCACTGATAGAGCGTTTAAATGCGGATACTCAACTTAGGCAATTATGTGGCTGGGAATATTACGACTCCTTACCTGATGAAGCAACTTTTTCAAGGGTGTTTGCTGAATTTGCCGAATCTAAACTCACCGAGAAAATTCATGAGAAATTGATACACAGCTATCAGTCTGACCGCCTTATTGAGCATATTTCTCGTGATTCAACGGCAATCTCTGCCAGAGAAAAGCCAAAAAAGAAACCAATCGAAGAAGCAGGAAATACTAACCCTAAACGCAAGCGTGGTCGTCCTAAAAAAGATGACCCTCCCGTGGAAAAAGCCTTAACTCGCATTGATAAACAACTTAAAATGTCCTCCACTGGTGAAATGTTAGATGACCTGCCAAAATCATGTGATGTCGGCGCTAAGACAAACAGTAAATGTCATATGCTTACATGGTGCGGTTACAAGCTGCATATTGATACGGCGGATGGTGATATTCCGATATCCTGTATCCTTACTTCAGCATCATTACATGATAGTCAGGTCAGCATCCCATTGGCAAAGATGACAGATGAGCAGGTAATGTATTGTTATGAATTAATGGATTCAGCATATGATAGTATTCAACTGCGCCAATATTGCTTGAATTTAGGTCATGTCCCAATTATTGACTTTAATCGTCGTAGCTCAAATGATCAGCGACAATTTGAGTCATTTGAAAAAGAACGTTATAAACACAGAAGTGCAGCTGAGCGTGTTAATTCTGATTTGAAGGATAATCTAGGTGGGCGTTGTGTGCGTGTCAGAGGACATGCTAAGGTCATGTGTCATTTAATGTTTGGTATCATTGCTTTAACAGTGAAGCAAATTTTTCGTCTTTTAAAACCGGGGTAGATTAAAGCAAGCTAAACATGAATAAATAGCAATCTTCTGTTAACTCAGACAAACTGATCACGTCTTGATTTCAGTAAATTAGGTCAAAATAAAATCATACCTAGCTATAAGTCTCTTGCTGATCTCAGCTAGGAATATTATTTCAGCTGAAATAGAGTTATCCACAGTTAGAGCAAATCTTTATGTCCTAATTTTGCAAGTGGCTCATTTGTCTCTAATTTGTTGATAAGTAAACAGTGATTAACCTAATCTGTCTTTATATTATAATTTTAATTGATATGCTTACATCATGGCTTGAGCATATCAGTGAAATTTATAGTACAAACTTTTTGGGATCGTATGGGGCGTTTAAATTTCGATAAAGTAATTAAGAAAGTGGAGAGGGTGGGGGTATTATGTTTTGCTTTTACTCCCTTTAATGTGAATGCAAACATTGGAGACGGATCACGAGTTTACTTGCCACCGCCTGTTAGCTAAACAACTGTTAATGGGTTTATGCCATCTGCCAATGTTATATGTTTCTACCTGAAAAACATTAAATAAAACGAGCACTTATACCAAGCTCAATTAATCACAATATTTTCATTATGATCACAGTGACTTCAATGCATTGTCATCGTGATTTTATTAAATATCAACAAAGTAGGAGTCAAAATGAAAGGGTTAAAGAAGATAGTTACAGCAATAGCAGTGATGGGATTTGTAAATTGCTATGGATATGGATATGGATATGCTGTAGATTTAAATAGTCAGTCAATGAGTGGGGGGCAAACAGTATCAACTGCAATTGCTCAGTTGGGTAAAGGAGTGCCAGTTATGGCTTCTACATATATGCATGGGTATGATGTGTGGTCACATCCTATTATTGTTATGCGTGACGGCTCTACTTATGAGTTTAATACTTCTTGGAACTTTAATTATCATGGTAGTTTTAAAAATATGACTGGTTACCCTAAGGAAAAAGGAATTCCTGTAGCAGGTTTTGCAATGCCAGGTTTTGCTGGAAATAATTTATATGTATATTATGTTTTTCCCGATGGCTCCATATATAAGGCATGGGCGTTTTATGGTCATGAGTGGTCTGATACTCAAAAAAATATCTATGATATGGAGGGTTATCCACTTGCAAAAGGTCTTCCTGTTGCAGCATTTGAGTGGAGTAAAGCAGGTAATTCTTGGCGCATGATTATCTTAGCAGATGGTAGTGTTTATCGGTTTAATAAGGATTGGAAGTTTGAGGCAGACCCAGATCTTGTTGGCGGCAATATTAAGAATGCGCCAGATTACCCAACAGATAAGGGTGTTCCTATAGCTGCATATCAGTCTCCCGATAAGCAATCTAATCAAATTTATTTTATTTTTGCAGATGGTTCCCAATATAAGATTGGATCTACTTCAGTGCAGTGGCAGTTTAAGAAAGCTTCTCTAAATAGTATTTATCAAGAACCAAGTTATCCTAGGTTGGCCGATGGCTTAAAAGTGGACCTATCATTAGAACATGATATGAGTTTATTAGGCGGGACATATAAAATTTATAATAACAGCAAAAACCAAGCGAGATTAAAAGTTAAGGCAAGTGTCTATAGCGAAAATGAATATTATGATCGAACTTATTATGAGTTTGATATGAATCAGTTAATGGGCGCTTTAACGTTGTATGATCAGCAAGATGACATGAAACCTCAACACTTCTCGTTGCAGCGCAATGACTATCTTTTAGGCACATTTAATCAAACGCGAGCGCTCTCTTCGACTGTTGAGTTAGGTGAGTTGGTTAATTATGAATTAAAATCGTCAGATAAGATTGAAAAATCTGGTTATATTTATTTTACTTCTGCAGCAGAGCAATATCACTTATATAATCTTTGTATTAAATATATGGAAGATCAAGACCGATCAAATGGTGGGACTTGCAATAAACAGACAACTCTGGTGGAAGGAAAGGCGCCATTGCAGTTTTCACGCTCAAGCTTTCAGTGGCAAATGTTTTGGCGATGGGCTAGTGCATATTACTTGACTGAAAACATATATAGATTAACTGATGCGTCTGTAAAAATTAAGTCAATCTATAATCCAAATGCTTCAATAAACGGTGAGAAACCTAATGACCCGTTACCACGACAACGATTTGAGGAAGCTGTGACAAAATTTAGCATATATGGAGGATCAAGAGGCCCCGGAACAATTATGTTGGAAAAAAGTGATGTTAGTATTTACAACAGTGCATTACAAACAATGTGGGGCTGTTATGATCAGTATTCGCCACTCGTTGTTGAGGATGAGTATGGTAACACATCAAAGGTCGACATTGATTTCGGTTATGGGCAGCTTTATCACTGGGTAATGGAACAAGGTAAACCCTTAAGTGATTATCGTTGTTTAAACGTATGGAATTAATTTATGTCTAAATTTAGAATATCAGCAATATTTTTATTGCTATCACCGGCCTATGCCCAAGATTTAGTGTCAGATGATACAAAACAAGTCAATGGCAAAGCGACAGCTTCAATCACAAATGCTGCAGATAATGATGATTTGTTGCAGCAAGTCGCCGCGTTAGGCAAGCTCCCAGAAAAACAAAATATGTTAAGTGGTCAGAGCAGTGATTTTAAAGAGGGTGAAAATAATAATTTACTAAGCAAATCATTGCGTTCGTCTGGTCAAAGCGATGATCTCGTGTCGGATGCTTTTAGCTTCGCCACTTTAGGCAGGGTTGATGCGCGTACAGGGACATATGATTTTAACTATGTCGTTGGACAAACGATCGATAACGCTTCTTTAAATCAAGCATTTCAATTACGACTGCATTATCGCCAAGGTAACAAATTCGATAGCGGTTTTGGCAAAGGTTGGTCGCTTGGTGTGTCTTTTTATGATCAAAATACACAGACTTTGACTTTGGCAGGTGGCTTCTCGCAACGCATCGAATATCCAACCAACAAGCCGCAATACTATAAGTTGAAAGATATTAAAATTCTGCCATTATCGGGTGACGACTTGTTTAAAGTAGTCTTTAAAGACGGGTCGTATGAGATTATCGGTAGCGATGGGCGGATTAAGTCATCCTTTGGTGTAGATGGTAAAAAAACCTCGTTTTACTACAACGGTGACAGGCTTGCCCAAGTACAAACAGGTAAAAATAGTATCTTTATAAGCTATGAAAAGAATCAAGTGGTCATTAGTAGTCGATCTCATCATGGTGTTGAGCGCAAAGTAATGGTTAATAAGGATAACCAAGGATATTTAGACAACATTACCTATCAAGCTGAGCAGGATTATAAGACACAGTTTTTCTATGATAATAAAGGCTTGATTGAGAAAGTGATTTCACCAACGGGTGCCGCCGAGGAAATCACGTATCAGCGATTATTGCGCCCACAAAATAGTGGTGAAGTCTATGCTGTCAATGTGCATAAGATCGTACCAGGATATGGTCAACCCACCATGCAAACACGTTATCAATTTGGCGATCAAAGTAATGGTAATTTAAATAATTATACAGGCTATCCAACAGCAAGTTACGTGCAGGGCAAAGATGCTCTAGCAGAGATGGGTGATAAATTTAATTACTCTGTTAAAGTGATTACTGGTGGTGTATCTACCGTATATACCTATAATAAATTCCATTTACTGGAAAAGTCAGAAACCTTTGATGTCAAGGGCAGTTTGTTAACTAAAGAAGAAAAGAAATATGACTTTTCACCTTATGCCACTTTTGATCAATTGCCAAATAACTACCAATACCCGATTAGTGAGACAACAAGCTACTTTAACTTGGCGGATCAGCGTGCAAACTTGCAGACTAAGTCTTCACGTAGCTCCTTGGTGGTGACCAGTAAATACGACGACTATGGTAATTTACTAGAAACAACAGATGCCTATGGGATAAAAAAGGAGATTATCTATTGCGCAAGTAATAGTAACTCAGACGGATGTGTTGCTGATCCCAATGGCTTTAAGCAATATATTTCTAAGGAGATTATTTATCCAAAAGTAGGTAATCATGAGTATCCACAAGTAAAAGCCTATCAATATAAGCGCTTAAATGATCAGCGTAATTTGATTGTTGCCGATGTCATCAAATCTGGTTATCTCAAAGAGGATAATATCAACTATATTTCAGAGAAAACATTTGAATATAATGATGATCTTAAGTCTGATTTTTTTGGTATGTTGCATGCAGAAAAAACCAAGGATCTTATGCATAATTCAAGCAATAAGCTTAAAGAAATTAACAAAACCTATAGCTATGCGAAAGAATCTAACGGGCAACTAAAGCAGATAAGCACTCTGGTGAGTAAATCGGCTGAAGGAGCGGATCAATCCGTCAGTTCAACGCGTATATTAGATGGCTATACTGGGCAGACATTACGTGCTGAGGATGACTTGGGCAATCAAGTTCAGATGAGCTATGACCTATTAGGGCGCTTAACAAAGCAAGTTATTGCAAAAGGCACAGAATATGAGGCGAGTGCGACTAACCAATATGTATATCATAAGAATACTGAACTAGCATTAATAACAACGGATGCCAATGGTTTCCAGATGAAGGTGCAAATGGATGGTTTAGGGCGTGAAATTGCTAAATATAAACAAAAAGTTGATGCTAGTGGTCATTTGCTTACGGGGCAGTTTGTCCAACTATCAAAAACAAGCTATAACGCGCAAGGGCAAGTGACTGAAGTGATTGCTTATGATACAGATGTTTCAGGAGGTATTGTTGAGCATAAAGTGAGTTATATTTATGATGCTTTAGGTCGAAACATCACAACAATCAACCCTGACGGCAGTCAAGCACATGTGCTGTATGATGATGTTAATAATACTAAGCGTCAATGGCTTGAAAAGGGTAATCAAAAATCGCGGATGACTGAAACGGTGTTTGATCAGGTGAACAATCCTATCATTGAACGCGTTATTAGCGCTGATGACAGTAAGATTTTAAGCGAAGTACGTTATTTTTATGATGGATTTGGACGTTTAATTGAATCTGAAGATGTCAGTGGCAATCGTACCGTGACACATTATAATGAGATAGGTGAGATCGCTTATGTCACCTTGCCAACGGGGGATCAAACGCATAAAAACTATGATATGCTTGGTAATGTCATTGAAATTGGTGTCAAACCCAAAGACCAAACTAAAAAAATACTGGGTAAACGCTACTTTGATGATCGTGGTTTGTTGCTTTGGGAAGAGAATACCGAGGGTGTTAAAGAGACGTATCAATACGACAAAATGGGCAATCCGATTAAAATGATCAATCGTTATGGTCATGTTGTTGAGACTGAAATGGATCGTGTGCTGCAATTACCAGTCAAGAGCTATGTAGTGGGAGATAGTGATTATGATGTGGTGTATGCTTATGATAAGGTCACAGGACAGCTGCTCACACTCACTGATAAAACCGGTGTTAAAAGCTATTCATATACCGCCGAAGGTCGTCTGCAAAAAGAGACGTATAAGCCGAAAAATCAAAATGAGGTAACGGCAGAGTATCGCTATAGTCGTGCTGGTAATGTTATAAGCTTTAAAGACTATATTGGCAATGTGAGCCAATATCACTATGATAATATGGGCAAAGTAATTGCAGTTGACTATAAATACGCAGGCAAAGAGTCTTTTATCAAAGACTATATGACGTATCATTATGATGATCTGGGTCGCTTACAGAAAAAAACGATTGATGGCATCACAACAACGTTTGGTTATGATGATAAAGCCAATAAGACAGGCTTTTTAATTTCTCAGGTAGATAAGCTTTCTGAAAATGACACAACACCTATCAATACACTTGAGTATGAGTTTACAACCATTAAGCGCAATATTGACGGTCAAACTCACGAATTCTACACGGGCAATATCGCTAAGAAAACAAGGGTAGATAAAGCCAATCAAAAGTCAATTGAAAGTTATTTTTATGATCTAATGAATAATCTTGACGACTATCAATGCAAAGGTAACTTATGTCCTAAAGATCAGCTAGGTAACACGGTATTAAGAGAAGAATATACCTTTGATGCATTTAATAATATCGGTAATGTTAAGCAAACGTATGTTGATAAAAATACCTTAGTCAATGGTGTTAATACAACGACGTATTTCTATGATCAAAATAACCCTGCTAAGTTGGAGAAATATACCAATAGTCAAAGCATATATGGCAACAGTCAAACGATTAAATATGATATTGCAGGCAGTATTATTAGTGATGAGCAAGGCAATAGCTTAGCTTATGATAAATTAGGACGCATGATATCCTTTACGGCAAAAGGCGCCAGATCCGGAGAAGAGATTCGCTATGGTTATAATGCTCAGGGCGAGCAGATTTGGCAAAAGGTGCTTAATCAGGAAATGTTGTCTTTATATTATATTGGTGGCGTATTGAGTCACGAGTCACAAGATGGTCAATGGCTTAGTTATCTGGCGGGCAATAGTATGCATGGGCGTATTAAGCAAGACAATGCCAAAGCGGTTATGGATATACGTTATTACATTTATGACTATGCAGGTAGCGTGCTGTATGACATCGAAAAAAGTAATAACAAACTGAGCATAGCAAGTCAGAAAGTTTATACGCCTTATGGTATTGCTAGTGATTTAATGTCAATAGATAGCAGTGGCACAGAGGCGTTAATAGATCAATTTGCCATCGGTTATAATGGGCAACGTACGGAAGAAGTGACAGAATACCAACACTTGGGTAATGGTTATCGCGCGTATAACCCTATGCTTAAGCGCTTTATGTCATATGATAATATGTCCCCTTTTGATAAAGGCGGTATTAATGGGTATATTTACCCCAATAATCCAATTGCCTACTCTGATCCAACAGGACATTTTTGGGGATGGATTGCTGGAGCTATTGGTGCCGTTGTTGGCGCAGTTGTTGGTGCGGTGACAGGTGTTATTCAAGGAGCAATTACCGGTGACTATAGTGGTGTGTGGAAAAATGCGATCTCTGGTGCAGCCGCGGGCTTTGTCGCGGGGGCTATGACTGATCCAAGCAGTATGTCAGCAGCAGCCGTTGTTGGGGTTGCAGCATTATCAACGCTAGCAGGCAGTGCGGCAGGTTTTGCTGTGGATCTTGCCTCAGGCAGTAGTGTTAAAGATGCCGCAATAACAGCAGGTGTTGGCTTTGCGGTAGGTATGGCTACTTTTGGTATTATGAAAGGAGCTGGAGCCGCAGTGGGTCGCGCTGCTGCAACATCAGCAGGTAAGGCTATTGGTAGTGCGGTAGGGCGTGTAACTCGTCCAATTACACAGGCGGTAAATAACTTTAGATCATCGGTAAGTAAAGCGCTAACACCAAAACGCATGTGCTTTGCTGCAGGCACCTTGGTATTAACCGGTATTAGTGAGTCAGGTGAGAAATCATATAAAGAGATTCAAGAAATTGAGTTAGGTGATCAGGTGGTGACAGCTATTGATGCAGATATTGATATTAACGCACCAGTTATTGAATGGTCTGGTTATACTGAATCTTCTCAAGTAGATCAGTCTGATAATGAATATGACGATAATGTTGTGATATTATCAGCTGAGACTGAGATAGAGGAAGCAGCTTAATGAGAAAGTATTTTATATCGATCCTATTTTTGACGCTGCCTTTAATCTCATCAGCGCATAATTATGATGCTGTTAATATTACGCCTAGATTATGGCAGCAAGTGACACTTAATTATACAGATATGATTGATGGGAGATCCTATCCAGCAGAAATCAAGTTACTCCGTCATTCTCAATGGCTCAAAGAAAGTGGTATTGATCAAGTGGGGAGAAGGTCGGTTTTTTCATTACCGGAGTTTGGTATTGATCAGGTGCAAGTAACGGTTACTGATATAAACGATATCAAAGTAGACACAAAAGATACTGATCGGCGTAAAGAAAAAACAAAGACAGTGACTGGTACATTTAAGCGCTATGCTAAAGATGTGAGAACTTATGCCTTTAAGGATGAGAAGGGAAATATTGAACAGATTAACGCAACGCCAAATCACCCTTTTTATGTGGTTAATCAACAGGCGTATGTTGCAATTGATGATATTACTATAAATGATAATTTAATTAGTCAATCGGGAAATATCGTAAAATTAGTTTGCGTAAAAGGAAAAATGCTAAGCTGTGGTAAACCTTATAGCCAAACTCAATCCCCAACTATTGTATATAATATTGAAGTTTATCAAGAGCATGTTTATCAGGTGGGGTTAAGCTCTGTTTTAACCCATAATGTATATGGAAGTGGGGCTAAAAAATGGGCGAGTGCAAGTACCCCGCGAGGACTAAGTTATCCTCCTAACGGTAAACCTATTCCTCCAAGTATTGGTGCATCAAAATATGGGCAAGACAGCATCCTCTCTGAACCAAGAGTCGACCTAGTCGAAGGGAAGTGGCCTGGTGCCAAAGGAACCCTTAAAGGAAGTGATGGCGAAGTGGATCGATTACTTAGTGAATCAATTCAACCAGATCCAACACCATGGCCTAATGCTGTGGGTACTTATGGTGTGGAAGATGAAATTTCATCAAGTGTTATTCGTCGCCCTTTATATAGAAAGAACGTTACACATGGGAAGCGTATTAATACACGTTACAGGGCGACTTTAGAACGTGTTCCACGTGAATTTGAATTTAGTGAGGGTGATCAAGTTGTACAGAGTAATTGCTTTACAGGCTGGTTTAAATGCTTGTTTAAATAGTCTATATGTAAATGATGGAATTTAGATCATTCTTGTTAATAATTTTATGTAGAATAGGGAGTTGCAATGTATATTTATACTAAATCTTTGAGAAATACTTTTTTGCTTGGGCTTTTTATATCTAGCTTAAGTTTTATAGCATCTGCCCAAGCCCCAAGTTATGACTTGATATCAATCACACCTAAAACATGGCAACAAGTCACACTTAATTATGTAGATCTGATTGACGGGCGATCCTATCTAGCAGAAATAAAGTTACTTCGCCCCTCTAAGTGGCTTGAAGAAAATAATATTGATCAAGTGGGCAAAAGATCGATTTTTTCATTGCCAGAGTTTGGCATTGATCAGGTGGAGGTAACGGTTACTAATATAACGGATACCAGAGTAGATACAAAAGATATTGATTGGCGTAAAGAAAAAACAAAGACAGTGACTGGTACATTTAAGCGCTATGCTAAAGATGTGAGAACCTATGGCTTTAAGGATGAAAATGGAAATATTGAACAGATTAATGCTACATCAAATCACCCTTTTTATGTGGTTAATAAACAGGCGTATGTCGCGATTGATGAGCTTACTGTTAGTGATGAATTAGTGAGCCAGTTAGGGAAAGCAGTTAAGCTCGTTTGTCCTGTAGATAAAAATAGCAGTTGTGGTGAGCGGTATAATAAAAATGGCAAGCCTGTTGTTGTTTATAATTTAGAGGTCTATAGGGATCATGTTTATTATGTTGGTAAAGGAGTATTAACTCATAATGTGTATACTGGTTCAAGTAGCTCTAGCATTACCAGTGGTTATAAAAAAATTGGTGCTAGTGATGGAGCTCAAGCTTTAATTAATGCGGAGCCAAGCTATATTGACTTTGCTGATATTGATATTGCAAGAGGTTATACCTTAAATTCAAAAGGATTCATTCAGAGAGAAACAATGGATTATATCTATAGGGCAGACGCAAGAAGTTTTGACAAAATTAGAAGTTCAGGTGGGTTTGGTGGTTCTCGTGTTTTTGCAGATGGATCAATGTTAGATAATGGAGTTGATACATTGGTTGGTAGTAGAACGGCGGCAGGAGCTTATAAGTTTGGACTAGAAGAAATATCAGGAAGATTTACTGTTTATAGAATAAATGTTAGAGGGTTAACAGTCGCTTCTCTTAATGAAACTGTAGAGCATACGAATTTATTTAATCGTGTTTTAAAGGAAAATATTTTTGAAGGCTCTTACTCTTTTGGTTGGGATGAAGTTCATGTAAAAGCTCCTATTGGAATAAACCGAGTTTCAGTTGTTACGGTTGTAAATAGCAGAGCATAATTATTTTGTTGGACAGAGGTTCTACAGTCGCAGGAATGTTGTTAATTATAGTTTACATATTCAGTCTATACATTAGCATGCCTACGTTATTAAATAAGCCGTCAGCTTACTCCCAAGCTAAGCTGATCTTTTTGTTAAATCATCAAAAAAAGGTGAAATCATCAATATTAGTGACTTTGCTAATGGCAATCATCCGGCTGTGCAATTTCTAAAGCAGTTACTGCTGATGGAGTCACGGTATCGTGTGATTAATGAGGTTGGCATTTCTTATAACGATCAATTGAGCTTACTATCGGGTAATCACCTGTACAATGAGATGGTTGATAGTAGTGTTAGCAAAACAGGAACATTGCATCTAGGACTTGGACTGTTAATTAACACCCAGTATCACATTGATTTATTTGCATTAGGTACTGAGGTTCATTTTGGGTAATTATGAAAATGAAGGAGTCTAGTTTGAGAGGTTTAATTTTTATATCTTCAGCTTTGTTATGCACGAATGTTATTGCTTCAGAAAATTCTGAAGTGTCAAAAGGTAACAGAGTGTTAAAAAGTACAAAAAGTGAAATGACACATAATCGTTATATACAATCGGTTGATAATAAGGGGTTAACATGGCTTGCGCCCTTTAGCGCAGATGAGGCCATGAAAGCTGGCTTTTATCCTGATAGTACATTTAGCGATAAGTACGGGACTAAAATGAATGTTGCTGTTTTTCAATATCAAAGAGCAAAATATTTTTGTGACAACCTCTGGTATATGGGTTATAGCGATTGGCGTTTACCAAGTAAATACGAGTTATCAGATTTTGCCAAAGCGAACTACCCTATTAGTACTTACCCATTACAATGGCCGGCAAGTCAATATTACGTTTCTTCAACGATTATGGGGTCTAAAGTATACTTTTATGATTTTGTCGGTAATAGAGAAACTTCAAGTTATATCACTTATAATCCAAGTGGTTATGCCGCATGTGTACGCAACTTAAATTAATTTATCAGATTGATAGACTCAATCGCTTAGTGTAAATAGGAAATTATCATGTATTACTACCCTAAATTATTTTGCAGTTTGCTGCTGTTTGGACTGTTGGTCTCGCGCTTAAGTTTGGCAGCATCTGCTCAAGTCACAAATTATGATTTGATGTCAATCACACCTAAAACATGGCAGCAAGTGACACTTAACTATACAGATTTGATTGATGGACAGTCCTATCCAGCAGAAATAAAGCTATTACGCCCCATCAAATGGCTCAAAGAAAATGGTATTGATCAAGTGGGCAAAAGATTCATTTTTTCATTGCCCGAGTTTGGCGTTGATCAGGTGGAAGTAACAGTTACTGATATAGCGGATACCAAAGTAGACACAAAAGCTGATGATTGGCGTAAAGAAAAAACAAAAACAGTGATTGGCACATTTAAGCGTTATGCACAAGATGTTCGAACCTATACTTTTATAGATGACAAAGGAAATATTGAACAGATTAATGCAACACCAAATCACCCTTTTTATGTGGTTAATCAACAGGCGTATGTTGCGATAGATGACATTACTATAAATGATAATTTAATTAGTCAATCAGGGAAGATTTTGCAATTAATATGTAGTGGCGAGCAAATATCAAGTTGTGGCAGATCCTACTATCAAGGTGATAAGCCAATTATTGTGTATAATTTTGAAGTACATTTAGATCATGTTTATTATGTTGGGGAAAATGGTTTTTTGGTTCATAACCCATATGGTCGACCACGTTCAAATTCTTTAGATGATACGTTATTACAAAACTATCAGAATGTAATGGCTACAAAAGAGGATTTAAATCAGGCCATTAAGAAATTTGGCATGGGGAAGACATTTAATACTAAAACCAGATCATATGAGCTCGGTTCAAGAAAGGCATTGGGACCTGTATTGGCAAGAGCAGTTGATAAAAAAACAGGTCACGTAAGTCAATGGTATTATAATGACCCGTTTGGTGCGCCAAGTAATAAAACTTCCTCACAAATATTAGGGCGGCTTGATTTGATAGAAGATGGCGGGCAAGTGTATAGCCTAGTTGAATTAAACAATAATTATGGGTTTTCACTTGGTTCAGGTTCCCATGCTGAAGTGAGTGCGGTTAATGAGCTTTTCATACGCAGACCATCGGCACAGTTTAGTGATATGTTAGTTGCAACCTACGATATTACTCAAGCAGGTCGTGTGGGTATGATTAAACCACCATGTCCACACTGTGCTGCAATACTAACAGGTGCTAGCTATGTTCGGTAATTGCTCACAATTTAGTATTCCTGCACCACAAACCCATTAACTGAGCGCGTATTGCGATCAAAGGAGACACCAATTTGGTAGATCGGCAAATTAAGATGTACAAATTTTTGTGCATAGTTTTTGTCAATAATCTGTGCGAGTGCTTCCTGACTTAAGTCTTTATCGTCAGCAACTTTAAATTCAAATAAGATCACTTTGTTTTGTGGCATATGTATTGACATATCAATGCGACCTTGTGAGGTGGTATCTTCAAGTGTCACTTTGTAACCCAAAGCCATAAAGTAGCTATAGACAATAGCGCAGTAATAAGCTTCATAATTGTGTATTGGCGCATTGCTGTAAAAATGATAAGGAATGGTGTTAAAAAAGCTTTGAATCGCTAATTTAAAGTGTCGCCAGTCATCATTGAGTAATGCCTTATTTAACTGTACCTGATTGCTATTAGCATCCTCAGTGGCTGTACCAATTGTCGCCAGATGTCGGTTTAATGAAGTTTTGACTTCAAAGTTTGGATAACCTAGGCGATACCATAGCTCTTCGCCATAGTGAAAGGTGTCTTTAATCGTTAAGTAGCCAGCCTATAACATAAGTGCAGGGATTGGGATGTTATTAACATCAATGGAGTTAATGAAGTCTAAATTTGCTTCATAGTTTTCAAGAGTTGGCACAATCTCACGACGAGCAGCAATGAGCTTTACTAGGAAGCTAGGTGTGCCTGTTTCAAACCAATAGTTTTTATATTGTTGCCCATTGCTTAAGAAAAGGAGAATATCAAAAGGGTTATAGACCTTTTGTGTTTCAGTGCCTGCGAAGTTGTAGCCGTTATACCAGGCTTTAAGCTTAGCAAGATCGGTATTATGTAGATCATCACGGAAACTATCTTCAAGCTCAGCCTGTGTATAGCCGCAAATATCGGCATATTTATGGTGAAGTGAGATATCCTCAAGATTATTTAAACCGCTGAATAAACTGACCTTTGAAAACTAGGAAACACCTGTTAAAAAGACAAATCGCAAATGTGCATCATTGTCTTTGATGGTGCTATAGACGCCTTTGAGTATTTCACGATTACGTATGGCTTTTTCTGGTTGATCAATGACATCCAAAATGGGCTTGTCATACTCATCAATCAGTAGCACAACACGTTGTTGACATTTCTCAGAGAGCGCTTTAATCAACGCATCAAACTGTAGATTTAGGGTAAGTGATGGCAGTTCAATATGATGGTGTTTTGCGGTGTTATGTAGTGTTTGCTCAATGATTTGTAATAATGTTTGTTCAGCATTGACTGATTGTGAGCTACCAAAGCTTAAATGAATGATAGGATGTTTGTTTTGCCAGTCCCATTTGTCTTCAATATAAAGTCCGTTAAACAGTGATTTATTTCCTTCAAAAAGCGCTTTCAAGGTATTAATCGTTAGGCTTTTGCCAAAGCGGCGTGGACGCGATAAAAAGTAATATTTTCCAGAGCTTACTAAGTTGGCAATATGCTTTGTTTTATCAATGTAGATCGCATTATTCTCTCTAATTTCTTGGAGCGTTGAATAGCCAATAGGCAATTGTTTATAAGGTCTGGTCATGAGATATAGTATCATGTGCTTGGAGCTTATTGATTAGTGTAGCAGCTGCCCTTTATAAAGGTGAAGTATTTTCTTCAGTGGCAATTAATTAAACAGTTAATTGATAAGGGACCTCAACAATAATCCGTGCCTGACCTTTGGTCTCGGTTTTACTAACACTTTTTAAACCCCAACGCAAAAGAGCAGTTTTTTGATTATGTAAGAAAGTATGCCATAGCTTGGTCGTTTCTGCTTTAGGAAGAACCAAGACAGCCAATCCTCGCTCAGGCTCAGTTAAATCGGTGCGGCGAATAAACTTAATAAGCGGTCTTGAGAGTGATTGATATTGCGAATCCAGAACAACTAACTCTTCAGGGAAGTTTAATTCATTCCATTGCTTTTGTAAGCGTGCGGTTTTTTCAGGGTTTATGTTGATGGTCACAGGTGTGATATCAGGCGATATTTTGCGCGCAAAACTAAGCGCTGCAATCGTGCCTTTATGTAATTTTGATACAGGGACAATCACTTTTAATTGTGTGTCTTTTTGCAATGAAGTCTCAATCAAACCGGTATCTGCACTTAATGATAATTCTTGATCTGCCAAACGATAATGGTGAGCAATGCGATAAAATATTAAAATTAACAGTGGCAAAGCGATGATGATAATCCACGCGCCTTCAAAAAATTTAGACTCGATAACAACAATGACGGCAATAAAAGTACATAGACACCCAAAGCTATTAATGCTTGCTTTGATCCACCAGCTTTTGACCTCACGACGACGGTTATACCACACACGTACAAGACCGGCTTGACACAAAGTAAATGCTAAAAATACGCCAATGGAATACAGTGGAATAAGGGCGCTGGTATTGGCTTGAAAGATAATAATTAACACACAAGCAAAAACAGCAAGTGCTAAAATGCCATTACTAAAGGCTAAGCGATCACCAACGTTTTGTAGTTGTCTTGGTAAGTAACCATCTTTACTAATCATTGAGGTTAAGAGTGGGAAGCCCGCAAAAGAGGTATTGGCTGCGAGTAATAAAATCAAACAAGTAACCGTTTGTAATAGATAATAAAATACCCCTCCACCAAAAATATTGTGTCCGATTTGTGATAATAAGCTTTGATCTGTGAGTGGTTGTAACTCAAGTTTAGATGCCAGAAAAGAGATGCCTAAAAACATAGAAATCAAGAGTACGATTAAAACCATCAAGGTGATTGATGCATTTTTAGCGCGTGGCTTTTTAAATGACATGACACCATTAGCAACCGCTTCAATCCCTGTCATTGCTGAACACCCTGAAGAAAAAGCGCGTAGAATGAGTGTTAAGGTTAAGACTCCTGTTAATGGCGCCATAAGGTCTGTGGCATGTGAGTAATCAACAGGAGGTAAATTACCAGATAGATAGCGATAAAGTCCAATGCCAATCATAGATAATATAACAACAACGAAAGCATAAGTAGGCCACATAAAGGCAGAAGCAGATTCTTTCATACCTCGCAGGTTCATCCACATGATAAAAATAATTGCAATAACGGCCATAAGCTCAGCATGTGCTTGTACTTCAGGAAAAGCCGAAGTAATCGCTAAGATGCCTGCCGAGACACTTACCGCCACTGTTAAGATATAATCAAGCATAAGTGCACCCGCAGCAAGAAGCCCCATAAAGGTGCCTAAATTCTCGCGTGCCACAATGTATGCGCCACCGCCTTCTGGATAAGCATCAATAGCTTGTTTGTAGGATATACCAACAACAACGATCAAAATGGCAATAAAAATAGCAATATGCATCGACATTGCTAGGGCTGCAGTGCCCGCTAAGATAAGGACAGTTAAAATCTCACCAGTTGCATATGCTACCGAGGAGAGTGCGTCGGAAGAAAAAATAGCTAATGCGTGTTTCTTTGATAAAGCATGCTCTTCAGCTTGTGTTTTAGGGATAGGGTCGCCAAAAAAAATGCGTCCTAACTTCATAAGTGAAATCCATCGTGTTTCTCATCGGTTAAGTCGGCGAATTTACACCATTTTTATTTTTTAGGCAATGTTGGCAGAATATTTAAAGAAGCAAATGAACTTAAACTGGGTTATCAATATCAATAAAGTGGTGTGTTAAGTCAAAGTGCTTAGCAAGATGCTGACCAAGGGTTTTAATGCCATAGCGTTCAGTGGCATGGTGTCCTGCTGCGATATAAGTAATACCTAACTCACGAGCGATTAAAGTGGTGCGTTCAGAGATTTCACCTGAGATATAAACATCGGCACCAGCATGATAGGCGTGCTCAATAAAATCTTGCGCTCCCCCTGTGCAAATGGCAATTTTTTGAATGTCTTCATTCATCTTACCAACAATCAGAGGAGTACGTTTCAATTTGTCGGTAATAAGCTGTGTAAGATCTGTTAATGTCGTATGATGATCACAGATAATCCCATAATTTGGTGTGGTTCCTGTATCAAATTCAGCACTCACATTAAGACCTAGAAGTTGAGCTAATTGTGCGTTATTGCCCAGTGTTGGATGAATATCAAGCGGCAAATGATACGCAAACAAATTGATATCATGCTTGATCAATGCTTTGATGCGTTGGTATTTTATACCGGTAATAGTTTGGTTCTCGCCTTTCCAAAAATAGCCATGATGCACAAGAATGGCATCTGCTTTCTTTAAAATAGCGGCTTCTATTAGCTCAAGGCTGGCACTAACACCTGTAACAATGGTGTGAATACTTTTCATGCCCTCAACTTGTAGGCCATTAGGGCAATAATCCTTGATCGTATCAACATTTAATAGTTGATTGAGATATGCTTTAAGTTCTTTTTGATCAATCATATGTGACTCGTTGAGTGTGTGATTTCATCAAGATAGGGAATAGAGCTTTGCGCACCTAGTTTGGTGACGGAGAGCGCTGCTGCTTTGTTAGCAAATGCAATAGCTTCTAGCAAGGTATTATCTTGAGCAAGTGCACTGACCAAGGCGCCATTAAAAGTATCCCCTGCTGCCGTGGTATCAATAGCAGCTACTTTGTGTGTGGGAATAAGCTTTGCAATATTGCCATCATAGAAGAAAGCACCTTGTGCGCCCATGGTGATAATAACGTTACTAACACCACGATTAAAGAGCACTTTAGCAGCCATAAGCGCTGATGATTCATCTGTAACCTCAATGCCCGTCAAGAGTGCGGCTTCTGTTTCATTGGGTGTGATGATGTCAATCAGTGGGTAAAGCGTATCAGGCAAGCTTTGCGCAGGTGCTGGATTAAGTACAAATAAGCACTGATTACTTTTGGCTAATTCTCCAGCACGGATAATGGTTTCAATAGGTGTTTCTAGCTGTGTCAGGACAATTTGACTATGCGCAAATTGCGCGGTGAGTTTATCTAAATCTTGGGGTATTAATAAAGCGTTAGCACCAGGGGCTACTGCAATCGAGTTTTCACCATTTTTGGCAACATAAATCATCGCAACACCAGAAGGCTCAGTGCTGCGCTTGATATGTTTGATATTAATATTATCTTTGCGGTAATTATTGATAAGTGTTTCACCAAAACTATCCTCACCGACACAGGAAACAAAGCACACATCACTACCTAGGCGCGCACTTGCAACTGCTTGATTAGCGCCCTTGCCACCTGAGGCTGTTAAAAATTGCCCACCCAAAATTGTCTCTCCTGGGCTTGGAATATGTTCAACCTGTATAATCAGATCCATATTGGCACTACCAATGACCATTATTGTCATAATCACTATCCTTAACTTTTAGTCTTATAAATATATATAAAGTTAGGCTATCGTATCATATAGAAGCAGTATAGTGCATGTAAAGCCTGCAAAAGTCTTGTGTCTGGTATACAATAATCCGCAATACATTTATAGAGTTTTGATAATATGATTCATATTGCACTATATGAGCCTGAGATTCCGCCTAATACTGGAAATATTATTCGTTTGTGTGCCAATACTGGGGCAAAGCTGCATTTGATTGAGCCGTTGGGTTTTGATCTGGATGATAAAAAGTTGCGTCGCGCTGGATTGGATTACCATGAGTTTGCTGCAGTGCTTAGATATAAAAACTTTCAACGTTTTGTTGAGGCACATGCTGATAAGCGAATATGGGCATGTACAACAAAAGCCAATCAATACTACCATCAAGTTGAGTTTCAAAAAGATGATGTCTTACTTTTGGGACCTGAAAGTCGAGGATTGCCACAAGAGGTTAGAGATCAGTTGCATCAAACGCAAATAAAATTGCCGATGCTAGCAAATAGTCGCAGTTTAAACCTATCTAATGCTACGGCAATTATGCTGTTTGAGGCATGGCGACAATTAGGATTTGAAGGCGCACTATGAGCGATCAAAAGCCTTTTGTGGCGTATGCAGTTGCTATTGTTATGCTCATGGAGCTTGTTGATGGCAGTGCGTTAAATACCTCCTTACCACAAATGGCGACGTCATTTGATGTTAACCCGATTAGTTTAAAAGTTGCTATTACCGTTTACTTATTAACTTTAGGGTTGTTTGTACCAGCATCAACATGGGTGGCTGAGCGCTTTGGTACAAAGAAAATATTACTCATCTCAGCGATAGGATTTATTCTATCGTCTGTACTTTGTGGCTTATCGACCAATTTACTAATGCTTGTAGCATCTCGCGCATTACAAGGTTTTTTTGGTGCATTTACGATGCCGGTAGCACGGATGATACTGGTGCGTGTATATAAGAAAAATCTGCTATATGCAATGACGATTGTGGGGAGTATTTTAACCATAGGACCTATGCTTGGACCTTTGATTGGTGGTGGGATTACAACTTACCTTAATTGGCGCTATATTTTCTTTATCAATGTGCCTATTGGCTTATTTGCATTAGCATTGGCTTGGCGATTTGTTCCTAAAATAGATGGCAAAAAACAAGACTTTGGTTTTGATTATCTAGGATTTATCTTGCTTGGTATATCTATCGCATTTTTTATGTTTGTGTTAGATACCGTTATCGATCATTCGATTTCAAATAGCCTGAAAGGCGTCATTTTAATCTTTGCTATTGTGTTATTGCTGTTGTATTTGATCTATGCGCGATATAAACAGCAAGGCGCGATTGTGAACCTTAATATTTTTCGTCATCAAAGCTTTAATGCCTTAGTGTTAGCAAGTGTTATGGTGCGCTTATCAACGATGGGGCTGATGTTTATGCTGCCATTGTATTTGCAGATTCATCATGGCTTTAGTGCTTTTGAGGCAGGACTTGCTTTTATGGCGTTTATGGTCCCTGCATGGCTTGTTAAACGTGTGGTCAAGCCGATTTTGAAAGCGCTTGGACTATATCGTTATATGCTTATTATCATTGGTCTTATATGTTTAAGCTATCTCGGGTTAGCATGGTTGTTTAGTCATTTTGATTTCGTACTTTATTTAGGTTTGCTAGCAGTTATTGGTGCTTCATTTGGTTGTTTTACGATGGTCACTAATTCGAGTATTTATAGTACGGTTAATGATAGCGAAATTGGTGTTAGTAGTGTCATTATGAGTGCGGTTATTCAGCTATCAAGTGCTTTTGCGGTTGCATGGGTGGCAACCTTGTTAGCAACGTTTTCAAATGTGTTTGAGCTCAGTGCTCACTCTACGATTACGCTGCATGCGTTTAGTTATGTCATGATTTTTTGTGCGCTAGGCATGTTTATGACAGCTATTTATTGGTTTTTCTGTCAGCAAACACATCGCTTAAGTGCTATTCAATTAACGTGATATACCCATCACAAATCATTGTACAAAATTTCTTGCTTTGCATTTCCCATGCTTTTACCAAGTTGAATTTGGGCAATAGGGCCGGCTATTACCTGCAATTGAGCTGGGCTAAACCCTCGAAAACTACTTTGCAACTAAACATTGCAAAATGATTTGTGATAGGTATAAACAACTTGCACGCTTTTTCATTGTTTTTTCATGAGTGATTCGGTACACTCCAAGGCGTATTAATTTAGTATAAACCAATATGGAGAACAATATGAAACAAGCATCAGCACGTCACATCCTCGTTCAAACAGAAGCAGAATGTGAAGCTTTAAAGAAAGAAATTGAAGCAGGTACAGACTTTGCAAAAGCGGCTGCTGATAAGTCACTATGCCCATCAGGCAGAAACGGTGGTGAATTAGGTTCATTCGGACCAGGTCAGATGGTTCCTGAATTTGATAAAGTAGTTTTCTCTGAAGAAGTTGGTAAAGTACACGGTCCAGTTAAAACGCAATTTGGTTATCACTTAGTAGAAATTACTTCACGCTCATAATCTTTGTTTATTTTATTAAGAAAACAGCTTTAACCAGATTTTCTTGACTTCATCTGCTTGTTGTTGACAGCTTTTAAGTGGCACAATACTTGATTGTTTATCAAGATAGCGTTTAAATCCTAAATCGCGAAAATAACAGTAATGCTTAATTAATGTATTAGCGGTTTTAATATCGATTAAACGCGCACTTTCCATGGTTTGGATAATGCGGATACTATCGCTGTAATAGCAGACGAAAGGCACTTCATGACTATAAAAAAGTGCAAAAAACTGAGCAATAAACTCAATATCAATCATGCCGCCAATACTTTGTTTAAGGTCAAACTCTTGCGCATTAACTTTGAGTAGATGCTCACGCATTTTGTGACGCATATCAACAATATCTTTTTTGAGTTGTTCTAGATCACGTTTTTGATAAATTACGTTGGATCTAAGTGCATTGAATTTATGTGTTAAATCGTCAGATGCATAAATCATACGTGCGCGCGTTAAAGCTTGGTGCTCCCATGTCCATGCCGAGGTTTTTAAGTATTGGCGGTAAGACTCAAAACTTGGCACAATAAAGCCATTGTCACCTTGAGGGCGCAGTCGTAAATCGATCTCATATAAGGTGCCATGATAGGTTTTAATTTGCATGAAATGGACAAATTTCTGCACCGCGCGCACAAATAAGCGTGGTGATAGCTCAGTACTCATACGATTGTGAACAAAAACTAAATCTAAGTCAGAGGCAACACTAAGCTCAAGTCCCCCGAGTTTGCCATAAGCAATAACGCCCAAAGATTGTTTATATAAGGTTTGTAAATTTTCAGTGATATCACTATATTGAAACACTTCGCGCCACGCGCCATCAAGCACGGCTTCAATGATGACAGTGGCTAGATGGCTGAAAAGATCACTAGATTCCATCAATGAAATATGCCCGCGCGATTCGCTGACAATAATATTAAATACTTGCTCTAAGCGAAAGCGCCGTAAACTTTCTAAAAAAGCTTCGATATCTTGAATGTCGATTGCTTGTAAATAAATACGTAAGTGATTGCGCAAATAATCAATATCTAAGTAAACATCATCATGCGTCTTATAAATCAATGCGCGCTCTAATAAAAAAGGATGTTCAGTGAGCATTTCTATAATTAGCTGTCCTTTGTTGAGAAGCTCTAAGAAATCTAAGTGACGTGCTTGATGCTCTAATAGCAGAAACAAGTAAGTTTGGCGTTTACTTAAATTGTTAAGAAGTACCAATATATGCTTAATAAGATGAGGATGGGTGTGTAAGCATAGTTGTAATAAGTGTTTGATGGCTGGTAGCACATCTTCTGATATGTGGTTTTGATATTGCAAAAAGAATTGATCTATTTCAATTTGCGTAGCGTTATCCTCATTAATCTTGACTGTTATATTAGCTGTTTTCTCAAGATTTGCGATGGTCATAATGTCGTTGTTATTTGAGGCTAATGTATTAAAGCGTGTTAACTCATCGAATAATGTACTTACATTTGCACGTATTGATTCTATTTTGTACGTTAATGTTTGCCAAGAATCATAACCAACTAAGTTGGCAACATTTTTTTGTGTAAACTCTGTATCTGGTAGCTGGTGTGTTTGTTGATCATCAAACATTTGTAATGCGTTCTCAACATCACGCAAAAATACATAGTGTGCATATAATTCAGTTGTTTGAGTCGCAGGTAAAATATCTGCTTTTTGTAAAGCATCTAGCGCTGTTGCCAACTGATTGGTTTGTAAAGTAATATTCTGACCACCATAAACAAGCTGATAACACTGACAAATAAACTCAATCTCACGAATGCCTCCACGTCCTAGTTTGATATTATTTTTTAGTGTACTAGATTTCATCTCAGTGACTATCTTGTGCTTCATATCACGAATGGCATTGAGCATGCGATAATCGTGATAGTGGCGATATACAAACTGATGAATATTATGCTTTAGATCATGTGTGAATTGAGTGTCGGGGTGTAAAATATCTGCTTTGATATAAGCATAGCGCTCCCAATCACGTGCATGATGGATAAGGTAATGCTTAAAGCTTTCAAACTCAGTAACTAAGGGGGCGCCATCACCAAAGGGGCGTAAACGCATATCAATGCGATAAACAAAGCCATCAATCGTGATATCATTAAGTAATGCAATCAAACGTTGCCCAAGCTCGGTATAAAAACGCATAGGACTATATTCGCTGCCAGATTGTCTTAATAGTGGCAAGTTGCTTGTTTGAATAAACACAAGGTCAATATCAGACGAGAAGTTAAGCTCATTGCCGCCTAACTTCCCCATGGTGATAATTGCCAAACTATCTGGCGTTTGGTGAAGTGTGCGCTCGAGAGTGATTTGTTGTCGTAAATATCGCTCAGTTTGACGCAGAATTTCTTTGGCAGTCAATGAAATAATCTTGGCAATTTGTGTAAATTGAATGTATTGATGCTGCTGCTGGAAAACAAGCTTAGCATGTACGCATTGACGTAAAAGACGTAAAGCTTTGGGTAATGATTCATTTGTCTTATTTATCTCACATGCTGAAAATAAGGCAGTAATTTCATGGGTGAGATCTTCTAAAGTGTCGACTTCAAGCCAGTTAATATTAATAAAATACTTAGGGTTTTGGCTAAGAAAACGCGCGAAAAAAGTGCTGCTATTAAAGGTGATACAAAGTTTGTTTAAAAGATCAGGTTGAAGATCATATAACTGAAACTGATCACAAAATTGTTGTTGGTTCATCAGGAATAGAAACTTTACCAATCAATGATACTAAGTCTATATTAGTATGAAAAAGTTTAATAGAATTTTTGCTGTTAACTACGCTTTCTTTGGTGTAGGTAAGTAATAAGTGCAATCAGGATAAAAACTAAAGATAATAGTGTAACGGGTAATAATCCATAAACCATCCAAGGTGTTTTTCCTTTCATACCGTAGATATTACCTTTTAATACAGCTTGTTCATTGCGCGGTAGACTTGCAATGGTTTGACCTTCAGGATTAATAATTGAGGTGACACCATTATTGGTTGCTTGAATGACATAGCGTCCAGTTTCAATTGCACGCATTTGTGATATTTCTTCGTGTTGCCAAGGCGCAAGGGAGTCACCAAACCACGCATCATCACTAATAACGGCAATAAGATCGGCATTTTGTAGTTGTGCACGCACCTCAGATGGATATGCAATTTCATAGCAGATAAATAAAGCAACACTTAAACCGTTCATTTTGAGTAAAGGTTGTACCTCATTTCCTTTGGTAAAGCTTGACATCGGAATATTAAAATACGCCATAAATGGCTCAAGGAAATAAGCAAAAGGGTAGTATTCACCAAATGGTACTAAATGATGCTTGTAATAGTGACCAGAGCCTAAGCCATAGACAAAGGCTGAATTGAAGTATTGTTCTTTCGCATTTAATGCAACGGTGCCCACCAAAATGGCGCTGTGCTGTGTGTCACCTAAGTCATCTACTTGACGTAAAAAGGGTTCTATAAATGTTTTAAAGGTTGGAATGGAATTCTCAGGCCAAAAAACCAAATCAGCTGGATTGTCTCTGGTGGTGGTGTAGTAATAATTAATAATCGTTTGCAGCATGCTAGGATCCCATTTTTGATCCTGAATAAAGTTACCTTGGAGGATACTGACACTTTTTTCAATGCCGTCACTTTTCGTCCACTTGATTTGCTGCAAAGACCAAGCAATAACCAAGGTGACAATAATGCTAATAATCATTGAGATCACAATCTTAGGTTGGCGAATATGATTGATCATCTCACTTATGCATATTGAGATAAAGCATATGATAAAACCCACCAGAAAAACGCTGCCAATGGGGGCGAAACTTGCTAAGAAAGTATGTGTTTGTGAATAACCAAGTAACACCCATGGAAAGCCGGTAAAAAGGTGAGTACGTAAGAGCTCTAGTATCAACCATACAACGGGTAATAACAAAACTCTATAAATGAAGTGGCGATGCTTAAGTTTGGCATAAGCATAACCAAATGCTAAAAAGAATAGACTTAAGAATAAGATAAAAACAATGGTCAGTGTAACACCTAAAAGCACTGATTGACTAAAGGCATGTATGCTGACATAAATCCACGAAATACTTGAACCAAAAAAACCTATGCCATAACAATATCCAAGCCAAAGGCCTTGACGCATGCGCGGTTGTCTTTGCAGAATCTGTATGAAAAGTATCAGCGAAATAAAGGCAAAAATACTAAAGCCAATCGGTGAAAATGATAGGGTTAAAAGTGCACCAGCAATGAATGCTAAAAGTGTATTTATAATGAAAGACATAGTATAACAGTGAGTTTATTCTTGATTGATAATCACATGCAGTGCACGCACGCGACGCTTGTCAGCTGCTGTTACTTTAAAGGTAAACTGCCCAATAGTTGCTTCCTCACCTACTTCAGGCAAGTGCTCTAATTTATTGATAATAAGCCCACCAATGGTGTCAAATTCACTGTCATCAATATTAGCATCAAAGAAATCATTGAAGTCTTCAATTTCAGTCAATGCATCGATGCTAAATTCATGTTCATTTATTTTGATAATTTGTGTGGCCTCTTGGTCGAACTCATCTTCAATGTCACCAACGATTTCTTCTAGAATATCCTCAATCGTGACAAGTCCTGAGATGACACCATATTCATCAACAACAATGGCAAGATGATTGTGACTGGTTTTAAAATCACGTAATAAGGCATCAAGTTTTTTACTTTCAGGCACAAAAATTGCATTGCGTAAGATGGGTTTTAGATGTTCAACACTGAAATCTTTGTGTTCAAGTACCACTTTTAATAAGTCTTTGGTATGAAGTATCCCAAGAATGTCATCACGATTTTCAGAGAATAAAGGTAAACGTGTATGACTAGAATTAACAATCGTTTGAATGATTTCCTTGCTGGTCATGCCTGCATGGATCGTCGCCATTTGCGTGCGTGGAATCATGATATCACCAACGGATGATGAGGCGACATTTAACACCCCTTTGATCATGTCGCGCGATTCGCTATCGATCGTACCTTTTTTGACAGCAAGATTAACAAGAACTAAAAAGTCAGAAGGGCTGTGCGGCATTAAAATGGTTGCAGCTATTTTTTCAAGCCAAGTTTGAGAATGTTCAGCGTTATCGTTTTTCGTCTGTTTTTCGTCCATTGTTTATTATTTCTCAACATAAGGGTTATCAACACCAAGCTCTGCCAATAAAGCGATTTCTATGCTCTCCATCTCAAGGGCATCCTCTTCATCGATATGGTCATAGCCAACTAAATGCAGTATGCCATGGATTAGAATGTGGCACCAGTGAGCATCGAGCAATTTATGCTGCTCTTTTGCTTCTTTTTGCAAAACTTCAGGGCAGATTATTAAATCCCCTAGAAAATGTTCAGTTTCATTGTCTTTGGGTAGTCCAGGCGGCGCTTCAAATGGAAAAGAGAGGATGTTGGTTGGCTTATCTTTGGCACGATAGTTATTATTGTAATGTTGCATCTCATCAGAATTAACAACTTCAATACTGATAATCGCTTGAGCTTTGTTAAGGAATTTTAAAGTGTATTCTGCCCAAGTATTGAGTTTATCCTCATCAGGAAGATAAAGCGCACGAGGATTGTTAATATCAATCTCAAGCATTGTCATTAATAATCCTGACTATGATGTTGCTCATAGACATCATAAGCAGCAACAACTCGTTGAACAATCGGGTGGCGTACGACATCAATCGTTTCAAAGAATGTCATGCTGATTCCTTCAACGCCGGCAAGCACTTCAATGGCATGGCGAAGCCCTGGAGTAACACCTTTGGGTAAGTCAACTTGAGTAATATCACCGGTGACAATTGCTGTTGAATTAAAACCAATACGCGTTAAGAACATTTTCATTTGTTCTTTGGTTGTGTTTTGACTTTCATCAAGAATAATAAATGAATCATTAATCGTGCGCCCTCGCATATAGGCTAAGGGTGCAATCTCAATGATTTGTTTCTCAATTAACTTGCCAACACGCTCAACACCCATCAGATCATATAATGCGTCGTACATTGGACGTAAATAAGGGTCAACTTTCTGCGCTAAATCACCAGGTAGGAAGCCTAACTTTTCACCTGCTTCAACCGCAGGGCGCACAAGTACCAAGCGTTTAACAAGACCTTTTTCAAAAGCAGCAACAGCACATGCCATTGCTAGATAAGTCTTACCAGTACCTGCGGGACCTATGCCAAAGTTAATATCATTTTCTTGGATACGCTTTAAATAACGTTCTTGGTTAACCGTGCGCGGGTTAATAGGGCGTGAACCAATCATCACTTGAAATTTAGGAATGAATTTTTCTTTTTTATCCGCTTGTTCTCTTTTAGCAAGGGTGTTAAGCGCGATATTAAGCTCTTTGTTATTAAGCTCAAACTGGACATCATTGACAAGTTTTTCATAAAGTTCTTCTAGAAATTCTTGTGCATCCTTAATAGCTGTTTTAGGGCCCACAATACGGAAATTATTACCGCGTTGAATGATTTCAACGGCTAAATATTTTTCGATTAAGTGTAAATTCTCATTTAAATTGCCACAAAGCTTAGCAAGCATTTGTGCACTATCTGGTTCAAGATAAAACTGTACTGATTTCATGAAGCTAAATAATTTCTCCGCGTAGTGAATGTGGTAAAGCTTCAATGATTTTAACATCAATTAATTGACCAATTAAACTAGAATCACCAGCAAAGTTAACGATGCGATTATTTTCTGTGCGTCCTGCAAGCACCTTATCATCTTTCTTGGAAACGCCTTCCACTAAAATGCGCTGCGTTGAGTCAACCATTTGGCGGCTAATAATCATTGCATTATGATTAAGCTGATCTTGCAGGCGCTTTAGACGCTCTTTTTTAACTTCAACAGGTGTGTCATCCGCTAAGTTTGCCGCAGGCGTTCCAGGGCGTTTGCTATAGATGAAACTAAAAGATTGATCAAATTGAACGTCTTTCACAAGGTCCATTAATTTCTCAAAATCTTCTTCAGTTTCACCTGGAAAGCCAACGATAAAGTCAGAAGAAATGGTAATATCTGGACGAACTTTGCGAAGTTTACGAATTTTTTGTTTAAATTCTAAAATTGTGTGATTACGCTTCATGGCTGTTAATATGCGATCTGAGCCATGTTGCACCGGTAAATGTAAGTGATTTGCTAATTGTGGCACTTCAGCATAAGCATTAATGAGATTATCTGAAAACTCAACTGGGTGAGAAGTAGTAAAGCGAATACGCTCAACGCCATCAATCGCTGCAATAAAATGAATAAGTAACGCAAGATCAGCTGTGTCACCAGAAGCCATTTTGCCAAGATAGTGATTAACGTTTTGACCTAGAAGTGTAATTTCTTTAACGCCTTGCTCAGCCAAAATAGCGCATTCTGCTAACACATCTTCAAATGGGCGGTTAACCTCAGGACCACGGGTATATGGCACGACGCAATAAGAGCAGTATTTATCACAGCCTTCCATAATCGAAACAAATGCTTTAGCGCCTTCAGCTTTTGGTGCAGGCAGGTGGTCAAATTTTTCTACTTCAGGGAAGGAAATGTCAACTTGAGAAATATCAGTTGTTTGTTTTTGTTTAATCAAATCAGGTAAACGGTGAATGGTTTGTGGGCCAAAAACGATATCCACGAAAGGTGCGCGTTTAATAATGTTCTCACCTTCTTGTGACGCGACACAGCCACCAACACCGATGACAAGCTCAGGGTTCTTGTTCTTAAGGTTTTTCCAACGTCCCAATTCGTGAAAGACTTTCTCTTGTGCTTTTTCGCGAATGGAGCAAGTATTGATAAGAATAATATCTGCCTCGCTATAATCTTCGGTTTTACTGGTATTAAAATGCTCGCCTAAAACTTCATTCATGCGGGATGAATCATATTCATTCATCTGGCAGCCAAGTGTTTTAATGTATACTTTTTTATGTTGTTTTACGGGATTCTCAATCGCGATGTCTGTCATTTTTAGTTACCTGATTTTATTCATTGTATGATTTGCGTTTATTGCTAAGCATGTTTGATTTGTAATAGATCGTTTATTAGCCTAGCAAAAAGTCAAAATAGGGTAGCGTTTTTTGTGTAAAAAGGCTAGTGAAATATCAGAGTTGATACAAAACAAGTCATGAGAAAATAATTGAAAAATTTAAGAGGCGTATTGTCTACGCCCAGTGGAGTTATTTCCCTTGCGCTTTATTAATTGCTGCCTGAATTGCATCCTGTTGTGCAAAGCCAGGGATAACTGTTGTATTAGCAGCAGTCGCACCGGATAGCGGCATAACGATAATGGCTGGTGTACCTTGAATGCCTAACTTATCAAAGCCAAGCTTCATATCCGCTGCAATATTGTCAGTGACTTTTTTCTCTTTGATTAGGCTTTCAGCTTTTGCAACATCAACACCTACTTTTTTCGCAGCATCATTAACATCTTTAACAGTTAATTTGCCTTCGTCAATACCACTAGCAAAAACGGCGTTATGATATTTCAAGTAGCCTTCAGCGCCATTTAGCATATAAGCAGCAATGCCCATTTCAGCAGCATATTGTGATGCTTCCCAACGTTGACCAAAGATTGGGAATTCTTTGAAGATATATTTTACATTTGGATTGGCGTCCATCACTTTTTCCATGATTGGCGCTACTTTGTGGCAGAATACACATTGGTAATCAAAAAATTCAATCACAGCAATTTTAGCATCTTTTGGTCCAATGGTAGGTGTTTGCTCATTTGAAAGAAGTGCTTTGGCATTCTCTAGAACAGAAGTTACTTGTTTTTTCTCTTGTGCTGCCATTAAGTCTTTTTGGAATGTTTGCATAATGGTTTGCATTTGTTCTTGCGAGAATTTACCTTTTTCGTTGGAAATCCCTGCTTTAAAGCCAGCTAGAACTTGTGCATTATCAAGTGTGGCACCTTGTGCTTTTAATTGTGCACTGACGTTTCCTGCGACACTGTAGCCCAATGTATAACTTACATTGTTAAGTAGGGTTGCTTCACTTTGTTTAGTGTCAGCAGTTGTTGGTTTTGCTGTCTCAGCCGCTGTTGGCTGTGTTGCAACAGTTTTCGTTGCTTCAGGAGTCGCTTTTGCTGAGTCCTTTGAGTCAGATTGTGAACAACCCGCTAAAACAGTGGCAAAAAGTGCAGCGCCAAGGGTGCTTACGATGATTTTTTTTGACATACGCATTATGAATAAAGCTCCATGTTTTTCAGTTAATAAAAATAATCTTTTCGAACTATAACAAAGTTGTTGCTAAAAGCAAAAAGGTTCATGCTCAAATAGTAAATTTCTTCCATAAAAAAGCCCCAATAGTGGGGCTTGTAGATATCTATTGATGTTTTGATATATTAATTAGCTGCAGCACTTGTTGCGTCAACTGTCTTTTTAGCGCTATCAGCAGGTGCTTTTGCTGTTTCAGCAGTTGTTGCAGTTTCTGCTTTTGCTGCATCAAGCTTGGCCTTTGCTTCGGCAGCTTCGGCTTGTGCTGCTTCTTCATGGGCTTTCATTTTAGCTTCCATTTCTTTTTGGAAAGCTTGCATTGACTGCTCCATTTGCTCTTGGCTTAGTTTAGGCTTGCTACCTTCAATGCCTGCCACAAAACCTTGTTGAAGATCATCAGTATTTAGGCTGACTTGTTGTTGCTTTAATTGTTCAGTCATGTTTTTGCCAATAGAATAACCAATGGTATAGCTTGCATCTGCTGCATTGTTTTGTGCTGTTGCAGCTGTGTTGGCTGGTTGAGCATTAGCAGGTGCCGCTTTAGCTGCGTCAGCAAAAGCGCCAGAAACTAATGCGCTGCCGGCTAAAAGTGATAATGCAATGGTGGTTAACTTCTTCATATTTACTCCATATTTTAATGATTAATGTGTTAAATCGAACCTCATTAGCTTAAACAGCACCTTAGCAAAGAACAAGCGTTTTACAGTGAAAAGCATTAAAAAGATCAAAAAACAATGACATTTTATATGCAGTTGCTAAACTAACGCACATTTAAAATTATGCTTATTGCAGCCGAATGCCAAGACGAATTAAGAAAAACTTTCCTAGCGGTGTATTCAATACCACTATTTCCAACCTGTCACATGAAGGACGTGGAATCGCTAAAATTGACGGTAAAACAACCTTTATCCCATTCGCTTTAGAAGCAGAAGAAGTCACGTTTGAATATACTTTATCAAAATCAAATTATGATGAAGGTAAACTGGTACAAGTTCTAAAATCAAGTGTCAAGCGTGTCGCTCCGCCATGTGAGTATTTTGAGATGTGTGGTGGTTGTTCTTTTCAACATGTCGCACCTGATGCGCAGATTGCATTTAAAGAAGAAACATTGCTGAATCATTTCAAGCACTTTGGACAAGGTCTTGAGCCTCTTGCGCGTATAGCGCCTTTACGCTCGAGCTCACACGAGGGGTATCGTACTAAAGCACGATTAGGTGTGCGCTATGTGCACAAAAAAGGCAAAGTGCTTGTTGGTTTTAGAGAGCGTGATGGGCGTTTTCTTGCTGACATTAATCACTGTGAAGTACTGCATCCGAGTGTTGGCAAAAATCTAACTTTGTTACAGGATTTAGTGTTTAGTCTATCAAATTACAAAGAGATTCCACAAATTGAAGTGGCTGTAGATGATCAGGTAACTGCATTGATTATCCGTCACTTAAGTGCATTTACTGATGAAGATTTAGCTAAGTTAACTGACTTTGCTAAAGCGCAGCAGTTTTGGATATATTTGCAGGCTAAGGGACCTGATACGATAACACGCTTATACCCAGAGTTAAAGAAAAAACCACAGTCGCTGTCCTATCATTTGACAGATTATGGTGTAACTATTTATTTTGAGCCAAATGACTTCACACAAGTTAATCATGACATTAATCGTAAAATGTTAAAACAGGCGATAGCGTTATTAGAAGTGTCAAATAATGATATCGTGCTTGATTTGTTTTGTGGTTTAGGCAACTTTAGTTTGCCGTTGGCAACAAAAGCCAAATTTGTTGTGGGTGTTGAGGGCGATGAAGCAATGACGATGCGCGCTATGGAGAATGCTAAGCGCAATAGCATAGATAATGTTGCTTTTTATCCTGTGAATTTATTTGAAGATATTTCAAAACATGAATGGATTGTGAAAAATGAATTTAATAAGTTACTATTGGACCCACCCAGAGCAGGGGCTGAGATGGTATGTAAACAAATTGAAAAAATTAACCCAGAGCGTATTGTCTATGTATCTTGCGATCCGGCAACATTGGCGCGTGATGCTGGCATTTTAGTTAATGAAAAGGGTTATAAACTGCTTTCAGCGGGTGTAATGGATATGTTTCCACATACGACACATGTTGAGTCTATCGCTGTTTTTGAAAAATAAAAGCATAGCGATATATTGAAAGTGTAGGGGCGTATTGTATACGCCTCAAAAGCAGACGAAACAAATTTAAAGCTTTAGAATAGAGTGTTAAAGAATAAAAAATAAAAGAAGGTGAGATTGTGGAGATTGAATCATTAGTCAATCAGCTGCTAAGTGATGAAACAAGTGAAGATCAGCAGTATCAAATCATTCAGCAGATAGATGCTGAGCTATATGAAGAGCAAACACTTTTTGAGCTAGCGCGGACATTTCTAAATTACAGTATTAGAATGGAAAACCCTTTTGCTGAAACAGTGGATATTGTCGGTACGGGTGGTGATGGTTGTCGGACCTTGAATTATTCAACGCTAAGCGCATTAATGGTGCATGAATTAGGTGCTAAGGTTGCTAAACATGGTAATCGTTCGGCAACGTCAAAGTGTGGTAGTTTTGATTTCTTGCAAAAACTTAATGTTGAAATTCCTGATAACCCAGAAACGGCATTGAGCTTGCTAAAAGAACAAGGACTGGTATTTTTGTTTGCGCCATTTTTTCATCCGATTTTTGCCAAAGTGGTTAATGTGCGTCAGCGCTTTGCTAAAGAGGGTAAGCGCACCTTTTTTAATGTATTGGGACCATTGTTAAATCCGATGCAGGTTAAAAGAATCGTTGCAGGAGTTTATGATGAACGTTTACTTAAGCCGTATCTTTATGCACTTAAAAACCTAGGTGTCACGCATGCCTATATTGTGTATGGTGATGGGATGGATGAGTTTTCAGTTTGTGGTGCCAATAAAGTGATTAAACTTGAGCATGACGAAGTTACTGAGTTTAGCTTACATCCAGAGCAACTAGGGTTTGTGCGCGGCAGACTAGATTACTTAGAAGCAGGCGATTTGTATCAGAATTTGACGGAATCAAAATCGTTATTAAATAATGAAATGTTAGGCGCTAAGCAAGATACACTGATATTAAATGCGGCTGCTGCTATGCATGTTGCTAGTGGGTTTGTTGATACTTTATCAGGACAAGTTAAGTTGATTAAAGATGCGCTATCACAAGGAAAGTTCTCACATTTAATTCCCTAGTTAATATCGTGATTTTATGAGTGAAGCTGAAATTAGTAAGTTGGCATTGCATAATAACTAGATCGCGTTGTCTAAAATAATAATGATAAAAAGAGATCACCTTGCAGTACATAGATGATGAGAAGGGAGGGAGTATACTGCAAGGTAATTTCGTGGTCTCAAGGTGACGATCACAGGACATACTGAAAGAGAAGGGAGAGAGAAAAAAGTTTGCTCTGTGATCGTGATCCCCTTGAGTGATGTCAGTATCACAAGTCAATATTAAGATAAGCTTAAGATATTAAAATAATTTTAAAAAAAATTGCTCGTACTGAAAAAGAGCAAAGAAGCATGATCTGCATTTGCTTTCTAGCGAGTGCTTTGCTAAAAGATAATGTACTTAAGTTTTAAAAATACGTGATAAATTATGCAGACAATTAAAAAATATCTTACGATTCCGATTTTTGTTTTGTTGACTACAGGCTTGAGTATTGCAGACACTACTGCTAAAGCAAATGATCAAGCTAAAGTAGAAGAAAATCCGGCGACACAAAGCTGCTCAGCAAAAACCAGTGATTGCAATTTTGGTAGCAACTGGGAGCTGTTTAAGCAAAATGTATCAGATACAGCAAGTTCAGGGACGCAAGTAGCTAAAGATGCTGCCAATAAAGCGAGTGATTATGCACAGCAAGGTTGGGATAAAACAAAATCAGCAACCGCTGAGGGATGGCAAAATACTAAAGATGCTAGTAATGATGCTTGGGCTAAAACTAAAAAATTAGCAGCTGAGGGCTGGCAAAATACCAAAGAGGCTGCACAAAAAGGCGCTGAAAAAATAGATAACTATTTTAATGCAAATGAAAATGATAAGAGTAAAACTCAAGAGCCAATAAATTCAAAAAATCAAGCACAATCACAAGAAAATAATTGATAAAATTATGCTGAACTTGCTGGCAATTCATGCGTGTTGGCGCTATCTTTGAATTATTCAAAGTTGACTTACAAACCCCCACGATACTCGTGGCTATACAATGGAGGACTGCACTATGCAAATTCAAATTACAGGTCGTCATTTAGAAGTTACCCCTGCATTAAAGCAATATGTCGATGAAAAGTTGAGTAAGCTTGACAATCACTTTGATCATATTATTGCTGCACGCGTTATTTTGTCGGTTGAAAAAGGCAAGCAAATGGCTGAAGCCGTGATTAATGTGCCAGGGACTGAGTTTGTGGCTAAGTCAGATTCACAAGATATGTATGCAACTATTGATATGTTGCAAGATAAGCTAGATGCTCAAGTAAGAAAACATAAGCAGAAACTAAAAGATCATCGTGCTGAGCGCCCTGAAGCCGAAGCATTAATGGCTGATGACGAAGTAGTGGATATTGATGAGGAACGTTGATAGAATAACCTACCACTTCGTTGAATAATTCATCATAAATCTTATGAACTTTTTGTCTTCATTTATTTCTCCGCAACGCGTTATTAATAAAGCAGCATTGCAAAGTCAAAAGCGCGTTTTCGAGGTATTAAGCCAGTTATTAAAAGATGATGATATCGATATCACTGCGGATACGATTTATCAGAAGCTTTTTGAGCGTGAACGCATTGGCAATACTGCTATTGGTAAAGAGGTTGCCGTACCCCACTGCCGAATTGAGGGCTTAACGATGACACGTTTGGCTGTATTAACCTTGGAAGAGAGCATTGAATATGGTGAGGAAGATCGTAAAGTGAGCATTGTCATTGCTGCAATCTTTCCGCAAAACGTCAATGATGTGCATATTAAGTTCATGGCCGAATTAGTGAAGTTTCTAAAGCAGGAAGGCGTGCTTGATAAAATCAAAGCGGCCAATTCAAATGAGGCACTTTATCAGCTTTTTTTAGGTAACACTTAATTCTCTACATAGATTTAAGAGAAGATCCGATGAGATACTGGCATGCAAGCCTTGTAACAAATAACATCGATACTGGATTGTTAGTGATTGGCGCGCCAAATGTTGGTAAAACAGAATTTTGTTATCACTTGATTAAGTATTTGGGCTTTTATTTAGTCGCTGATGATTTGGTGGGTATTGCTCAAATCAATAATGTATATCAAGGCTCTTTATGTAATAGTCAATACTTTGCGGTTATGCATCATAAAGAAAAAGACTTTATTCAAGTTGAAAAAGCAGTAGATCAATCAGTTATTAGCCATGTTGTCTACCTATATAGGCAAGTAAAAGATCCAAAATATATTAACAAAGCACAAACTTTAGCTTTACCTTTGATTGAAATTGATGTCTTTGATAAAGCTTGGCATGCATGTGCTAAGCAGTTGCAAAATAGATTAGGGTAAATACAAAAGCTTTGGTAAACTGAGCAAATTATGATGAGTGGAAATGGTGTAAATTGCGTGAATAGTACATCCAAATCGGTTGTGCTTTTAGCTGGTGTTTCTGGTGCTGGCAAGTCAACGGTTTTGAGTATATTGGAAGACCAAGGTTTTTTCTGTATTGAAAATTTACCTTTATTTTTATTGGAAGAAACGCTTGCGTATGTTTTGAGTAATTCTCAATACAAGCAAAATATTGTTATTTCATTGGCTCCACACTCATTTTTAGCAAATGAAAGCTGTCATGTTAAACATTTGCAAGGTAAGTATCAGATGAATATTACTTGTTGGTATATTGAGGCCAGTAGAAATGTACTGATCAAGCGTTATGATGAAACCCGTAGACGTCATCCTTTCTCAGATAATAAAATAACCTTAGAGCATGCGATTGATGCGGAATTTACTGTTTTGGAAAGCTATGCGAGTATTGCAGATTATACGTTGGATACAACCAATCTAAGTTTGCAAGAGCTCAGAGAAATCGTCTGTCAGAAACTCTTAGGGCAGGATAAATTATCCACTCAGATTAAGGTTTTTTCATTTGGCTTTAAATATGGGATGCCGCAAAAGGCTGATTACCTTTTTGATGTTCGGAGCTTGCCTAATCCCTATTGGGATAAACGTTTACGTTTGCAAACGGGACTTGATCTTGATGTGATTGAATATTTGCAAAAACAGCCGCAAGTAATAGAGATGATAGATGATATCAGCAAGTTTGTTTTGAAGTGGTGTGAATTACAGCAGCAGCAAGGCAAAAGCTATATTGATATTGCCATTGGTTGCACAGGCGGACAACATCGATCAGTATATATTGTTGAGCAGATGGCAGAGCGATTAAAAACAGACTTTAATAATGTGATTGTCGGTCATAGGGAGTTAAAAGGATGATTGGAATTGTACTGATTACGCATGGTCGCATTGGCCAATCAATGCTTGAAGTAGCGACGCGTCTGGTTGAGATCCAAAAAGACTATATCCAGGTGGTTTCATCCTGCTCATATGATCAGCCAGAATTATTACTGCGTGTTGAGAATGCATTTAAAAGCATGCCTGATTGTGATGGTTTCTTAGTGTTAACAGATCTTTTTGGCGCAACACCAACGAATGTGACACAATCATTTATGCGTGGTGCTTATCATCTAGCAGTTATTACAGGGCTTAATATGCCAATGCTTTTAAAGGCATTGACATATCATAAGCAGGCGCTATCTTTGGATGAGCTTGCAGAAAGGGTTTATGATACATCAAAGGCATGTATCGTATTAGAAGAGAAGATGATAAGTGAAAGAAATGCAAATGAAAGAGATTGATTTAGTATTAATTAATCAATTAGGATTACATGCACGAGCTGCGTCTAAGTTGGTTAATTTAGCCCTTCGTTTTGGTAGTGAAATTGAGGTGGAAGTTGTGAAAACTGGTATTAAGGCGAACTGCAAAAGTATTATGGGATTGATGATGCTTGGCGCAAGTTGTGGCACATCTATTCGTTTAAGTGCAGAAGGTGATGATCAAGAAGAAGCACTTGATGCCATTAGAGTCCTTATTCAGGATCGATTTGGTGAAGAAAGTTGAAAATTAATAGAAATCTTAAGCTTGACTTAAGTTTACATTTTTAGAATGACCCACATCATTGAGTTTTATAAACCTAGACAAAAGAGGAACAAGTCATGGCAAATCAGTACACAGGAAGTTTTGAACACATTATTCAACAGAAATATAACTGCAGCGCACGGGAAGTATTAGAGCGTTGTGCTGATGAGGGAATGACTTATCAAGATGCTGAAAAGATGCTTGGCTTTAAGCATGGTACGATTCGTAAATGGGCAAACCGCTTCGATATTAAGTTAAAATCTGGCGTCGTTGAGAAAACAGTTAAGCGTGATAGCTTTATGAAGATGTTTAAACAACAAGGCTTAAATAAATACAATGTACTAAGCCGCTGCTGGGGTGCTAAAAAGCGTAAGCTTGTATTGATTACAACAAATGTTTGATAACTTAGTAAAGTAACATATACCACGCATAAGTTACCATAAAGATGGTGATCACTAGTAATAGTAGCCCAAGGAAAATGTCAGGAACGCGCGTTTTGTAGCTGATTGTTTCAGGTGCGGTAATATTTCGTCGATTTATCGCAAAGCGTACTGATGAAATAATGATGATGATAACCGCGATAAGCATAATTAAAATGCCGATGATTTCGGCTGATTGTGACATCATGTTACTTGTTCTTACACCAACCCCTTTGGCCATAATGCGTAAGAAAATATCAAATTTCTCAATTAAAAAACCAAACGCCATCAGTGCAATGGCAGTCCTTACCCAAGATAGATACGTACGCTCATTTGCTGCGTGATCATTGAAATGTTCTATCATATGAATCCTTAGCTTATTTCTTATATTCAACTTAGTCTGAGTCTAGACGATATTATTGTTGTTTTCCCTGATATTTATTGCATTACTTGTCTGACAATTTATGATTGGTGACTGTTAGTGACAAGAATATAGGAAGTTATGATGCATAAATCAAAGAAAGTAGCCGTGTTATTGGCAGGATGTGGTGTTTATGATGGTAGTGAAATTCATGAGGCTGTGTTGACATTATTATCTTTATCAAAACGTGGTATTGAATATGAGGTGGTTGCACCAAATATTATGCAGCATCATGTGGTTAATCATCTAACGGGCGATGAAGAGCCGCAATCACGCAATGTATTGGTTGAATCAGCACGCATTGCGCGCGGTGAAATAAAGGATCTATCCTTAGTCAATGCAGATGATTATGCAGCGTTGATTATCCCAGGTGGCTTTGGTGCGGCTAAAAACCTATGTGATTTTGCCTTTAAGCAAGATAGCAGTTTTGTTGTCGAACCAATTGTTTTAGCATTTATTAACAAGTTTAAAAATGCACAAAAGCCTGTTGGCTTTATCTGTATTGCCCCTGTTATCGCCGCAGCGATTTATCCCAATGTGGCGTTAACGATTGGTAATGATCAAGCAACGGCTGGTATTATTGAGCATAAAGGCGCTAAGCACGTTAACAAATGTGTTACCGAGGTTTGTGTTGATCAAATAAATAAAGTGGCAAGCACGCCGGCGTATATGATCGGGCAAAGTATTGCGGAAGTGGCATCAGGAATAGATCACTTAGTTGAAGCAGTTGTATCTTTGAGTGTAGATCATGTTGTCGCCAAATCTGCAGAAGTTAAATAAAATCGCTTAACACGTGGATTAATTGCGGTAAGCATGGCATAACTTGAAGTGCCTATGTGTGTGGCAACATCATCAACCAACAAATCAGAAGTGCCAAATAAAGTGACATTATCACCAATATGAATGTCTTTATTCATGCCAATATCAATTGCCATCAGATCCATTGAGACTTTGCCTGCAGTGGGATAAAGCTTGCCATTGATTAGCACCATGGTACCGTTAGGAGTAGCTTGCGGATAACCATCACCATAACCAATTGTCACAATGGCGATTTGGGTTTTTGATTTGGCAATATATTGGCGGTTATAACCCACGGAATCCCCCACATCAATGGATTGAATTGCTACAACATGACTATGTAACGTCATAACAGGCTTAAGAGTGCACCTTAATAATGGATGTGCGGCAGCACATGCACCATAAAGCGCTAAACCAATGCGAATGGTGTTGGTGTTAAAATCATTATTATTTAAGAGAGAGGCCGCTGAGTTAAAGGCACTGATATGAATAAATGATTTATCTTTGATTAATGCTTGAAAGCGTTGTAATTGCTTTAATGTAAAAGATTGATCACAAGATTCTGATTCGGCTAAATGGGTTAATGCGTTGATAGGTTTATGATATGATTGTGCTTGAGTGTAAAGCGCTTCAAACTCGTCTTCTGATAACCCCAAGCGGTTCATTCCTGTGTTGATTTTAAGCCATATCTCAGCGTGTTTACTTTGAAAATACTGATCAAGTAACTCGTATTGATAGGCGCTATGGATAATCGGAATAAGTCTGTAGTCAATAAGTGTTTGCACCATGTCTTTGGAGAAAAATCCTGAAAAAACAATGACTTTGGTTTTCTCAACTCCTGCCAAAATAAGCTCAATACCTTCCTCAACACTAGCAACGCCAAAATAATCGCATAAACCATCTAATGCCTTAGCAATCTCAACCGCACCATGACCATAGGCGTTTGCTTTGAGCATAATAATCATCGATTTATTTGCGTGCAATGCACGGATATTGGCAAGATTTGCCAATAGATGAGAAATATTAATATTCGCAAAGGCACGTAAATTGTGATGTATTGCTGTCATGGTGATAACGTCAAAGGCTATTAAATCAATGGATTGGACTAGGATAACGCCTTTTGCTCTAAGCACAAGCGCTTATTCGCTAAAAGAAAGTTTTGTAATGTTTTTAATCCTGATTCTGTCAAATAGGCCTCAGGGTGATATTGGATGCCATAAATAGCAAAATGCTTATGTGCAAATGCCATGAGCTCATTGTTCATCGTCAGTGCGATTGGTTGTAAGTCATCTGGTAAGCTCGTGATGTCAACAATCAGTGAGTGATAGCGTGTCACTGTCAAAGGCGATTGTAGCCCTTGGTAGAGTGAGTGGTTGGTAAAATGAATTAAACTGCATTGTCCATGCATAATGTTGGCTGCATGAATGACTTTGGCGCCAAAGTATTGTGCTAATAACTGATGACCAAGGCAAATGCCTAAAATGGGTACGTTACTGTCAATGATGCGTTTAATTTCAGGGTATAAATGCCTTAATTCATCAGGGTGTCCAGGGCCTGGCCCTATAATGACAGCACTAAATTGGGTGTAATCAATCGATTGATCAAGTTGATCTGATTTGAATGAGATAATTTTCTCACCCAATTGGGCAAAATAATCCATTAAAATATGGGCAAATGAATCATAATGGTCAATAAACAGTAACATCTTAATTTTTATACTTCTTGCATGGTTGTTGATGTGCTTAAAAAGCACGGTATTTTACCTCGAAGATCATTAATAAGGTAAATGTTTTTGCTTGATTTTAGTTCTTTTATAGAGATTGAGCGCTCATGAATCTGCTCAGATTGAAGTAGTTTAGCGCGCGCAATGCCAGGTAATAAGCCATCATTAACAGGTGGTGTATATAAGATACCATCGATTTCAATGATAATATTATAAAAACGTGCTTCAGTCAGGTGATGTTGTTCATTGAAGAAAATAAGCTCGCAATTTGGCTTATCTGCAATATATTGGCTGTGCTTCTGTGTATAAAAGCCACGTGTACTATGATCATCTGTTTTATGTTGCCACAATGGATTATTAGAGTCTATTTTCTCAGGACAGATAAACAGTTCAATGTGATAAGTCGTGTGTGATTGCTCAAGTTGTTGATGCGTAATCGTAAAAAGCCCGTGATAATCCACAGCAACTCGAAGTTTATATTGTTCACTGTTTGCCGTGATGAGTGTTTCACAATATTGCAATAATGCATGTCTTAACTTTGCTATATCCAAAGCAAAGTGTAAAACAGACGCGGAATTGCATAAACGCTTAAGATGTAAATCACACGATGTAAGTCCATTTTTATCGTAAAGCATGCTTTCAATCAGTTGAAATTGAGGGTGATACAAGCGTTTGATAAATTGAACTTTGGTCGTCATTTCTTGCCACTCATCATCTTGTGTAGACTGAATGGTAAAACCGCCACCAACACCGCAATGCCATAGCTCATTATTTTGTTGTGTTAATGTGCGAATAGCAACACTAAAGCACATATCATTATTTGGCATAATATAGCCGATACAACCTGTGTATAAACCTCGCGGAGGTTCAAGCTGTTGGATAATTTCGATCGTGCGTTTCTTGGGTGCACCAGTGATCGAACCACAAGGAAACAAATGCTCAATAATATCGGCAAAAGGAATATTACTATCTACTTTGCCGGAAATCGTTGAAGTCATTTGATAAACGCTTTTATAGGTTTCAATCGCAAAGGGCTTGCTGACCTTAATTGAGCCTCTATCGCAAATGCGAGCAAGGTCATTACGCAATAGATCGACGATAATTAAATTCTCGGCTTTGTTTTTTGGGTCTGTTCGTAAAAACTCATAGGATTTTAAATCGTCATTGGGATCATCAGAGCGTTTGCTAGTGCCTTTCATTGGCTTTACTGTGATGGTGTCACCTTGCTTTTTAAAAAACAGCTCAGGTGAAAACGATAAAACAGTCATGGGCTTAAATGGTAAAAAAGCGCTATAGCTTACCGGTTGTTGCGCTTTCAGTTGCGTGTAAAGCGCATAAGCATCTAAGCTTGATCGCAACTTAATGCGCTTGGTATAGTTAATCTGATAACTTTCACCATCGGTTAATGCTTGTTGTACACGCTTGAAGTCTCTGGCATATTGCAATTGAGAGAGTGGGTCATAAATCAGGTCTATTGCAGTGCTATTAGTAGTAGTGGTTATCTGAGTTTGAAGTAGATCTGGTGAACATTGCTCAAAGGCAATAAAATGTAAAAGTGGCGTGTTGAGCCTTTGAGATGCTGTTTTCAAGGAAGTAAAATCAGGGTTTAAATAATAAGCTGCTTCATAGCTGATAAAACCAACAAGATATAAGCCTTGTTGTTGTAATTCTGCTAATTTTGCAAATGCAGATTTTAGCATCTTGGGATCAGTGCATAGGACTTCGCTATGTGGTTTGCTGAAATAAAAGCTCTTGTCACTGCTGTCTAAAGTATTTTCAAGATAAGCAAATGGAGGTAGATGATTGTTAGGCATTGTTGATCTCTGTTTTTAAGCGAAAGCGGTCAATCTTACCGGTGATATTAAGTGGTAGTTTTGGGTATAAATAGAGCTGATCGATATGTTTATAGCTTGCCAATAGGGGTGTTAAAAAAGTATTAATAGTTTCTAAGGTTAATGCTTTATTGTCTTTGATAACAACACAGGAACAGACACGTTCGCCCCAAATATCATCTTTCTTGCCAATAACTGCAACTTGCTCAATTTCAGGCATTTGATAAAGATAATGCTCAAGCTCCAAGGGTGCAATTTTAGAACCACCTTTGACAATGATATCTTTAATGCGTCCGAGAAAGTATAAGTGATGTGTATCATCAATATAGCCATAGTCGCCTGTGGCTAGCCACTTTCCTTGGTGAGAGATTGGCTGCATTGGCGCTTTGATATATAGCTCGCCAATGTGTTCATGATCATTGTTAACATGCTTAAGGTGATCGTGTTCAATCGCTTCAATTTTTATTTCGACATCATCAAAAACCTTGATCTTATTGTAAACGCTAGATGCTGTAAGATTTTGCGCGTAGCCATAAACTTCTGTCATACCCAAACCATTTAGTAACGGTGTGTTAAAAGTTTTTTTGATCAAATGTATTAAAGATTCACTTGGCTGATCACCTGCAACGCTTAAGTGCCTAAGTTTATGGGTTATTGGTGTTTTTGGGGCTTCAAGTGCTAACTGGTAATACATTGTTGGTAAAAGTGCCAATGCCGTGACTTTATGTTGATCAATCAGTTTGAGTGAGGCGATTGCGTCAAAGCTGGGCGCTAACACCATGCAATTGCCAAGAGCTATGTTGGGTAATAACTGATATGAAAAGGCATAGGCATGATTAAATGAAAGATGCACAAGGGATATATCACCTTTATTAAGACCATAATCAAATTGACGGGCATAGGCATAAGCTAGAATTTGCTGCGTGTAATGTCCATGAAAGTTATAATGCCCACCCGTACCGGAGCTTATATGATAGGTGGTACCTTCATTTTGGGCTTGAGGTAAATCGGTAGTCTCAGTGCTGGAGGCTTTCTTTAAGCGCTTTAAATAATCTAAAGCATTATCAATAATAACAAGTGTAATCTGCTGAGTTTGGCAATAATGATTAAGTGCGTCAGAGTGCTGCTTTGGTTCAATTATTAATAGATCTGGCTTGGCCCTTTTAACAAGCTCAAGTAACTCATTGGCAATAAAGCGTGGGTTAACTGGTATACAGTTGATTCTTTGATACCAACTTGCAAAAAAAAGCCCAACAGAAAAAGGTGAGTTATTTATTGCAAACATGACTTTAGTTGCGTTGTTTTCTTTTAACCAGTGGGCAATGATAAAAGTGTAATCATACATGTTCGCATAGCTAAATACTTGATTTTGATAGATAAACATTGGCGTATCATCTAAGCGTTTTAGATGCGCTAGAAAGTGATCAACTGTTTGAATGTCAGCGGATGTTAACATACTGGCTCTTACTACCTATTGTCAATAAAATAATATTTTAGGGTAAAGAGTAACTTAAAACAATTGAATCTTTAGTGCATGCTTTGCCATCAAAATAAGTTGCATCAGCTACACCTTTCCTCTAGTGGGAGAGGTCGTTCAGCTTAGAGTGAACGGGTGAGGGGGAATTAAAACGTAACTTATTCTTGATTCATTACTATAAAAGTGAAGTATGCTGATATAGAATGATGGCATTGCAAAGTAAGCTAAAAGGATGATAAAGCAATGTCAAATTATTTAATCAAGTCACCAACGATTGTCAATGAGGGCAAAGTTTTTGTCGCTGATATATTAGTAAAAGACGGTAGAATTGCCAAGATTGCTCAAGATATTTCTACCACCTCTGATGTGAAAGTAATCGATGCTGAAGGGTTACACTTGTTGCCTGGCATGATCGATGATCAAGTGCATTTTCGTGAGCCTGGATTGACACACAAGGCGGATATTGAGAGTGAGTCAAAAGCGGCAGTTGCTGGAGGTATTACCTCCTATATGGAGATGCCTAATTGTAACCCTGCAACGGTGACGATTGAGCGACTTCATGCTAAAAAAGCACTAGCCGCAACCAAATCACATGCTAACTATGCTTTTTACTTAGGGGCAACGAATGATAATGTTGATGAGCTTAAACGTTTAAGCCCAGGGGATGCCTGTGGCGTTAAAATCTTTATGGGTGCATCAACCGGTAATATGTTGGTTGATAATGTTAAAACCTTAGAAAGCTTCTTTGCTAATTCGCCGATTCTTATTGCCACACATTGTGAAGACACACCAATGATTGCGCAAAATGAAGCGGCATATCGTGCGCAATATGGTGAAGATGTGCCGTTTGATTTGCATCCTTTAATTAGAAGCAGAGAAGCTTGTATTAAATCATCTACCTTGGCAGTTAGTCTGGCTAAAAAGTTTAATACTAAGCTTAATGTGCTGCATATTACCACTAAAGATGAGTTGCAATTGTTTGCTAAGAACAAAAATATGTCACTTGCTGACAAGCGTATTACTGCTGAGGTTTGTGCACATCATTTATTCTTTTCACGCAAGGACTATCATACACGAGGCGCTTTAATTAAATGTAATCCTGCAATCAAAGAAGAAGAAGATCGTTTGGCGTTATTGCAAGCTGTTAATGATAATGTATTAGATGTCATTGCCACGGATCACGCACCGCATACGTGGGCTGAAAAACATCAAAGTTACTTCAAGGCACCCTCTGGTTTGCCATTGGTACAGCATGCGTTATTGTCATTGCTTGAACATTACCATCAAGGTGTTCTTTCATTGGAAAAAGTTGTTCAAAAAACTTCACATGCGCCAGCAATAATCTATCAGGTTGAAGAGCGCGGCTTTATCCGTGAAGGGTATTGGGCTGATTTGGTATTAGTTGATCTTAATGCACAACAGCATATGAGTGATGTTGCGGCAAAATCAAAATGTGGTTGGTCACCGTTTAGCGGCTTAACTTTTTCATCAACGATTAATAAAACATTTATTAATGGTGTTTTGAAATATGATCATGGGCGTATTGTTGCAGATGATTTAGGTGTGAGTCTAGATTTTGCAGGGTTTTAATTAATCCTTAATTCTATGACTATTCTTTTGTGCTTTATTTTGTTGATTACTTGCTTCTAAAAGGTGTTTCTCAACTGTCATCCAGTAAAAACCATAGTGATTCATCATGCTCTCCTATTACTTATTATTAGTTTGTGTATTGGCATATTTTCGTGCTTCATCATTTGCTAACCAGTGCATCATATAAAAAATCATAAGTTTCTTTAGGCTGTTATTTGTTTGGTATGAGTGTATTATATGTTCTGGTATTATTGGATGCAGTTTCAAAGGTGTAACCTAATGTATTAATCTTGATACATCTTGGTAAGGGTTATTTTAAGCAATTAAGCAAAATCAGTTACGAGTGGCATAAAACTAATATATATTAGCCATACTCTATGATGAGGTAAGTGAATAAGTAAGTATGAATAACTATAATTTTTTTGATGTTGCCATTGAGGCATCGGCACTTAAGTTTGGTGAGTTTACATTAAAATCAGGGCGTATTAGCCCCTATTTCTTTAATGCAGGGCTGTTTAATCATGGCAAGACCTTGCATCAATTAGCAGAGTGTTACGCGGCTAAATTAATAGAGAGCAAGGCGCAATTTGATGTGTTGTTTGGTCCTGCTTATAAGGGTATCTCTTTGGCGGCACTTGTTGCCTCTATTTTATATAGTCGTTATGGTGAAAATGTTGGTTTTTGTTACAACCGTAAAGAGCAGAAAGATCATGGCGAAGGTGGTATGCTTGTTGGTGCTGATATCAAGGACAAAAAAGTATTAATTATTGATGATGTGATTACTGCAGGCACGGCGATTAAAGAAGCCATTGAGATCATTAAAAGTCATGGCGGAACCATTGAAGGCGTTTGCGTTGCGTTGGATCGTCAAGAGGTTGCTCCTAACGAGGACATATCAGCCGTTAAAATGGTTGAGACGGCTTATCAATTCCCTGTCTATGCGATTGGCAATTTAAATGACTTAATTGACTATCTTAAAGAAAAAGGGCAGATTGAGCATGAGTTGATTGAGCGTATGAAAAGCTATCAGCAAAAGTACTCAGTAGCGCAAAAATAAGCTTTGGCTTTGCTTGTTGTTTCTCTCAAAAGCATGTATCATGCGACCGTTGCTAAACTGTCACGATATTTTTTATGGTTAAATATATGAAATGTCACATGGGAAGTTTAACAAAAGAAATAAATCTTAGGAGAAAACACTATGTTAAGCACCGAGCAAAAACAATCGATCGTTTCTGAATATCAACGTTCAGAAGGCGATACGGGCTCACCAGAAGTACAAGTTGCATTATTGACAGCTCGCATTACCGGGTTGCAAGGGCATTTTGCATCACATAAACAAGATTTCCACTCAAGACGTGGTTTGTTGCGTTTAGTCAGTCAGCGTCGTAAGCTTCTTGACTATTTGAAGAGCAAAGATATCGAGCGCTATCGCGCATTGATCGGGCGTTTAGGTTTACGTAGATAAGATCAAAGATACGACACACCGCAAAACAATGATAATAAGGTACACACGTGAAAATATTTAAAGAAGTCTTTCAGTTAGGACAACATCAAGTAACGTTAGAAACTGGATCAATGGCGCGTCAGGCGGCTGGTTCGGTTTTGGTTACTATGGGCGACACCGTTGTATTGGTAACGACTGCAGCGCGAAAAGAGGCTAAAGAAGGTATAGATTTCTTCCCATTGACAGTCAACTACCAAGAAAAAGCATACGCAGCAGGTAAAATTCCAGGCGGGTTTCCACGTCGTGAAGGGCGACCAAGTGAAAACGAGACCTTAACGGCTCGTTTGATTGACCGTCCATTGCGTCCGTTGTTTCCAGAGGGTTTTTATAATGAAGTTCAAGTTGTAGCAACCGTATTATCGTATGATCCTGAGGTGCCACCGGATATTCCAGCGCTGATCGGTGCTTCGGCTTCGTTGGTATTATCTGGGGTGCCATTTGAGGGTCCTGTTGCTGGTGTGCGTGTCGGCTTCATTGATGGGCAATATGTTTTAAACCCATCATTTGCCAAACTAGATATTTCAGAGTTGGATTTAGTTGTCGCCGGTACGAAAGATGCCGTGTTGATGGTTGAGTCAGAAGCAAAAAGCTTGCCAGAAGATGTCATGCTTGGCGCTGTTTTATATGGTCACAAAGAAATGCAGGTGATCATTGAAGCGATTAATCACTTAGCGAAATATGCCGCTAAGCCGCGTTGGGAATTTATGCCACAAGCGGAAAATAAAGCATTAAAAGAACAAATTAAATCACGTTTTTACAGTGAGATTAAAGCAGTTTATCAAGAAACTGAAAAACAAAAGCGTGTTGAAGCAATCAACCAATTACGTAAAACAGTAGTTGAAGCTATTATTGCAGATGAAACTGAGTTAGAAGAAGTTTCTGTAGAAGAGATTAAAACAATTTTCCACGACATCGAAAAAGAAGTCGTTCGTAAAAATATTTTAAGTGGCTTGCCACGTATCGATGGTCGCGATACACGTACAGTGCGTCCAATTAATGTGCGTACGGGTGTTTTACCTAAAGCACATGGCTCAGCGTTGTTCACGCGTGGTGAAACTCAAGCCTTAGTGGTGACAACTTTGGGCAATGATCGTGATGCACAGTTAGTTGAGACTTTAGGTGGCGATAAGAAAAACCGCTATATGTTGCATTATAATTTCCCGCCATATTCAGTTGGTGAAACGGGGATGATTGGCACTCCTAAGCGCCGTGAAATTGGTCATGCTAATTTGGCGAAACGTGCAACACAAGCAGTATTCCCAAATGAAGATGCTTATCCTTATGTTATCCGTGTGGTTTCTGAAATTACGGAATCAAATGGTTCAAGTTCAATGGCAACGGTTTGTGGTTCATCACTGTCAATGATGGATGCCGGTGTGCCATTAGCCGCACCTGTTGCAGGTATTGCAATGGGATTGATTAAAGATGGTGATAAATACGCTGTATTATCAGATATCTTGGGTGACGAGGATCACCTAGGTGATATGGACTTTAAAGTCGCAGGTACACGCTATGGTGTAACAGCTTTGCAGATGGATATCAAGATCAAGGGTATTACGCGTGAGATCATGCATGCAGCCCTTGAGCAAGCCCGCGAAGGTCGTTTACATATTTTGGGCATTATGAATGAGGTTATTTCTGAATATAAAACAGAAACCTCTGATAATGCACCACAAGTTGAAGTCATTACAATTGATCCAAGCAAAATTCGTGACGTGATTGGTAAGGGTGGTGCGACGGTTAAAGGTATTACTGAGAAAACAGGTGCATCCATCGACACCTCTGATAATGGTGAGGTGAAAATTTTTGCCAAGAGTCGTAATGCATTAAATGCTGCCATTGAAGAAGTGTTAGCATTAACAGCCAGTGCTGAAATTGGTCAAACCTATAGCGGTAAAGTCGTTAAAGTCCTAGATTTTGGTGCGTTTATTAATATTCTACCTGGTAAAGATGGTCTATTGCCATTTGCTGAGCTTGAGAGCATTGGCGTTAATCCAAATACGATGGCAGAAGGCAAAAGCATGAATGTTATGGTGCAAAATATTGATCGCATGGGCAAAATTAAGCTTGTGCCAGTTCAATAGCTAGTAATAATGGAAAATGAGTTGCATTTCCCATTATCTCCCACTGTGGGATAGCTTGCGTAGTATAAGCTGTATGGTGAGGGATGATTGAGATTTAACTTGTATTCCCTTTATTACCTCTCCCCTTGCGGGAGAGGTCGTGCAGCTTAGACTGCACGGGTGAGGGGGGTAGTTTAAACGCAACTGAATTTTTTAATAACAAGTAAAATAAGGGAGCAAAAGAAAGCAAAATGAGCGTCCAACAGGCACAACCGCTTAATTTTACTGATGCAGCTGCTTTGAAAGTAAAAGAGCTAATCTCAGAAGAAGACAACAATGATTTGAAGCTACGAGTATATATCACCGGTGGTGGTTGTTCGGGTTTTCAATATGGCTTTACCTTCGATGAAGCGCAAAAAGAAGATGATATGATCTTTGAAAATCATGGTGTTTATTTATTGGTAGATGCGATGAGTTTCCAGTATCTTGTCGGTGCTGATATCGACTATAAAGAAGATGTCGAAGGTGCTCACTTTATTATTCGTAACCCAAATGCTAAAACCACCTGTGGTTGTGGCTCTTCTTTTTCTGTTTAGATTTCTTTATCTTAATATCATTCAATATGGAATATAAGTAATGACGAAGATATTATCGGATGTATTCGGATTTTTGAGCTGAGCCTGAATATCTATTATTACCAAAGAGTCGTCGTTGAGCGGTATATATAAACAAGTTGCACCATTTGTCAACTCTCCCCTTGCGGGAGAGGTCGTGCAACTTAGGTTGCACGGGTGAGGGGTGATTTTAATAGCTATTTTAAATGTAGGGCGTATGCAATACACCCTACATTTAATGCGTATGTATAACACCGGACGTATGCGATACGCCCCTACGCTTAATACGTATGTATAATACCGGACGTATGCAATACGCCCCTACGGTTATATGGCACCGGGGCGAGGGTAATGTCTTGCAATAATTTACTTAATAATGGAGTTTAATTAGTGGCTAATATTTGTATGAGACTGCTTACATCTGCCGATTGGCAAATTTGGAAAGCAATACGCTTACAAGCGCTAAAAGATTCACCTCAGAGCTTTGGTTCATCCTATGAGGAGACCTTGCTTTGTAATGATGAATATTTCAAAGAGATGCTTGAGAAAAATGATATTTTTGCAGCTTTTGATGGTGGTAAGATTATTGGTTGCGTTGGCTTTTCATCTTTGAAGAGCACTAAAACTGCGCATCGAGGCATGATTTGGGGTATGTATACGTCAGTAGCTTCTCGTGGTAAGGGCGTTGCTAAGCAATTGATGCATCAAGTTATCAAACATGCCGCTGACTATGTGACGCAACTACATTTACATTGCGTGACTGAAAATACTGCGGCATTGGCATTATACCAGCAGCTTGGTTTTGAGACTTATGGCACAGAACCAAAATCAATAAAAGTGCACAATCAGTTCTATGATCAGTATTGGTACCGATCATAAACCATTTTACAGTATTTCTTCCTTTGCCTTTTATGTAATTTTAATAAGTTGAATTTTGAGAATAGTCATAGCTATTACCTGCAATTCAGCTTATTAAAATTTTTACAAAATGCGTTGAAATTAAACACCGCAAAATGATTTACGAGCGGTACAATGATGTTAGAATTAGCATAAGTTTATCGTGTTGACTTAAGGAAGCATATGAAAGTCGCCTTTATTATTGACCCATTACACACTTTTAATATCAAAAAAGACACCGCTTATATGATGATGTTATCGGTTGCTAAGAAAGATTGGCAGCAGTACGTTTTTGAGCTTGAGGATATTTTTGTTGAAGAAGGGATTGCTTATGGTGAGGGCTATGAGCTAACACTTACTGCAAGTAAAGAGCATAACAAGTGGTATCACCTAAACCCAATGAATAAAGTAAAGCTAGGTGATTTTGATGTGATCTTTATGCGTAAAGACCCACCGTTTAATATGGAATTTGTCTATGCGACGTATATTTTGGAGTTGGCTGAAAAGCAGGGTGCGTTAATTATCAATAAGCCGCAAACCTTAAGGGATGCCAATGAGAAGTTTTCAATTACGCGTTATCCTGATTTAGCACCAAAAACAATGGTGGGTCGTTCATTTAAACATATTAAGCGTTTTATTGATGATTATCAGGATGTGGTGGTCAAACCACTCGATGGCATGGGCGGCGAGTCAATATTCCGTATCCAACCAAACGATCCTAATAAAAATGTCATTCTAGAGACAATCACAAAATATGAATCACAATTTATTATGGTGCAGCAATATCAACCCGCGATTAAAGATGGCGATAAGCGTATCTTAATCGTAGATGGTGAGCCATTAGAGTATTTGGTGGCACGTATTCCAAGTGGTGATGATAGTCGTGGCAACTTAGCGCGTGGCGCATCAACGGTGGTAAGGAAGCTTACGGCTGAAGAGTATGAGATAGCCAGTATTGTTGGCAGAGATCTTAAACAAAGTGGTGTGTTATTTGCTGGCATTGATGTTATTGGTAATTGTTTGACTGAGATTAATATAACCAGCCCAACGATGACACAACAAATTTTTAATGAAAGTGGTGTCAATGCGACAGATATGTTGATGGATGTTGTTGAAGATCGAGTGATCAATCGAAGGTAAATAACTAAAGTTTCACACGTTAGGAAAACTATGATTTTACAAACACCCCGTCAGCCTACGGCTGCCACCCCTCTTGAAAAGAAGGGAATTAGGCAGCGTTGATTTTGTACTTACCTCTTTGTGAGAGCAGTGCTTAAGCTTGCAAGGTGCGGTGTTGAAATAGCAAAAGTTCGTAACTCCAGTAAGTAATAAGAAATAGAAACAGATAGGAATAAGTAAGATGACAAAATCAGAAAATTTGTTTAATGAAGCAAAGCAATATATTCCAGGTGGTGTTAACTCACCCGTGCGTGCTTTTAAAGGTGTTGGTGGCACGCCTAAGTTTATTGCCAAGGCAAAGGGTGCTTATGTTTATGATGTCGATGCCAATGAATATATTGATTATGTTGGCTCTTGGGGGCCGATGATCTTGGGGCACGCTGATGATGATGTGATTAAAGCAGTGCAAGATCAGGCAGCACTTGGCTTAAGTTATGGTGCGCCATGCGAGCTTGAAGTAAAACTTGCCAAGAAGATTTGTGATGTGATTGATAGCATTGATATGGTGCGATTTGTTAGCTCAGGAACTGAAGCAACAATGAGTGCTGTGCGCTTAGCGCGAGGGTACACCAAACGTGACAAGGTGATTAAATTCGCTGGATGCTATCACGGTCACGCTGATCAGTTTTTAGTGGCGGCAGGATCTGGTGCGTTAACGCTTGGTGTGCCAAATTCCCCAGGTGTGCCAAAAGACACAGTCAAAGACACGCTAACGCCATCATTTAATGATCTAGAGAGTGTTGCTAATTTATTTAAAACATATCCCGAGCAAGTTGCTTGTATTATTTTAGAACCGATTGCTGGCAATATGAACTTGATTGAACCTACAAAATCATTCTTACAAGGCTTACGTCAATTATGTGATGAGCATGGGGCTTTACTTATCTTTGATGAAGTGATGACGGGATTTCGGGTTGGTCTTAAGGGCGCGCAAGGTTTATATCAAATCACCCCTGATTTAACAACATTCGGTAAAGTGATTGGTGGCGGCATGCCTGTGGGTGCCTTTGGTGGCAAAAGAGCAATTATGGAGCTTATCGCACCATTAGGTGGTGTTTATCAAGCAGGGACATTATCAGGCAATCCTGTGGCAATGATCGCAGGATTGGTCACATTAGATAAGATCTCTCAAGAGGGATTTTATGAAGCATTAACAACCAAAACACAAAGGCTTGTTGATGGGCTAAATCAAGCAGCTCAAGCACAAGACTTTCCATTTTTAGCAAAATCCTTGGGTAGCATGTTTGGCGTGTTTTTCACTGATGCACAAGATATTCTAAGTTTTGATGATGTTAAGGCGTGTGATTTAGCACGCTTTAATCGTTTTTTCCATTTTATGCTTGAGCATGGTGTTTATTTCGCGCCATCCGCATTTGAAGCGGGCTTTATGTCAATTGCGCATAGTGATCAAGATATTGATAAAACGATAGCTTTGTTTGCAGAGTTTCTACAAAAAGAAGCTGTAGTCGACTAAGTGTCCACTGAAATTTTAATATGATCATCCCTGATGGATCTCACCATGCTTTCTTATCGGGCACTGGTAAAAAAACTTGAATATAAAGACCTATGTGATTAGGATGTCTAGCAGATTGTAGGCTTATTAAAATAATCTCGTTTTAAAGTGGCCTCATATAACCTAATCATCACAAGTTAAGAAAGTAATATGACAGAGCAAAAACATAAGTTGGTGGCAACACATCTGGGCAAAGCATATCGCTCACGTTGGGTTGTTGCTGATGTTTCAATGGAGGTCAATACTGGCGAAATTGTTGGGCTTTTGGGACCAAATGGCGCTGGCAAAACAACGTCATTCTATATGATTGTCGGATTGGTTCGACCTAATCGTGGTACAGTTATTTTGGATGGTCAGGACATTACTAAGCTGCCGATTCACTGGCGTGCACGTCAGGGCATTGGTTATTTGCCGCAAGAGGCCTCGGTTTTTAGAAAGCTAAGCGTTGAGAAAAATATCATGGCGATCTTGGAGACAAGACGAGAGCTTTCCAAAGAACAGCGCCAAGATGAACTGGAATCATTGTTAGATGAATTTAGTATTCAGCATATTCGCAATAGTCTGGGGATGAGTTTGTCCGGTGGTGAGCGTCGTCGTGTTGAGATTGCACGTGCTTTGGCGATGTCGCCGCGCTTTATCTTGTTGGATGAGCCTTTTGCCGGTGTTGATCCGATTTCAGTGATTGATATTAAGAAGATTATTACGCATTTGAAAAACCGTGGTATTGGTGTACTGATCACCGATCATAATGTGCGTGAAACCTTGGATATTTGTGAGCGTGCTTATATTGTTAATGCCGGTAAGATGATTGCTTCAGGCAAACCACGTGACATCTTGAGTAATGAACAGGTGCGCAAAGTCTATCTTGGTGAACAATTTAGAATGTAAATGGAAACAAATTAATGCACTATTCCGTATTACTTAATGAATCGATTGCCGCACTTGCGATTAATGCGGGTGGTATCTATGTTGATGGCACATTCGGTCGCGGTGGGCATTCACGTCAAATTTTGTCACGTTTAACAACCGGTAAATTAATTGCATTTGATCGCGATCTTGAAGCAATAGAGTATGCTAAAGTACATTTTAAGGCTGAGATTGAAAGTGGCAAACTGATGCTTGTGCATGCCTCATTTTCAACCATGGCTCATGCGTTAACCGAGCTTGGATTTGCAGGTGAAGTCGATGGTGTACTATTAGACTTAGGCGTCTCATCACCGCAATTAGATATCGCGGAACGTGGCTTTAGCTTTATGAAAGATGGTCCATTAGATATGCGTATGGATCAAACCAAAGGACTCTCTGCAGAAGATATTTTGATAAGTTATGATGCTGAAGAATTAGCCCGTATTTTTCGTGAATATGGCGAGGAAAAGCATGCTTGGCGTATCGCTCAAGCGATAAAAGCCACACTTGCGAAAGGAGAGGTTCTTGATCGCACTTTAAAGCTTGCCTCATTGATTGAAAAAACAATTGGTAAAAAGGAAAAAAAACATCCTGCAACACGTTGTTTTCAAGCTCTTAGGATCTGTGTTAATGCCGAGCTTGATGAAGTGACCACAACATTGAATGATGCTTTTGCAACACTTAAACCATCGGGGCATTTGGTTGTGATTAGCTTTCATTCATTAGAAGATAGAATCGTTAAGCAGTTTATGACCAAACTGATCAAGGGTGAGGATAAGCAATTGCCGCGTGGCATGCCAATCTTGGAAGCGTTTGTGCCTAAAGCAAAGTGGTGTGTTAAGCAAGGCAAAGCCTCTACCAAAGAGCTCGAAGAAAATGTGCGCTCACGTAGTGCGATATTGCGTGCTGTTGAGAGGTTGTGATATGACACGATCTGAAGTGCGTAGCAAACTATTTACATCTTTTGTCAAAAGTACCTTGAATGCACGTGTGCTTATTGCTTTTTTACTGTGTGTGACGCTTATTATCTCGGCATTTATGGTGGTAATCGTGAAATATCATTATAAAGTGGCATTGGATAAAGAGCAGAAGCTGATGTATCAGCAAGAGGATTTGCGCGACCAATGGACGCAGATTTTGATTGAGCATAGTACCTTGGCATCTCCCTCACATGTCGAGGAGGTTGCCAAGAAAAATGATATGCGCCTACCCAGTGTCAAAGAAACAAAAGTGATTCAGAGTAATGCGTAAGATTAAGCTAAGTTGGCGATACTATTTTATTATATTAGTCATTGTTTGTGTGTTAGGTTTATTGATTTATAAGCTTGCCCATATGCAAACGGTAGAGCATGCCAAGCTTAAAAAAGAAGGGGATAATCGCTCAGAGCGTACCTTAACGACAACGGCATATCGCGGTATGATCAGTGATCGCAATGGTAAGCCACTGGCGATTAGCACACCTGTGGATTCGATTTGGGTCAATCCGTATTACATTGCAAGCGATGATCCGCGTTTGCGTAAAATTCTTAATATGCTGGAACTAGATAAAGCACAACAAGCAACAATTATTGCACGCATTAAAGCGCGTGAAGGACGCCATGGTTTTGTTTATCTCAAACGTCAAGCGTCACCATTTATCGCGCAACAAATTAAAAGCCTAGATGTCAAAGGTATGAATATTGAACGTGAGTTTAAGCGTTTTTATCCTGATGCTGAAGTGATGGCACATGTTGTTGGGTTTACTAATATCGATGATCAAGGACAAGAAGGCATTGAGCTGGAATACAATAAATACCTCACAGGTAAGGATGGTACCCGTTCAATTCATAAAGATTTGAAAGGTGGTGTTGCACGTAAAAACGATGATGATAAAGAAGTAAAGCATGGGGCTGATATTAGTTTAAGCATTGATCGCAAGTTGCAGTATATCGCTTATAAGTATATAAAAGAGGGTGTGATTAATAATCATGCGGAAGCCGGATCTGCAATAGTGATGGATGTTAAAACGGGTGAAGTCTTAGCAATGGTCAATTACCCTTCATATAATCCGAATAATATGCAAGATGCGACACCGGAGAAACGTCGCAACCGTGTATTAACAGATGTCTATGAACCAGGCTCAGTGATCAAACCATTTGCGGCTATTGCAGGGATGGAGTCAGGGCAATATGATGTTGATACGATCGTCGATACTTCACCTGGCTATTACAAACTCAATGGGCGTACGGTCAGAGATTTTCGTAATTATGGTGAGATGGATTTGCGTCATATTTTAATGAAATCATCAAATGTCGGTGTTTCTCGCATTATTTTATCAATTGATGCCAATGCTTTGGGTGATACCTTGCGTAAATTTCGTTTTGGGCAAGTGACTAAAATTGGCTTTCCAGGTGAGCGCTCAGGCTATGTGCCCAGTCCACGCAAGTGGGGAGACTTCCCATTGGCTACTTTATCCTTTGGTTATGGTATGAATGCCACAGCTTTACAAATTGCGACAGCTTATAGTGCCATTGCTAATGGGGGTAAGTTAATTCCGCCGACTTTATTAAAACGCAATAAAAAAGAAGATGTAGAAGCCTTCCAGATTATTAATAGTGGCATTGCGGGAAAAGTAGTTGATATGTTAACTTCTGTGGTTGAAGGATTAGGTGGGACGGCTTCTAAAGCACGTGTACCACGCTATCATGTTGCCGGTAAAACGGGAACGGTGCGCAAAGCAATAGCAGGAGGCTACGCATCCGATAGTTATATGGCAACATTTGTTGGTATTGCACCATCATCGAATCCACGCATTGTCACTGTGGTGGTGATTGATGACCCAAAAGGGGAAGCATATGGCGGGGGCTCGGCAGCAGCACCAATTTTTGCACAAATTACAGAGCATGTTTTAAGAGTGATGGGTGTACCTGCCGATAAACTCAAAAAAGCATGATTATTAAATTAGTTGTAAAAATTATCCAAAATTGCTAGTTAATGTTTGGTTTTTGTTGTCTTGCTTGTTATATTCCGCCTGAATTATTTTTAGATGTTACAAAAAGCAGCTGAAAAAACCAAAAACTGAAGAATTTAAAATGCAAGTAAAACGAGTAAAACTAAAAAATAATCGTGGAGGAAATAGCCAATGATCGTGGGAATCCCTAAAGAGATTAAAAATCATGAATACCGTGTTGGTCTGACACCAGGCAATGTTGCTGAATTTGTTCATCATGGACATACGGTGCTTGTTGAGCATCACGCAGGGGAAGCGATTGGTTTTACCAATGAAGATTATGTTGAAGCAGGTGCGACAATTATTCAAACACCAGCAGAGATTTTTGCACAAGCAGATATGATTATTAAAGTCAAAGAGCCACAACCAAATGAGTGCAAGATGTTGCGCCAAGGGCAGTTGTTATTTACTTATTTGCATCTAGCGCCAGACCCATTGCAAACGCAACTACTTTTAGAATCTAAGTGTACAGCGATTGCTTATGAGATGGTGACTGACAAAAATGGGCGTTTGCCATTATTAACACCGATGAGTGAGGTGGCAGGTCGTCTATCAGTGCAAGCTGGTGCACATTGCTTAGAGAAAGCGCAAGGCGGTAGTGGGTTGTTACTTGGTGGCGTGCCAGGTGTTCCTGCGGCGAATGTTGTTGTTATTGGCGGTGGTGTCGTTGGTTTAAATGCGATTCGTATGGCGATTGGTATGGAGGCGCATGTGACTATACTTGATAAGTCTTTAGATCGTTTGCGTGAGCTAGATGATTATTTTGGACCTAAGTTAAACTGTATTTATGCAACCAAAGATAATTTGCAAAAATATGTACAGGAAGCTGATTTAGTCATCGGTGCGGTCCTTGTACCAGGGGCTGCGGCACCTAAGCTTGTGACTAAAGAGATGATTAAGTCGATGAAAAAAGGCTCTGTTGTTGTCGATGTTGCCATTGATCAAGGTGGCTGCTTTGAAACCTCTAAGCCGACGACACATCAAGATCCAACGTATGTCGTTGATGGTGTGGTGCATTATTGTGTCGCAAATATGCCAGGAGCGGTTGCTAGAACGTCAACGGTGGCGTTAAATAATGCGACCTTGACCTTTGCTTTAGAGTTGGCAAATAAAGGCTATCAAAAAGCGGTTACTGATAATATACATCTTGAGCATGGACTAAGTGTGCATAATGGCATGCTCACTTCATTGCCGGTGGCTGAAGCGCTTAACATTGCCTATGTTTCGCCAAAAGAAGCATTAGCTAAGAGTGCCAACGCAGTCACGGCATAAGCCTGTTATCTCAATGGTGTGAGCGGCAATCTGAAAGCCGCTTTCTTGTGCCAATTCTTCTAATGTTTTATCAAGCAACTCATGATGCAGCTCAGTTTTCTGACCGCACGTAGTGCAAATCAAAAGCTGACACATTTTTTTCTCAGGATGGCAGCATAAACTGTAGCGATTACTGGTGTGCAATTTATGAATGAGTGCCGATTGTTGCAGGAAGTCCAAAACGCGATAAATTGACATAATATTATAGCGCTTAATTGCCTTATCTTCTGTCATCGCTCTCTCAACTATCTGTGCTTTGTTTATTAGATCAAGCAGCTCATAAGCACTAATTGGAGATGATTGATCAATAAAAATAGTAAGCACTTCTTTGCGTAAGCGCGTAAGCTTAATATTGTGTTGTAGGCAAAATTTTTCAATTTTAGCTAAAGCATTCTTGGTTGAGCTCATGATTATCTCACCATTAACTGTTTGATAAGACCAATGGCATAAACTGCACAAATGATCATGGTAATACAGAAACTTGCGGGCAAGTTAGCGTAAAAGGCAAGACAAAGTGCACCCCAAACACTGCCAAGAGAGATCATAATGCTAAGTAGCATACCTTGATAAAAACCATCACTCCACTGAAATGCACAAGCAGCAGGACCGATGAGTAATGCAAATACTAATAGTACACCAACAATTTGGCATGCCATGGTCACGGTTAATGCCAGAATGATAAAGAAGATTACAGAAAGAAGTTTGTTGGGGATGTTTTTAGCACGCGCTAGAAGGGGGTCAATCGAGGTAAAGAATAGTGCTCTTGAGATAAAGAGTAATATGGCAATAATAATAAATGCCATGATGATCAGCGTGATGATTTGCTCGATTGATACCGTTAAGATATTACCAAACAAGATCGACATAATCGAGCCTGAGTAACCTGTTTGATAGAGATACAGGAAATAAGCACCAAGACCTAAGAAGAAGGTGAGTACAATGCCAACGGCAAGATCATTCTTTTTGATTTTGTCACCCATCGCACCCATGATGCTTGCGGCAATAATATTAGCAATCAGTTGCCCATTCATCGCTGAGATGCCAATTAATACAGCGCCGGCTGCTCCTGTGAGGCTGATATGCCCCAAACCATGCGCGGCAAAAGCAGCTTTACGTAGCACAACAAAGAAACTCACGATGCCACAGATGATGGCAATTAAAGTGCCAGCGATAAAAGCGTTTTGCATAAAGCTATAAGATAACACTGCGATCCTCCTTTAAGCATGGCAGTTTTTGGCAAAGATGTACGAGTTGGTTTTTGAAATGAATAAAGTTATCAAGCTCATGTGCAATCTCATGCATATCATGTGAGATGATCAAAAGGGTTATATTTTGTTTGGCATGAATGGTTTTAAGTGCTTGGATAAAGTCTTGTTTGGCTTGAGGATCAAGATCCGATAAAGGCTCATCAAGTAGTAATAATTTAGGATTGTTAATTAAGGCTTGCGCAAGGTAAATGCGTTTTTTCTGACCACCTGAAAGGGTTTCAAAGGGCTTCTTCGCATAGTGCAAAGCGCCGACAAGTTCTAAAATGGCGTGTGCTTTTTGCTCAATACCTTTACCAAAGGCAGGTAATCCAAGTTTATCAGCATTGAAACTAGATTTGATCAATGTTAAAGCTGAGATATTTGGGTTAAGGTTAAGCTCGCGTTCTTGCGGGATATAACTAATCAATCGATTATTTTTGCCTATTGCCTGAGAGAAGAGTGTTAGTCTGCCGGCAATAGTTGGTTCAAAACCTAGAATAGTTTTAAGAAACGTGGATTTTCCTGTACCATTCTCACCAACGATACCTAGCCACTGGTTTTGATAAATCGTCAGATCAAAAGGTTTGCATAAAGGTGCTTGAGCGGAATGGCCAATGACAAGATCTTTGCATTGGATGATAGTTGTATTATGCATATTATTGATGAAGGTTTGTTAAAGGGTTGTCTTCTTTAGCTATTTCTTTGGCCTCTTTGGCGCTTGCCTTTGTTGTATCGCTACTTATTTGAGGCGTTGCTTTCACAGTAGATGTTTTGCTGCTGTTATGTTCAGTGGCAGTTGCTTTCTCCAGTGCTTTTTGTGTATCACTAAGATTGGCTTTAAGCCAAGTGATTACATTATTATTTTGTGGCATAGTTTCGCTAACGCCAACGTAAGGAATGTTATTCTCTTTGGCAAGATTTAGGATGTTTTCAGTGACATTGTCATGTACTTGCTGGTTATAAAAAAGTACTTTGACGGTGCGCTTTTTAAATAAGTTTTGATAGTCAGCGAGCATTTTTGGTGAAGCTTCAGCATCGTTCATTACCGTCCATTGGAATTTTTGTCCAAGCATGGTTAGTCCTAGTGCATCCGCCATATAGCCAAAGACGGGCTCTGTGGCAGTTACCTTGGTGCCAGCAAAGCGTGCTTTGATATCATTGATTTGACTATAAACAGTTTGATAACGTTTATCAAAGGTTTGGTAGTTTAATTCAAAGGTCTTTTTATGGTCAGGTTCGATTTGGCTAAATACTTCCGTAAGTTTTTTAGCAAGTGTTGGGAAAGTGTTGGGATTGTACCATAGATGTGGGTTGTCACCACTTTTAGCATTCATTAATGTTGCCACATCAATAATGGCCACTTTATTGTTGTTTGATTGTGCGTTTAATAACTGCTTCATCCAAGGGTCGTAATCCGCACCATTATAAATAATGACTTGCGCATTATTAATAGCGACAGCTGTGTTAGCAGAGGTAGTAAATAAATGTGGATCGGCATCAGGATTGTTGATAATGCTGTTGGTTTTCACATAATCCCCGCCAATTAGGTTTGCGACATTGGCATAGAAGTTTTCAGCAGCTACGACTTTGATATCAGCGTATGAACTGCTAATGAGTGTAAGAAAGCCTGTAGCAGCTAATGCGATTCGTTTGCTATTTCTGTAGAGGGTAGACATACAATCGTTCCTTAAGATGGTAAATGTTTCATTGTTAACGTTATCCTGTAAAACGTTATATTATATCATTTTTCATTTTTGGCAATGCTTAAATTAAGTGTCTAAACAATAGTTTATCAATATGGCAGCTATTGGTTTTTATGGCTTTTATGGGCTTGATCTACCCTCGTCAATTTGGGACACGTTTGATTTTCGGATTCCATACTATCTTCAAACTGTTTTGGTGTCATATGATTTATCATTAAATCTCCTTTTATTGCATCTAAAGTAACCTTAACTTTAAATTCTATAGAATGGTTTGCAGGCGGTATATATATTTAATTTCTCTTGCATCCAAGTTTACCTCGATCCTTTACAGATTTACGATGGGTGTTTCCCATATCAATGATTACATTATTTTGTATATATTTACTTTAAAGTAACGCGCTTTGTTGCCTGAATTTCTATAATTGCTATGTAATAAATGAAAAATAAGTTCAATCATCTTTCATCTTTGTGCTTATGTTATACGATTTGTTATGTGAGGATTTAGATAGAAGTAGCATAACTTATCTGTTCATTATTATTACTACTATGGGGTTTTTCTACAAAGAAAGAAATTAGATAGTCATCTGGGGCAGGTCATTTGTCTTTTAATAACATACCTGACAGTGGCTATATTTACATTAAGTGATCATTTGCGATTACATATTTTTATAATATAAACAGGGGGAAATAATGGGGCATAATCAACAAAATCAAAAAAATCAACAAAGAAGAAGCACAAGTGGGTTGTGTACTTTATGTCTGGTGACATCAATCGGCTTGGTATTGAGTGCATGCTCATCGTCTTCAGTAGGTGATCAAGATTTAAGTATCAAGAGTTTTCTATCCTCTGATAAATTTCAAACCATCATCAATAATTGCCGAGACTTTAGATCGCGTCTTTATACGCCATTTGTCACTCTCGTACTCTTTATACGACAAGTGCTATCTCCAGATAAATCCTGTAA
>NZ_JACYVZ010000019.1 GCF_014857925.1 Cysteiniphilum marinum | reverse complement strand
AGCACATTAAAAAGAAATGGACGATGCCAGTGGCAAACTGGGCAACAACCGTTTCGCAGCTCAACATCTTTTTTCCTGAACGGTTAAAACTTGAGCTTTAGGGTGACACAGTTGAGTGAACAGTCTCAACCAAACGCAAAAAATCAGGGAAGGTTAAAGCTTGGCGCTGTCATATACATTGTGAGTTTACTAAATCAAGCGATATCAGCAAATACCCTACTTCCCAATACAAAAACTACTAAATATCTCACCCAATAGATCATCGGCGCTAAACTCGCCAGTAATCGATGAAAGCTGCTTTTGGGCAAGGTTCAACTCTTCAGCTAATAGCTCACCATCTTTATGCATCAGGTGACTAAAAGCCATCTCTAGGTGATCCTGTGCTTTAGTTAAGGCATTAATATGACGTTTTCTCGCGGTAAAAACGCCTTCAGTGGTTTGCTCATAGCCAATGGCTTTAAGCAGATAATCGCGCAATTTATTAATGCCAATATCATGCTTGGCAGAAATATAGAGGTGATTGTCATGATTCTCGCTGTTGTTCTCAGTTAGATCAACTTTATTGTAGATATAAGTAATCGGGATGTGTGATGGAATATGCGTGAAAAACTCAGGGGCAAGCTCGGTAATCTTTTTATCTTTGGTGTCGTTAATATCAGCGACTAATAGAATATGATCCGCTTTTTTAATCGCCTCTAGCGCGCGTCTTACACCTTCGGTTTCAATCACATCATTGCTGACTCTAAGCCCTGCAGTATCGATAATATGCACAGGAATGCCATTGATTTGAATATATTCGCGTAAGGTATCACGCGTGGTGCCCTCAATATCAGTAACAATCGCACTTTCTTTGCCGGCTAAAGCATTTAACAAGCTTGATTTCCCTGCATTTGGTTTGCCCGCGATAACGATCTCAACACCTTCGCGTAATAGTGCGCCTTGTTTGGAGTTGTGTAGTACTGAGTCAACATTATGCTGTACTTGTAGTAATTGCGTTTTGATATGTTCATCAGCCAAAAAGTCGATTTCTTCTTCAGGAAAGTCAATTGCCGCTTCAACATGAATGCGTAGCTGAATTAAAGACTCAACTAAAGTATCAATATGTTGAGAGAAGTCCCCTTGCAATGAACGCATGGCTGATTTACCAGCTTGTTCAGATGACGCATCAATCATATCGGCAATGGCTTCAGCTTGGGCTAAATCAATTTTGTCATTAAGGTAAGCACGTTCAGTAAACTCGCCAGGTTTGGCAAGGCGTGCACCGTGTTCAATAGTGGTTTGTAAAATAAGGTTTAATACTACTGGACCGCCATGAGCTTGCAGTTCAACAACGTCCTCGCCAGTATAGGAATGAGGCGCTTTGAAATACAATGCAATGCCTTGATCTAATGTTTCATTATTGACGTCTTTAAATGGCAGAAAATGGGCGTGTCTTGCCTTAAGCGGTGTTTGCGTGATCTTATGCGCAATGGCATAGGCATCTTTGCCGGAAATGCGAATAATGCCAACGCCGCCTTTTCCAGGGGCTGTGGCAATTGCGGCAATTGTCTCAGAATTGATAAGCATTTTAACGTTAAGTACATAATATAAAATATGCAGGTTAGAATAGCGGATTTTATATCCATCGGAAATCATTTTTGGCATTAACTAAATTTTCTCCGTACCCTGAGCACAGTCGAAGGGTGAAACAATGGCTTCGACTGACGCTCAGCCAACATAGTAATGGTGAAAAAATAAGTTGCATCAACTATTACCTCTCCCCTTGTGGGAGAGGTCGTGCAGCTTACGCTGCGCGGGTGAGGGGAATAGTTGAAATACAATTTATTTCCTATTCATTACATATGTATTGTTACGTCACCTTTATGACTACCCTTCGACTGTGCTCAGGGTGCGATTAAAAGGTCATTGGCTAAAAAATCAAGCTGAGCTTCAGGTGTTGTTAATTTGTTAAAATGTTGACGTGCCTTAGTCAAATCAAACTCTTGGATTTGCTCAAAATACCAAGTAATGTGTTTGCGCGCAAAACGCACACCCATGTAATCACCATAAAAGCTATGCATGGCTTTGACATGATCAATGATGGTATTTAATTTTTGTGTGAAGTTAGGTGATAGCTGATAATGACCAGTTTGCAAAAAATCATTGATTTGCTTAAATAGCCAAGGATTGCCATGTGCGCCTCTGCCAATCATTAGTGCATTAGCTTGGGTATAATTAAGCACTTCTTTGGCTTTTTCAGGTGTGGTGATATCACCATTAGCAATGACAGGTATATTAATGCGCTGTTTAATTTGAGCAATAAGGTCATATTCAGCATTACCAGTATATTTCTGATCGCGCGTTCGCCCATGAACAGTAAGCGCTTGAATGCCTGCATCCTCTGCAATTTGCGCAATTTTAAAGGCGTTTTTATTATCCTTACTCCAGCCAGTTCGGATCTTTAGGGTTACAGGGACATCAACCGCATTCACAACTGCACAAAGAATCTCATCGACTAATTGCTCATTTTGCATTAGTGCAGAACCTGCTAATTTATTACAGACTTTTTTAGCCGGACAGCCCATATTGATATCGATAATATCAGCACCTTTATGAACGTTTAAACTCGCAGATTCGGCAAGGATGATAGGATCCCCACCTGCGATTTGAATAATCTTGGGGGCGACTTCATCACTATGATCAATACGGCGCTGTGTTTTGGGTGTTTCATATAGATGTTTGTGTGACCAAACCATTTCTGAGACGACCCAACCTGCGCCATGTGTTTTGCACAGCTTGCGAAATGGCAAATCAGTTACGCCTGCCATAGGTGCCAAGAATAAAATATTATCTGAGTGGAATTGACCTATTTTCATGTTTTTTTATGGTTTGCGAATGCCTGAGATTAATGTCCATTCATCCTTGAAAGCTGGCTCATTTAATACGAAATAAGGTGAAAAAGCTTTAATAATATCATCCACTTGCTCTTGTAAAATACCTGATAAAGCAAGCTTACCATGTGGTTTAACAAAATCAGCAATAACTTCTTTAAGATCAATTAAAATGCCGGCAAGAATATTAGCAATTAAAATATCGGCTTTGACTGACTTAGGTGCTTCATCTGGTAGGAAAGCCGCGAAATTAGCATTAATACCGTTTTTCTCAGCATTCGCATGCGTTGCTAAAATTGCTTGTGGATCATTGTCAATAGCGATGACGTCATGCGCACCAAGCTTCTTGGCGGCAACTGCCAAAATGCCGGAACCACAACCTAGATCAATCACATGATCTTTGGCGGTGACATGTTGCTCAAGCCATTTAAGGCACAAAGCAGTTGTTTGATGTGTGCCTGTACCAAAGGCAAGTCCTGGGTCAAGGAGGATGTTGACTTGATCGTCACTGTGGATTTCTGGTATGCACCAGCTTGGATAAATCCATAAACGACGTCCAAACTGCATTGGTTTAAAATCATCCATCCATGTGCGTGTCCAATCTTGATCAGCAAATTCACGTGTATGAATATCGCCAATAATATTGGGCTTTAATGCACTTTCATCAAGTGATGTGACAATGTCAGATAGTTGATATTCTTCAGTAAAAAGGGCGACCAAAACCACTTCATCCCATAAAGGGTTTTCATCGGGCTTAGGTTCAAGGATCGGTTGATCTTTAGCATCTTGATAAGTAACAGAACAAGCACCTTGCATTAAAAGATAGTCTTCTAATATTTGAAGGTTAGCTTTAAGACAAGTAACGGATAACTCTTTCCACAACATGGGGTTACGCTTTATCACGCTCGAGCATCTTCTCAAGATAGTGGATATTGGTGCCACCATTTTGGAAATCACGCTCAGCAAGAATCTTATGATGCAATGGAATATTGGTTTTAATACCGCTGATAATCATCTCTTCAAGCGCGCTTTGCATACGTTGAATAGCAATATCACGTGTGCGCGCATGGACGATTACTTTAGCAATCATTGAGTCATAATTAGGTGGTACAAAATATTGAGAATAAATGTGTGAATCAACACGCACACCAGGGCCACCTGGTGCGTGATAGATATCAATCTTGCCAGGGCAAGGCATCATTTTTTCGGGATCTTCGGCATTAATACGGCATTCAATCGCATGCCCTATGATTTTGATATCTTCTTGTTTAAATGTCAGTGAACCACCTGAAGCAACGCGGATTTGCTCTTTAATTAAGTCGATATTCGTGATCGATTCAGTCACTGGATGTTCAACCTGAATACGTGTGTTCATCTCAATAAAGTAGAACTCACCATTCTCATATAAGAATTCAAAAGTTCCAGCACCACGGTATTTAAGCATCTTACAAGCATCAACACAGCGTTTGCCGATTTCAGCACGTTGCTTGTCAGTAAGACCTACAGCAGGTGCCTCTTCAATGACTTTTTGATGACGACGTTGTGTTGAGCAATCGCGCTCAAATAGATGAATGGCATTGCCTTCACCATCACCAAAGACTTGAATCTCAATATGACGTGGGTTCTCAAGGAATTTCTCCATATAAACCATGTCATTATTAAATGCCATCTTCGCTTCAGCTTGTGTCATTTCAATGAATTTTAGCAAGTCTTCTTTTTTACGCACAACACGCATGCCACGACCGCCACCGCCACCAGCGGCTTTGATCATGATCGGATAGCCAATGCTATCGGCCATCGCTAGATTTTTTTGTGGGTCTTTGCTAATGGGGCCGTTAGAGCCAGGTACGCATGGCACGCCTGCCTCTTTCATCGCTTTAATTGCAGCAACCTTATCCCCCATTACACGAATGCTTTCTGCTCGTGGGCCAACAAAGATGAAACCACTAGATTCAACGGCATCGGCAAAGTCAGCGTTTTCAGATAAAAAGCCATAACCTGGGTGAATCGCATCAGCGCCAGAGACTTCAGCGGCAGCGATGATTGCAGGAATATGCAAATAGCTTTGTGTTGGGCTCGCAGGGCCAATGCAAATGGTTTCATCCGCGAGTTTTACGTGCATCAAATCGCGATCAACTGTCGAGTGAACAGCGACGGTTTTAATGCCTAATTCGCGGCATGCACGAAGGATTCTAAGCGCAATTTCACCGCGATTTGCAATTAAGAGTTTTTTAATCATATCAAACCTGTTAAAAACTATTTTTGTATTTATCAATAAGTGATTGGTTTAGCCAATGATGAAAAGTGGTTGATCGTATTCAACGGGTGAACCATCTTCAACAAGAATTTTAATCACAGTGCCAGAATGCTCTGCTTCGATTTGGTTCATGATCTTCATTGCTTCAATAATACATAAGGTATCACCTGCTTTTACAGCTTGACCTTCAGTAACGAAAGAGGCAGCACCTGGTGAAGGTGATTGATAGAAAGTACCAACCATTGGTGACTTAAGATGTTTGCCTTGTGGTAAACTTTCAGCAGGTTTCTCTGTAGGTGTTGCTTGTTGAGCTTGTGGCTCAGCAGCGACAGACTGTTGTGACATAGCAGCAGGGGCATGATGAATGAACTGCTGTGGTGTCAACGCTTGGACTGGCTGTGGATGACTGCCGGTAATGCGAATGGAAGTTTCGCCTTCTTTGATTTCAATTTCATTAACATTTGACTTTTCAATCAATGCGATCAGTTGTTCAATCTTTTGAATATCCATCTGTTTTAATTAACCTTTGTTTAGATTTAACTTTATGTTTAACTCATTCCAACCAGACATTGTTGCGGCAAATAATCAAAATGTCACGTGTTGTTTTTGCTTTTTAAGCGTAGCCGTTGTCCAAAAACTATCTTGTAAACTGCTATATACAATTGTGTTGACAGTAATCAATTGCTGCGTGCATAGCCAGTTCATAGCTTTTAGCACCCATACCGGAAACGATGCCGTAAGCAATGTCAGAAAGGTATGAATGGTGGCGGAAAAGCTCGCGTTTATCAGGGTTTGATAAATGTGTTTCAATAAAAGGGATGTTGATGGCAAGGAGTGCATCACGGATGGCAACACTGGTATGCGTATAAGCGGCAGGGTTAATAATAATAAAATCATAATTACCTTGCGCTTGTTGCAATTGATCAACAATTGCGCCTTCATGGTTTGACTGAAAACAGCTGCAATGCATTTTTTTTGACTCAGCAAGCTCGATAAGCTTGTTATTTACATTGTCTAATGTTGCAGTGCCGTAAATATCCGTCTCACGTTGACCTAGTAAGTTTAAATTAGGTCCATGAATAACCAGTATTTTTGCCATTTATTCGATCTCCTTAATTAAATTAATTGCATCGACCTGATGAATTTCTTGTGTATCAATACAGTAAGCGCTTAACTTGCCACCCCATACGCAACCTGTATCAATTGCAATACAGCGTGGGTTGTTACTAACACCATTTAGTGCTGCCCAATGTCCAAAAACAAGTGTGTATTTGGCATCAATTCTGGCATTAGGGATGTTAAACCATGCATCAAGATGGTTAGGCTTTTTCTTAAGTTCTCCTTTGAAAGAAAAATCCAAACGACCATTTTGATCACATAAGCGCATGCGTGTGAAATAATTAGCAATGCAGCGCCAACGATTAACTGCTTCTAAATTATCTTGCCAAAGATCAGGCTCATTACCAAAGAGGTTGCTCATAAAAAGTTGAAAGCACATATCGGTTTGTAGCACAAACTCAAGCTCTAACCCCAAGCGTTTAGCTTTTTTAAGGGACCAAATTGGTGGGATGCCCGCATGAGTGACAATGTGTTTTTTATGGCTGCAAAGAAAATGCTGTTGTCGCAACCATTGGATTAATTCATTTTTATCTTCAGCCTCGAGAATTGGGCTAAATGTGTCTTTTTTAGCAGTGGGCAAATAACCATAGGCTATGGCAAGAAGATATAAATCATGATTGCCTAAGACCACTTTGGCAGACTTGCCTAAAGATTTAACAAAACGCAATACTTCAAGAGAGTGTGGTCCACGATTAACAAGGTCACCAGCAAAAATAAGTTTATCATTGTCAGGGTTAAACTGAATTTTATCAATTAATTGCATTAACTCAGCATAGCACCCTTGAACATCACCAATCACATAACTTGCCATTTATAGCGCGCCTATGTGATTGCTTAGTTTAACAAAATCAGCAACGTTTAGATTTTCAGGGCGAAGTGTCAAATCAACGGGTAAGTTATCTAGTTCACTCGCGGGTACAAGTGATTTGAGATTGTTGCGCAAAGTCTTGCGACGCATTTGGAAAGCTTGTTTAACGACCTTAGCAAAAAGTGTATAGTCATTAGCAATAAATGGTAATTCATTATAAGGCGTTAAGCGTAAAATGCGTGACTCTACTTTTGGCACTGGTTTAAAGGCGGTGGCTGGAACAGTGAATAACGCTTCACATTGAAAGTGGTATTGCAGCATGACACTTAAGCGACCATAGTTTTTCTCGGAAGGCGCGGCAGCAACACGGTCAACGACTTCTTTTTGCAGCATAAAGTGCATATCTTTGAAAAGCTCGGCATATTTAATTAAATGAAAAAGAATAGGTGAGGAAATATTATAGGGTAAGTTGCCAATGAGCTTTATTTTTTTGCCATGATAAAAATCATTAAAATTAACGGTTAATACATCTTGTTGACAAATGTTAAGTTTGCCATACATCGCGCAAGCTGCTTTCAATGGCAGGATAACATCTTCATCAAACTCGATAACTTGGATGGCTTTGGTGGTTTTAAGAATATGGCGTGTTAATGCGCCAAGACCAGGGCCAATCTCAATCACATCATCATCTACCTTTATCCCAGACTGACGAACGATATTGGCAATAATGTTTTCATCTTGTAAAAAGTTTTGCCCTAAAGACTTTTTGGCTTTATGCATTTAATGTCTCTTGTGTTTTTATGCTTCAGGCAAATTTAAGTTTTTATCAACAATCTCAACATACGCGCTATCACGCAATGATAACATCCACGTTTTTAAGGCTTGCTGCGCATTTTCATTAAATAAAGCCATCATCGCTTGCTCTTTTTGATAATTAGCCGTGTCATCTTGTTTGCGTTTGGCAAGCACCTCGATGATTTGCCAACCATTATTTACTTTAAAAGGTGCGCTTACTTTCTTTAGTTTAGCGGCCTTAATTGCTTGTGCTAATGCTGACGGTTGAGCATTTAAGCTAATCCAGCCCATGTCGCCACCGCTATCAGCATTATCAAGTGCATCAGAGTTTGCTTTGGCAAGATCACTAAATGACTGGTGGTTATCAAGTGCGGTTAAAATGCGCATTAATTTGGCTTTTGCATCATTGTCAGTAACAACTGGAGACGTGTTAATGACGATTTGTTGAACGTGATATTGTTCAACAAAGTGCTTGGCACTTTCCGGTGTTTTACTGTCGGCGAGTTCAATAATTTGAACACTACCATTAGCAATAAATGGTGCACTGATTTGTCCGTTTTGCAGCGCTTCAACTTCGTTTTGATAGATGCTTGGTAGTTTATTAATTGTTTTCCAATCAAGCGAGCCACCACTACTTGCATTGCCTGCTTGTGAATATTTCTTAGCAGCATCGGCAAAGGTGATTTTTTTATCTTTGATTGATTGAATAATCTCTTTCGCTTCGGTAATGACTTTCTGTTGATCTTCAGTTGTTGGGTTGTCAGGTAGAGACAAAACGATATTGTTAACTAAATATTCAGTTTGATTATCACTAAAATGCTTTTTGATATACTTATCAACTTCTGTTGGTGAGATATAAACCTTACCTGCAACGGCACGCTGTTGTAGTTTATTAATAATGAGCTGATCTTTTACCGTTTGATAATAGGTGCTGTAGTCAAGATTTGACGCTTTAAGCTTTTGCTTGAGCTGTGCCAATGTGATGCCATTTTGCGCTGTTACTTCGGCAATTGAATTATTAACTTCATTGTCAGTCACATTTATGCCTTGACGTTTAGCCATTTGTAGCGCAATGGTCTGATTAATCAACTGTTGCAAGACTTGGCGCTGTAGCGTGAGATCGTCCGGTATTGGTGCATTAGGATTGCTATCAAGTTGTGCTTTGGTTTTAGCAACTTCAATATTTAACTGATCTAAGGTAATCGCTTGATCATTGACAATGGCAACAATCCCATTGATTAAATGTTTGCCTTTGATGGTGGTGTTTTGCGCATGTGTGGCGCCCGGTTTTTGTAATAGGGCGGGAGGGGTGTTGGCGAATGCCAATGTGCCAAGAGCAAGTGTGCTGGCAAAAGCCATAAATTTAGTGCGTAAGTGCATGAAAAAATCAACTAAAGCTTTGTAATGCCATGCATTATATACCCATAGCGAAGTGTTGAATAGTCTTTCTCAGCGTTAGTTAAATCCACTGTTTGGTGTATAGCCTGGAATCATGGTCAGACGTTCATCAAGTGAGCTTTCACTGCTGCCACCCAAGCCTTTTAATTCAAACTGAACAATAAAGGCATTGGTCAATGGTCCTGTGATGTTGGTTGGATTATTAGGGTCACTTGATGAGTTGACATAGCGCTGTGCTAAGAAACGAACCGCCCAGCTGCAAGCATCGTATTGAATGCCTGCAAACATATTTGTTGTATGTCTTGAATTAAATGCATAGCTCCAAAGACCGGTGACTGACCAATGTGGTGTTAAGCGCCAGATGCTTGAAACAGTTACTTGTGACAATGGGTCGGGTAAGGTGCCTGCTTGAATTTGCGCAGGTGTTAAAGCTGCGTAGTTATTTTTGATATTTTGGTATGCCACATTAAAGATGTGGTTGCTATCCGGCATGTATTGCACTTGGTAAGTTTGCGAGTCGACATTGTTGTTGATCGGGTTGTAAGTGCCTGAGGTCATTAATTGCCAGTGTGGTAAAAAGCGATAGTTAAAAAATGCCGCGATATCAGAAGTAGAGCTGTCGTGAAAAGGTACATACGAGTTAGCGCAATTAGTATTTGTGCCGGAGCATAATGACACTTTGCGATCAGCAAAATAAAGAATCTGCCCAATACCGGCACTTAACACGCTCATACCAGTATCTTGATCATTAACCGAAGTCTCAAGTGCATAAGAGATTTGATTGGCATTATTAATGCGATCAATCCCAGTGAAAATATTGCTCTGGAATAAAGATGCGTAGCTAAAATTGCTTAATGATGTATCAAATAATGGAATATTGCTTTGGTTTTGATACGGGATATACGTATAGAATAGTCGTGGTTCTAGCGTTTGCGTGTAATTATGATTGTTGAAGCTAAACTTGCGATCAAAGTATAAGCCGGTATCAATATTGATAATGGGCAAACTTCTAATGATGTTTTGTTCAGGGTATTGGTTTTGACTGAAACCAGTTGTGCTTGCTGCACTCCTATTTTGCAAGGTATACGCTGTTTCAGATAGCGTCAGTGATGGTGTGAAAAAGCCCCAGCTTTTCTGGAAAGGAAAGCTTACTTTCGGCGCGCTATAATAACGTTGCCCCCCAACTTGTGATACGCCATTTAAGCTAGGTTTAGTAAAGTAGGTAAACTGATTATCCCAGTTGAAATCCATGTGTGGTAGGAGTCCCGGGTAAGTTGCGTTGGCATTGATTTGTGGCAAGGTTGAATAAGGCCGGTTTGCCAGATACATTGTATCATCAATGACATCGTATGATTGTACTGTGGTATTAAAATTCCAGTGCGAGTCGCTGTAACTAACCGATGCCTGGCGATCAAGTAAAGTTTGTGTTGAAAGACCGATATTGTCACTATCAAAATCATTGTAGAAATCTTTATCACCAATATATTGGTAGTTGATATAGCTTGACCAATTCTTGCCATATTGACCATTGTCAGTAAAAGAAAATGCTTTGCGATCAGTGTTATTACGTCTGTCATGTGGCATGTATTGCACATCAAGATTGCCGCTTTGCGTTTCAGTTAGATAGCGGAAGTTACCATCTAGTAAGATTCCGCGGTGATTATAAATGGTTGGCGTTAATAGCAAATCATAGTTGGGTGCCATATTCCAATAAAAAGGTGTCGATAAATAGTAGCCAGAGTTGCTATTGTAGCCTGCTGTTGGATATAAGAAACCAGTGCGTCGACGGTTATCAATTGGGAAGGTCATATATGGCCAATATAAAATAGGCACATCTTTTACATAAAACAATGTGTTATAAGCGGTGCCAAGCCCTGATGCTCGATCAAGGTCAATAGTTGTCGCGCTCATCATCCAGTCATTGCCGTAAGGGTTATCTGTGGCATAGGTTGCTTTTTGTAGCGTGTAATCTGTCTTGCTTTTTTGAATAATTTTATTGGCATGACCATGGGCGTAACCCGTGAAATTGTTTGCTTTGTTATCGATTTCATCAGAGGTTAAGTTTGCCATTGAGCCACCTGGTTTCTCACGTACGCGGATTAAGTAGTAGGTATCATCAAGTGTTGCAGTATTAGTGCTGATGTTAGCTTGTCCTTGTGAGCCAATTGCCAGCTGCCCAGGTTGACTCAAGTTAACATTACCGGTTAAGTCAATCTGGTCGATTTTTTTGTCTTTGTTTTGTTTTAAAACAGCCTTGTCAGCAGCAAGGTATTGATTGCCTTTGTTTACTTCAACGGCACCTTCCGCAGTAATCGTGCCACTACGTGCGTATTGATACTGTTGGGCATTGATTTTGGCTTCATCAGAGGGGTTTTTATTAATAGGGGATTGGTAATAGTAACCGCCACAAATATTGTTGGGATCGTTGGTTGGTACCCAGCCTAAAGCATCAGCAATAATTTGTTTCTTTTCTTTAGGTAATACACCTTTTTTAAATAAGTCTGCATTATTGTTGTTAACTTCAACGCATTTCCACGTATCACCGTCAGCGCTACATTGCCAAGATTTCTGCAAAGGATTTTCAATGGTGATTTTGCTTAGTCCAATACCAGGGATGGCGCAAAGCATTGCCAAATGCAAAATTTTTCGGTGTAAATTTGTAAACTTGTTCATTGAATAAATATTATCCTTTTGCCTATTTGCTAGGAATTCTAGGTTTCATCAAACCAAAACTACTGCTATTCTATCGCGTTGTTGTTAGATTTCTAGGAAAAAGTCGTGCAATCTAGATTTTTACAGATTATTGAGTGGCTAAAAGGACTATTTCCAAATGTGGAACCAACTTTGGTGTCAATTGTTGGTGATGCCAGTTTTCGCCAGTACTATCGCGTTAATCTTGAAAATAAAAGCTATGTCGTGATGGATGCGCCATTGGATCGAGAGAAACCTGATGTGTTCTTTAGAGTTACGCGCCTTTTGCGCCACTTTAATTTGCAAACACCAGAGTGTTATGCCTATGACCAAGAAAGTGGTTTTTTATTATTGGATGATTTTGGTGATACTCAGCTTTATCATGCAGTGCGTGCTGAAAAAAATGCTGAAAAAAATATTAAGCAATATGATCAGGTTCTGGCACTGATTCCAAAGTTCTGGCAGATTGATAAAGCGCTTTTCCCTAATTATGAAAAAACAAAATTTGCCTCTGAACTTGATGTGATGAAGCTTTGGTTTTGGCAATGGTTGGGACTTGATGCGGAGACCTTGCATCTATTGGAGGCGCCTTATCATCAACTGCAATCGCTTCTTGTTGCTAATGCACTTGAGCAGCCCAATGTGTTTGTGTTTAGAGATTTTCACAGTAAAAACATGATGTGTTTGCCGGATCAAACATTAGGGCTCATTGATTTTCAGGACGCAGTGAATGGTCCGATTACCTATGATTTAGTATCGGTATTAAAAGACTGCTATTTAACATTACCAAAGCAGTTAGTTGATCAAAGTGTGGTGTCATGTCATCGCATGGCAATTGAGCAGGGTTTGCTTAATCAAGAAATAACATTGCCTAAGTTTAGGCGCTGGTTTGATTTGATGGGCTTACAACGCCACTTGAAATGTTTGGGTATTTTTACACGCCAAGATATTCAGAATAAACGCAAAAATTACCTGTGTTATTTACCACGGGTGATGCAGTATATTGACGAAGTATTGCTAGCGTATTCAGATTTAACCGATTTCAATAAAGTCTGGCAATGTTATATCTCGCCAGTGTATCGCAAAAAAATAACCGATTATCAAAGGGGTGGTTACGAAGCAGACAAGATGATATTTAAAAAAAATTGCTAAGTGCAAAACGCCAGTTGTGTAAGAAACCCAGTTCATTACATTGTTTAATATTCCTTAATAATTCATAACATATTTTAAATTGCATTTCAGATATGTTAGGGTAATCTAATCCTTGTGGATACTTGATCAATATCCCATGAATCATCTTAATGTCTGAGGTTACATATTTTTAGAGAAATAAAACGCTGCATGCAATCTGCACTACCATCTTTTTGCAAGAGAAGGTGTTAGGCTTTCAAGGTAAGGTATTGAGCAAGCAAAATGCGTAACGTCAGGTTAATATCAAAAAAATCAAATATTTGTCTAACAATAAATGGCTTAGTGGGTTCCTTTGTGTGTAATAAACAGCCTTACAACATGGGCTTTAAGTCATTTAAAAGGAGTAAAACAATGAAAAAATACTTAATACTATCTATGATGTTTCTATCTTGTACAATGTCATATGCTGATATCACCAGCAAGGTTATTGGGATTAATTTTCAGGGGGCGACTGTTGGAGCTGCAAACTATAAATTTGCACTTACTTTTTTCTACCAAGAAAATGGTAAAACTAATATGGAATGGTATTGTGGAAAGATAGCTAGGTCAGTTGACCCTAAGACTCCGACACTTGCATTTACAGACACAACCCCACATCATTTTGACAGTAGCTTTGGTGGTAAATCATTATCATCTATAATTGTGGCGTTGAGTTCACCTAGTAAAGGGGAGAATAAAATAACCTTAGTTAATACTAAATATCAACCATCAGTACCTTTTATAGTAAAGCAAAGCATGCCATCTTCAGCAGTTATTAAAGCCACCTTAGTTTCAACATCGTATAGTGACCTTGGGAAATGCTTTAGCTAATTACAAGATATCTATACCGCTCATAAAATGATTTACGATGGCTAGTAATGGATTAAGTGTTTGGAATCAGTTGAGCGATAATGATACTCAAAAACATAATTATACAGCCGATAATTTGTATTATGGAAAGCGATTCTCCTAAAATAACCATACTGCCAAGTGCGCCAAAAACCGATTCAGAGCTAAGGATTAACGCCGCATTTGTTGAGGAGACATAGCGCTGACCAATAATTTGAAAAAGGTAGGCAACACCTGTTGCTAAAATACCAGAGTATAGTAATGGTACAGCGGATAAATAGATGTTTTTAATGGTGATGTTTTCCAACATAAATGCAAAAAAATAACTAATCAATGAGGCAATCATAATCTGGTATATCGTGAGTCTTAATGCATTATATTTGGCTGAGACTTTACAGATATAAAGCACGTGTAATGCCCAAAATATAGCACCAATAAAGACAATACTGTCACCAAGTTTAATCGTCAGGTTTTTATTTAGTACCAATAACCCAAGTCCAACCAATGCTGTTAAGGTGGTCACAAAAATAAGCTTACGGGTTTTTTGTTTGAACAGCAGAAGTCCAAGTATTGGAACCAGTACAATATACATGCCTGTAATAAAGCTTGTTTTACTTGCTGTGGTATAACAGATACCAATTTGTTGCATGGTTGCTGCGGTGAACAAAATAACACCGCAGATAATACCCGTACGTAACTCTTGCCAATCTAACTGTTTGGGGTGTTTGTGTTTACTCTTAAAACATAATGCCATGGGCATAAGTGCAACAGCACCGATACTAAAGCGTATCGCATTAAAAAAGAAGGGTTGCATTGTGCCCATGGCATATTTTTGTGCAACAAAGCCAAGTCCCCATACTATAGTGGTAATTACCAATAGCACGTATGCGACGAATTTCACTAGCTGATCCCCCTTTATTTTGACTTTTGAGCATCTTTGGCGTATTCATTTTTGATAATAGAGCTGACTATTGTCTGCAAATCAATACGCCAAATCTACAACAAAATGCTTCAACACATTCCCAATGACTAAGACCGCGCACAGTATAGTCAGTTGCAAAAGAAAGATTTTAGTCATTTAGAACGTATAAGCTAAACCTAAAGTAATCGCATCGATTTTAGCGGCGTAGCCTGTACCTTTTTTGCCATCTACACTAACACCATCTTTGCCAAAGATATGCATATATTGTGCAAAAATATTCACCGGTCCAATTTGATAGCCAACACCGGCAGCCGCAGTGAAGTTCCAACTACTTTTCCAATTGATTGAATAAGAGGAGCCGGTCTTGCTTGCAGAAGGGTTAACATAAGAAACCCCCATCTTAGCAAAGAAGTTGATTCCAATCGGTGTATACAACTTGATATCAGCTAATACTGGTACAATGAGGTTGCTGACTTTATCGGTGTCTCCTGAAGAGCTAATCTTGGATAAATTATTACTATAAAATACACCAACCTCAGGTCCAAAAGATAAGTAATTTGACAAGGCGACATCAAAGCCAATGTGTGCGCCAAAAAGTAGATTACCTTTTTTAATATCAGAAGAATTGATGCTGTTCCATTGCACATTAGGTTTCGCATAACCAATTTGACCGCCAACAACAAGCCCTGAACGTGCATTTGCTATTGCTAAGGAAGATGCGCATATCAGGGCTCCTGTGATCGTTGTCATCATAATTTGTTTTTTCATATGTTTTCCTTATATTAACTTTGGTTTGAAAGATAAACGCCCCCTAGAACTAAGATTATTCGCGAGCAGTAGATAGCCTCTCAATATTTTATTGTTTCCCACGTAATCAAGTGTAAATATATGTAAATTTATATGCTATAACATTTACATATATTTACATTATTTGACGCAAATTTACTTTTAGATGGGTTTTAATGACCTTGCTCTAGGGGGAGTGCCTTGGAGGAGGGGCTAGGTTGATGTTGTTCTATTAATGACATTCATCAAGCTTTCAATTTTTGTAAACAACAATGGGATGATTAACTTTTTGGGGTGGTATCAATGTTGATAATAAAGTCTATGGGTAAACTAAAAAAATATTTTAATGTGACAAATGCAATAAGAAAAGCACAGCTATCTGCATGTGTTCTTGCAGGAGCTATGGCGTTTACAACAGTTCAGGCTGTGCCATATAAGGACTGCTCTGGGGGGATTGCCGTTAATGGTTTGTTTGATTATTGGCATAAAGATAAAGATGGCAAAATGGAGCTTACTAAAACAATTACAAATAATAGTTGTTCAGCAGTTTTGTATTATATCGTCAGGATATACAAGGCAGAGAATCCTTTTGGTAAAGGGAAGCACAAAGAAAAAGATGTGTTATTAACACCAAAAGAGATGGCTGAAAGTATATTGCCAACCAAACAGCATATTGTACTTGCGCCTAAACATAAGGTGGCGGTTAATCTGATTATGCCGCAAGGAAATAAGCTTAATAAACTTGGGTTTTACCGTATTGATTTTCAACCGGTTATTCCTAGTAAGAAGTATGGTTTTGATGTCAGTGATGAGCAACAGAAGAAATTAGCAGCAGTAACTACAATTGGCATGGGCGTCTCGACAGCAGTAGTTGTAGAACCTAAAGAACCAGATTATCACTATAGTCTTAAGCAAACACATAATACCGTTCAAATTAAAAATGATGGCAATGCATTGTTATTGCTTGATTTTAGTGGGGAATGTATAGGGAGTCATATTCTTAGTAAGCCTATATTGAAATCAAAACACATGATTGCAGCTGGGCAGTTTGTAGAGTTATTTTGCGGCAAGGGTTACGTAAGTCATCAATTTAGATTGTATCCGGATCAAACTCGTACCTTAGACCTTTCAGAGTATAAATCTAAAGTTAGCTTAATTGTCAGCAAAGGAGGGGAGCAAGATAGAAGGTATCTTTTAATTGCTCATTAGAAATAGTTATTTTTTTGGGGAGGTATGCCTAAGCCTTAATGTAGGTAATGTTTAACTTTATGCCTAATCTATGGGAGAGAAAAATGAAAAGTGCTTTAAAAATACCATTATTAATAGTGGCTATAGGTGCTGCAAGTAGTGCCTTTTCGGCATCTACTAACCTAATTGTTAATGCAACGATTGGTAATCCGCAACCACCTGCGGTGAGTATTCGTTATTTTGTGGGGAATAACCTTGCAGGAGGAACAGTAGCTTTCAATCTGGGAGGAAAAAGTTCGACTGGTGCCACTGATACTTATTGGGGGGGGATTAGTACTTTGCAAGATGCTCCAACGAAATTTAGTGATTTTTCACAATTAAATGCTATGGGAGCAGTAGAGATTTATGACTCGGGAGATACAGGGTTAATACAGTTTAGTAGTATTAAGCTTTCAGCTAATGATGACGCTGAACTTGTGGGTAAAACTCACACTAGTCAAAAAATATCAGCGAAGGTCTATGGTGCGGCTAATACTGTTGATCAGAGTGAAATTACTTTTGATCCTAAAGGCTTAGGAAATGCTTTGCCTCCTTCCTATTATCAGAATCTTGAAGCTGAAGGTGTCGTACCTTTGAGCGGTTCACCAACATATTCCATAAGTTCAGCTAATCAATCCAAAGCAATCATCTTGCCAGTGGCGATTCTAGGTGAAGCTACTAATACGGATGTCGGTAGCTGGTCTATGGATAGCTTTAAAGGTCAGTTAACTATCACAGTTACACCAACATTTACCAATGTGCTATAAGGGGAGTAAAGATGAAAACAAAATTAGTATTAATAGGTTTTTTAACATTAAGTATGACTACAGCGGCGCTGGCAGTGCCTTCTACTGTAGTGAGTGGTGCTTCAAATAGTCAGCAAATAGACGTTATTGCAAGCTATCACATGAATCCTGAAATAGGTCTTCGTCTTTGGAATAACGGTCAAATTGATTCACAAGGTCAAATAACCTGTCCTGATTATACCCCATTTGTGACAACTTATAACGATTATAGGCTATGTGCTAATGTTACAGCAGCTAACCCTGAACCAACTAAACTTTCATCCTTTCTTGAGCAAACAGTATTGGAAGTATATGATAGTAATCCATCTTCTGGTAAGCCATTAACCACTTTTAAACTTACAGTTAACGTAAGTACCTTAGATGGGTATGGGAATGTTAGCCCCTATCATATTGGCTCTTTTATATATATGCCGCCAAGCAATAAACTTGAGGTTGGTTCTGTAAATCAATTGCCATCTGATATAACTAGTACAGCACTTAGTCGTAGTTTCTGGACTCCTAATAAGTGGAATGCTTCAGCAACTTCAGCTCAAAACTCTAAGGGCTATACATATAAACAGACCATTGCAGCAAATCAGTCTGGCTATATCGCTTTTGGTTATATGGCAGGAGTTGATAATACTAGTTCAGGGTATGATCTAGCAGATTCAAAATTTAAAGGATATTATAGAGCTCAGATTACTTTGACAATTACAGAGGAAGGGTGGGGGTAATAGGTTATTAATGCACCTGTGATCCATAGAATATGTGATTCTTAAAATAGGATATCGATAGATACCTACGGGCAAACCCGTGCTGCTCTGTCTTCAACTGCATAGATAGCTTATTACCATGGCAGTGTTCTAAGCGAAAACTGTTTCTATCAATGGTGATTCATATGGTTTTTAAAAGCGAATTTTAAGGTTGTGTGCTTTGTTTTAAATTTTACTCGGTAGGTCTAAAAATGCACAGAAAAACAGAGCTAAATAAAATCAATTTTGTTCGACAATCATCACTCAACAAGAAGTTTGATTTATTTTCAAATATATCTGGCTTTAAAATGGTCCACTTTCTATCTGCTTATCATGCTGCTGGGTAGTTACCAAATTTTTATATTATAATGCTAGTGGGGAAGTATTATGTCTTTTAACTATAAATGTTTGTCATTGCTAATAGGTAGTGTGTTATCACTACCGTGTGCGTATGGTGTTTCTACGTTACCGATAATGCATAGGCAAACGCAAAAAAATGTATTGACAACGAGCGATGAACATACAGATTCTAATACAGATACTACTCCCTTTATTCAAACGATTAAGCTGCCTATGCGAATGCCGTGGTTGACAAAACCCTATGAGCGGGCATTGGCGCTTTATAATCTCTCATTACATAATGATTTCTCTCAGAACTCACCCATCCTCAAAGAGGGACATAGCCACACAGAGGATAAAAGGATCAAAGAGCGCAAAATAAACGTAACAAAGGAAAATGCCAAACTATCGGAAGAAACTAAGGTAGCAAGCTTTCCAAAAACCATAAAACCTCTAGATTGGTCAGCGATTCCCAAGGTGTTTTTAGCTGATTTCACCCAAGCAAATTTTACGGTAACTGCACAGTTTGCTGATAGTCCATTGGGTGATTTTAGTGTGCGGTTGTTATCAAATCATTATTTAAAGATAGATTTAGAGAAAGTCTTTCATCAATTAAAGCTTAAGCCAGAAGTCAAGCACTATCTTGCTAAGCACTTTACTAAAGGAATGTTGATTAACCAGATCCTTTACTGTACACCAATGCTAAGTAGTTTAGCTGATTGTAAAGTGGGTCAACCTGCTTTTTTGGCTAATCTTGATTTGGATACTCTACGGCTGAGCTTCTATGTTGATCAGTCACTCTTTGCACATCAGCAGTCTCAAGGTATCGACTATTTACCCGATCCTTATCGGCGTTATTTATCGAGCATGTTTCAGTATAACCTAAATGTCTCGCAGAATTTTGGTGATGAGAAGTATGATTCTGTTGCCTCATTAGCAGTTAAAAATATTACCGGTTTTGGTAAGACACATTTAGATAGTGCAGGTTATTTGTCGACAACAGATAATGGTAATGAGGGCAGCTTAAGCCAGTTGCAGCTGATACATGACTTTAAAAAGACTTCGTTGTCAATCGGTTATAATAACGCGGGGAGTATCTTTAGCTCCAATGCACTTAATCTGACTTATGGTTATAGTAGTGGAACCTTGGGTGTGGCGTGGTATTCTACTACAAACATGATCGAGAATAAAGGTTCAAGCTCAATCAATCCCTTGATTATTTTTTTGGACCAAAAAGCAACGGTGAGAGTGTATCGAAATTCACAGTTATTGACCGTACAAAGTTATGGTATTGGTTCTCATGAAATAGATACCAGCAGCTTTCCAAGTGGTGTTTACCAAGTTGAGATTAAGGTGTATCAAGGATCTGACTTAATCAGAACCATCATTCAGACTGTCAATAAGCCTTTTGATATGTCAAACCTTGATCCTAAAAGTAAAACAGCTTTCGCACTTTGGGTTGGCGTGGCGCAGAACATCAACTCCACTGCTTTTGGCTTGCCCTATGCAGGTGCTAGCTTAAAAGCAGTAGTCAGCCGATATGTTATGACAAACCTAGCAGCTTATGCCGTAGGTGCATTAAGTGTTTATGAGGTAGATGCTTTAGTGAGTTTCCCTTGGATAAGCATTACAACATCTGCCGGACATGACAGTGCTGGGGGATATGGGGTGAATGTCAACACAAATAAGGCATTTACAGATTGGTTAAGTGGTGGTGTTTATTATAATCAGACCGGCAAGAGCAATACAGCACGCTCTCCTTTTTCATTTGATGCATCACAAATTGGTGCTAATCTTTCTTTAGGGTTGTCAAATTTTGGCGCTTTGGGATTAAATGCCAGTTATGATATACGACAGCATAGACCCAATTATAATGCCAATTATTCGTTAACTTTATTTCAAGATTATGGATTTTATATTACAGGAAATATCAATGCCACTTGGCAAGATCAAACTGGGGAAAACGTCACAGGAAGAAGTTTTGATTATAGTGTTGGTTTGACGCTAAGTTATAACTTTGAGAATGGTTCGAGCATTAATCTTAACTCGACGTATCATCCTTATACACGTTCATCGGATAATAATATGACCTTTACGCCAGCATTGGATGCAGAAGATACCATTTCTTCTTTTGATGTTGGGGCAAGCTATTCAAAAGCTGCCGATGATAATTCTGATCGTACGACGACTGTTTATAGTGATCTAGGTTTTAATCATCGTTGGTTACAGGGTAATTTAAATGCACAAGCACAGTTTAATCCAACACGCACACAATCGCTCAATGGCTCGTTGCAAGGTAGTTTTGTTGCCAATAGTCATGGTTTGGCAGCAAGTGGAGATGAAGGTGATAGCGGCATGCTGCTAAACTTAGAAGGTGCAGATGATGCTGATATGAACATGGTTATTAATGGCGCGTTTTATCCTGTACATAGTGGGCGAAACTATATTCCTTTATCACCATATCAACCCTATCATGCTTATCTTCTAGATGGAGACAGCAGCGATCAGCAGCTTGTATGGAAGCATTTTGATGATGATTTTGTTTTATATCCTGGCAATATATATGGAACAACACGGCATATTACAGCGGTTACTCAGGTGTTAGGTCAAATTATGGTGGAGGATAAGCCGCTTGAGTATGCTAATGTTAGTAACCAATCAAATGTAAGCGTTAGTGATGGCAGTGGTTTTTTTGATATTGAAATGGACAAAACAGACCCTGTCTTACATATTGTCGATAGCGATCATCATCACTGTAACTATCACTTAACAGCCCAGCAAGTTGCTACGTTGCATCAAGGAAGCTGGCTTGGAGTTATTCATTGTGCTTCCATTGCATTAGCACACGAAGCGCTTAGGCTGAAGAAACAATATGATGAGCATAACCCCATTACCTTGGCAAGTGACATGCTGGCAAGATATTTAGATATCAATACGAATACGAAGATAAACAAAGAGCTTAATGGGGAAAATCATGCAGTTTAATCAAATAGACTTTACCATTCACTCCAGGACAACAGTCAAAAATAAGCTAATAAGCTTGATGATGGGATACATGGTCATTTGTATGGGGATGTTACTTGGGTGTTGGTCTTTCTCATATGCCCAAGCAGCAAGTATGCAAGCATTCACACCAGCAATGGCTAGAGTTAATAAACCTACGGCATTGCCTACTATGCTGTCTTATACATCACATCCTGCAATGGCGAATTCTTTTAGTCAGCACCAAATGCTTTCATTAGTTCCAGCAGATCATTGTCATCTACTTAGTGGAACCAATGCTCAGATTTGTCAGAATATAGATACGCATACGCTGAATATTAATGCCAGCGCATATTATAATGCAGATAGAACATCACTAGCCTCAGGTAGTCGTAATATCATGATGCTTAATCGCTACCCTTTAGCAACACAAATTAGGCTACCACAGTCATTTATTTGGCAAGTCAGAACACAAACAAATGCGATACTACAAGCCGATAGTCTGCAGAATTTGATCATTCCTGTAAAAGCACAATTTGAAAGCATTGAAACAGGAAGGGTTGTCACCTTACAATTAGCGTTAGTTGGTAGTGAATATCACTTTCTAGCAGGTTTAGGACGTTTAACTGATGATAAATGTAATCTTATACATTCAGGGCTTGCACAGTTTATTCATTTAAATAGCTGTTATCAGGGCTTTCGTATCACATCAGCTGCGGGTACTAATAAAAATCTTGCCTTACAATTAAGTGCGCTTTATCTTACGCCTTATCCTGCCAGTGAGGCATTAAAGTTAGGCGCGGGAGATTATCGTTTGGTTTCTCCTGTGAGTTTTAAAGTCAATCTTATGCCATCGCAGCTTATGATTGATGGTGTCATGCATCCCTTAACAGATAGTATAAATACGGTTGTATTAAATAACTTTACTATCTCTGTTCAGAAAATGATGTCGCTGATGCTTCTTAAAAATGGCATTCAAAGTCGAGATACAGTGGTACATTTGGTGAAAGACATTTCTAGTCATGATTACATAACAAAAGCACATTTAAGCTTACAATATAAAAGTAATACTTTGCAGTATGACAAGGTGAAATTTCACCTAAGCTGTGAATATACTACGACCTATCTTGGACAGTCATACTGTGCTATGGCGAATACGCATATGGCAACTTTAGTAAAATCGCCATCATTGAGTCAATCAAATCTTGTGATGAACCCTTTAATTATTTCCTTATCAGCAGAGACAGGTCAGATCACGCCCGTTATAAAATCGTTATTATTACCTGATAAACCTGTTTTTGAACAAGTCACTGTGAAGCCAGATGGTTTTGAATATGCTTTGACAAATATAGATATAGTGGCACCAAATTTAGCAGATGCGCCTTCAGGAGAATACCAAGGTAAGATTACCCTGCAGGCAGTAGCATCTTTTTAACGAGGTTGAGCAGTAAAATAATCGTGATGCCTATTGACCCCAAACAATAAGTAACATATTTGTTTTGCTGCTCCGCAAATAGCAATTCCATGAAGTGTTTTAAGATGCGTTTGTAACGTAAGCGAACAATAATTGAGGAGGGTGTATGCCAGCGGTAAATCAATACGGGGCAAATTTTGAAACTATGATGTGTCAACGTTTCGGTAAATCAGCCAAGGAAGTTCTACTGGATTTTCAAAATATGAAGCTTAGTTATTGCCAAGTTTCAGAGATAACGGGTTTTGCAATGCCGACGATTCGCAAATGGACTAGACGCTATAAAATTGTATTAATAACGCCAAGTAAAATCCAGTCAACAATCAAAAGAACACCTTTTCAGCAAGGATTATTATCAGGGGAAATGAACATTTATAACTGCTTAAGTCGACCTTGGGTTAATCATTCATAACTTAGATTTAGGAGTTAATGGGCATGCAGAGGGCTATGCACGCATTGAAAAAATGTATAGGTTGCTTGTGGCTTTATCTAAAAAGTAGCTTCTTATTGTGGTATAGCTTAGTGTTAATGGTAGTATTTTTTGCCATCGTCATACCTTTCCAGATTAATCAACTAAACTTTTATAACGAGCACAGACTAATTCAGCTTACTATTTTCTGTCTAGTATTGTTTGCACTATTTAGCAAAACCAGTTTACAGTCGATCAGTTTTATTTGCGCGACTTATTATAAAACAAGCATCTTAGTTGGATTGTGTTTTATATCAGGTTTGGTCTTGGCTTTAGACACAGATTATGCAAACTTTTCATTGCTGATGTTGGCAATGAGTTATGCTCTTATTATGTTGGCACTGTTTTTTGTGGTCTTGGTTATAAACTATGGTGATAGAAGTATTTTGCCTCTTATTGTAGTTTGCGGATTGAGTTTTTGGCTCTTAGCTATCTTGATAATAATAAATGGCTATGGAATCATACAGGAACCAAATGAACTGTTTATTAGCTTGTATAACCATAAGCCAGTTATTTTAGTCCCACGGCTTCATTTTTTAGATCAATATGTCAGTTTAATATTGCCATTGATCGGTTGTTTTTTTATCCATCAGCAAGGAAAAAATAAAATAAAAAAAGTAAAACAAATAAGACAAGTGCTTGGGTTAGCGACAACAAGTATAGGTTGGTATTTTTTAATCATCACGGGGTCAAAAGCTGCTTTAGTTGAATGGATAGCGATTAGCATTATAGGTTTATTATGCTTTCGCAGTATTTTCTTTCAATATTTAAGGGGAATGTTGCTAGGTCTTATGTTTGCCGTTTTAAGCTACCTGTGTTGTTGCTTAGTAAAGCATCATTCACTGATAAAGATATCAATTTATTCAGGGCAGTATAGGCATTATGCTGAGCAATTAAACTCATATGTTTCAGCATTTAAGCGATTTTTATTACACCCTGTTTTGGCTGTGGTAGCTCTTATGCATTCAATGCTATCTTATCTATCATGGCATGCTTTTATTGCCGAGCCTTACAATATATGGCTTATGATTTTTTATGAGTGGGGGATAGTGATTAGTGTGATTATCGTAGGACTATCTTTGCGCTTGATATATCATTGCGTACAGATAATCAAGGTGCAATATAATAACCCGTTGGTTATGGTGATTGTTTTCTCGCTTGTCGTTGGTTTCATACAAAGTTTGTTAAGCTTTGATGTTGTTATGGTGCCGGTGTCTCAAATAATGCTTGCAATTATCGTTGGGGTTGTTGTTGGATTGATCATTAGAGTCAGGCATGCTGAAGCTATCTTTAATGCTCAGCAAGATGCAGCAAATGATACTATCCCAATTTCAGGTTATATTTTTTATATATTATCAGTAGTATGTATGGTAGTTGTTATTGGCTATGTAATTGCTTATTTTTATGATAATTTGGATGTGATTAATGGACTGAATTTTTCTGGTGACCTTGAAAGTAAATCGTATACTGCACTGATGCTGACGTGGGTATCTTAGTATCACCAATAGTTCCTTGTCCTATTGTGTCATGATTAAAGTTAAAGAATGCATCATTAGAGTTATGTTGTATATTGTGAATATTGCTACCATTGCCTGTGTATTCATCAAGTTTTACGTGATCACTGTCAAATCCAGTGCTAGGAGAGTTATCATGAATTGCATAAAAATTTCCATTAAGACATTTGGCTGTAATATAAATCGATGCAGGTTCTAGTGATATATTAGGTAATCGACTATTGCTATCAAAAGACCAAGGGCGAAGATCATTCAAGGTGAAATGGTAAGTGTATATAACTTCATTACTAATTTTTCCTTTTTCTTGAGACATCCTTGCACTTACATCATAAGCTTTAAGCAGTTGTGACAAATAAAAGTAGTCGCCACTATGCAATGTAAGACGTATGTATGCATCCCCACCTGTTAGGTTTTTTATTGTTGGACATTGCGTAGGTTTTATTGGTTCGTTGAGGACTTGGTTAATGGAGGCTCCATAACTAAAGACCCCTATGGTTGCTCCTATGGCTATACCTATCATATTTTTTGAATATTTTCTCATAGCTGATTTATCCTTTTTAATCTGAAGTTATCCATTTTGCTAGTTCAACACTTTGCCTTGCAACATAGGTGGTAGCGTCAGGCTGACCAAGTGTTTAAAAACCGTAGTTTGCTCTATACTGTTCGTAAATCACTTTGCTGTGTTAAGTGTCGAAGAAGTTTTTGATGTTTTTTGGCGATTGAACTGCAGGTCATAGCTCTAGTTGCCAAGCTTATAGTTAATGTATCTTCACAAAAAAATTCGCAAATATGTATAGATACCTGAGGGTAAGCCCGGGGGTATCTATTCACTCATGGGCAAACCCGTGGTGCTCTGTCTTCGATCGCATAGAAACTACATACGCAGAGTAAATTAAGGGTTTGTATGGCAAATTATGCCCATTCTAGATGATTGTTCGCTACTAACAGAAACAGCTAACACTTGGTTTGCGACATATAGAGGCTTTTGTCGCAGAGCTTTTAAATTGAAATTAACATTGCCTTGCATCGTCACTTCATAATCGCTAGTGCTAGGAAATTTATCTTTCAGCTGCGCATGATAGAAACTACATGTTAAATTTTTAAGATCCCCTGCATTACCTCCTATGTTACTTGCAGTGATGTAATGATAATCTGCCATTAATGTTGTGTCTCCCCAACCATCAACCTCACATCTAAAGTAATTAGATCCATAATCCGGTGCGGGATTAAAGTCACAAGATCTTGCTTTAGTGCCTGCATATGCAAAGGTGCTGCTAACTGCAATAAATCCCAAAACAACAAGAATTAATTTCTTCATAGTTTATATCTCCAAAATTTTGTCTATATCAAATACAAAACAGCTTGGATGGATTTTTGTTAAAACCTTAAGTTGAAATCCATCTGATTTAGTTTCCATCGTCTAGTGATTACGTATCTTTTAAGTGTTTCCTAGCTGATGCAAACTATTAGCCATTAAGCCCTAAGTATGCAAAACATAATAGTTATGTTTCGCACCATTAATTATTTCTAAAGTTATTTTTTTGTAAAGTAATAAGTTATTATTGTATTTTATTAAATATTAATATTTTTAAACTAAAGTGTTATAAAGACAAAAGAGGTAATGCCTGCATGTGTTATGGTGATTGTAATCGTCATATTTAGAAGCAAACTTTACATCAAGGTATCTGATTTACAAAAATATATAAAATTTCACATTGTATTACTGTTGCTTGGTTTATGATGAGCATATAACTATTGCGTAAATACTCTCGTATTTTAGTTTCGAAAAATGCTGGAGTTATGCCTTTTAAAGGATTATGAGCCCATTATTTGTTGGGTTTTTTTTATACATAAATGTAGTGTTGATATAGACTTAGTGTAGGTATGTTTTTATACTGACGTATAGATAAAAAATATAGGGAGAGTTTAAGTTGTCGAAGCTGAGTAGTTTATTAATCATTGATGATGACGAGGTTATTTCTGAGTGTTTAAAAAGAAATCTAGTAGATTATTTTGGTATATCGGTTAAGACAAGAAAGACGGGGGTTGACATTGATGTGTATTTATCTCAGACAGAAAATAGTTTTGATATTATATTGCTAGATTTGATTATGCCGGAGCTAGATGGGGTTTCTGTTTGTGAAAGAATTCGCACGGTATGTAATACTCCAATTATCATGATGACGTGCTTGGATGATAATGATATTCGTCCAACAAAGTTTGTTTTGGCATTTAACTCTGGGATTGATGCTTGCATCACTAAACCCATCAACCCTGCTGAACTTGTGGCAAGGTGTGAAGCTATTTTAAGGCGTACATCGGGCATGACTGTCGATAATAAGTCTGTATCGCGTGAAACGAGTATTGAAGGTTTTGTCATTTATCATTTTGATGGTTGGGAGCTTAATACAAAAACCTTTTGTTTAAAGTCACCCTCAGGCATTAGTTACTCTTTGTCTACTTCGGACTTCGAGCTTTTACGCCTATTATTAAAAAACCCAGGTAAAATTTTATCACGTGATTTTTTGATTAAGGAGCTCAAGGATATCAAGCGGAATGTATATGATAGAAGTATTGATGTGCGTATCAGTTTATTACGTAAGAAAATTGAGCAAGATCCTAAGCAACCAGCTATGATAAAAACTGTTCATAATAAAGGTTATATGCTAGCATCAGATGTAAATATCTCAAAGATGGGCAGAGCCACCTGCTATGAATAATGCGCTTTCCTTTATTGATTGTTAGCAGCTTTGTTTTAGCGATAGCTATTTTAGTATCTCATACGTATCTACAAGTGACTCAAGTGGTGAAAATTAATGTTCATCATCGTGTTGTTTGGACCATTATGGATATTGTAAACTATGGCAAAACACACGAAGAAGGTGTGTTTAGTAATCTAATGACTAAAGCGCATTATGCCAATATATATTTTGATAATTTTTACTTTGATCTTGATATTTCACCTAAGCCTCTCTATGAGCCAGAGCTTCATGTGAAAACTAAAGATGCTCTGCAAAAATATTTGGATAATCATCAAGTAAAAAATGGTAACTTATCTATTTATATTAAGGATAATTTATGGCTAAACGTGCAGGTGAGGCCTAACTATAGTTATATGCTATTTAGTATTGGAGGGCGCATAGCGTTGAGTCTTTTCATCATTTTACTTTTATTGATATCAGGACTAATTGTTTATCGGCTATATAAGTCTGTTCGGGCAGCACATAATGTGTTAGAAGAGTTGCATATCCCTAAGGGGAAAAGCGTTTTGAAAGATGTTTTAAATGGAAGTACTTCCCTTGCTGGGCTGTTAAGAAATCGTATTACCGATCTGATGAATACACGGATCAAAACACTAGAAGCAATCTCTCATGATTTGAAAACGCCATTGACGCGTATTTATTATCGTTTGCACACATTAGGGCAGTCAACAGAAGTTGTTAATAGTCTTAAAGATATAGATGAAGTGAATCAAATGATTAAAGAAATATTAACAGTTGGTTCAACAACGCAGCAAAGCTTCGAAGCTATTGAGCTAAACTCGCTTACTGAGGTGATTGTTGAAGAGTATCAAATTCAAGAAATTAACATCAGCTATGAAGGTTTAGATAGAAATGTCATTGTGACTGGGAGTATGTTAATTTTTAAGCGAATATTGTATAACTTAATTAATAACTCCAATAGATTTGCAGATAAGATAATGGTTAAGCTAACAGTTGTTAAAGATGTTGTCATATTATCTATACAAGACAATGGGCTAGGAATTCCAGAAGCGGAAGATCCTAATGCTCTTTTTAGAGCGCGTTATCAAGCAGATAATCAAAGTGAGGCGCGTGTAAGTGCTGGCTTTGGTCTTGGATTGGCTATTGTTTATGAGCTTGTCCATCAAACCAACGGTATTATTACGATTGAGAATATTAAGCCAAATGGCCTCAGTGTTGCAATACGTTGGAAATTAGCAAAGTCTGTTTGATTTCATTGAAAAATGCTATTCAATTTCTATCTGGATCGTTAGAATGATGGTTCATAAAGTTATCTAGCAATCTCAATGCTTAATGAAGTTAAATATGCCAGCTGTTATATCTACAGCGGCACATAACAAATAGAGAAGATATCATGCCAGCGAATTTTGTTCATTTAAAACTGCACAGCGAATACTCGTTGATGGATAGCATTATCCGCATTAAGCCACTGCTTGAGGAATGCGTTAAGCGCAAATTAGCAGCGGTTGCATTAACCGATATGTGCAATATGTTTGCCGCAGTGAAATTTTATAAGGCAGCACTTGCCAGTGGCGTTAAGCCGATATTTGGTAGTGAAATTTGGATTGAGGTTGATCGTGCGCATTATCCATTAACGTTAATTGCTAAAGATAATCAAGGCTATCAAGTCATTGTTGATTTGATTTCACACGCCTATCTTTATGCCAATAGAGTCAACGGCATTCCTGTGCTGCCAAAAAGCACGTTAGCAAGCTTTGATTTTACACATGTTTTTGTGCTAAGCGGTGGGTTTAAAGGTGAAATTGCACAGAGCTATTTAGCGCAAAAAGATACTGAAGCAGAAAGTATTTTAGAGGCGTATCTTAAACTTATTCCAAAAGAAAACTTCTTTATCGAGCTTCAACGCATTGGTCATGATGGTGAGGAAGATTATATCCAAAAAGCAGTTGCCTTAGCACAAGATTATCAAGTTGCTGTGGTGGCAACCAATGATGTGTGTTTCTTAAATGAAGAGGAGTACTCGGATCACGAGGTACGTGTGGGTATCTATCAAGGCTATACCTTGTTAGATCAAACACGTAAAAGTCAATACACGCCTAAACAATACTTGCGCTCAGCAGATGAGATGTGCGAGCTATTTTCGGATATCCCGCAAAGTTTAAGCAATAGTGTATACATTGCACAAAATGCTAATGTCACGTTTAATTTAGGTGATGCGGTGTTACCGTGTTTTGACATCCCAGAGGGGATGACGGAAGCTGAGTATTTTGCTGAAGTGTCTTTTAAGGGATTGGATGAGCGTTTTGATTTTATTCTGATGGGTAAAAAAGATGAAGATAGATCCGCCATTATCGAAAGTTATAAAGCGCGCTTGCAAGTTGAGATTGATGTGATTTGCCAGATGGGATTTCCTGGGTATTTCCTAATCGTTGCAGACTTTATTCAATGGTCAAAAGATCATGATATTCCTGTCGGTCCAGGGCGAGGCTCCGGTGCTGGATCGTTAGTTGCTTACGCGCTTAAGATTACCGATATTGACCCGATTCCTTATGGTTTGCTGTTTGAGCGTTTTCTAAATCCAGAGCGGGTATCGATGCCGGATTTTGATATTGATTTTTGTATGGATGGTCGTGATCGTGTGATTGAGTATGTTGCACAAAAATATGGTAGCGAGAGTGTTTCACAAATCATTACCTATGGGTCGATGGCAGCCAAAGCCGTAGTGCGTGATGTTGGGCGTGTGCTTGGGCAGCCTTATGGTTTTGTCGATAGAATTGCCAAGTTAATTCCCAATGATCTTGGGATTAAACTTAAAGATGCTTCAGCACCTGAAACACCATTGCATGATTTATGCCAACAAGATGAAACAGCGGATGAAATTGTTAAGATTGCACTAAAGCTTGAGGGTTTGACGCGCAGTGTCGGTAAGCATGCAGCAGGGGTGGTGATTTCACCTTCTAAGGTGACTGACTTCTCACCGGTGTATTGTGAAGAAGGTACCAAACAACTAGTAACACAGTTTGACAAAAAAGATGTTGAAGAAGTTGGCTTGGTTAAGTTTGACTTTTTGGGTTTAAGAAACTTAACCATCATTGATAATGCTTTAAAAATTGTTAATAAACAAAGACGTTTACAGAATGAGTCTGCGCTTGATATTGCGCTGATTCCAATGACCGATAAAAGAACCTTTCAGCTTTTGCAAAATGGCGAAACCACCGGTGTTTTCCAGCTAGAGTCGCGCGGCATGAAGGAGTTGATCAAACGTCTAAGACCGGATTGCTTTGAAGATATTATCGCTTTGGTGGCCTTGTATCGTCCAGGACCTTTAGGCTCGGGCATGGTAGATGACTTTGTTAATCGTAAGCATGGCAGACAAGAGGTAAGCTATCCGCATCCTGATTTGAAAGATGTCTTGGAAGAAACCTATGGCACGATTTTGTATCAAGAGCAAGTGATGCAGATTGCGCAAATTCTAGCAAATTATTCTCTAGGTGGTGCAGATTTGTTGCGTCGCGCGATGGGCAAAAAGATCCCTGAAGAGATGGCAAAACAGCGTGAGACTTTTGAAAAAGGGGCATCTGAAAATGGCATTGATGCCAAGCTTGCAAGCTCAATCTTTGACTTGATGGAAGAGTTCGCAAAATACGGCTTTAATAAATCACATTCTGCAGCATATGCTTTGGTGTCTTATCAAACTGCCTTTTTAAAGGCACATTATCCGGAAGCCTTTATGGCAGCGGTATTATCGTCGGATATGGATAACACGGATAAGGTGGTCAACTTTATTTCAGAATGCCAAAAGATGCAATTAAAGCTCATTTTGCCACATATCAATGTCAGTGATTATTATTTTACCGTAAATCAACAGACGGAGCTTGTCTATGGTCTTGGTGCGATCAAAGGCGTTGGTCTTGCGGCAATTGAAGGGATTTTGGCAGAACGTCAACAAAATGGGGCGTTTAAAGATTTATATGATTTTTGTGCGCGTGTCGATACACGAAAAGCCAATAAACGTGTCTGTGAGGCGCTTATTTACGCAGGTGCAATGGATGGTTTTGCTGAAAATAGGCAAACACTTGTTGCAACAATTGAAGATGCAATGAAGGCAGCTGAGCAAAAAAGCCAGATGCAAAATAGCGGTCAGCTTGATTTGTTCGGTTTTAGCGAACCTGAGTCATCAAATGACATAGCACGCGATATATCACATATCAATGTACCGAGTTGGAGCACTAAAGATAAGTTGATTTTTGAAAAATCAGTGTTAGGAATGTTCTTGTCAGGGCATATTATTGATGAAGATAGAATGTGGCTTAAGCACTTCAATGTTCAGCCTTTAAATCGCATTGCAGCAACAACACGCAAAGAGTCTATTCTGCTTGCAGGTGTTGTCGTAGCGATGGCGCAACGAAAAACAAAGGCAGGGAAGTTGATGGGCGTTTTGCAGCTTGATGATGGTTGTGAGCGCTTGGAGTTGGTGATTTTTAGTGAATTATATGACGCGGTTAAGCATTTGATCTCTGTTGATGAAACCGTCATTGTTGAAGGTGAGGCAAGTATCGATGCTTATAATGATCAGCTACGAATTAATGCATTATCAATTGAGCCGATTGCTAAGTATGTTGATAAAAATATTAAATCATTTAAGCTATCACTTCCTCAGCAGCAAGTGGCAAAAGTGCACGATTTGCTTAAAGCGCTTGTTGAAACATCAAATGAGGCTGAGCTTAAAAATATTGAGCTATATATACAGTCTAATGATTATGATGTTACATTGTCTGCTCAGGACGTGTCACTTGATGCTTATCTTTTAGGTGTTGAGATAAAATTCTTAAGAGAAAATAATATACATTTAACGTTGTAAAAATATCTGCAGTCATCATTTATGTGTAACAGCAAGATATTACTTAATCGCATATTTATCCTATTTTGTAGCTTTTGCAGCATCCAATTCTTGATTTGCCGATATATTTGACTAATATAACCTTAAACATTTAGTCAGGAACCCTTTTGAAAGGAGAAATAAAGAATGAAGCATTATCTTGAGTTTTTAAAGCGTGCACTATTTGCATTATCAATGTTGCCATTCACTGTGGCAGTGAGTTTTGCAACGGATACGCAGAATAATGCATTTTCAGCGATGACAGGCCCATTACAACAGATTATGGATGTAATCTCAGGGCCAATTGCGCAAATGGCAGGTGTGATTTGTATCGTAATTGCAGGTTTAGGTATTGCCTTTGGTGAAGGTGGTAGTGGTGTTAGGCGCCTTTTTCAAGTGGTGATGGGGTTAGCAATTGCCTTTACTGCAGCCAGCTTGATTTCTGGATTATTTAACCGTGGATCAGGGTTGATTTTCTAATATTTTTTAATAACTAAAAAAATACAAAACTCAACAACTAAAAAAGGATGCGTAACAATGGCAGTGCCTGGATTTGTGATTAAGATACACAATTCATTAACAACACCGCTTTTAACGGCAGGTGTGCCCAGACAGTTTTTTATCTTAAATGGTACTTTGGGGGCAGCTATTGTGCTTGGTATGCAATCTTGGTATGGCATTCCTATTTTTATTATCATGCATACTGTTGCCGTTTTAATGACCAAGAAAGACCCGCAGTTTTTTCAAGTCATGGTGCGTCATGTTAAACAACGAAATTATTATGGTGTATAGCTAATATGTTCAATATCGCAGAGTATAGAAAAAAGCCTGACAGAATAAGTGACTTGCTGCCTTGGGCTGTGCTTGTTGATAAAGGCGTGATATTGAATAAAGATGGTTCGTTTCAAAAAACATTTGCGTTTAGAGGGCCGGATTTGGAGTCTTCAACGCAGTCGCAATTGGTATCAATTACCGCGCGACTAAATAATACCTTAAAGCGATTAGGTTCTGGTTGGGCATTGTATGTTGAGGCGCGACGCAAAGCGGCAATGAGTTATCCTTCAGAGAACTATTTTCCTGATGCAGTAAGTTGGTTAATTGATGTTGAACGTAAAGACCTCTTTGAGCGCAAAGGTGAGAATTATGAAAGTGAATATTTCTTAACCTTTCAATATTTGCCACAGAAAGAATCGGTTTCTAAGCTTTCAGGTCTTTTCGTTAAAGAGAAAAAAAGTGATGATGAGCATGATGCCGGTTATAAGAAGTTGATGAATTATTTCTCAGCAACGGTGAATCACTTGTACGATATCATGCAAGATTATATGTATGAAATTGCTGAGCTAAGTGATGAAGAGACATTAAGTTATTTACATAATTGCGTTTCAGAGCGCGCGCACAAAGTCAATGTACCTGATAATCCAAGCTACTTAGATGGTGTGTTAGCCGATACACCTCTACTTGGTGGACTTGAGCCAAAGCTGGGTAAGTATTATTTAAAAACAATTTCTATTTTAGGCTTTCCAACAACATCAGTACCTGCGATTTTAGATGGATTAAATCATTTGCCATTGCAATACCGTTGGGTGACCCGTTTTTTACCATTGGATAAAACTGATGCCGAAAAAGTGCTTAAAAGTTATAAACGTCAGTGGTTTGCGAAGCGCAAGGGCGGGTTGACGATTTTAAAAGAAGTGATGTCAAAAAGCGAAAGCGCGATGGTTGATAGTGCGGCTGTACAAAAATCTAATGATGCCGACGAAGCGCTATCGGAGCTTTCAGATGATTTAGTATCATTTGGTTACTACACAGCAACAGTGACCGTATGGGATACGGATAAAGATAAAGTCTATGAGAAACAGCGTGAAGTAGAGCGTGTTGTCAATGGGCTTGGCTTTGTTACTGTTTCAGAGACGATTAACTCAGTTGAAGCATGGTTGTCATCGATTCCAGGGCAGGCAAATGCGAATGTGCGCACGCCATTGATGCATAGTTTAAACTTGGCACACTTATTACCATTCTCAGCAGTTTGGGCAGGACCTGAGATCAACGCGCATTTAAAAGCGCCGCCATTATTGTATGCGCGTACAGCAGGTAATACACCATTTAGATTATCTAATCACATTGGTGATGTTGGGCATCAAATGATTTTGGGGCCAACTGGCGCGGGTAAATCGGTGCTATTAAACGTAATGGCAGCGCAATTTCTGCGTTATGACAATGCGCAAGTATTTATATTTGATAAAGGCGGCAGCTTCTTTGCATTAACGCAAGGGGTTAAAGGTCATTTCTATGAAGTGGGCGATGTTGGTAAAGGCGGCTTAGTATTTCAGCCATTAGCCGAAATAGACCAAACGACTGAACGTGTTTGGGCGCATGATTGGGTGCTTGGGCTTTTAGAAAATGAGAAAGTAGAGATCACACCTGAGGTTAAAGAAACCATTTGGCTTGCTTTAATGAACTTATCAGAGGTGCCAAAAGAGCAGCGCACATTAACAGGTCTTCGTTCTTTTGTGCAAGATAGAGCGCTAAGAATGGCGCTTGATTCCTATGTCCTAGGTGGTCCATATGGCGAGATACTCGATTGCGATGAAGAGCACTTTAGTGATGCTAATTGGCAGTGTTTTGAGATGGAGCGCTTGATGGCAATGCCAAATATTATTGCACCTGTATTGGCTTATATTTTCCATATTCTTGAGAAGCGTTTTGATGGTCGACCTAGTTTAATGATCCTTGATGAGGCATGGTTGTTTTTAGATCACCCGATTTTCGCCTCAAAAATTAAAGAATGGTTAAAAACATTAAGGAAGCTTAATGTATCAGTGATCTTTGCAACACAATCAGTTGATGATGCGGTGAAATCACCTCTAGTATCAGCGCTGAATGAATCCTGCCCGTCACGCATCTTCTTGCCAAATGATCGCGCGATGGAGCCTGCGGTTTCGCAAGGCTATGAGTCACTTGGGCTTAATTTAAGACAAGTGCAAATTTTAGCGCATGCGATGCCAAAGCGGCAATATTATTTCCAATCACATAAAGGAAATTGCTTATTTGATCTAGGTTTAGGACCCATTGCGCTAGCTTTTTGTGCAGTAAGTCGACCTGAGGATCGTAAGCATATTAGGGAAATATTGGCGCAACATAAGGGCTATGATTATTTCTTAAAAAGCTATTTGCATGGCAGAGGCCTTGACTGGGCATATGATATTGTCAAAAAGCATTACAAGGGGGATATAGATGCAACCTAGCGGATTTCCCTTTGGTAAAGAAGTTCAATCTTATCGACAAACTGAAGTGATTACACCATTTCAAAAGCAAAACCAGTTGTTTGATAAACCTATTGGGCAGCTGATTCATAAGGCATATATTTGGCGTGTTGTTTTTTTTAGTGGTGTTGGGGTGAGTTTTTTACTGTCACTAATTTTAGTGGGTTACTTAAATTCAATTCCTTATAAAATACTGGTTGAACAGGTTACGAGTAAAGGTTTTTTAAAATCCCCACCTGAGCTGTTGAGCCCTAATTATACCGTTAGTCAAACAGTGTTAGAGGAGTTCGTTAAGTCACTTTTGATCAATGATCAATCAGGTGGTGTTTATAGTAAGTTTTTGGATGAAGCTTCACAGCTTGCATTAAAACAAGGTGTTGTTGGGGTTGCGCAGAGTGAGCTTAAAGCAGCAACATTTGATAAATTTACGATGAATGATCTAAATTTCAGTGGTGAGTTAGTTGATAAAGAAGATACGGCAATATTGGTTGTTTCTGGGCAGTTTGGCCATCAACCGCTGACAACAAAAGAGCAAGTAAAAATTAATCCTTTAGGAATCTATATTCAAAATCTAGCAATTGAAAGGTTATTGTAGATGGAAAAAGAAATGCAAAAAATGCAGAAAGTGCAGAAAACAGACTATCAAAAGGCCTATGAAGAATGGGAATTACGTATTGGTAGTGCTAAAAAGCAAGCGCGTAACTGGATGATGGCAGCAGTTGCTATTTTAGTCGTTTGCATCTTATTACTGCTTGCAATTATTATTGAGGCGAACCGCCAACAAATGTATGTATATGTTGCTGAGGTCAAACCGCAGGAAAGTGTGGTTAATGTGCAAACTGCATCACAAAGCTATACACCAACGGTTGCCCAGAAAATTGCATTTGTTAGTGATTTTATTAAAAATATTACCGAGATTCCTTTGGATCCCGTCGTTCTTAATCGTCAGTGGCAATCGGCATTATTGTCAGTGTCAGGGCGTGCTGAAGATCAACTAAAACAAGTCTATCAGGCAGTTAATCCATTAAAACTTGTCGGTGATAAAACCATTACGACCGTGGTTACAAATGCCAATGAAGCCAGTAATAACAGTTTTGAAGTGACTTTTCAGTCAACGACATATAATAAAGATGGTGGTATTGAAAGTGTTAAAACATACAGTGGAATATTTACTTTCTCACCGAGTACTCCACCTAAGACATTAAATCAAATGGTGATTAACCCACTGGGTTTAAAAATAGGTTTCTTCTCATTTAGCGAAAAAGGATCAAGTCAATGAAATTAAATAAAATTAGCCGTTTATTACCACTTACTGCAATTGCAATGGCAGGCTGTGCGACAAATAGTTATCAAGGTGACATTGACTCAGGTAAATTTGTGCAAGCAAAATCTGCAGATGCCGCAGGCACTAAAGTTGTGCGTGAGTATATTCCAGTACCAATGCCAGGACAACTTCGCCCTGTGCCAAATAGTAAAGCTGAGAAAGCTGCCAAAAAGCCGGTTTTAACCAAAGAAGCAGCAGTTGCCGAAGCGAATAAAGATGCTCAGCAATTCCCAGATCAAAGTGATTTCTTTAATGCGATGATGACTTATAGCTATATGCCAGGTGCGATGTATACGATCTATACGGCACCTCTGAATATTACTGATGTAGTATTTGAACCAGGTGAGAAAATTATCTCACAAGCGGCAGGTGATACGCTTCGTTGGCAGATCGCTTCAACCTATAGTGGCGAAGGTAAAGATCTACGTTGGCATATCTTAGTTAAGCCACAAAAATCAGATCTAACCAACTCAATGATTATCACAACGAATAAACGAACGTATCATTTGATTTTGAAATCAGTGGATCAAGACCAAGCAATGGTATCGGTTAAATGGCAATACCCAAGCTCGATGGTGCAAGGTTTTAATGGTGGCAATCTAGGTGATATGAATGCCTCTGATGGTGATAGCAAATTATTACCCCCACCCCAGCAAAATGCAGGACTTGATTTGAGTTTATCTAATATGAGCTTCAATTATAATTGGCGCATGTTAAAAGGTGATACACCAAAATGGTATCCTGAGCAGATATTTAGCTCAGGACATCAGACCTTTATCAAATTCCCACATGAGGTAGTAGTGAGCAATGCGACGATGCCAGTGCCATTTGTCCAGTCAAATGATGGTGATTATGGTACAGCAAACTTTAACTGGCGCATGAAGGGTGATTATATGGTGATTGACACGGTTATTAAGAATGCCTACTTGAAAGCAGGCACTAAAGAATCAGGTGAAACAGTTGTTGAGATTTCACAAAAGTAAGCATAATCAAGGGTTATTATGGCTAAGAAAGAACAAGATAAACTGGGATTAAGGGCGTCACCGCCAAAATCATCAGAGCTAAACAAAAAGTTAATCACTATTGTTGGTGGCGGTTTGCTTTTAATTATTATTGTGGCGTTTATTTTTTCGATTAATGCACCAAAGAAAGGCTCGACTGGCATGAATAGTTCTGACCTTAGCGCAAACGCTTCAGGAAAAAGCCTCAAAGTCTCTGATGAGCTCTCCAGTTATAAAGATGCACAAGCAATTCGTAAGCGTTTGGGTATGGATCAGCCTGTTAAGGTGGTGCAACAAGAAAACCCAGAGTTACAGCGTATGATTAATCAACAGCGTTCACAACTTCAAGAACTACAAACACAGATTAATGGCCTGAAAAATCAACCAAGAAGCCCCGAAAAACCTGCTCAACCAAGTTATTCGCCAATGGATCGCGAAGCAATGAATGCGCCAATTTTCTTTGGTGGTGGCGCGCCACGGCCAATTCCTCAGGATAATCAAGATAAAGATAAATTAAAGCAAAGTGGTCAGCAAGCAGCTAAAACACCAGAAGAGCAACGTGAAAACTTTATGAAAGGTGGTTTAACCGCAAAAGACATTACCAATGAAAATACCATTCAAAAGCCAATTTCAGATAATGTGATTATGGCGGGTAATTCCATCCCTGCGATTTTGCAAACCAAAATTGTATCGGATTTGCCAGGAACTATTGTCGCGCGTGTTGCTAAAGATGTTTATGACACATTAACAGGTACAGTGTTGTTAATTCCAAGAGGGAGCTCGTTGATTGGGCAGTATAACTCAAGTACGGTTTATGGTGATACCAGTGTACAGGTTAAGTTCATTCGTTTAATTCGTCCGGATGGTACATCAATTATCTTACCAAATCAGCAAGGTATGGATGACTCAGGCGTCTCAGGTTTGGCGGATGAAGTCAATAACCACTGGGGACAGTTAATTGGTGCAGCGGCCTTGTCCACAGTCTTTAACGTACCAGCGGTAGCAGCACAAGTAGCAACACAATCTAATGCTACAGTTTGTGATGCCAACGGGAATTGTACACCTAACTATGGTAGTGTTGCTCAAAACTCTGTGCTGCAAAGTTTAGGGCAAACTGCATCGCAAGTTGGTGGTAAGATTACCGATCGTGCGATGAATTTGAAACCAACAATTACCATTAATTCCGGTAAAGAGTTCTCAGTATTAGTCACTAAAGATACTTATTTACCACCATATGGGCAGAGTCAATAATGCGTCTTCTATGGGGTGTTTTGATGTCACTGGGTTTGTGCGCACAGGTTGTTGCTTATGATAGCTCGTCGGATAATAATAATTACAATAATCCCTATAGCTCAAATAATGACACTAATAATACGACAAATAGTAGTACAAGTAGTAATCAAGGAAACCAACAGTTGCTACAAGAGATGAATAAAAAAACATCTAAAGGGCTTAAAGTATTCGATAAACTATTGAAGGATGATGGGCAGTCAAAACAAGATTTCTTTGCTGATGTTGGGCAAAATCCAACGGCAGATCAGTTTGAAGGCGGTGATGGCAGTGGTGGCCCAGTTGAGAATCCATTTGCGAAGATTTTAGGCAATGATGCGCAAGGTAACCAGTAGGTAAAGTATGGCAGATGTAACCAGTGTGTTAGGAACACAGCTACTTGATAAAATCCAGTTTGGATTTATTGAGCAAATCAATGCAAAGTTTAGTGCATTGCAAGGTTCTGCGTTAGCGCTTTTGGCAATTGTTGCGAGTCTTGAGCTTGTGATTTTTGGACTTGTTTGGATTATTAAACAAGATGAGGGTGTTGGTAATCTTATTGTTAAGATTATTAAAATTGGCTTGTTTTTTACCATTGTCAAATATTTCCCTGAGCTGCTGCAGATGATATTGGCAACCTTTATAAAGGTTGGCTATATTGTGGCACCTGAGAAATCTCAAGCCTTGTTATATAGTCCAGGAAAACTGTGGGGGATCGGTTTTAAAGCGGGTGTGTCGATGCTTAAGATTTCTGTGCAATACGGGACATTCAACATGGGGCTGTCAATGCTTTATCTGGTGTTGGGCATGGGGCTCTTGCTTATCTTTGCTGCCATTGGTGCGCAGATTATTATTTCAGTCGTACTATTTTATTTCGTGGCAGTACTGTCTTTAATTGTGGTGCCGCTGGGTGTGTTTAAGCCAATACAGGATTTATTTTACAAATCAATACAACATTTATTAAGAGCAGGCGTGAGATTACTTGCTGTGATATTTATTTTGGGTGTGGCATTTACGTTATTCCAAAGCTTAAAAATAACAGCGATTAGTGATTCAACAAGTCTTGAGAAACCTTTGGCATTATTCTTTACCTCCTTTATTTTGTTGATCTTGATTTATACTTTGCCAAACTATCTTGCTAAAGCCGTTGGTAAGCCCGGTGGTAATATCTTCCAGAATATGTCATCCCCTGCAGCAGCAAATGTTGTGGTTAATCAGCCAGCGCAATCCACTTCAGTGTCTGTATCACCAGTGGGTGCTGCTTCTTCGATGCATGGTGTTGCTGGATCGAGTACGGCAATGGGTGGTTCAATCCAATCAGGTGCCACAGTTGTTACTGGCGGTGGTGCAGTAGGTAGCGGAAGTACTAATGTCAATGTCTCAACAACGGTGCAAGGTGGTGCCATGGCTGGTAAGAAACAAGATAAGGTTTCTGATGCCTCCAATGTTAATAAGAGTATTTCTGATAGTACCATTCGCAAAATAAAAGAAGATTGATAAAGCAGTGGCAAGACTTTCATTTTTATATAAAATTCTTGCCGTTTTAGCGATACTTTATGCTTTATTGTGGCTGTTAAAAGCCTTACATATTGGTTTTATTCAGCAATTGACGCCAAGCATGCCTGAAGGTTGGTATTTTACTTATCCCGTCTCAGACTATCATAAAGGTGACAATGTGGTGTTTATCCCTAATGAACAAACGCAAGATTATATTCTAGCAAGAGAATGGTTGCCTAAGGACATTCCGCTTTTAAAGAAAATAGTGGGCGTTCCAGGAGATTTCTTATGCACAAAAGCGCAGAATGTCTATATTAATGAACAGTGGATTGGCAAAGTCTACCAAACGGACGGTAAAGGAAATGCTTTACCAATATTTAGTTTTTGTGGAAAAATACCTAAAGATAATTACTTTATGCAAGGTGTTGCAAATCCTCATTCATTCGATAGTCGTTACTATGGATTGATTGATAAGTCACAGATTATGAGTAAGGCAGTAAAATTATGATACAAAGAGCACTGATTGAAGAGCGGCAGTTAAATATGTTAAAAACTGCCTTTGGCAAAGAGGTAATGGACTACCTTTATGATGAAAAAATCATTGAGATTATGCTAAATCCTGATGGACGTTTACATTATGAGCGTATTGGTGAAGGCAAAGTAGCAACAGATATTTATATTCCGGCAGAGCAAAGTGAAAATATTGTCAAGCTTGTTGCATCGTTTAAAAACCATGTTGCAAATGATGAACACCCTGAAGTTTCAGCAGAGCTTCCCTTTCAAGGTGCGCGTTTTCAAGGTTGGTTACCTCCGGTAGTTAATCGTGCGTGTTTTTCAATTAGAAGACGTGCTATTGCAATTTTTACTTTAGATCAATATGTTGAGCAAGGCGCTTTAACACATGATCAAGCAGAAGGCTTAAGGCGTGCTGTTCTTGAGCGCAAAAATATTGTCGTTGTTGGTGGCACAGGCTCTGGTAAAACAACGTTTTGTAATGCGTTATTAGCAGAATTGCAAGGTAGCCAAGATCGTATTTTAGTGATTGAGGATTTGCCTGAACTCCAAGTGGAAGTTGATGATTTGGTGACGATGACAACAACAACATCGGTGACAATGCGTGATTTGGTCAAGGGATCATTAAGAATGCGTCCGGATAGAATTGTTATCGGTGAGGTAAGAGACGGTTCAGCGCTTGATTTGTTGAAAGCCTGGAATACAGGGCATCCTGGCGGGGTGTGTACGATTCACGCCAATAGCGTTGAGTCAGCGCCCTATCGTTTTGAAGACTTGATTCAAGAAGCAGTCGTTACTGTGCCTAGAACGCTTATTTTGCAAGCAATTGATCTGATTGTATTTATTTCGCGAGATAAAGCAGGTAAGCGTAAAATTACAGATTTGGTCGAGTTATCAGGTTATGAAAACGGTGAATACCTCTTAAAACCCTACAAAATATAGTATTGACGCTGTTTTTTGCTTTAAGCTTGGCTATACTGTCAGAAGTTGAAGTTAAAAGGACGAATGAGCATGCCGCTTTCTTATATGATGACACGCTTCAAAAGCAAAGGATTGGTCGCTATTGATTGGTCAGATTATTTCCTGCGTATTGTTGTATTAAGAAAAAAAAATCAAGGCTATGAATTAGTCGCAGCTGATAGTGCTGAGCTTGAACACGGCATGATTGAAAATGGACAGATCATTGACTTTGCTGAAGTGGCAGAGCGCTTGTTAGGACTTTTAAAACGCAATAAGATTAAGCATAAACAGGCAGCCTTTGTCATCAATGGTACGAATGTTATCAGTAAGCGCTTGCGATTTGATGAAGGATTGACTGATGCACAAATTCATGATGGAATCGTGATAGACTTTAATAAGCATGTTTCCTACCCTCCAGAAGAAACCTTTTATGATTTCGAGGTGCAAAAAAAAGAAAGTGCTAATTCTGGCAAACAGCAAGTGTTGTTTATCGCAGCGCATAAAGATCAAATTGCACAATATGAACAGTTAGCCCACATATGCCGTTTACATCTTGAGGTTATCGATATTGATAATTATGTATTACAGCGTTTTGTTGAGATCTTTTATCCTGAGGAAAAACAAGACTGCTGGGCGTTGATTTGTTTGAACTTTAAACGTTTTAAATTGCACATTCTTGATGAAAATCAAATTTACCTTTCTGAGCAGAAAACCATTTCAGCGGGCTTAAGTGAAGCAGAGTACTTAAATGCTTTGAATGCTTGGTTAATGCGTAATATGCAGATGTTTGAAGTATCTAATCGTGGTAAAAAGCCACAAAAAATTGTGTTATATGGTGATCGTGTTGAGATTGAAAATATCATTGCCAGTTTTAAAGAAATGATGCAATTAGATGTGATGGTATTAGATCCATTTGTACATTTAGGGAATTCACAGGTAGCGGTGAATATTGAACACAAGGCGTCATATCTATTGACTATTGCTCTGGCAACGCGACCGGAGGTGAACTGATGCATAACTTTAATCTTTTACCATGGCGTGAAATGCGCCAAAAGAAGCATTTAAAATCTTTGGCACTTGATTTTGGGTTTGTTGTACTTGTGGGTGTGGTCATTACATTTATTTGGCTTATCATTGCATCAAAAGGGTTGTCTAACCAGTATGCACGCAATGAATATTTACGCACACAAAATGTTGATTTTTTAAAGAATAATGCAGAGTTGGTTAAGCTTGAAAAAGAGAAGCTAGAACTCATTCGCAAAATTGAACTGTTAAATAATTTAGAGAAAGAAAGGCAAAAAGTTTTAGGTGTGTGGTTTGGATTATCACAAACGCTACCGGATACTGCTTATCTAATTAGTATTGAGAAAAACAAAAACGAGTTGCTGCTAGAAGGGCGCGCTGAAAATAGCAAAGCAGTAGCACAGTTTATGCGTGCCTTAGAAGACTCACCGGAGTTTGACCGACCTACTCTAGCGAATATCAGTTTGATTGGAAAGCCTGGCTTTGGCGCTGAAAATGCCTTTAAAATAAGTGTGAAACAGGAGGTGACAAAATGAAGAAAAAGCTCATTTTGTTGCTAGATAAGCTAAGCACACAACCTTTGTGGTTGAAGTTGATTGTGTCAACTGTTGTGCTTATTCTTGTTGTGCTACTAGGCTATTCAACCATTGTTAGTATGCGCTATCAAGAGAGAACAAATGCCTTTGCCCTAGAAGAGCAATATAAAAATGAGCTAATCAAGAATATTGCACGAAGCAAGTCTTTACCTATTTTGCAGCAACAAGTCGAGATCCTACATAATAAATTCAATACATCACTGCAAGCATTGCCAACCGATAGTGAATTACCACAATTAATTGAACAGTTATCGGATTTGGCATTTCAAAATGGTTTGCGCGTGAAAGTGCTAAACCCACAGCCTTTGGATTATAAAGATAATTATGCAGTGCTTCATATTCAACTGGCGTGTGACGGCACATTTGAGCAGCTGACGAATTTTGTTAATAAGCTTGAAACATTACCGCGAATTATTTTGATTGAGAGTTATCGCATTGTTCCTTATAACACGGTGAGTGAAAATGGCATTCTGCAGATGAATATGAATCTACAAACCTTTAGCCTGAAGTCAAAGCTGGGCAAGGAGGGTGTGTAGATGTTTAACCGTATTATATTGGCTATTATTGCGTTTGGCTCATCAGGTTTGGGCTTCGCAACACCAAAAGATCTTGTGCTCTTTGTTAAGGAAGCCAAGACGCAAACCTTGGCTGATAAAATACAACCTTTGCCAGAACTTAGAATGGTTAAAACCCAAGCCATGAATACAAAGGGAATGCGTAATCCATTTGACACGCCCGCAAAGCTTAAAGTAAAAGAGGCACCAACACAGGTAATTGATGACAAACAACATGAACCTGATTTGGCGCGACGCAAGACTCCATTGGAAAAAATCCCGTTAGAAAATCTTAAATTTTCAGGTGTTATCGAGCAAAATGGACATTTTTGGGCTATTATAACCAATGTAAAAAATCAACATACAAATATCGTCCAAGTTGGTGATTATATTGGACGTGATTATGGACGCGTTGATAAAATTACGGCAAAGTATGTGGAGATTGATGAAAGGAAGAAAGGAAAAGAGGGGCAATGGCTCAAAGTAGATACCGTATTAAAATTAGATCAGGCGGAATAATATGTTATTAAAGGCAAGTGTCTTAAGATTAACAGCATGTGTGTTGGCATGTGCAGTGACGATACCAATTGCGGCGGATACGTTGCATTTTGGTAAAGTGACGCTTGATATAGATATGGCGCATTATTTAAAGAATGCTGCTAAAATTTCTGCGACAACTAGTACTCACTCTCCTAAAAATTTATCGACAACAAATGGTAAGAAAAGTGTTGTTGAGCAAAACGTATTAACATCAATTAAAGAAGCAAGTAAAGTTAATTTAAACAGCTCACAAGCCTATATTGACGATATTCGTTATCAGCGTTCATTGAATAATGGTGGCGTGTTGAAGCTGCTTTGGAAAAAACAACCACAACACGTTGAGTTTTCAGAGCACAAAAACGCATTATTGATTACCTTAAAAAATACTCGTATTGCTGATTATTGGCTGCATAATATTGATACAACAATCTTTAATACAATTGTCAACTCGATTGATTTGTCACAAGAAGGCAATGATGTCGTTATTGTTGTTCACAGTGCTGTGCCATTTAACTTTACCCGCAAAACAACAGATAAGATGCTTGAGGTTGATTTAACTAATCAGCAGACAGAGGTTGATGGTTTTAATGTTAATAAAAAGATATCGTTAAAGTTTCAAGACGTGTCAGTGCGCGCGTTACTACAAACAATGGCGCAGTTTGCTGGTCTTAATCTTGTTGTCAGCGAAGGGGTTGAAGGTAATGTTTCGTTAAACTTGAATCAAGTTCCTTGGGAAGAGGCTTTGAATATTATCCTTGTATCAAAGGGTCTTGGGAAGCGCTTGATGGGTAATATTTTGTATATTGCACCGAATGCAGAAATTGCAGCACAAGATCAAGAAGCAGCAGCAGCGCAAAAAGCCAATCAAGCAGCAGCGCCGCTTGTTACTGAGTATATTCATCTTAACTATGCTAAAGCAGAAGAAGTGATGAAAGTAATTGAAGCGGGGAAGTCTGGATTTTTATCATCACGTGGGTCAATTGCTACCGACGAGCGTACCAATACTATTGTGATTACCGATACCAAGGACTATATCAATTCCGTGCGCGCAATGATTGAAAGTTTAGATGAGCCAGTTGACCAAGTGCTCATTGAAGCGCGTATTGTCGAGGTCTCAAGAAAATCAGCATTTGATTTAGGGATCGGATACACAGCTAAAAACAGCTCAGGAAGTACCATTAGTATTTTACCAAACTATTTAAAGCCATCTGATAATAAAGGCGGTTCAACCAATGCAAGCTTGGCGTTTAGTGGCTTATTTGGTGGTATTGATTTAAGCCTAGAGTTATCAGCGCTTGAAACTGAGGGTGACGCTAAGATTGTCTCGTCCCCTCATTTAGTTGTTGCTGAGAATACAGAGGCCTATATCAAACAAGGTAAAGAGATCCCTTATAATGAAAGCAGTGCCTCAGGGGCTGCAAGTATTGCCTTTAAAGAAGCCGTACTTGAACTTAAAGTAAAACCACAGGTTGCGCCAAATGGTCATGTGGTCTTGGATGTGACTGTTAAAAAAGACGCACCATCAACTGATGGCACAACGGGTTCTTCTGGGGAGCCTGCGCTTGATAAGCGTGAAATCGAGACAAAGCTTATGGTTAAGAATGGTCAGACGGTTGTATTAGGCGGCATTTACGAGAAAACAGTTGAACACTCAAAAAGTAAGGTACCTTTCTTAGGTGATATTCCATTACTCGGTTGGCTATTTAGCAGTGTTAGTAATAGTTCTGAAAACAAAGAGTTATTAATTTTTATTACACCTAAGATTATTAAGAGGGAAGCGCTTTAATAATTAAACTGAAGTTATGTACTTTAGAAAAAGTGCATAACTCCAGTATTACTATATAAGGAGGCCAGTTTGTGGATAGGGATAAAATAGCCGCACTTATTGATGCAAGAGAGAAAGCCTATAAGAAAATCTCAACCAAGTCATTTGACACGATTGCTACGCATGGCGTCTATGATTTACATGAAGTAACGTTAAATCAAGGATCCATTATTGAGCCGGTTTATATGACCACAGCACAAGCATTCTCCAGTGCTGACGCGTTGCAGCAGGCGCTAGCCTATGAAATCCCCAGTTGGGCATATTCACGCATCCATAACCCGAGTGTTTATTATTTGGAATCAACGCTTGCTTTATTGGAGTCCTATCAAACATCACAAGAGGCTTCTTGTTGTGTGATGAGCTCAGGTATGGCGGCTATTACAGCAGTAGCTGATGCATTACTGGCAAATGCAAAAAAAGCTAATTTTGTCGCATGCTCTCAAGTATATGGTGGGACATTTCAGCAATTTAGCGTGCGCCAGCATGAAAAGGGGCGCGAGGTTCGTTGGGTGGCAGCATCTTCGGCACTTGAGATATGGCAAGCAGCAATCGATGAACAAACACGTTTTATCTATATTGAAATCCCCTCAAATCCCGGCTTAACGATTTGTGATATTGAATCTTTAGCTAATCTTGCGCAAAGGCATGATATTCCATTAATTGTTGATTCAACTTTGGCAACACCTGCCTTGTTAAGACCTTTGCAATATGGTGCTGATATTGTCATTCACTCGCTGTCAAAAATTATGAGTGCTTCTGGAATGGTGATAGGGGGAGCTATTATTAGTCGAGCGAATATGCGTGGATCTTATTTGCTTGATGAGATGAAAAAAGACTTTGCATCATATCTTAAGCTATTGCCAAATCGTGATAATGGTGCATGTTTATCATCAATGAGTGCGTTTCTTACTTTGTCTGAATTGCGTACTTTGCGGATGCGCGTAGATCAACTGTCGCAAACAGCGCTTACGGTGGCAAATTTCTTAAATGATCATAAGATGGTTGAAAAGGTGATTTATCCAGGGCTTAAAGATCATCCGCAGCATGATTTAGCGCAGTCTTATTTTACTTTAGTTGATGCAGGTAATGGGGTGAATCGCTACGGGCACTTGTTATCCTTTTTAGTTAAGGGTGATTTGGAGAAAACTAAATCAGTATTAAGTCGTTTGCAAATGATTTTTAGAGCAACGGATTTAGGACGTATTAAATCAGTTGCAACGATTCCTGCGATATCAACGCATCAACAGCAAGGAGAGTCTGGACGTGATATTGCTGATATTCCAGTAAACCTTATTCGCTTAAGTGTGGGCGGAGAGCACCCACAGGATATTGTTGATGATCTTGCTCAAGCGCTTGGTTAATTAACGCTCACTGGATAACTTAATTGCTGTTTCAAATGTTTAATGCGTCCAATGAGCAATAGTCCAATGCCACCAAGAAAGAGTAATCCCATAATTAATATGCTCAGACCATATACTGGATGGATATGTACAAGTGATAGTGCCACAAGAGGGGCCCCGCCACTGATGCCATTACCAATGCTGTAGGAAAGTGCGCATCCTGTTGTTTGCCATTGGCTATCAAACGCCTCAGCAAACAATGGTGAGATAGCGCCTTGAATGGCTGCCATTAGCAGAGTCAAGATGGTGATTGCCAAAAACACCCATGTTGGAGATTTGGTTTGTATCAAATAAATCAGTGGAATGGTTAAAAGGAAAAACAAGATTGCAGCGATATAAAAAAGTCGCTTAGCACCAATTTTATCGGCATGTTGCCCAAAGATAGGATAGAAGATACAGGCTAATACCAAGGTGAGGCTATTAATTAAAAAGGCGGTCTGTTCAGAGATGTTAAGCTCAGTAATTTGATAATTCACTAAATAGGTAAAGACAATATAATATAGTGATGCTGCCATCGTTGTTAAAAGACTGACAGCAATTACGGCTTTGTATTGACTGGCAAGCCAAATAAAAACATTTTGTCGTGCGCTTTTATTCTTATTAATACTTGGGTAGCTTTCATTGCGATTAAGATAAAGATAGATAAGGAATAAAATACCACTTAAAGCAAAAGGGATGCGCCAAATCCACTGTGTATCATGATGTGAAAAAACGCTAGAGGCAAAAAAACCAACAATGGAGGCAAGAAGAAAGCCTAATGATGATATGGAAAACACCATGCCAACTGCAAAGCCTTTATCACTATGATGATCTTTTACAGATAGTGAGATAAGGCCGGGAAATTGTCCACCAACGGATAGACCTTGGATGATGCGCAATATAATTAATAATATTGGCGCCCAAACGCCAATCATCTGATAATCAGGTAATAGCGCAACTAGAAAAGTTGAGATGCCCATCGCAATGACACAGAAGTTAATCATGATCTTGGGGTGATAATAATCACTGAGCCAGCCAATCAAAAAACCACCTAGAGGACGAACCAGTGAGCCAAGAAAAAATGTGGTAAAGGTTAGCAGTAAGCTGACATAAGGATCATGGCTTGGAAAGAAATCTTTTGCTATATAGATCGCAAAGTAGATATATAAAGAGAAATCATACCATTCGATAATATTACCAAAGGAAAGACGAGCGAAGCTAATAAGAGACTTTTTCATCGTGAAATATAAGGTTTTAATATCCAGTTCTTTTCAAGGGTGTCATAGATTGATGTTAAAACCAAGGTAATATTAGGAATAAATCAAAGAGTAGAGGGGCGTGGTCATAATTATGGATTTTCAGGTCGCTATTCAACCAAAATCCAATAAAAAGTTGTAAAAGTTAAAAAAGATAAAAAAAGGGGTTGCGGGGTTGTAATTGGTGTGTATAATGGCACCTCGTTCTCAGCGAGAATGTTCGCAAGAATGCCTTGGTAGCAAGGTTTTGAAGATGTTTAAAGAGATATAAAATGTAGATACTTAAATACTTTGAGCAAAAATTTTTGCGGGTTGTTAGTTCTTGTTTTT
>NZ_JACYVZ010000018.1 GCF_014857925.1 Cysteiniphilum marinum | reverse complement strand
TGTAGCAAATCTTCGTAACTTAATTGTTGTTGAGATAAATCCAAAGAAGAAAAATTCTTAAGGCTTAATGTGCTAAGCTCTTCCTTTTTTAACAGCTTTGGTTTTCTCATGTCCATTTGATTTCAGGTTAGTTCCTATAACATAAAGTTATAATATCAACAGAAGTGTGTTGAGTATATATCGATAAATCTGGGTTTTTTAATATATTATGGCATAAGGGTCTGAACGCTTACATTTATTTTTGAGTCGCTACTTAACCCTCTGGCGCTTGAATCAACTGCATAATACCAAATAAGCTTCCGACTGTATTGCTTGCTTTTTGCTTTATTCTTATGCTAATAGTATACTTCTGACTTTCCATATTTTTATTATTACTATAAGTAATCAGCAAAGGGACTTGTACTTCCCATACAGGATCACCATCAACCGTACCCTTAGCGACAATCACAGGAACCCCTTGCAACACGGCCTTCATTACCATTTTTTTGTCTTTTATTTTCGCTAAAGTTTCTGCAAAAGCATCACTAAACGCCCGCCAACCGTAATCGGTAAAATAATCACTCACTCGTGTCATTTGGCGTCGGTAATTTAAAAAATCAACCTCATATATTTGCGGTAAAACTTCTGATACCCACGTAATTACGGTTTGATTATTAATAGGCGCCTTACCAGAGGCATGCATTTGCACCAGCTTACCATTAGCCGTCACAGCAAAATACCTAGACTCATTCGTTTTTGATAAGCTATAAAAAAAACCTACTGCTAATAGTAAATTAGCAATGATTAAAAACAAAATAACCGCCAACAACAATCTAAAATTATTTTGATAAAACTGTGATTTTTCTATCACTCGCTTTAGTATTAGTTTACTCATAGTAGCCTCATAAATTATGCCGTATTTTTTACTGACTTAATGACTGAATCTAATAAGGGAATCCTGAAACACATTGCAACCATTCGCACCTTCTCAAACATTTCACAGCGTGCTAATACTGACTTATGTACACTGTCTTCTTTTGCCTGATGCATTATTTTCCCATATTCATTAAACAGTGTATTATTTTTCTCAGTGACAACGTGTAAAAAATAATGCAGATAAGCAAATGGCAAACTATCCAGAATTTCAGAAAGACTATCTGCCTGCTGCTGAGATACGCTCTTAAGCCCTAGCAGCTTATCCAGCAGCGCACTTAAGGCTAACTGCTCCTTCTCATTAGGCTCAATGTACTTATCTTTTTCTATCAGCTCAATATTGATTAAAATATTATTTGCTATACCATCTTGGCGTTGCTGCCAATAAGCTAAAATTTGCTCAGAAAATGTTTTATCCATTATCGCTCTCCTTCCCAATCATATCTGCTTTTCCCTTAATAATTCAAAATGCTCTTCGTTCATCACTTTTTTCACAATGCTTTGTATAATCTGCTCACAGATGCTTTTTTTATCTAATTCTGGGTTAGATTTTATCATCACATCAATGTATTCAACTGCACTTCCTGAGGGGAAAAACTTTGCAAGGGCTTGGCGTGCCTTTTTAGGTGACATAACATTATATAATTGCGCTCGAATATGAACATCTTCCGAAGTCGTTGTTAATGCCCATAACTCAACTGAACTAAAGGTTGCGTTCAACAGTTGAGTGTTTAGGCCACGTTTAGTTGCAAATTGAGCCAAGAAAGCAACACCCTTTGAGCTTGGACCATGGGCATAATTGCGCAATACTTGCGACTCACTTTCACTTAGCCCAAAGGTATCTGCGGTTTTTTCCAATGCCTGTTGCGTCCCTGCCGCCATAATAAAAGTTGAAGTTGCAAACTCAAGCATTAGCGGATCAAAATCAGATAATGACTGGGAAGATAATGCCATTTGAATATTCCACTTTCTACCTTCACGCATATCTCTTAATACTTGTTGGCGCACAGCATGACCTCCTGATGTTCGGTGAAATTCATCAAACACAAGCCGCTTAGGTTCTCCAGAAAGTTTTTCAATACAATCATGGTGATATTTCTTATAATATACTGGTAAATTTGCAATATCCGTTGAACCCATAAAGTAATTTTGCGCTAATACATAGCGAGATAACATATAGGCAATAGAAGCCTGTTGAGCTGCCGCATCTGAACCACCTTGCGCAACATCATTTAAATCCATCGCCATGACACGCGCACCTGTAAATCTCAATCGAGTTGTTGCCGTTAATGACGGGTAATTGCGGATAACCCCAGCAATCACCCGACAAAAATAGCTAATATAGTCCTCACCTGTAGCACTGATAACGGATGAATACAAATCCCTAATTCCATGTTGATGAGTTACTGTAATCGTGTCAGACAGATTAGGCATAGCATAGCTTTGCGCAATGATGGCTAATTGTGTTTGTCCTGATTTAAAAAGCACATCAACCACAGCCCACCAGCTATCAAGCGATTGAGGGTTATGATCTACTAAAGCCTGATCAATTTGAGGATCATGACCTGCAACATAAGGCTTTGCTGACATTTGATCAGAAAAATAGGTATAAAGTTCATCAATAATCATACCAAGCATTGCCATCATACCCTGAGGCAAAGAATCAGAAGGCTTATCAACCAATAATAAACTTAAAAAATTCAATAAAAATACGCGATGTAAATGCGTAGGTCTACGCGCACCCAAAATGGTATCAAAGGGGTTTATAACATCCGTATGGTCCATTTTTAAACGGTGATAGACCGCTTCATTTTTCCTATCGTTGGGCAGTGCTTCTTGCAATAATGAGATAAAGCCGCAGCTAGAGGGACCCACATCTATAATAGAGATATAAGGTAAGACATCCAAGCCTGAAGATAAGCATACTGCTAAATTTATTGCATTTAATAAGACAGATTTACCAGAACCTGAACGCGCATAAATCAAGTCAACCCAACTGATTTGCTCAGATGAACCTGGCTGATACGGCCAAAGCTTACCATCAATACTACGAAACAACATACTGCCTTTACTCCAAGGAGAGGCTGGACGCGACAATGGTAGCATCATACAAACTTCAGATAATGGTGCAGCAGTTGCCGTTGTCACCTGATCCTTTGACATCGCTAAGGCACCATTCGTTACCGCCATAAATGCATCACCAAATTGATCAGATACCTCACATCCTCCCCAGCTTTGCACAACAGTCATCATTCGAGATTTTCTTTGAGCAAGTAGCTGAGGATCATTCAAAGGTGCCCAAGTTGTTAAAATGATGCTTAGCTTAATAATCGGATCATCACTTTTATTATCTAAATTTTTTAACAAATCTGCAGCATCTAAAATTAACTGATTTTCTGAGTTACTAAATGCTAAGAATTTAGCTAGCATGGTTTTACTTTTAACAACACTCATGCCATTGGGAGAGATACGATATGAAATACGCCAAGGCATGTGCGCGTTTTTCAATTTCCTAAATAAGTAATCAAAGCGCATAACATCTTTTGGAAAAAGCGTAATGGATATACTGCTATACGTTCTACCGGCCAACTGACAATCTTTATACTTAATTATTTTTGCATCACAGGGAAAAATCTGCTCACTTAAGCTTGGCCACACCCATTCAGATATGTCATTATATAGCAATTTACCCTGTTTTAAAGGTAAGCGATCCCCTGGCAAAAAAGGACGCCATTGTTGAGAGGTTAACTGTGCAGCAAGCTGATGACGTACATGATAGACTGCTTCATGTGCGCTTACAGTTGAAACATAAACCCCCTTAAATTTAAAATCCTCAACTAAGCCTTGAATAAGTGATTGATGAATATTGATTGCCTCTGGCAATGTGTTAAATATTTTTTGCCCATATTTAGATTTGGGCAATTTACTTTGAACAATCCTTTTATGCTTTAACTTAACGCCCTGAGCAACCGTACGCTTATCTAAAACACTTGGCAGCGTCCAAATAACAAAAAAACATTTCTCAGCTCCGCAAAACTGCGTCATTATTTGCTCTCGAGCTTCAAACATGTCAGACAGATCTAATCCAATTCGCTTAGCCAAAGTCTTCTGTTGCTGCAAATGCTCCTTTATTTCACTTGCAAAGAGTTCAGGATCATAAGCAAAGAAAAACTGGCAACTGTGTCCTGGCCCTTGATATAACGGTGTCAAAATATTAGCTACATCCCTTGCTAATACTTTAAAATCAGATGGAGATAGCACACCTGAGTAACCATCAACTTGCAAAAGCGTGACTAACGAGCCATCCTTAGCAATTAAAGTTACTTTATCATATGCCGATTCCAATTCGCAGTAATTATAAATGGTTTGCTTTGAAAAAGTGCTTAATAATGCGATCAACTCTTCAAAAAAATTATACGATGCGTTAATTATCCCCATTATACTCTCACTTAAAGATCATACCTGAGCTCATATAAACTTTATAAGTTTTAGCATCAATTTTTTCAACTTCGCCATAATGATCAATATCATCACCTACTGATACGACAATCGTATGGCCCTTACTATCTTGAAGCCACGCTTTGCCATCGACAATTGCATTAAGTGCTAGCTTATCTGCTTCATTAAACTTCTGAACCTGCAAAGCATCTAATGCATTTGTAACACGCTTTAGTTGCACTTTTAGATCACTTAACTGAACTAAATTGCCTTTAACTTGTTGAATAGAAGTATCAATGTTTTTTAACTCACTAGAAAAATTAATAAACGCTTGATAGATCGTTTTTTGCCTATCAAGCATCGACAATTGCTGTTGCTGTAGCTTATTAATCACACTGGAGTCGTGCTGCAACGCTTCTTGCATATCTGCCATTTGAGCTAGTATTTGCTTTGACACTTTGCTATTTAAAGGTATATTTTGACTTTGATTAATAGCTAATGGTTTAGAAGGGGTTGTTACTGGATTTAACTTAGCTGCTACCGAAGCATTTTGTGATGTTGTCTTGGGCGCAGGTGCGTTTGGTTTTCCAGGGGCATCTGCAAAAAAAAGCATATAGACACCAATCAACATAACCAAAAAACCTGCGATATAGCCTATATATATCGGCTGAAATGCCATACGTTTCTTAGGCTCCATATCATCAAACTCGTCTTCAGGCTGTAGTTCCTCGCTACTTTGCTCTTGTGACATTACTGGATCTTGCTCTTTTAGCACTTCGTCATTTTCAAAATCATATTTTTCCATTACTTTCACCTGGCTTGACTTTATTATTTTGCTGTACATTGCTCTGTTGTGTTATTTCACTTCCACTATTCTGTTGTGGGCTTATTGCTTGTTTATATTGCTTAAATTGTTGATTATTGTACTGAGTGTTTGTTGTCACATCTGAGGTAAATAAAATACCAACCCCAGTTCCTTGATCCAATGTCACTGTTGGTGGACGGTTAAAATAGGTTTGCGCATTATCAGCCATTCTTAAACCAATTTCACCCAAGCCTGAATAAGCTGCATCACGAGTAGATGGCGGTGGACGATAACCATTATCAAGCCAAAAACTCTGCCAATCATTCCCATAACCATTGTCATAATAGCTACTGTAGTATTGACCAAAACCTTGTAGAAAACCTGATGCAAACAAGGATGCATAACGTGTTAAATAATGATGATCAACATCACTAGCTAACGCAGTTTGTGCCGTTTTCGCATCAATTGCATAAGATTGAATAGTTATAGAGCGTTGATACTGAGGAATTGAAAGACGACTAAACTCAATAACTAATCTATCATTAACTAACTTAAATGAGCCTAGTAGTTTTGCACCATTTAATGACCCACTTACTATACTAGCCATTACTGGGGTACCTGCCTGGTCACTATTGACTGCTGTGTCAATTACGGCAAAAACAATCTCACCAGCTTTAATTAATACACTACCACCATTGTTGCTAGCAGTAGATGATGAGCCATTTTCAGGCGCTGGTAACTCAGTATGCACCATCATAGGTTCATGTTGCCAGCTTTTCATTAAGTCTTGCATGCTTTTTTGTAATGCACTTTCTTTATCTGCAATTTTCTGTTGTATAGCTGTGTCATTTACCGGAGAGTCAAGTTGATTAACATTGTTTCCAAACTGTCGATAACCCGTTGTTTTTTGAGCAGGAGCTCGATTAGTTTGCTGCAAAGACTCATGAAACTGCCTTGGGTTAATCGCTTTTGCTAATGGTTCCGGCTGCTCGCTTTGTTTGCTATTGTCTATATTAACATAGCTTAAACCATTTTCTTTCGCCTGCTTAATTTCTTGAGACTGCTGTTGTTTATGCAGTTTCTGATAATACTCATCATTAAGATAGGCTTTCTTTGAGAGGTTCTCTGGCGCCTTGGAAACTTTAGACTGCAAATAACTCTCAGAAGTATTTTGTAAGTACAAAGATAAAGCAATTAACCCACCAACAATCACAATAATAGCAAAAAATAAAATTCGTGCTTTTGGAGTTTTTATTATTTTATTTAGCATATTACCAAGACCTTATTTAGTTTATCTCAATCGTCAGTTGCTTAACCTTATCATTATCGCTTAGTACAATATTTGGCGTCATAGCAAGCTCGTAGGCATTCATTGTTTTCACACCATTATTTTGTGCTTTTGCAATCCAAGCCGGAGAGATTAATGTTGCCGATGTCAGCAATAAATAATGACCATTATATTGCCACAACTTGGCATCAGCCCCACCCAACACATTTAGTGATTTGGCCGAGGGCGGCGGCGTCCCATAAAGCAGTCCTGTCAAATAGTCTGGCGCATCACTGACAGAAGCTGTATCTAATGACTTACCATATAACGCAACTCCTTTTATACGCACATAATCCATATAATCCCAACTGTGTTGGCTGCTAAGAATGGTTAGCATAACTGGGGTTTGCAAATTCTTTAGCATCACAGCCATATTTGTTTGTGCATAGGCTTTTTTACCTTGAAGCATAAGCACACCTGATGCTTTTTGCCACACAACATCAAAATTTTCAGTATTCCCTATTGTATATGAGGTAATTGGCCAAATATTCCCCTTATCATCTGTGAAAATAACAGAGGTAATCATGCCTAAGTTCAGCCGAATAACAGGCGGAGAGAACTTTGAAGATGGGGATAAATCAACCAACAAGGTTCGGGACTTGCCAGGCTTATCACTGCTGCCAGGTAAGGCTGATGCTGCTTGCTTTTGTTGAGCAACGCTAGATCTTACCGCACTAATTTGCTCAGGCGTCATTGGAAAGGATTGCTTAACGACATTGTCAAAAGCCTGATTATCAACTGTATTTGCCTTTTTTGCTAATACAGTCACTGGTAGCAGAAAAAAACATAAGCAACTTACGGCAATAAGCTTGCTTTTTTTAGCATAAGAAATCGTTAATTTTACTGTTCTTTTCAAGTTTTTCCCCATTAATAATAAGTACAGCTATCAATTAAATAACAAAGCCGCCATTTTCTCAGGCGTGGTGGCCTGCAATATATACCACTCATAAAGTGGTTTACGATTGATATATGGTAAAACTTTGACTGATCTTTAAATATATCAATTTATAAAAAAAATTAATATTCCGGCTAAAAGTCCCATTTTATACCACTCACAAATCATTTTGCGGTATTTACCTGACCACTCAAAAATTACTTGGCAAGACACCTTGAGTGGATCAGGCTTAATTGCTAAGCATTTTGTGAAAATTTTGCCAAGCTGAATTGCAGGTAATAGCAAGCTCTATTGCCAAAATTCAGTTTGATAAAATTATGCAAAAGGCAAAGCAAGAGATTCTCTAAAATGGTTTATGAGTGGTATAAATATGCTGAAAATATCCATATATTTTGCAAGTTTACACTCTTAACATTTCAAAGTTCCTTATCTTAGCAAATGAAATTAGTCAATATATAAAAATGTAGAAAATATTTATATATATTTCATAAAGAAAAAATAGCAACTTAATTAAATACAATAATTAATTGGTTTTTAAACACTATGACGAGACAGTTAGATAATACGAAAACACAAAACATCAAAGTACTAAGAGATGAGCAGCACTTCTGCACGTATGTCACAGATAGAAGTCATTGCTTCATATACACCGATGAAAACTTTTTAAAAATATTAAATCGCTCTGAAATTGAAATGAGGAGCAGCAAACCAGAACAGTTATGGCAAAATGACTTAAAAAGATGGGAAAACATTTATCAAGCAAATGAACTTATTTTTGCTGGTCACACTAAAAAAATACAAATTTCCGGCATTTATAACTCCGAGTCAATAAAATATGCATGGATGTGCCAGAAGTTACCAATTTTATCAAAAGATAATAGAGTTGAAGCAATCATAAATCATATTCAAATTGGACGCATAGATAAAATTAACCCACATGAATTTGATTTAATAGACAGTAAAGGAGCTGCACTCAAATTAAAAATCACAGAAGTAGAATTCAAACTATTATACGTTAAAGTATTTTATCGACTGAGCGCTAAAAATATTGCTTCATTGTTCAATATCAGCATCAATACAGTTTATATATATACGACCTTATTAAAAGAAAAACTTTACCTTAAGAATTTTAAGTCTCAAGAAGATCTAAATCAATTAGAAAAGATAGGCTTTTTTGATTTTTTGTAAGTCTATACTAGGTATTCAGAACCTTGGCAAATTGATGCTACAGCTACATTTCATACTCACGGGAAGCTCCTTGCTCTAATTTATGTGCAGGATTTGCTTCCTTCTGCTGGTGGTTTAACTCAAAGGGATATTGTTTTCTTTGAAGAGCTGGTTTGATTGAACTATCATTATCACCAGAAATTTTTAGACGAGCAACCTTGGCAAGGACTTCATCATCGAGTGTGGGTTTTCTCTTAGGTGCTATATTAGTTTCTTTTGCTTCTAAACGTGGTTTTTTAGCATTATCACCACTCTGCTGGTGTGATCTTTTTTGATAAGAATTAAGCTGAGATGTGATGCTTTGTTTACTACTGAATATGAATTGATTAACCTCCTCAAAACTTAGCTCTTTGCCTTTGTTAACGAGAGGTCTTAATTCTTGTACTATACTTTCAAATAGTTTGACGCAATCATTCAGCTTCTTTTCTGAAATCTGACTATTGTTAAGATAGGTCATTTTTTCAATTTGTTCGGATAATAATGTATATATGTCACCTATCATATGAGAAAGGCTCGTGCGGTGATCTATTGATAAATTCATATTATATTCAAGACTTAATCTAGTGGTACTGTATAATTTATAAAGGTCTAGCATACATTCTCCTTTTGACTCTCGGAATTAAAAATTCTTCTGCTAAAGCTTGTGCCTTAGCACTTTGACTATTTCTGCATCTAAGGTAATAACATAAACTTATGATATAAAAAGAAAGGTATTAAGTATACATCAAGAAATGTGATTTTTTTAATATAGCTTTTTTCCTTCAATTCAACCTACACTCTTATATACAAACAAGGTTTTAAATTACTATACATATGCTTAATATATTTTTTACTATTTTTTTTGGTGCCTCTATTTGCGCAACACTTGCTTTATATACTCGTCAATCAATTATTGTGGCTTACATTATTTTTGGTATTTTAGTTGGGCCACACGGACTAAGTTTTGTTTCTAATATCAGCTTGATTCATGAGGTTTCTGAAATAGGCATTATCTTTTTATTATTTCTACTTGGTCTAAACCTAGATATTAATCGCTTGCTTAAAATGCTAGGAAAGGCTGTATTTGTGTGTTTAGCTAGTAGTCTCTCCTTTATTGCAATCGTCGCCTTCACTATGTCATACTTCACCACCTACAGCCAAGCATTTATGATTGCTAGTGTACTTATTTTCTCTAGCACCATCGTCTCTTTAAAGCTACTACCCACAACAACCTTACATCATAAACACATTGGAGAGCTCGTCATAGGAATTTTATTAATCCAAGACTTTATTGCTATTATCATGTTAACTTTATTCACCTTGTTCTCCTCCCAAGTACAAACTTTTGATCTTTGGTTATTACTTAAATTATTAATAGCCCTACCCTGCTTAATTGCCCTTTCACTCTATGCTTATAAGTTCCTTCTGTTTAAACTTTTCACAAAATACAGTCGCTTTAAAGAATATATTTTTCTACTTGGCATCGCCTGGTGTTTACTCATGGTTAATGTCTCCTTAATGCTAGGTTTATCAGGTGAAATTGGTGCATTCATAGCTGGTGTGACTTTAGCTAGCTCACCTATCGCTAAATTTATTTATGAAAACTTAAAGCCATTAAGGGACTTTTTTTTAATCTTGTTCTTTTTCACAATAGGCGCTAGCTTTAATATTACCTTAGTTGCCGATGTTTGGCGCGAGGTTATTATACTGACGATAATCCTACTAATAGCCAAACCTTTTTTGCACTATATCACGCTGCGCTTGGCCGGCGAGACCAATAAAAAAGAAGACATGGAGACTGCTGTACGTTTAGGACAAGGTAGTGAATTTTCATTATTATTAATTGGCATTGCTGGTTCAGCAGGGTTTGCAAGCATACAAAGCGTAACTATTGTTGGCGCTGTCACCATATTAAGTTTTATTATCTCCTCATACTATGTAGTATTAAAATACCCAAGCCCTATTGCACTATCTAACAGATTAAGGAAGGATTAATTAAAGGAGTAATGAATTGAGCAATTATAACAATAATTTTAATACCTTACGTTATCATATTTCAAATACACAAAATGCCATACAAAGTATTCAAAAGAACAATCTCAAGCATTTGCATAATGACGATTTTCAGCAGAGTTGTTTAGTGGCAAACACCTTGCTAAGCCAGATAAATATTAATGCAATAAGCTATATATCCGATCAAGATACAAAACAAAAAGCACCACATCTTTCTACACCACTTAGTCAAAATAATGACACCTTTATGTTACTAAAGCGTGATAAGAGAAAAGATGATGACTCTCAAAGTCAAGGTGCCAAAGAATTAGTACCTAAACTAAATGCACATTTAATGCATCAATACATTAACAAAGCTAAAAAAACAGTTTTGTCTATCAAAGATACAATTAAAGAAGAAGCAATCCATGCGTTAATATGCTTATGCACAGAAATTTCAAAAATTGTCGTTTTCACACAACAAACTTATTTATTGCGTTTTTTTGCCAACATATTTCGTGCTTTTCATCAACTCTTTCAGCCAAATGCTAACCAACATGCAATACTCTCAAAGTCTACTGCTAAAGAATTAGCCCGTGCTACTTATTTAGTTCAAAAGAACAATAGAACAATAGAACAAAACAAGCAACTTGTAAGCAAAGATACGATTAAAAACATTCTATTAAAGGCTTTACTTAACGATCAAGCCTTCCTGACACAAATAAAATCCTACACTGATTGTACTGATGACCAGCAGATCATAGACTATGTGCGTCATGTCGTGCTAAATCAAGTAATAAATGATGGTGATTTTTTACGCCAAGCCAGATTACTAGGCGGGTTATCTATAGAAAATAGCTTAACCGATTACATACGCTGCATCATCTTGAATAGAGTAATTAATGATGGAGACTTTCTACGTCAAGCCAGATTACGTGGCGGTTTGTCTATAGCAAATAGTTTAACTGATTATGTACGCATAGTTGTGCTAAACAAAGTGACTAACGATGGAGATTTCTTATATCAATACCAGCTAAACAGTAATCAAAACTTATACAAGCTTGAGAATGGGAAAACACGGTAGTGAGCGTGTAATCACTATAATCATTGGCACTATTCTGACTGACTTAACTAAAGTGCCCCTTTGTCTAGACAATAATTTCACATTTTAAATTGTTTTACAAATATATAAAACCTCAGTTAATTTCTTATATTACAAAGCTTGCATAGGAGTTGAGGAAGAGTTACTTTGCTTTATACGGTTGGACATAAAAGCTAAATCACCAGAGGGCAGGAAATTTGAAGTTGATTGATCTTCGAGGGCTAGCATAGTGGTATCTTCCGGGTTTAGAGTGTCTTCAGCTATAGAAAGTAATTCTACACTAGAATCTGAGGCAGTAATACTTGCTTCACTCAAGTTGACCTGCGCATTTAATGTTACAACATTTCCAGAGTCAATAGCATCATTTTCTTGGAGAAATTTGTTTCCTGCTTCACCATATTTTTTAAAATGAAGACTATCTTGGTAAGATCGTTGCACATCTTTTTTTATCGGTAATGACATGTAAAGTTTTTTATCAACCTGCGAAACCTTTGGAATTACGCTTTGATCATCAATATATTCTAAATGCAATTTGAGTCTACCATACTTAGATGCTATAGATTTATACGCATTGCTCCTATTATTAGAAATAGCACTCCATATACGAGAATGCTTATCTTTAGACAAGTCCTCTGGGCGACTTTTAATCTCTTTGAGGTATAATTCTTGCTTATCTTTATTTATTTTAGCTTGATTTTCTTTAACTTCTCTTTCTCTACAATCATCAATTATTTGGTTCATTTCCTTTGTAAGCTCACTACCATGAAGCTGACTTATTTTTTCTAAATGCTGATAAACAGGGTAAAACTGTTCTTTAAAATCTTGATATCTACAGACCAATGATTCTTGTGCTGTTAATTTTCTATGAGATTGGATCTCATCCTTCATATGCTGATCATTGTACTGTGCTATTTTTTCTTTAATTTCGATAAATCTTCGTGTTTTACGTTGACTATCATCTTCTTTTGCTTTAGCTGAGAAGTCTTCTTTCTCTAGCTGTTTTTTTTCTTCATGCAATGCTATCAAATGTTTATATTCCTTAGCCTTTTCTTGATATGTTTCTCTAGTTAGAGCATTTTTTTTAAGAATTAAAGATTTTGCTAACTCTTGTTTATATTTTTCAACACTTACCTCAGCAAGACTTAGAAACCGTTCTCGAATATCTACTAAACGAGGAGCAATCTGTTGAGTTATGTCATATTTCAAAATATCTATTTCATTATTACTTAATTTAACACCTTCTTTCGTTTGCAAGTCTGTAATGAAATCACTTATCCCATGATTTGTGATGTCAACAACTCCAGAGCCAGTCAGCTGATTAATATCTCCATTAACTTTTTCAACTATACGATTACAAATATTGTTTGCACATTGCTCAGTATAATCTTCTCCATTTTCCCTATCACATTGGTAACACCAAGGCCTAACAACAAACTTCACATCTTCTTTTATACTACCCCTTATAAACTGTTCAATAGATGTAGACGTTGTTTCAAAGTATAGACCTTGAGTTGAAAATTTTTCCTCTATGGTTTTGCTATCAAAATACGCATTTATTAATTTTTCTGTTTTAGCAAAAGAAGTCAACCTGCTTTCTTTGATGTGCCCGCTTATTACCGCCTCTCTTACTATGTCATCTCTAAACTCATCATATTCTTTACTAGCATGATTTTCTAAAGCTGGCTTTAATTGACTTAGGTCAAACCTTTCTTTTGATAAATAACCACCTTTCATAGTGTTATTAGAGTCCAAAAGTGCATATTGACCTCCCTCTGTCACATAAATCACGCTTGCTTTAGCTCCACTAATTTCTGCTAGAGACTCAACCATCTTAACATCATATTTATTTGGAAAACAAACAGAGGTTTTTTGCATGTTTAACCTAGCGCTTTGTCTTGATAGAGCATCAGGAGCACTAAAGCCAGATTCATTCGATGGCAGGCTAGAAAGATTTTTTCTGATATCATCCATCTGTTTTAGAGCATCGCCCCAACTATTCTGATAGGCCTCCTTCAGCTGTCTTATAGTAGAACTCAAATTATTCTGACTTGAATCTATTAGGTATGTGCATATTGATTGATAGTTTTCCATTTTGTTATTTGAACTTGAAGGCGCCCAACCTTGAGCTGTAAAATTCATTGCACACTGTAAGTAGAAATTTCTAACTTCTAATGGCATTTCATAATAAGATAACTGAAGACTCTTAAAGTTATCCTTCTTTAAAGCTACTGCTTCACTTTCTAATTGACTAAAAAACAAGTAAAGCTGAGCTTCCTCTCTCAAATCAGGATCTTCAATAACACAATCTAAGTTGGTGAGTCCGTCTAAAGATTCTTTTATTTTTTGAAATTCAGGAAGAATTTCTCCATTTCTTAAACACATCTTAGATATAGCCTGATAAGTATTAAAAGCACCCATAATACACTCAAGATCTGACTCACTTTTCTCTTCGTCCTCTAGCTCACGCATTATATTATCTAAGAATACACTTGGAATAAAATCGTCCTTCTTTTCTGAAAAATTCAAAAGTATAGTATTTGCTTTACATCTATTAGAAGGTATTTTTTTAAATTTTGAATAAGGCATGTTTACCCTTCCTCTTTTCTGTAACTTAATTTAAACCTGAAACTAATCATAACCTAAAACTTTCTGTCTTTGAGCAGAGCTACGTAGGCGTTGTGCTTCAAATACTCCTAGAGGAGAAGTTGACATATCAAAATTACTAGTGTCAGGAGCTGACATATCAAAATTACTAGTGTCAGGAGCTGACATATCAAAATCACTAGTGTCAGGAGCTGACATATCAAAATCACTAGCTTCAGGTGAAGGCACCTCAAAACCAGTCAGTTCTTCTGATGATTTTAACTGTGAAAAATCCTGACTAAGTTTTTCAAAGACTGGGCTTTTATTTAAATCACAGCTATCATTATTACTAAATTTTTGACGATAGCCATCTGGTGACACTTTGCAAGAATTACCTAATGAAGTTTGTTGAGATGAGTCATTTAGTTCAAGCTCCTTTCTCTGAAATTCTATCTCATAAGATCTCTCATTACTAAATATTTTTACACTTGTTATTTCTCCTTTATCAGCGCTGATAATTGAGAATTTATTCCCTTTTTCCTGACCTATTCCTAATTCATATCTCTTTTTAGCGACTTTCATATTAATTTCATCTAAATTATCATGGGTGATCTTTGGCAATGTTTGTTTGTAAGCCCTTTCTAATTTAATTTTTTCTCTGCGAAACGTTACATCCTCAGTACATAAACTTTCATTTTCTAGCGTTGGCATTCCCGATGGGATATCAAAATTAAGTTGATTAAAATATCCTTTACATATTATCTCCTTTCCTGTCTCCAGACTTAATTTCATCGCAAATTTTGCAGATAAACTTGAATAAATATCGTCATGATCTAAAATCTCTTCGGAATGATTTTTTTTATAATTCGCAGATCTTCCACCAAAACATACATTTAAATCAATTTCAATTTTTTTATTAGGATTTTCAGATAGTGCGCCTTTCAAAGTTTGCACTAAATCATCTAATGTCAATGAATGTTCATCATCCCTATCAGCAGGGTGTATTTTATTCGTGTCATCCTTAAATCCATGTGCGCATATTGCAATAATGTCAGCATTTTTTATATGGTTTTCCATGCTCTTAACTTTTTCTTCCGTGCCAGAAAAGTAGGTAAAATTATCATGTTCTTCTAACTCTATATCTTTTACATCTGTATCTGAATTAACCCCATAAGAAAAAAGCTCAGGATTTTTCTTGCCGTAATATGATCTAACAGTAGCAAATGCAAGTTTGTTATTACGTTTTAAGTCATTTATATTTGAGCAGGGATCTGTATTTGCTAAATCGAGGATAACCATTTTTTTTTCAGGTGTAGCATAGTGGAGTCTCATTTTTTTATTTCCTATCCTTTTAAGTGTTAAGTTTCATTGTTGGTTATAGGATATTCTGGGTGCAACAATACCCTGAAAATCGCATCCCAGTCGTTTAAGAATTCTTTTGCTAAAGCTTGTGCCTTAGCACTTTGATTCCATGTGTATTCACATAATGTAAATATTCAATTCATAATCAAGTATATTATCTATGATAGCTACTAGAATAATCTACGGACTTCAATGGCGAAAGCTCCTGAAATTTACTCTCACTACGATGTAAATTTATATTTTCCTTTTTAGATAAAGGTGATTTATGGTGAGTAAATTTATAAAAATCAAATAGAGTCTCTTTGTCACCTTGATTTAATTGATCTATATTTTTAATGCTCCCTTTAAGCATTTCTCTGGTATTTTGTAAACTTTTACGAAGCTCATCCCTTTTATTCATAGTTTTATTAAATTCGACAACATCTTTTGAAGTAATAGGACATTTAGCTTCGACATAATCTGCAATCCTTATATCATCCAGACTTGTATACATTTTCTCAAACCTCGTAAGCTCCATATAAAACCCTATATTTGGAGCCACACATGGACGATGCTGCCTTATAAACGCTAGTGTACCATCCACTGTTCTACAATCCGGGTAGAGATCACTTTGCATTAAATAGGCTACAACGATACTAGAGGAGCGACTAATTCCTTGGTGACAATGGACAAACACCTCACTACCCTTAGCTCTGGCATCATCAATAAATTGTTTTGTGCTTTGAAAATACTTCTCAATAGACTGACTAGGGTTATCAAAAGCAGGGCAGTATAATATTTGCGTTCCATCTACTTCCCTTTTAACTTCTCCATTTATTTCACCTGCCATTAATTCTGCGCTATTTTCAACATTACTATTGTATCTACTATAACCCCCATTTATCCCACTATAACTAACATTGCCTACATTAATTATATACTTAACACCTTTCTGTAAAGCTTCTGGTAAGGCGTGGTAAGGGCCTATATAGATTCCTGTTTTGCCAATTTTATCAAGCTGGTCTGGATTGCCATCTAGTTCATTAGAAACATATGCAGAATTTTGCACATCTCTACCCTTTAAATGTAATGGCGGAAGCTCGAACTTTTTTAAACGCGTTTTAAATCTTGAGTCTGGTTTTTCATTTTCTTCATTCATAAACAATCCTTATTTTCTATGACTTGAATTTAGGTATGCTTAAAGCAGGTTTTTTTGTTTAAACTGTTGCTTTTAAGAGCTATCCTCTTTGTTAGCCGAATCATTATCTCTGTATTCTTGGTTAACAAGATCAAAGCCAGGTGGCATTGAGCTGTTTTTGCTATCGACATTTAAACGATCAGTAATTATTTTAGCGGTATGCAGCAAACCTTCGTAACATGATTGCTGTTGAGATAAATCCAAAGAAGAAAAATGCTTAAAGTTTAATTTGCTAAGCTCTTCCTTTTTTAATAGCTTTGGTTTTCTCATGACAATTCGATTTTAAGCCAAGCTCATATAACATAAACTTATAATATCAACAGGAAGGCGTTGAGTATATATCAATAAATGTGGATTTTTTAATATATTCTGGCGGTAGGGTCTGAACGCTTACAATTCAAGACCTTTCAAATTTAAATTCAATATTGAAATTAAAAATACGTCGTAATATCCAAAGTTATCGCACTACTATGTTGGCGTGTATAGGTTTCCAAATAAGCATACTCTATACTCACCATATTGCTTTTATAAAAAACAGGCCTTGAGATGCTTGCCATTACTTGTGATTGTACGCCATATATCATTGGAGAATTTGCTGCATCACCGGATATAGGAAATGGTGCATTTTGCGTGTTGTACGCCTGTTGATAGCTAAATGCAAATTGTGTTGATCGATCAGCAATAACTGGTGCGACTTGTGCCTTTGCATACCATGCTCCTATATAGGCATTATTGCTATAAGATTTCTTTTGCGTTGTTCCAGCCCAACCGCCATAAAGTGTGTAGATATCATAGCCCAAATACCCTTCGATATTAACAACACCATTGCGACTATCATCAATCATTTGCCCATTAGTGCCATTTGTATAGATTACATTGCCATAATTTTCATTATTAACGTTACTGGCCGCATCCATACCTGTGCCAACCCAATTATACATATAGCCCGCATTAGCGCCATAATTAAACTTGCCCATAGTCCCATCGTAAAACGCGCTTAGCATAAAGTTAGATGATTGTGTATCAGCCTGAAAAGCGGCCAAGTTTAAGTTAAGTCCATTTTTATAGTAGCCTAAATTCATTGATACGGTATCAAAACCAGGTCTAAACAAACCTTGCACTAAACCAGAAGCCCACGGGTTCCCATCATAGAAGCGGCCAAAAGTTAAACGATTTTTACCTATGGTCAAATAAATTGGAGAGACAGATAAATTACCAAAGGTTAAAAATGCATCCCTAACTCCTGGTGTGCTTGCTTGTGAGTCCATTAAGGTAAGATCAGCCTGAATATACTTACCTAAGTTAGACACCATATACAGATCAGCTTCGTTTATATATAGCCCTCTTCCTGATTGATAATTGCCAGCATCTTTCCCAGCTAAATGTAAGCTACTTCCCCACCATTGACTTGCATCAAGTTCTAACTTCCCTGCAACGGTTAAACTATATTGTGGGCGCTCATCGCGCTGCTTTAAAAAAGTTAAGGGAATAGCAGAGGTATCTGCCGCACCCAGAGGTGTTGATAAATCTTGATCCCAAAAAAGAAAACCATTGATACTTTGCTTATCTTGATGCTTAGTATTTTCTTGAGCTTGAGATTCTTTGTCAGCTTTGAGCATATCAATCTGTGATTGCAAATCAGTAATCTGTGACTGCATTGCTTGATAGTTTGGCAATTCACCAGCATATAAACCTCCAAATGCCATACATACTGAAATAATAGTTAACTTTCTCATATTTTTACTCTTTTCCATTCCTTCTATTAAAATAGAAATAATAGCCATTCCTATTTAAATAGGAATATTAAAAATATTTAAAAGTTAACATAGCATTTTAAAGTATAAATGTCACTTAGCAACTCCATGGAAGCCTCATTCTGTGTTGGCACATTAGAAGATGCGTTATTGCATTACGGAAAGCCTGATATTTTTAACAGTGATCAAGGGTCTCAGTATACCAGCACTGAATTTACAGGGCTTCTTTTAGCAAATGATATTAAGATTAGCATGGACGGTCGAGGTCGTGCCTTTGATAATATTTTTATAGAACGCTTGTGGCGTAGCGTTAAATATGAAGAGGTTTACATAAAAGATTATGCTGATATGCAAGAAGCCAAACGCTCATTAAAACGATACTTTGAGTTTTACAATTATGAGAGACATCACCAAGGTCTTGCGTATAAAAAACCAGCTGAGGTTTACTTTAACACTAGCTATAAAAATGCTGATGCTGACGCATTTAAAGAGAAACTATTATCCGGCTTAAAACCAAATGAAAACATTTGTTTGAAGCCTATAGTTGATGAGTTGAATTTGCAGTAGAAAAATATCCCATTTTTATTGCAAAGTGGTCTAGACAATGGGGAGTACTTTACCGAAGCGCTTTCAAACTCGTGGACAATATAAGTATAGACAGCCTACCTACAAAACATTTGCCTTTAACGCGATTAAAATCGTATAGACTTGCCCTGAAACGGTATAACGAATCTCTATGCCTTTGACGGCTTTGTACCAAAGCTCAAGATAATTAGCTGCACCATCTGCTTGGACATTATTCCAAACACCGTCGACATAATAGCGAATTTGTAAATCATCCACATTAGCAATGAGCTCTTGCGTATTATCTGCATCAACATTAATCATAAGACTTCTAACTCCAGATACCTCACGTAAATAGAGAATATAGACATGATATTGCGCCAAGAAACTGCCCGTGGCATAGCTACGCGCTGGCCCCTGCTCAACAGGAACGCTATACTCTATAGGCGGCCCTGGATCTGAAACCGTTGCATTAGCATTTGCTTTCATCACTTGATAACCTGTTTGGTCCGCTAGCAATATATAGTCATCATTACCAATATTTAACCCTGTTGTGATATTGACCGGAAAATCGCTGGCTGCAATAGCCTCTGGCGATAGTTCACTGGAAATAACCCCTTGCAACATTAAAAAGTCAGTCCCCGTGACGTGATTACTTGGAGCAAAGAAACTTAATGAACTTGCGGCATAGACAGGCGGATAAGATAAAGGGTTATAAATTAAACTTGGCACCCTAAGCTCCACCTGCTGCCATGGCCATAAACCATAGAGCGACGGTGAAGTTGATTGATCCACAAGATTACGAAAGGTTTGGGCAACAATGCTTGCCTCGGTATTATCTACTAGCTCAGTGACTGTGCGCGTGTAGCTATGACGCACGGTGTAATACATCTCACCTGCCATCACCAAAACAAAAGCAGCAACAGCAATACCTACAAGTACTTGAATTAAACTTGCACCTTGCTCTTTTGTTTTAATCCTTTGAGTATGCATCTTCACCCTCCTTAAGCCTATGGTGTCACCACAGCAAAGGTGCGCTGCTGCTCAACATTTAATAAAGTATTGCGTCCAGTTAATTCCGTTGTTCCTTGGGTAAAGACAATATTACCAGTTTGTGCGGTATCAATCGCATCTCCGGTAATCCATGAATTTTCAATACGATTATCCAATAGAATATCAATAGCAACTTCGTTATTTGTACGACTTGCCACAGTGGCTGAGCGCAGCATCACTGCCATAAACGAGGTAAAGACAAAGACCAATATAGTCAGTGCAATTAAAGATTCAATCAAACCAAAGCCCGCTTGCTTGCGTGATTGATAATGATGTTTATTATGCATCAGCTTTGTACATATTTTATGTTTTTTATATTTTCTATCACACACCATGGCTCCTTCCTTAATTATCTCAATGATACATGCTCATCATCAATTTAATAACTGGAGTTATACACTTTTTCTATCTCAACACCCCACCTCGCAAGCTCTAGTACCCCTCTTGAAAAGAGGAGAATATAAAATCACCGTACCCAATTCCCCTCTTTGCAAGAGGGGTGGCAGCCGTAGGCTGACGGGGTGTTTGTAAAATCATCGTTTTTCTATAAATGCATAACTCTGATTATCAAAAGTATAGCCTGAGAAATATTTTTTTGAAGCTTAGCAATCGATTCAAACGTTCTTTTTATGCATTGATTCCATTAAACAAGCGCTTAGTATTTTCTTTTGTTGCATGACAAAAGCGCTCAAAATCCTCACCACGCAGTTTTGCTAAGCACTCAGCAACATAATAAACATATGCCGGATAATTGGGTTTCCCGCGATACGGAACGGGTGTCAAGTACGGTGCATCGGTTTCAATAAGCAGCCGATCTAGTGGAATTTTCCGCGCCATCGACTGCACATCTTGTGCATTTTTAAAGGTCACAATGCCTGAGATTGAAATATACATCCCCATGTCTAGCGCTTTTTTTGCCATATCCCAATCTTCAGTAAAGCAATGAAGCACGCCACCACATTGGTCAATGCCATGTGTTTTTAAAATAGCTAATGTATCTTCTTTAGCACCACGTGTATGAACAATTACAGGCTGTTGTAGTATTTTTGCCGCTTCAATATGGGCAATAAACTTCTGCTGTTGTAGTGAGTGTGTCTCTTTATCATTGTAATAATAATCAAGCCCTGTCTCGCCAATCGCAACACATTTATCATGATCGATATGATCGATAATGGTTTGTGCATCAAGCGGTTGAATACCTTCAACTTCACTGGGATGGACACCGACGGAGTAATAAACGTCGGGAAATGTTAAGGCAATGGATTTAATTGCTTCGACATCTTCCAACGTAGTCGCAATAGATATGATTTTTTCAACACCTTTCGATGTGGCTTCAGCAACAATCTCCTGAAGCGTTGGTTGCCCTTCTTTTTGTAAATAGTTAAGGTGACAATGAGAATCAATGATCATAAGGAAGAATAATAAAGAAATGATTAAATCATATGTTTAGCGTCTACGGCACGAATCTCTGGTACATTGCGCATATAACCATGATAATCCAAACCAAAACCAAATAAAAACTCATTTTCGACTTCAAGACCAGAGTAATCTGCTTTGATCAATCCACCTTTGTCTCTTGGTGCTTTTTTATCAAGCATCACTGCCGTTAAGACATTCAACGCACCACGATCTTCGTAATAGCGCTTAACTTCAGATAAGGTTAAACCACCATCTAAGATGTCATCAAATAAAATCACCGTTCGACCTTGTGGGTTAATATTAGGTGTTTTAACCCAATTTAGCATATTGGCCCCCGTATACTCATTGCCATAGCGACTGGCATGAATATAATCAACCTGCAACGGAAAGCGCAAACGTTTAACAATCTCTGAGGTAATAAACAAACCACCATTCATCACGCACACAGCAATCGGATTATCTTTGATGTGATTTTGTGTAATCTCAGTTGCCACTTTTTCAAATGATGCTTCTAAAGTTTGCTGAGGTACAATAACACGTGAAGCATCAAAGACTTCTTTAATGAAAGTAGGTGTAATTTTTGACATGGATTTTGAAGTTTCGCTTTATGGAAATTTCGAGCTATTCTATCCGATTTCCGAATGAATGCGAACTAAAAAATTTAAGAAATAGATAACAATTAAGAACAAGTCAACCTTGACAAAACAAGGCTGCTTGCAATTTAGACAAAAATAATTACTGAACCTTTAAAGGAACTGGAATACTTGCTTCAACACGTTGGTTAATGGATTGATTAGCTTTTGTTGTGTTTGGTACTAATGGGCGTGTATAACCATAACCAACCACTTCGATATTGCTCGCGTCAACACCTTTAGAAATCATGTATGATTTAACCGCTTGCGCACGGTTTACTGATAACTGCTGGTTGTATTGTGCAAATGCTGGACCTTTTTTACCTTGTGAAGCAAAGCCTTGTAATACCACTTTCTTGATATCATACTCATTCATAAAGTTAATTAGGTTGCCAATTGCCGCTTTAGCTTTTGCGTTTAATGCATAGCTGCTATAAGCAAATTTTGCATCTAAGTGCATTGTCACTTTATCACCATCAACCGTATAGCAACCGATAGATTCACGTGTCATAGCCGAAGTACCTGCTTGACACTCCATCACATTTTTTGGCAACGCATAAGCTGCATGATACTCATCTTCACGCGCTTGTTGATCTGCAGCTACAGGACCCATAGCGCCATAAGCAGATGTATCATTCGCACCACCGAAGTACAAGCCAAGACCAACACTAATCATACTACCATTTGGTGTCTTAGAACCAAATGATTGTAGGTAACGATAGTCAGCTGATACATAAGCATTTGGCGCAAAGTCATACTTAACACCTAGACCTGCATCAAGACCAAATGAATTGGTTGTCATATCCATGTAACCGCCACCAATGGCAACATATGGTGTGAATTTCGTATTATTAGCAAAATTCCAAATACCTTCTGCTAAAAAAGTTTTTTGGTTGTTACCCATGTAGCTGACACTTGCTTGTGCTGCAAGATTTTTGTTAAATCCATAACCAACAGTGCCCGATACAGCAGGACCACTTTCAGAATAGCTGTGATTAACATAACCGCCTAAGCCAAACTGTCCATATAATTGATTGCTATGATCATTTGCTGCAAAAGCTGCTGAACACAAACCCGCCGCTAGTAGACCAACAATGATTTTTTTCTTCATGTTTCTTCCTCATTTTTTCGGTTATAAAAATAGTTTATCCATAACAGGACGTTGCGGGAGCCTCACAATAAGAAGCTAATCCTTTTAATCAAACCGTGGTTAGTATAGTTAACTTTTTAGCAGACTGGGAGTGTTGTTAGCGCTTTTTCAATGAAAAAATTTAAATTTTATTGTCTATAGCAACTATCTACGATTAAATACCACTAGTTTATGAAAAGCAATAGGGAGCACTTCATGCTAGACACTGCTATAAAAATTCAAACATTACGTCAATTAATGCAACAAAAACAATATGATTTTTATCTTGCACCATCAACAGATGCACATAATAACGAGTATTTACCTAAAGCTTGGCAACGCCGCCCTTGGATAAGTGCATTTGATGGTAGTGCTGGCGAGGCATTGATTGCTCAAAACAATGCCTTTCTTTGGACAGATGGACGTTATTTCTTGCAAGCTGAAGCGCAGCTTGATAGCAGTATCTATAGCTTACAAAAACAGCAAGGTTTTGTTTCCGAGTTAGAACATTGGCTAAGAGACAATGCCTATGGCAAAACCATTGCGATTGATCCAACCACCCTATCGATTAAACGCGCTGAGCACCTTGAGGAGCTAATGCACTCCCTCGAAGGAAAATGCATCTTTGATCAAGATAATTTGATTGATCAAGCACGTACCACACTTAATGATCAAAGCGCATTACCACATGCCAATGTTTTTTTACAAAAAGATCATTTCAGTGGCAAAGATACCACGACAAAGCTTAAAGAGATGCGTGCACTAATGCACAAGAACAAAATAGATGCATTAATTGTTAGCATGCTTGATGAAATTGCGTGGTTACTTAATATTCGCGGTAATGATATCAACTTTAACCCATTAGTGATTAGTTATGTAATCCTCTATCAAGATCGTTGTGAGTTTTTTGTTGATGCGTCTAAATTGAGTGATGAGGTTAAAGCCACGCTGAATACTCAAGGGGTTAGCATCATAAGTTATGATGCGTTCTACCCAAAATTATCAAAGCTTCAAGGTAAAATCTGGATTGATCCTAATACGGCAAATTATGCGATATTACAAAACTTAAATATTGAATGTAATGATCATTTCGCGCCATCACCTATCGCACTTGCCAAAGCATGCAAAAACATCACTGAAATTGATGGCAGTAAATATGCGCATAAAAAAGATGCTATTGCGATGATCGAGTTCATTTATTGGCTTGAAAACCATTGGCATGAAGGTGTTGATGAGCTTAAAGCGCAAGATATGCTATTGAAGTTCCGTCAAAAGCAACCTAACTTTAAAGGTGCAAGTTTTGATACGATTAGCGGCTTTGCCTCAAATGGCGCAATTATCCACTACCGCTCATCTGAAAAGACCTCAAAAGTCATTGATAACAGCAGCCTTTACTTACTAGATTCAGGTGGACAGTATTTGGAAGGTACCACAGATATCACTCGTGTATTTCATCTGGGCAACCCAACATCAGAACATAAATACTATTACACTTTGGTACTTAAGGGGCATCTAGCCATTCAAAATGCGAGCTTTCCTAAAGGCACACGTGGCGAGCAGCTAGATACACTAGCGCGTCAGCCATTATGGCAACAACAGTTAAACTACGGTCATGGTACAGGTCATGGCGTTGGCAGCTTCCTATGTGTGCATGAGGGACCACAGCGCATTTCTCCGGCCTTTAGCAATCAATCGCTTGAGCCTGGCATGATTGTCAGTAATGAACCTGGTGTTTATTTCCCTCATCAGTTTGGCATTCGCATCGAGAACTTATGCTTTGTTAAACCAATGCGCGAGCAGGCACATCATGATTTTGGCGATTTTTATTGCTTTGAAGATCTCACGCTTGTGCCTTATGCGCGCAACTTGATCGATACTGCACTTTTGACCAATGATGAAATTAAACAGATCAACAGTTACCACTTGCGTGTCGAAAAAGAAATATTGCCAATGATTAGTGATGAGAACATCAAAGCATGGTTGATTGCACAAACTAGCGCATTATAATTTTGTCAGCTTTGCCATATTAGCAAGTAACACCTTCTTACCACCTCCGGCTTGAAAATCGATGTGATAGCAAAGATCATCATTTTGCCCTTCGGTTTTTAAAACCACGCCTATACCAAACTTTGGATGAACAACACAATCACCTGATTTAAATGCATTGCTATTCGCACTTTGAATTTTCATAAACTCAAAAGGCGACATGCCAAAACTTGCTTTCTTAGCTTTTGGCAATGGTGTTTTTTTCACTTGCTGGCGCACATATTGAATATACTCATCCGGAATCTCATCTAAAAATCGCGACTTAATCTGATAATTAACATCCCCATATTGATGGCGAACCTTACTGAAACTTAAGGTGAGATAACGCATTGCACGCGTGATACCAACATAACAAAGCCGCCTTTCTTCAGCTAATTTTTCACGCACTTCAATCGAGCGCGACGATGGAAATAAGCCATCTTCAAGTCCTGTCATAAACACATAAGGAAATTCAAGCCCTTTTGCTGTATGAAGTGTCATCAATTGCACGGCATCCATATTATCCTCAGCTTGCATCTCCCCTGATTCAAGCACGGCAAAGCTTAAGAACTCAACCAATAAATCTTCATCAGCAACATCCTCCACGGGCGGAATAAACTCATTGGCGGCATTAACTAACTCTTTTAAGTTTTCATGCTTTTGTTGTGCTTTCTCAGCTTTTGACTCCTGATACATCAGCATTAAACCACTGGCATCAAGCACATGATGCATTAACTGCCCTAAAGTCAATGTATCTTTTAATGCAGACATATCCTCGATCAAATCAACAAATCGCTGCAGTGCTTGAGAGGCACGACTACTAAAAGCTTTTATTTCAAGCATCTGTAATGTCGCATGCCACAATGACAAATCATGTGCTCCAGCATATTCACGGATACTTTCTAGAGTTTTATTACCAATGCCGCGTGTTGGTAGATTAATTACTCGCTCAAAAGCTAAGTTATCGGCACGTAGTGCAATCAAACGCATATAAGCCAATGCATCTTTGATTTCCGCACGATCAAAGAAACGTAAGCCCCCATAAATGCGATAAGACAATCCGCGTTTAAGTAATGCTTCCTCAATCACACGTGATTGCGCATTAGAGCGATACAATATAGCAATATCAGCCAAGGAAATAGATTGATTATGATGTAAATCATCAATTTTATCGGCAATATAATCCGCTTCATCGCGCTCATTAAATGCTTCATAAAGCGCTATTGGCTCACCCTTTTCAGCTTCAGACCACAGCATCTTACCCATGCGTTTACTGTTATTGGCAATCACCGCATTAGCCGCATCTAAAATAAGCTGTGTTGAGCGATAATTCTGCTCCAAACGCACGACTTTTACGGGAGACAAATCCGCCAAGTAATGTTCAATATTTTCAACCTTAGCACCACGCCAACCATAAATAGATTGATCATCGTCACCCACCGCCATAAAGGTGTTATTGTCTGATTTTAGACACATCAACCATTTATATTGCACACTATTGGTATCTTGAAACTCATCAACCAATACGTATTGAAAGCGCTTTTGATAATAGCTACGAAGCACTTCATTGTGTTTAAATAACTCATAAGCGTATAGTAGCAAATCAGCAAAATCTAACGCGTTATCCGCCTTTAAACGTGCTTCATAAGCTTGGTATATTTTAACCACTTCACTATCAAATTCGGCTGTTGGCAGATCAATCGCACGAATGCCTTCGTCTTTTTTACCATTAATAAAGCCTTGAAAATACTTAGGTGGGTAATATTTCTCATCTAGGTTTAAACTTTGAATGACTTTCTTAACGACTTGTAATTGGTCATCTTGGTCGAGCACTTTAAAGCGTCGATCAAAACCGATCTCTTGTGCGTGTTGACGCAACAACCTGTGTGCTATGCCATGAAATGTACCAATCCACATGCCAACTGTTGAAAAGCCCAAAAGCGCCTCAACCCTACCGCGCATCTCGCGTGCTGCTTTATTGGTAAAGGTCACTGCCAATATATTCAAAGGTGAAACATTTCTCTCCTGACACAAGTAAGCAATGCGATGCGTTAACACACGCGTCTTACCACTACCCGCTCCGGCTAGAACCAATGCATTTTCATTCGTTAACAGTACAGCTTCTTGCTGCGCTTTATTTAGCGTTTTGATCATATCTAACATCACGGTCATCACATTAAGCACCATGGTAGTGGTGTTTTTCGACGATAATCGTACGTGGTTGATAAGCAATTGCCAAAATTAAGCAGATCAACCAAACAATAAACGTAAAGCCCAACAATAAGTTAACAATAAAGATGATAATCGCACTTGGATGCTGCTTTTTAAAAGCAATATAGCTTGGTAAAAAATAAAGCATCAATAACAATACGCCAAGTAACACAAGCATTGAGAATGGGAAAAAGAACAAAACAGCAACAATGACTGCAACAACAAACAGTAAATTAAGTAAAACACGCATAAGCACACCTTAGGTTTAGTTTATAGCCACCGCAAAATCATTTACGATGGGTATAGTCTTTTTTATCTGGCAAAATCATAACAAAGATTGCTTATGAAAACCAAAGCAATCGTATTTTTATCTGCTTATTACTGTCTTTTTGGTTTAAATGTTATTTAGTATTTGTTGATTAAAATCATAAGCCACTTGTTCAGCATCTGCCAATTGCAAATATGGATTGCCACTTAGAATATTATCCAACAATAATTGCTCACGATCTGTTAACTCTTCCGTTAAGTGAAAATAGGCCAAACGTTGCAGCCTTGAGCTTAATTGCAGCGGATTATGTCCGTACTGATACAATAGTGCATGATAATCTTCAGCCTGTTCAATATGCAACATACATTCATCAAAAGCTACAAAATCCACCTCAACAGAAGTCGTACGTCCTATGATATTATGCTTGCTACTGAGCATATCCTGATAAGCGCCGACAAACATAAAGGCAAGATCATTAATCTCAGTGCATGGCAAATTAATATAATCATTGCCCTCTTTGTCTTTAAAAACACCATCAGCATCACATGAAATATCAAATAACTGGCAATCGATACTTTCTTCTTCTGAGTAATGTGTTACTGGTAATAGTGGGAAATGCTGCCCAATCCCCCAGTGATCTGGTAAAGATTGAAACAGTGAAAAATTAACCCATAGTTTTTGCGCATTGTGGCCACCCAAATAACTAACACCTGAGCTTTTGACCAAATCAACTAAGTTGATTTCACCATTTAACCACCCTGCTTGTAAAGCCTCATCGTAGATTGTTTGAGTTACGATTTCATTTTCTGATTTTTGATAAAGAGGTGAAGCGATCAACACACTTGACATCGCTGTCACAGCTCTGCCTGACTCAGTAATAATGCTTGGGTGAGGCAATTGAAAAAGATCGACAAAATAGCTAAATGTCCTAACAATCGTCTCAGCATAATATGGCAATTGAAAGCGTGGATTTTGGGTATCCTCATAATCAATACCTAAGCCACCACCTAAATCAATCATTGTGAGATTTGTGCAATCACTTAATAGGTTGCCATATAAGCAAACCATCATATTAATATGCTTCTCCACCTGACTTAATTGCTTAAGCTGTGAACCGATATGCCCATGCAGCAATACCACCTTATCACTCAAATTAAGTGCTTTTAGTTCATTATTGACAAAATGAATGTCTTTTAAGCTAAGACCAAACTTAACACTATGCAAATCCTCATGAAACGGCTTTGTGCGATAGCCTAATTTAAAGCAAATGGCTGATTCATAGCTTAGAGATTTAACAACTGCTAATTCATCAACATTTTCGAGCACCATAATGACCGTATAACCTAGCTTAGCAGCTAAGTTCGCAAGTTCGTAAAACGCCTTGTCTTTAAAGCCATTACAAATGATATTATTTTTTTTTGCAGCAAGTGCTAAAACGCTTAATAACTCAGATTTACTACCCACTTCAAAGTTAAAAGGTAAGTCATATTTATGAGCACACTCTTTTAAGGTTTCCATCACCGCAGCATTAGGATTTACTTTGATCGGATACGCTAATTGATAAGCACCTTGATAGCGGTAATTCTCCATTGATTTAGCAAAACTTTGGTAGAGATTTAACATCCTATCTTCAATGATGTGTTTAAAGTTGAGTACACAAGGCTTACTGCCGCCTTTTTGTAGCACTTTGTCAATGATTTCAGTCAGTGGTTTCGACTGTGTGAAACTCTGACCATAATGAACACATAGCTGATTGTTTTGATCATAACTGAAGTAAGGCTGAAATGTATTACGTGTGTTAAATGAAAATATATTGCTCATAGAAAATCTCCTTCTATGAAAAACCTTTGATAGATCAAAAGGCCATATTAACAGAGGGTCATTGCGTGATTAGTCACACAATGCATCAATTTATTCACTAAAGGCCATGTAAACTCCCGTTTTGTGCCAATTAAACAATGTCCGATCCTCATCAGACGTATTTGATTTTAAGCATTAAATTCATGTTTGAATCAGTGCTAAAAATCAAGACTGCTAAAAATTTCGCATAAAGTAACAGCAAGTTATTTCACTGTAAATAATTTTTTTTGCTAAAAAAATAAAAAGATTATTCACACTCTCTATTCAATGTGATTACTGGCTTTATTGTGTTTGTTTATACAGCCATTTTGATTGCTGGTTACTCAGCCTAATTGTTGGCGCATTTTATCAATAATTTCTTTATAATCTCTCTCATTAAAAATTGCTGATCCTGCAACAAACGCCTGAGCGCCACAGTTTGCAATTTTGGCAATATTATCGACTTTCACCCCACCATCAACCTCTAACAAAATATCGCTTTTATATTCTTTAATCCATTGTGCTGTTGTGCTTATCTTATCATACATCGCATCGATAAAACTTTGTCCGCCAAACCCTGGGTTTACCGTCATGATGAGAAGTCTGTCGATCCTCTCAAGCACATGTTCACATACATTGACAGACGTTGCTGGATTTAAAGCAAGACCGGCATCAATGCCAAAGGATTTGATCAAACCAAGGCTTCTATCAATATGCTTTGATGCCTCAGGGTGAAAGACTATACTCGTCGCTCCCGCTTTAGCAAAGCTCTCAATCATCGCATCAACAGGCTCAACCATTAAATGCACATCCATGCCAGCATTAATACCATCATCTCGCAATGCCTTTAAGACCATTGAACCAAATGTTAAGTTAGGGACATAATGATTATCCATCACATCAAAATGAATATTATCAGCGCCCGCTTTTAATACTTTTCTAACATCATCACCTAAATGCGCAAGGTTTGCTGACAAGATGGATGGATTAATTTGAAAATGCATTTAACAATACTCCTTATAACAACTCTATAATCAATGAGATTGTACCTTAAAGCATCGCAAAATACTTACGCTTTATTTGAAGCAATTCGCGTATTGAATCAATGAGATTTTACAATAGCATGTTTTTTATTTCATGCTACAATAGCGCGCTTGGGAACCCAGCTTTAATCCATTATGAATTTTTTACATTTTTTACGTCGCTATTTTGAGTTTACTAAATATAACACCAACCTACGTACCGAGCTTATTGCAGGTGTCACGACATTCCTAGCAATGCTATATATTATCGTTGTTAATGCCAAGATTCTTTCTCAAGCAGGTATGCCTGAGAATGCTTTGGTAACAAGTACCGTCATTATCTCAGCATTTGCCTCTATTGCTATGGGCATTTATGCGAGAAATCCTTATGCACTTGCCCCTGCGATGGGTATGAATGTATTTTTCACCTATACCATTGTTAAAGCATGGGGCATTCCTTGGCAAGTGGCATTAGGTGCAGTGTTCTGGTCGGGGGTTATATTTGCTCTATTGGCAATTTTCAATATCCGCACCAAAATTCTTGCAGGGATCCCTGATGGGGTTAAACATGGCATTGGCGCAGGTATTGGCATATTTATTGCCTTAGTTGGTTTTTATAATGCAGGCTTTATCCATCAAGCACCTTCAGGTTTATTGGAAATCGCGCCATTAACCGCTGAAACGCTCATATTCTTAATCTGCTTTTTTGCACTTATTATTTTCTTAGCCTGTCGCTTTAAAGCAGCTATTTTACTGATGATTATTTTAGGATGTATTATCTCCTTTCCTGTTGGGCGCTTCTTTGGTGATCACATTATCATGCATACACCAGATCATATCTTCTCACTGCCTGATTTTTCACTATTCTTCTCAATTGATTGGTTGGGTAGCTTTAAGATTGCTATTATTCCAGCAGTTTTCACCTTCTTATTTATTAATATTTTTGACAGCACAGGAACGTTAATCGGCTTAGCGCAAGCATCCAACTGGTTTGATAAAGACGGTCAACCGATTCGTATTAAGAAATCACTGATTGTGGACTCATTTGCTTCAGCCTCTTCTGGTCTTTTAGGTAGCTCACCAACCTCTGTGTATGTTGAGTCAATCACAGGCATCTCTGTAGGTGGGCGCACTGGATTAGTCGCTGTCGTTGTTGGCGTATTATTTTTGCCTTTCTTATTCTTGGCACCTTTAGTTATGATGGTGCCAATTTTTGTTGTCGCCCCTGCACTCGTGATTGTTGGTAGCTTTATGCTGTGCTCTGTTAAACAGATTCATTCGGATGATTTAACACAAGCCATCCCTGCTTTTATGACGATTATTCTTATGCCACTGACATTATCAATATCAGAAGGTATTGTTTGGGGTATGGTCAGCTGGTTTGTAATCGTACTGGTTCAAGATCGTAAACAACTAAAGCCAATGCCAGTAATCATCACTTTCTGTTGTTTTTTAATTATGCTGAACTCGCTAAAAGTGATCTAAGTTAGGTATTTGTTTCATCAAGGCTTAACACGCCAAGTGCGGCATCATATTCAATGATCTCAGCATAACGCGCCCAACCGATAAAGGTGTTAAACACACGTGCTGCTTCATCATCACTCAAATGATCCTCAAGCTCTGATAAGAAGCGTGATTCAGGTGCTTTCTTATTTGGACGTTCTTTTAGCACTTTAACGACATGGCGCGCTAATGGAATGTGCTGCACGAGCAATTTAGAGAATATCACTTTACGCTCTTCAATATCAGCATTCATAAACTGCTTACCTAATGCTGTCATCGTGATATCCCCGTCAGAAACACTCGCCAAATGCAATACGGATAATGTTTCAATAATCGGGAATAAATCATCAATATCCAAACGTACATGATCCGCCAAGTCTGGTAAGTCGATTGAGCCTTTGGCTTGAAGATCATCCATCTCAGTTAAAAGACCTGTTAATTCAGAGACCTCAGCATCCGGTAAGCGATAACCGATAGTAAGTGCTTTACGCTTATTCATACGCTCTGTTAACTCACGTGTTTCTGCCGTTGTCATCATTCGATAAACTTCATCAATCAAATCTCCAACCGCCTCATCATTTGAGTTTCTAGGATGTGGTAACTCAACCTTCAACTCACCACGAATAAAGCCAGGATTGCTACCAAAAATAATAATTCTATCCGCTGTTAATACCGCCTCTTCAATGTTATGTGTGACATATAAAATGCCCTTCATCGCATCATTTTTTTCCCACAGCTCAAGCAAATCTTCACGCAAGTTCTCAGCAGTCAATACATCAAGTGCTGAAAACGGTTCATCCATTAATAACAAATCAGGTTGCAACACTAAAGCACGTGCAAAACCAACACGTTGACGCATTCCACCTGAAAGCTCTTTAGGATACGCATTTTCAAATCCATCTAAACCAATCATATCAATCGCTTTGAGCGCTTTTTCCTTGCGCTCTTTAGCATTTATATTGCGAGCTTCAAGACCTAGCTCTACATTTTGCAACACAGTAAGCCATGGCATGAGTGCAAAACTTTGAAAGACCATCGAGATATCTGGCACGGGTCCTGAGACTTTTTTCTCGCGATATACCACCTCACCAGTTGTTGGCGCTGTTAATCCAGCAATAATTCTAAGAAGGGTTGACTTACCTGAGCCTGATTTACCCAAGAGTGCGACAATCTCACCCTCTTTCATCGAAAAATCAACGTGATCCAATACCACCAAATCTTGGCGATCTGCCTTTTTAAATGCTTTAGAAACTTTACCAACATTTAAAATGATTTTATTTGTGGTTGGTTTTATCTTACTGATTGCTTCAATTGCCATTACAATTACCCACCGTTGTTTTTACTTTTTACTTTTTACTTTTTACTTTTTATTTTTTACTTTTTATCTTTCTATCTTTTAAGTTTTTACACTTTCAATTGCTTAGCTCATTCGTACTAGAGTTACATATTCATGCTAAAGCGCTTCTCAGCATAGTTATACAGTCTGCGCCAGAACAATTTATTGGTCAGTACCACTAGAATACACATCACGACCACACCAAGGGCTATATTAGCAGTATGATCTCCTGGTGCGTTATACTGCTCAGAAATATAAGCCCCAATACCGGAGGCCGTAATCACCGAGTCTTTTCCCCAGTTAATATACTCACAAACAATACTAGCATTCCAAGCACCACCAGCGGCAGTAATCGCACCTGTCACATAAAACGGCATCACGGCAGGAAATAAAAACTTAAACCATTTAACCATGCCTTTTAATTGCATGTTTTTAGCTGCCATTTTTAACTCATATGGAATAGCAGAGGCACCTGCAATCACATTAAATAAGATATACCACTGTGTACCTAGTGCCATAAGCAAAATGCACCAGATATTAAAATTTAAATTAAAGGCGATAACAACTGTACCAAATAACCCATAAAGCACATTCACAGGAAAAGCGGCAAAAATCTGCGCATAAGGCTGCACTTTCTCAGCAACTTTTGGTCTTAAGCCAATCCAAATCCCAATGGGCACCCAAATAATTGAAGCTAATACAATAAGCACAAGAACCCTAAGAGCAGTTAATGCACCATAACCAAAGACTTTAGCAGTCTCAGCAAAAGTGATTGGATCTTCTTTATTACCATAGATAAATTGCCAAGATAAATACAAAAATAAAGCAACACTTAATGCAACACACAGCTGCCAAATAGCGGCTTGTAGTCGAGAGTTTTCACGCTCATTTTTTTGATGCTCGATTTGATTATAGTTTTTACTTAGGTCTTTTTTAAGATAGGAGATATTCACCAATCGATTGGCTTGCACTGCCATAAAATGACTAAAGCTTTGCAAAACAGTTGAACGTTGTAATAACGTTAAAAACCATGAGTTTGAACCTGTTTCTTGTTGCATATCACTGACGACAAACTTCTCAGACCATTTAACAATTGGGCGAAAGATAAGTTGATCATAAAGCACAATCACAACAAGCATAACGACAATGGCCGCAATAACTGCTGTGAAATTTCTTTCATTATTTGCCTGATCGATAAAAGTACCAATCCCCGGTAAATTAATAGCTGCTGACGTTGTCGCTGAGAAATTAACGACAATACTTTCAGATGCAACAATCATAAACCAGCTGGCTGACATTGACATCATTGTATTCCAGATGAGTCCAGGCATTGAAAAAGGCACTTCAAGCTTCCAAAAACGCTGCCAACCTGATAATTGATACATATCAGCCGCTTCACGCAGCTCTTTAGGAATCGTTTTAAGTGATTGATAAAAACTTAACATCATATTCCAAGCTTGCGCAGTAAAAAGTCCAAAGATTACTGCCAATTGCGCGCCCCATAACGAATACGGAAAGATCGCGAGAAACCCGGTGATAGTTATAGCTAAAAAGCCCAAAATTGGAATCGATTGAAATATATCGATAATTGGGATAATCACGCTCTCCGCACGTTTGCTTTTAGCAGCCCATGCACCAATGACAAAGCTAAATATAAATGAGCAAAACAATGCAATAAACATTCGCACTGTGGTATCAGCTGCATATCTTGGTAGATTCCACAGATCCATTGAGATATGCTCGTATTGTGTCACACTCGTAAGGTTACGATAATCAACATTACCACCTAGCGAGCTGCACACCCAAGCAACAACAAACACCATTGAAAGTACAAAAAATAAAGAGAAAATATCCCACTTACTTGGCAAAAGCCGTGTGGCAGGAATGTTGTAGAATGATTTTTTCATTGTTATTAGGTCTTAGCCTTCCATCATGGGATGAGATTCTACCTGAAGCGCTTAACAAAGGAAACAGTAGGATATTTTTCTTTTTTTGATATCCATTATTACTTCAAGATAATCTGCCGACAACTACAAAATAATGATTAAATTACATAATTTAAACACATAATCCCCTCATAATTGATCACAGCATATCCAAGATATGATTATTTACATAAACGATCAACATATAAAGGGGAGAATTATGAAATCAATGAGCATCAATACAAAATACAAGTATTTAATGCTGTCAAGTATATTTGTTTTATCTGGTTGTGGCGGAGGTGGCGGCAGCGCCACCACGGATAATGCCCACACAGGCGTTTTATTAAAAATAAGTGCTAACACTCCCATTGCTCTTACCTCAAAAGGTGCATCCTCCCATCAAGTTGATTTAAGTTATAATCAGAATAATTTTAACATTGGCAATAATACTACCATTCCAACTAATGGTTTTCTGACTTCAGTCAATGATTATTTATCAAGCAAAAACATTACGCTTAGTAACCATAATTGCCCTCAAGAGCTTAATGTGTCATCAGGCTTTACACCTTGTCATTTGCAAGTTGAAAACACCAGTGATCATGCGGTCATTATTGGCGGTAGTATAGATAATTATCTTGATCCTGACAAAAATGAACTATCAACCACACATCTATTTGATGAGACGACCTTCACATCAGCTGTGACGATATCCAATAATGGCAAAGGATTCAATCCACCTATTTTTGCAAATACGACTGAATCAGGATTTCAAAGTAATTCACCTTATATTTACAGATCAAACGAATACTATGTTGTTTTGGGTAGTTCTGACGTCAACATATCCGCATCTATAGGCAATCATCCTTTACAACAAAAAACACTTCAATATGTTAATGACCAACATCAAACAATCAAGCTAGTATATTTCACTATTAGCAAAAGCGATTATACTACAGACACTTCCGCCATGCTGAGCTTTAAGAACCTACCAAATAATACATCTGTTCTTTTCTTAGGTAAGCTTGATCCTAATAACTTTCTAACCAGCATAAATACAAACTCAATAATGGGCGGGAAGTTTTTATATAGAAATACCTCATTTACCCAAGCTTGATTTTTTCATTCTTAACCTACCCATCGTTAGATATATTCCCGAAAACATGCCCAATCAAACCCAATGCCTGGATCTGTTTTGCGCGTTGGCGCAATATCACTATGCCCAACAATATTATCTTTAATTGCAGGATATCTTGTAATAATTGCTTTTGTCAGCTCAATTAAACTTGTGTATTGTGCTGAAGTAAAAACTGTTTTATCAGTGCCTTGCAGCTCAATACCGATTGAGAAATCATTGCAATTGCTTTTGCCTTTATAAGTACTCACTCCGGCATGCCAAGCTCGATCTTCAGTTGCAACAAATTGGATAATCTCACCTTGCCTTGTAATATAAAAATGACTTGAGACTTTAAGGTTTTTAAGATCTTTAAAACTTGGATCTAAGTTACAATCCAGATCATTTAGAAAGAGTGATTCAACATAATGGTTATCGTACTGCCCTTCTGGCAAGGAAATACAATGAATTACCAACAAATCAACATTTGTATCATCTGGCCGCGCATTATAATTGGGTGATTTTATAATCTTGGCTTTATTTAGCCAGCCACTGGCGTCTAACTGCAACATTTTTATTACCTACCTTTTCAAAATTGGGCGTATGCAATACGCCCCTACGTTATTGTTTTTTTACAAAGACAAATACGCCTCTAACTCATCAAGTAAGTACAGCTGCTCTTCAGTAAGTTCGCTTTCACGCAGTTTCTGGATACGCTCATAAACTTCAGGAATCGAGACTTTACGCCCGCCTTTAAAATCAACAGGCATATTTTGAGGGTCAAAGCTAGCAACCTTCTCTAAGTATTCCTGAAACTCACCTTGCATTTCAGGTGTTAGCTTATCTGGTGCCATTCTACCGATAACACGTAATGCACGCTCATACAGCCCACGATTCATCTCACGCATTAGTTTAATCTTGTCACCAACTGCTTTTTGATGAAAATGCTCACACAATGCCTGCTCAGCATAATTCATAAACCCTGCTGTATAAAGTGAGGCATCAACGTCAATATGTTCGACCTCTGGATATTTAAAATCTAAAGCAGATTCTTTAATATCTACAAATAAGCTCGGATTTTGAATTAAGAATTCTTTATTGCGTTTAATCAGTGCGATACGCTCTGGTGATAAATGCGCTAAAAAGCGCTTTTTCGCAGGCAATACCAGTGGCAAGTCACCCCATTTTTTGTTCACCGTTAAGAAATGCTCTGATAAATTATCAATATTCACTTCGGTCAGCTCAGCATAATCAAGGCGTAAAAAGCACCACTGATTTTTATAATGCCAATGCTGCCCGAAATTAAGTACTGGCAACATAAAGCGCTCATTATAACCAAAGCGCCCTGAAATCATTAAAGCTTGCTGATAATCCTCACCATTAATATGTAGACCAATATCCAATTGTGACAAAATCTTTTGATCTTCAGTTTTATTAAAACGTGCGCTTAAATACGCCCACATTTTAGGTTGGTGTGATCTTAATTTACGCGCCAATTCCAAAGTAACAAGCACATCGGTTAATGCATCATGCGCGCGCCCTTCAGTATACAAGGCGTTTTGCGCATTGATGTCTTCTAACTTCAATGACACCTTATTCTCATCATTAATAGGCCAACTAAGCACCTCATTGGCAAATAAATAAAAGGAAGCAACTATTGGATATAAATCCATGCGTGAGCAATTATTTTTATATTGATGATCATATGCTGGAAATAAATTCTTAAAAAAAGCAAAACGCAAAAATTCATCATCAAAGCTTAAAGTGTTATAGCCTAAGCTCACCGTTTCAGGGGTGTTGAACAATGCATAGATCTTTTTAATCGCTTCATATTCAAAAAGCCCAGTATTGGCTTGTTCAATCGATATATGATGAGTAATCGATGCCTCAGGATTGGGTATCGTATCTGGGTTTAATTTGATTAAAAACTCATAACGCTCAATTTCATTTAGCATCTCATCGGTGCGCACTGCTGCAAATTGAATGATTTGATCAAAGCATTTATTGATTCCAGTTGTTTCCAAATCATAGAAAAGAAAAGTTTTTGCCATGAAGTTTTCACTCCTTACCATCAATTGCCACAGTGTAATCCCTTTGCTGTTGAATGTCAGTGATCATTCGAAATAAAATCAATTAAAGGCTTGTCCATTTGCTGATAAATGGTTTTTCTTAAGCCATTTAATGCCTGATTGCGATCATCTTGAAGTGACAAAAAGCTATGCATATTTTGATAAAAATCATTGAGTTTTTCTTGTGATAAATCACAACTTAAAACATATTTTTGCTCTTGGGTAATGCTGATATATTGATATTTTACTAATGCGATCAAAACAGCATCTAATAGCTTTAAATCAATATGTGACAAATCTTTTGCACATACCTCTTTATCAATCGCACATTTGCTTTTTTGCTTGATATATAAAAGACGCAACACATCAATAGCCAAGCTAAATTGCGGTGTTTTTTGCTTCACGCGTAACACCGGTGGCACACTTAACATCCGCACAACGATAGCACCTAATAAAAATAATTGCCATGAAATCGCAATCCATAAAATAAACAGTGGAATAATCGCTAATGTGCCATAAAGCATCTCATAGGTTGGTAAGTTTAGCGCATACCATGCAAATACTTTTTTGGCTAAATCAAACACAACTGCCATCATCAAACCACCTAATAGCGCATGCTTGAATTTAACACGCGTATATGGCACGACTTGATAAATAAACGTAAATGCAATGAAGTTAAAAACAAAAGGTAAAACCTGCAGAAAACTTATCAGCTGACTAAACCCATCATTTAACCAATGCCATGATAATAAGTAAGAGCTCAAGCCTAAGCTTGCCCCAACAAGTAAAGGTCCCAAGCTCAATACCGCCCAATACAATAAAAAAGCCTGTGATAAGGGACGTTCTTTTTTGACCTGCCAGATATCATTTAATACTTTTTCAAGCGAGCGCATCATCATAATACTAATGAAAAAAAGCACCACAACTGCAGTAATCGGCAATCCCGCACGATTCTTCATAAAAAGCTTCAAATACTCATTTACGGCCTCACCTGAGCTTGGCAACATATTGTGCAAAATAAACTGTTGAAAATCGCCTTGAATGCTTTTAAATGCAGGCAGCATGCTTAAAATTGAAATTGACACCATAAGAAGTGGTACCAAGGCAAAAAGACTTGTCAAAGCCAAACTGGATGCCTTGGTTAAACAGTTTTGTTGCAAATATTCCCTAAACACTGATACCCAGAAGTGGCTAAATCGCTTACTATAGCTTTGTATTAACTTAGTCATAAGGATCCTTTTTATGCAAAACATCTTAGTCCTTTATTATAGTCAAGGCGGTTCAACAAAAGCAATGGCGGAGAAAATTGCGCAAGGCGTTGAACTTGGTGGCTTAGAAGCAAAGCTTAGAACCGTGCCAAATGTATCAGCCAATTGCGAAAAAACTGAAAGTGACATTCCTGATAGCGGCGCGATTTACGTAACCAAAGAGGATCTTATTAATTGCTCAGGCATTATTATGGGAAGCCCTACGCGCTTTGGTAATATGGCGGCACCGCTTAAATACTTTATCGATACGACCAGTGATTTATGGTTTAAAGGTGCATTAATCAACAAACCTGCAGCTGTTTTCACCTCCACAGCAAGCTTGCATGGCGGTCAGGAAACTACCTTACTTTCGATGATGCTGCCACTTTTACACCATGGCGCAATGCTCATTGGTATTCCCTATAGTGAGCCCTCGCTGCAAAATACGCAAACTGGTGGCACGCCCTATGGTTTGAGTCATTACAATGGTATCAATTCCGATAAACCACTTTCTCAAGATGAGATTATCTTAGCAAAAGCCTTAGGAAAACGGGTTGCTGAAATTGCCAAACAAAAATGATAACCCTTCTCAGTTAGATTGACTTAAACAAAACACCTGTTTATAATCAAGCATCCTTTGATTGATATACCTACCCTTTATGAATATCAAAACGAAACAAACTTATAAAATTCTTGGGTTTAATGATAATTGTCCACGCAACTATATGCAGAAACTATTGTCATTAGGCTTTATTCCTGGTGAGACTTTTTATATCGCCAAAAAAGCACTTTTTGGTAATCCTTATCACATTTCGATTAAAAACTTCTCTGTGTCATTACGTAAATCAGAAATTCTTTACATGCAGGTACAAGCCTTATGAAATATGCAATTATTGGCAATCCAAACTGCGGTAAAACAACACTTTTTAACGCACTCACCGGTCTTAAACAAAAGGTTGGTAACTGGAGTGGCGTGACCGTTGATAAAAAAGTTGGTAAAGTTGATTTAAATAACCAACGCATAGAAATTGTTGATTTACCTGGCATTTATACCTTAACCGCTAGTGATGAGTCATCTATTGACGAGCAAATTGCCGCACGCTTTATCGTTGAAGAGAAGCCTGATGCGATTATTAATGTCATTGATGCCTCAAACCTTGAGCGTAATTTATATCTCACCACACAGTTAATGGAAACGGGTATTCCATTGATTCTCGTTATTAACATGATTGATGTTGCCAGCAAAAAAGGTATTGTTATTGATTATCATAAACTGGAACAAACGCTAGGCTGCACAGTTATCCCTGTTATTGGACGCAAAAAAGTAGGTATCAGTGAATTAAAGACTACATTATTCAAGCCTCAAAATGCCTCTAGTTATGATCTAACTCATTACTACCCTGAAGCAATTAATAAACTGACTAGCCAAATTACCGAAGCGAATTATAGTTATCCAAGCTTATGGTTAAGCACTTCAATTGCTGAAGATAACTATCTACTTAAACATTTGCTGCTGGAAACTGACTTTAATCGCTTACAAGCATTAAAACTCACACTCAAACTTGACCACACAGCTGATATTACTCTATCAAGTGCACGCTACCAAGCTATCGCTGATATCGTTAATAAAAGCACTAAAACACAACAGGTTTCACAGCATAAAGCAACTGAAATGATCGATAAGTTATGCATGAATAAATACTTAGGTATTCCGGTATTTTTGTTTGTCATGTATTTAATGTTTGAATTCTCGATTACCATTGGTGGTGCGCTGCAACCATTATTTGATAATACATCAAGTGTCATATTTGTTGAAGGCATGACACATTTAGGTGTTTACCTTGGCTTGCCACTGTGGCTTGTTGCTGTGATTGCCCAAGGTGTTGGTTTAGGCATTAATACCGTTTTGACCTTTATCCCTCAAATTGGCTGCATGTTTTTATTCTTATCGTTTTTGGAAGACTCCGGCTATATGGCACGTGCGGCATATGTTATGGATCGTTTTATGCAAGCGATTGGACTACCAGGCAAAGCCTTTGTGCCACTGATTGTTGGCTTTGGTTGTAATGTGCCATCCGTTATGGCAACAAGAACATTAGAAACTCGACGCGATCGCTTAATGACCATCATGATGGCACCATTTATGTCTTGCGGTGCACGTTTAGCAATCTTTGCTGTATTTTCTGCAGCTTTTTTCCCGCAAAACAGTGCCTTGATCGTATTTAGTTTATATATTGTAGGTATTTTAGGCGCCATTATTACTGGATATGTCGTGAAATTTGCGTTACTAACCGGTAAAAGCGCGCCGTTTGTTATGGAGCTACCCGTATATCATTTACCTAACTTTAAAACGATCGGCTTAAATAGTTGGAGCCGTTTAAAGCGTTTTATCTTTAGAGCAGGTAAGGTTATTGTCCCGATTTGTGTTTTAGTTGGTACTTTAAATAGTATTCAAACCAATGGTGTTGTGGTTGCCGGTGGTTCACCTGATTCAATCCTTGCGCAAACTGGACGCACGATTACACCCGTATTAAAACCTATGGGGGTTACTGAAGACAACTGGCAGGCAACGGTTGGTCTTTTGACCGGCACTTTAGCTAAAGAGGTTGTTGTAGGGACTTTAAATACACTTTATACACAAGAAAAACCACAAAGTTTAGCCGATGCTGCGAGTGAGAAGTTTGATTTTTGGGGTGGCATTGCCACTTCTTGGCACGATACTGTTGACAGCTTCAAAAACATGAGTTTAAGCGCATTTATCAATCCATTTGCCGCAAATGAAGCAGATGCCAATATGGATAAAACCGCAATGGGCTCAATGGTTGTTGCCTTTGGTTCATTAGCTGCGGCATTTGCCTATATGTTGTTTGTTCTTTTATATGTTCCGTGTGCCTCAGTCATTGGTGCGATGGCACGTGAGGCAACGCGTGGCTGGGCATGGATGTCAGTACTTTGGAGTACTTCAATTGCCTATGTTGCTGCGGTTATTGTCTATCAATTAGCACAACTAGCAAGTACGCCACTTCATGCACTGAGTTGGATTATTGGTGTTATTATCTATATGATTCTACTGGTACTTGCGATGAAATATTTCTCACAGAAATTTCGATTTGAACTTGAGTTAAACAAAGGATGTAGCAAAGGCTGTGCAGTAACAGTTAACAGTAAAGAATCAGGTTGCCACTAAATATATGACTTCGACTGACGCTCAGCCAACGTGAAATAACCTCTCCCCTTGTGGGATTGCTCGTGCAGCTTTCGCTGCGCGGGTGAGGAGTAATACTTTTAATCAATCTCTTCTTAAACGATCTGAGACCGCAATTGGGCTTGGATAACTCAACACCACAATATACGACGATACAATAAAGCTTAGAATTGCCACCGCTTCAACAATAATCTCAGAGCTTACGGTAGCAATACCTGCAGTATTCGCCAATGCAATCAACATCAAAGAGAACTCACTGCCTTGCCCCAAGCGCATACCAATCTCAAAAGACTCTTTTGGTGTCTCACGCACAAGCCATAGTGTGACAAAATGAACAATAGGCTTAAGTACCAAGATTAAAACAGTTAATGCTAACACCACGCCCCATACCGAAGGCAATAGCGCAATTTGGAAGCCTGCACCAACTGAAAAGAAAAACAATATCAAAAAGAAATCACGTAGTGGCTTTAAGTTCTCATAAATATATTTGGCAATCGGTGAGCTTGCGACAGTAACACCGGCGATAAATGCACCAATCTCATTGGATAAGCCAAAGACAATGGCTAATTGTGCCATACCAAGACACCAGCCAATAGATAATAGAAATATATACTCTTGAAAGCGGCTAAATTTTCTGAAGAGTTTAAATAAAAAATAACGTTGTGCCAAAAAGCCCACACCACCTAAAACCGGTAATGCCAATAGTAATTTAATTAATGAAAATAAATGGAAACTGTCGGTTTGTGATGACCATAAACTGATAAAGGTAAGCATCAGAATCGCGATTAAATCCTGAATAAGTAAAATGGCAATCACCAACTCTCCAATGCGTTTATGATGTAATGCCGTTGTTGGTAGCAACTTTAAACAAATGATTGTACTTGAGAAGATTAATGCCGCTCCAATAATAAAACCTTGTGCGCCAATACCAAAAAAATGACAAATCAACACAGTAGCTGCAATAAATACCACACTACTTGTGATACAAACAAACATCGCCTTACCAAGCATTTTGATCATGCTTTTGATTTCTAAGTTAAGCCCCAATAAGAACAACAAAAACATAATACCGATGTCTGATATCTCATGCACCGTCGTGGTATCCGCAATAAATCCTAAGCAATGTGGACCAACAATGACACCTAAAGCAATATAAGCAACAATAATAGCTTGTCGTGTATAGAGTGCTAACGTCGCAAAGACTGACGCGCCAAAAAACACTAAAAAGAACACAAATACCAAGCTATGCATATCTACATCATCCTTATTTTTTACTCGTTATATAAAGATGCCTGATAAACAAAAAATAGCGATTGACCTAAAGCAATTATTCACACACTTTAGTGCATACACGCATCTTTATTATTGATTATTACCAAACAGCTTCACATTAGTTGATCTAACACCATCGATCTGAAAACGCTCCACATCAATTAACCGCAATATTTCCAGCTCCTTAGCCGGCGCCAGTAAGTATAGCTCAATCCGTTTAGGATAGTAATAAACAAACATCTCAATTTGACATAAATCGACGTTTTGATGCTTTTTGTTAATATAGTTTGCTAATTGTTGCAAGATCTCTTTACGTGCTGGTGGCATATCTTCAGGATTAACAATCTCCTCAGGATGTTCAGCAACATCAACATGCACTGTAATATCTTTAATATTATCAATTGCTAAGGTGAGCGCACCGCGAACATGTTCTGCAATATAATGCCCTTCTGATGCGGTGATGTGTGAATCAACCAAAATATGCACATCAAGCACCACTTGTCCTGCCATTTGACGTGTGCGTAAGCAGTGATGATGTTTAACACCATCAACATTTCTAATGATTTCTTCAATTTGATGCAATAATTCATTATCAACACCGGTATCCACCAACTCAGACAATGCTTTATAACACCATTTAACGCCCATCTTGCCAATCATAATAGATACGACAATTGCTGCCAATGCATCCATCCACATCAAGCCTAGCATACTACCGATTAAGCCTACAAGTACGACAACAGATGACCACATATCAGATCGACTATGCCAAGCATTAGCACGCAAAAGATCAGAATCAATGCGATTAGCCGTGACCATCGTATAGCGAAAAAGCCCTTCATTGGCCAAAATTGAAAAAATAGCCGCATAAATTGTCCACTGATCAGGAATCATTAACTCGCCCGAAAACCAATTCGCTAAAGCATGATAAGTAATGAGTAATGCCACTAGAATTAAAATGATTGACAGAATAACCGTTGCCAAAGTCTCAATGCGTTCATGTCCATACGGGTGATTGCTATCAGCACCTTTATTGGCGTGTTTGGCTGCGAAAAGCACCATAATATCACTTAATAAATCCGAAAATGAATGTACGCCATCGGCGAATAATGCAGGCGATCCCCCCACTAGACCAATTAACATTTTTAATAACGCCAGAATGGTATTAACAAACATCCCAACAATGGTGACTTTTTTACTTGCTTGATAGCGCTCTACTTCAGAAACAGCCATATTTAAACTATCTTATACTAGATCCATTAATAGTGCCTAGCATACTGAAGTTTCTTGATTTGTATATCAAAATAATTGATATAGCACTAATTTCGTACTAATCAATAATCATTCTCAGGCGTTGATAATAATAGTATTGCCCAACCATAATAAATAGTAAGCTCAAAATCACAATAGGGCTGATAATACTCGGCAATGGCCAACCAAAGCTTAATGCTGATATTTCATCACAGACAAGTGCGAGCACATTTAGTACCAGAAAAATTACGCTAAATGCTGTGGCATTTTTGTCTTTCATATTTTTAATAATTTGCGGTAACCAATATACTGCATAGCAAAACATACTGATAAAGCCGATGTTTTCTAACATTGTATTGTTTAAGTTATGCAAACTTACCAAAGCAATACCTACAGCAATAATAAGTAGGCATAAAATGTGAAAATTATAGCTTTGAGCATGTCTGCTCTTTTGCTGATCGATACTTTTACTATCGCGATATATTTGCCATTGTTGAAATAACAAACACGCCAAAGTCAACATTGTGACTGCGCGATATTGCCACTGCAAATCAAAGCCAAAGCCATAAATCAGATCCAAAACATTAGCAACGACCATCAACAAATGCGTACCATGACTGATATGTCCTGCTTGACGTTTGAATTGGTTATGAATAATCTGCGGCAAAAAATAAATGCAATAAATAACAAATGATATGTTAATGCTAATATGACCGATCACGCTTTGATCTCCCCCTTGGCTTTCTTTTATACGCATAGGAAGACAAAAAAGCATATGCAGATGTACACTGTACACTTTATCAACTTCCTACGCTAGGATTAACTAGTTCAGGTACAAAGGGTTAGGTAAAACCTTCTCAGCAAAATGCACCCCTGTTGTTCGGCGACATTTTAGTACGTATTTTTTAGCTAAACAAGCCTGAGATTAGCTTATACCGCCCATAAACCATTTTACAGCATTTCTGTCATTGAATTTTATGCCCTTTTGGGTGATGCAATTTTGCCAATAGTCTCAGCTATTGCCTGCAGTTCCATCACCCAAAAACATCAAAAACTTCTTCTACATCTAACACCGCAAAATGATTTACGAGCGGTATATATTTACAGAAACGACCGCCTCTAGTTCTTTTATCTTTTCTCTTAAGCTTAAAATAATGGAAATGCCTGATGGATTAACGCCTAAATCACGCATCAAACGCATCGCTGATTTAGCTCGCACAATGTCATATGCTGCAATGTAATAACTATCCGCTTGCACTTTGGCATTCACTACATCATGCTCAATCCATTCGATAATAATGGTTTGTGGCACACATAACATTTCAGATAACTCAACAATGCTAATATAGTCACTTTTTATAATCATCTCTGTCATTTTATGCTCCTAGTAAATCTTTGCGCGGATCAAACGCCATTTCAGCGGCCATATTTTGATAAAAAGCCTTTTGTGCTTCTGATACCGCAGGTGGTAGGATAACATCTAAAACCACATAAAAATCGCCCTCTGCCAAGCCTTTGCCTTTTAAACGCATTTTTTTGCCACTTTGAGTATGCTCTGGCACCTTGAGCTTCATCTGACCATGCGGTGTTGGTATATTAATCTCAGCACCCAAAGCTGCCTCCCAAGGTGCTATGGGAATATGACTATAAATATCATTGCCCACCACTTTGTACTGTTTATCAGATTGGACGATGATCTCAAGATATAAATTACCATTTAAACCACCGCCAACACCTGCTTCTCCTTGACCTTTTAGGCGAATTTGCTGGTGATTGCCGACGGCTTTAGGGATTTTGACTTTGAGACGTTTTGTTTTTTCAACAATACGACCTTCTTCATTAACCGTTTGATAGGCAAAATGCAACTCTCGTTCTGTACCAGTTAAGGCATCATTTACACTAATTTCAACCTTAGTATGTAAATCCTGACCGTTCATCGCAAAACCTTGCTTACGGCCTTGGCGCTCGCTATGTTGCTGACGGAAAAACTCACCAAAAATATCCTCATAGCCACCGAAATCACTATCTTGATAAAAATGCTGTTGACGATTGCTATGTCCTTGATGTGTATTGCCGCCTTGATGAAAGCCACCGGCTTTGGCATGCTGCCAATTGGCACCATATTGATCATATAGTTTACGTTTTTCATTGTCTTTCAATACTTCATAAGCATCTTGCACTTCTTTGAATTTTTCTTCAGCATTCGCCTCTGTACTCACATCAGGATGATACTTCTTAGCTAAACGTCGATAGGCTTTTTTAATCTCTGCATCTGAGGCTGTTTTTGCCACCCCTAACAGCTGATAGTAATCTTTTTCCATAGATCAACTTCCTTTTATGTGATTATTATTCTGTTTACTCTCTAATAACATATTTCTTTTTGCTGCTCTTCAAAGTAACGAGCAATGCCACCTTCATAGTTATAGACGTTTTCAAAGCCAAGCTCAATGAGCTTTTGTGCGGCCTTTTGGCTTCTAACGCCTAATTTGCAAATTACAATGATCTTTTGCGCTTTATTCACATTCTCTAATACAGAGTCTTGCATCACTTGTGCTAATGGTAAGTGCTCTACTTTAACATCTAAAGAAGCAATATCAAGCTCCCACCCTTCGCGCACATCGATAATCAGCGCTTCTGGATCAAGCTGATATGCCTTTTGCACCTCGATTACTGTATTATTGTTTTGCTCAAGACCAAAATCATGGGTAACACAGCCTTTACAATTTGGATTGCGTTTAAATCCATAACTTTGCCAAGTTAATGCATCACTATCAAATATCATTAAATGTTGCTTAATCTCTTTGCCTAAAAAGAAATTCACTGCCATATTTGCTGCCATCGTGCCAACCACACCGACACTGGCACCTAGCACACCTGCTTCTGAGCAATTTGGAACTAAGTGAGCCGGAGGAGGTGATGGGTATAAACAACGATAACAAGACTCTATAGGATCAAAGAAACTTAACTGTGCTTGTGATTTAAGCACACTGGCACTAATAAAAGGTTTGCCAAGTTTACAACATGCATCATTTACCGCATAACGCGTTTGAAAATTATCACTGCCATCGATAATCAAATCATATGAGGCAAAAATCTCGCAAGCACGCCTGAAATCTAAGCGCTCGTTATATTCAATTAACTCAACATCGCTATTAATTTGAGATAAATGCTTTACTGCCGTTGTTGATTTTGCAACGCCTAAATCATTTTCGGTAAATAATATTTGTCTTTGTAAATTAGATAACTCAACCACATCAAAGTCAACAAGCCCAAGCGTACCTACACCAGCTGCAGCCAAATACATCGACACTGGCGAACCAATACCACCACAACCGATAATACAAACTCGCGCATTTTGTAATTTTTGCTGCCCTTCAATCCCCATAACTGGAAAATGACGTTGATAACGTTTGTAATTCACTTTGACCTCTTTAACATCTTGTCGCATATTCTATTGGCAATAATTATATGCCATAGCATAGAAGATAAGTAACAAAAGACTGGCATTTATTTGCTAATCCATTTTCTCACAAACATTATCTTTTAACTGAAAATGCGCAAACTCAATACCGTTTAATAAGCTTTGTAAATGCTCAAGCTTAATTGCTGTCATGATGATTTGTGCATTAATATGCATCAGCTTATTTAGCACTTTTTGTAAATGCACTTGATCTAGCTCTGAATGAAGATCATCTACAAGATAAATACAACCGGTTTGATGTTCTTTTGAAAAAATCTCACCTTGCGCTAACTTCAACGCTGATATTAAAATCTTCTGCTGTCCACGTGAGAGAATATCTTGCGCTGGATGCCCTTTAACTTTAAAGCGCAAATCCGCACGATGTACACCATGACTTGTGACCCCTGTTTTTGAATCACTGACATAACTTGATGTCAATACCTCTGCCAAACTTTTGTCTTGTGACCAACCACGATAATATGTCATATCAATAGCAAGATCACTGTTAAACTCTTTAAGAATTGTCATCACTTTAGGCATTAAAATCTCAAAGTATTCAAGCCGTGCTTGATCTAAACTTTCTGATTTAGCAACAAGCTCTTGATCTAAAATCTCGATATAACTCAATGGATAACCTTGCTTTAGTGCCGCATTACGTTGCTTAATCAAACGCTTTGATTGCTGCCATAACGTTAAGAATTCAGGTTTGTGATAAAAAGCACCCCAATCTAGTAATTTTGAGCGTTGTTGTGCGCCACTATTGATTAAGCTAAAGCTCTCAGGGTTAAACAATTGCACAGGAAGTGCACGCGTTAACTGTGCTTGTGATTGCGCGTCCTCACCATTTAATTTCACGATACTTTTACTGTGTTTATCACGCATGCTCGCAAGCGTCTTTTCTTTTGAGTCACTTAATTCATATCCACTATAGAACTTAGCAAACAGTTGGAAATTATCTTTTTCATGCTCAATAATTCGAGCCAATTGTGAGCTTCTAAAAGAGCGTCCCATTGATAAAAAATAAATCGCCTCCAAAATAGAGGTTTTGCCACTACCATTTTGCCCACAAATCATATTTACACGCGGATGCAGTGCTAATGAGGCATTGGCTAAATTACGAAACTGAAAGATATTAAGTGCGCTGATATACATAAACGAGAAAAGCTTAAACCGGTTTAAAAATGCTTTGCACAGATGACGATGTTAAGCGATTATGTAGCTCAATTGCATAGCGATCGGTCATACTTGCAATAAAATCACTGATCACCCGCGCGCGATTCACCTGATCATCCGAATCAAAAGCATAAAAAATCTCACCGACATCTTCAGGTAAAAGGGATGTCTCTCTCTGTGAATTAATTAAGATATCAAATAATGAAGAGATAATTTCACGCCCTTGATAACGCACAACATTCATCTTAGGTGAGCTAATCACCGTAAAATAGACAAAAAGCTTCAACACCTCCACTTGTTTATAAACGTCTGACTCCAGAGAAACCGAAGATAATACCGGACAAACTTCATCATAATTAAGTGATACGTGTGAAATACAGTAATGTACAAGATTAGAGGTAAATTTTGTACGTAAATAGCTTGAGTTAGCTAGCTTCTTTGCCTGCTGATAAACATCATCAAACTTAGCATCAAAATCAATAATTCCCTCAAATATTGATTTTAAAATCGCTTTAATCTCTGCGATTGATAAATGAAGTCCATCAAGCTCAGCTTGCTGCTGTACTTGTATCAGTACTTTTTCTTCCGCATTAACCATTGATAATGGATCTAAAAAACCACCTTTGAACGCATCCTCAATATCATAGGTCGAATAGGCAATATCATCTGCCAAGTCCATAATTGAGCATTCTATCGTTTTAAACTTGCGCCCATGCAAGGCATCTGGAGGGTAACCAAAAAGCACATGTTGTTTAATCTTCTCAACCATCGCCTTTTCACTAGCGTAATACCCTTTTATCGGTCGCTCACTTGAGCTGATAATATAACTTGGAATCTCCTTGTCATATTTAAGGGTTGCTGCTAAGGTGCGATGCGTTAAATTCAAGCCAAAACGATTATCTTTACCTGAATGAATGGGACCTTCGCCTTTAAACACTTTTTTCTCTGTTTTTGCTAATAACCTTAATGTTTGCGCATTTCCCTCAAAACCACCAAACTCGCGCATTTTAGCATGTAATGCTTTCTCTCCATTATGCCCAAAAGGTGGATGCCCAATATCATGACACAAGGCTGCTGTTTCAACTAAGTCGGTATCTAAATCCAAATTAAAGCGTGAGTTTAGTCCTGTTGCAATGGATTTGGCAACTTGCGCCACTTCCAGCGAATGCGTTAAACGATTTCTAAAAAACTCACTCTCAGAACAAGGAAAAATCTGTGTTTTCCCTTGTAAGCGTCTAAAAGATGCTGAGTGAATGACACGTGCATAATCGCGACGAAAGGCAGAAAAATGCGCTTTTGGATGTGACTCATACACACCACGATAATAATCTTTTTCCTGATAAAGTGATCTTTTTATCTTGTTTGACATAACTGTCAATATTTCCTGTTGTTAACTTAATTTCTAAAGCAACAGCAGTGTAACTGATTACTCGTGCTTTTCACAGCGCTTCGTGCACTGTCAAACGTAGTATCGATGTTTTTTTGTTTGTTATTACTTTACAAAAGTAATAAACCTAAGTAATAATGAGCGCGTTGCTACCAACGAGTGATCATTAATTCGATGCAACTAGTTAGGTTTTTAGCCAAAACCTTAAAGGAAAGTAATCAATAAATAAAGGAGCATAATTTATGAAGAAAGTTTTAGTTGCAGCATTTACAGTAGGCGCATTGTTATCTACTTCAGCTTTTGCTGCTGAGGCAGGTAAATCTGAAGTCGTTGTTGAAGCAAAAAGCGTTCTTGGTGATCTAAGTATGAATCAGAAGATTGTTATTTCAGCTGCTGACGTTGCTGCGGGCAAAGACAAAACTTTTGACTTGGCAGAGTTTTGCACATACACCAATGATAAAGATGGCAAAGTAACCGTTGATGTTTCAAATAATGAGAAGAAATTTGCGGTTGTCGGCACTAAAGGTGAAGGCGAGCTACCTTACACACTTGTTATTAACAAGACTGCGGTAAATTATGGTAAGAATGAATTAGTTGTTGATGCTAATGATTTACCATCAGGCTGCAAAACCAAAGAAGCTGTTTCTATGACATTTAAAGGTGATGATATTCGCAATGCAAAGGCTGGGACATATAATGCCTCTTTGAATTTAAGTGTTGCCTAACAACACATATTCAATTAAATTTTTCAGTACATAAATAAAAGCATAAGGGATATCTTTTTGAGTATCCCTTTTGTTATTTATATACCGCTTGCAATAAACTTAGTAAAAAGGAATAAGTCATGAAATTAACGCGCATAATCGCAAGTCTTTTATTATTGATCATGAGTACATCTTCACTCTTTGCGGGTGCTGTACTTGATGTTGTTAAATCCGATATTGTTATCAACCAAAAAGTAAAACGTGATTATATTCCACTAACCAATATCGGCAATGAAAGCGGTACTTTTATTGTACAAGTCAAAAACGTGACAGATCCTAAACACATTATTACTTACAGCAACAGTGAACTAAAAAAACTTCCTGTTATTATTAGCCCGATATTAATTCGTAATTTAGGCGCTGGTAATAATAAGCGTATTTCCGTGCGCGCAAAAGGTAAGATCACTGAACCAATGAAACTACAATTAGTCATTAGCGAATATAAAAAATCAGCTGATGATAAAACTGAAGTTGCCGATGATGCAGCAGGTATTGATGTTCAAGGCTCCATCCATTATATTGCCAACATTGCAATTAGCTAATAATCAAGAATAATTACGGGAGGTTAGATGACAACTGTAAGCAGATACCTTGCTTTTGTTTTACTTATCTTCGCTTTTATCCCTGTAACACTAACGGCCTATCAGTTTAAAAACAACTCTAAACACTATGAGCGTCCAGCTAAAAAAGAGCGAGAAACACCTCGTTTTGTGGTTGGCAATCTCGCACTTAATGAAAAAATTGTTATCAGTGCAGATATGATCACTAAGGGTCGGGATCAAGTTATTCCTTTAGGCACTTTCTGCGCTTATCACAAAGGTAATAAACAATTTCCTTTGCGCATTACCACAAATGAAGGCGGCTTCATTGCTAAGGGATTAAATAACCAAGGTAATCTCTCCTATCAAATTCTAATTAATAAAGTAGTGATGCCCTATAATCAAATTCAAGGTATTCAAACAAATAACCGTAGTTTTGATGAATGCCAACTTTATGAAAGCATCGCCATTAAGTTCTCTAAATATAGGATTCAAAATGCCAAAGCTGGTCGTTATCAGCTGTCATTGATTCTGCAAAGCAGATAAATTATGGCTACTTGTCAGACCTATTGTAGAAAGAAGAAAATTAAACGCTTTTCCATATACCTAGCTCTGCTATTAAGCCATTGTCTAGTTATAGGCATGACACCCAAAATAGCTGTTGCATCTGATTTACCGCCTGGCTTTGAAGACTTTATTGAAGATGATGAAACGAGTCTTGTGACCATTGTCTTTGGTAAGGAAAAATTAGTAGAAACCACGGCAACGTTTAACGATGATGAAATCACCTTTGATGAGCCCGATCTTATTTTACAAAAACTTAAACCGTATATTGCGAAAACTGCCCAACATTTGCTACTAGAGGAAATATCATCACCACAAAAAACCAATGCCGAACGTAATTGTAGCAATGGTCCCAATTGCGGCTTTATTCGCCCACAAACATTGGGCGTTATTTTTGATCGCAATAATTATCGCGCGCAACTTTTTATTAATCCCAAGTACCTTCTAGCACAAGATGCTGTTCCTGCTAAATTTCTACAAGATTCAACGGCAGGCTTTGGCACACTTAATCTATTTCAACTTGGTGTTTCAGGCAATAATGATCAAAATCACTCAATGGCATTAAATCACAACGGTTACTTAGGTTATGGTAATTGGCATTTAGACTACAAGGATAACTTCACCTATTCCGTCACCCCAGGACAGCCACCAATTAAGCAGTTTCAATTTCGTGATTTTGATCTAAATTGGCGCCATAAGCAATACCACCTATCGCTTGGCTTACAAGACACTGTCGGCACAATGATTATCCCAAGCTTGCAAATTGCCGGAGCCAGCTTGCAAACTAATCTTGAGCTTCTGACTAACTTAAATGAGCAAATTGCCACACCGGTTGAAGTTAATATCATTGTGCCTAGTTATGTTGATGTTTATCGTGGTAATACCTTAATCGATACCCAATACTTTCCACCGGGAAATCACTTTCTTGATACACGCAGCTTTCCATCAGGCGCTTATATGCTGCGCCTTGAGACACGCACATTGACCAATCAAACCTCTAATAAACAAGTTTATTTTATTAAGACCAATGCCCTGCCACTTTTGACTTTACCAAATTACTATATTAGCTATGGACGTTTGGCTGAGCTTGTTTCTGGGACTATTTTCCCTACATTAACCGATCTTAGTGTGTTGACTTTTGAAGCCAAACAGCGCTTAAGCAAGTCTTTTGGTATTGGTGAACACGTAACAGTATTTAACCAGCAAGAAGCCATTGGCGAATTTATGCTGATGATGGAGCTATCACATTTAAGCTTTTATAACTCATTTGCTGTAAGTAATTTTGGTGATTTGGGTCTTGCTTTCTCTGTTGCAGGTAACGTATCAGGTGTAACATTAAATACTTTCTTTCGACAAATCTGGGTTAAAGAAAATAGTAGCAGCTACATTAATCAGTATTTTGAAGACACTCAAACAAGTAACACAAATATTGGCACATCATTATCCTTTAATTGGCATGATATTAATTTCACAACTTCATTAAGCTATGCCTATGTCGATAATAACTTCCAACATGATATTGGTTTTGATATTGCTAAAACGCTGAGCTTTGGAGACAACAATAACTTAACGCTTTCATTATCTTTAGATCATTCAGCAAGCAACAAAAGCGCCTTCTTACAATTAACATGGAGCTTTGGTACGCAAAGTGGCTGGTATATGGCAGCAGGTCTTGAAGGACAAGTAAGTCAACAAAGTGAAAAAGAAGTACAAAGAGAGGAAAACATTAAACTCAATATTGGCAAAGAGTTTACAGGCAATGATTATCACAATGATTTAGGCATTAGTAGCGAGATGAATCGTAATACCCAATACTATTCACAATATGCAAGTACTAGCAATCGTTATTTTAATTCATTACAACAGCTTAATTTGGCACAATCAAAGCATGATAAATCTGTCATTAGCTACAACATTCAAACATCAAGCTCACTTGCTTACACACCAATGACCAACTGGGGTATTAGTGGCTCAGATAATCGCAGTGGTGTGCTTATTTATGTTAATGCAGATATCCCTAGCAAATATACCATCTATTATTGAACGACAATTATCTTTGCCGGTCGGCGACATTTATCTTTGCCGGTTTTGAGTAAATGAAATATGGTAACCAGCATAGTTAAATATCATTCACAAGATAACAAAAATTATGTCAGGCAAACAT
>NZ_JACYVZ010000017.1 GCF_014857925.1 Cysteiniphilum marinum | reverse complement strand
TTTACAGGGTCAATACGCCCTAAATTAACGATCCAATCTATCATCTATCTGCTCCAACCAAGTTAATATTATACACTTGATTAGAATTAAACCGGTGAGCTGTAGATTTAATCATCTCATCTCCTTTGTTGTAATTAGTTCAAGGTGCACGAAATATAAAGTAACCGTAGTTTTCCCATCTCGGCTCTGTTAGAGAATGAAACAATATCAAACACAAATAAAGAATCGAATAATAACAAAAAGTAATGGCTAAATTTATTAAAGTTCGCCCTTCATTAAGCAGGGCTGTTTGCACTCTAAAGAATTTCATCGGTTATACTAAAAGAGCTGGACTTCCCCAAGTTTTTATCAAACGGCAATCCCAATAATCATTTGAATCCATGAATTTCTATGCTTTTTAGCTCAGATCCATCATTTTGACAAACCCTGAGCTTATTCTGGTGCTTATCAATAACTTTCGTGCTGTAGAAAAGGTGTATTGAGGTTTAGTGACATTATATACGTTGTAAACGTCATGTTGACTCACAACTTGCTTAGAAATCGCTGATCATAGCACAACTTAAGATGTTTTATAACACCAATGCCAAGGTTCATAAATAAACCCGTACACATTGTCTCGTGGATAGCTTAAAGTGAATTGGAACTCATGGGCATGCTTTAATAACCATTTAAAAGCTTTGGTTTGCTCAAAGCTTTCTGTTAGCACTTCATCCTCCTCATCTGAGGTAAAATCCAAAGCACAGCCCGTGTGATGCTCACTAAATCCAGGTAAAGCTGATACTTTTAAAATATCCTCTAGCAATAAACCTTTATTTAACTTATTTAAAATAATATTGGCTTGATATAGGTAACTACGAAATGCTGAAACGATCATCAAGTTAACACCCTCTTGCAAAGCACTTTGCTGCATTTTCAGCCATGCATGATATGCCTCATGTTGCATATAATAATCTCGATCAAACACATCTTTACCACCACAGATGAGCGTCGACTCTGGGCATTCTTTAAAAAATGGTTGATTTGCGTTATCGGCAAATGCTATTGGCAAAATCGCATAAGCACTATCAAGCTTGTGATGATTATGAGGCATTAGCTGGCTTTCCTTGCATAAATAAACTCTCGGCAATTTCGATTAATGGTTCATGCAATAGCTCAAGCGGTGTTTTTTCAAACCCTGGCATTTTTGAGCTTGTGCTATTAATATGCACTTCATCAATAAGCTGGTTCGTTCTTAGATCATATATTTTAATACTTAACCCAACTTGATCAGCAACACCAGTTAATAATGTGTAACTTTCTGTCCATTTATTGATTCTAGGCAAAATAAAATAGTCATACTTCTTATCACGTGCTGCTAAATATTCAAACTGTGCCGACTGAAAATGTGATGCTAGCGTCAGTGTTTTAAAATGATCTTTTAGTGCATCGTTTAGTGCTAATAACGTTTTCTTCGCACTTTCTGGATAACTATGCAAATCATCATAGCCATTATTAGGATACGCCATATAAGCGCTGGAACCATTGGGCAACTTTACCAAGCCATCACGAAAGTGAATATCATTACGCTGTGCTGCGACTGTCTTTTGCATCGAGTTTGCAACGATTTCATGCGTGCTTGCACAACCTGTCATTAAAAAGCAAAGACCTAAAAAAAGCTTTTTCATTCTTGTTAAAAACAAAACTAACGATACAAATATTATACAGGTTATAATACTAAGACCAAGTAAACGCAGCGCTTTTTTTGACTTTTCCTACAGTCCTGAAATCAGTGACATCAACTCACTGCGGCTTTTCTCATCTTTTCTAAAGATTCCTCGCATACAACTTGTCACTGTTGATGTTTCAGATTTATGCACGCCTCGTGTAGTCATACACTGATGCATTGAATCAATAATTACGGCAACACCTTTGGGTGCTAGTGCTTTTTCAATCGCCAAAGCAATCTGCATAGTTAAGCGCTCTTGTGTTTGTAGGCGTTTGGCAAACACATCTAACACACGCGCTATTTTACTGATGCCTACAACTTTACCATTCGGCAAATAAGCAACATGCGCTTTACCAATAATTGGCACCATGTGGTGCTCACAATACGACTCTAAGCGCATATTCTTTAAAAGCACAATCTCATCATAGCCTTCAACATCTTCAAATGTCTTTGATAGGATCTCATCAGGGTCTTCCTCGTATCCCTTGAAAAATTCAGCATATGATTTAATAACACGCTTGGGTGTTTCAATTAACCCTTCACGATTAGGGTCTTCACCAATATATTCTAATAACGTCTTAATTGCTTCTTCAGCTTGTTGCACGTTTGGCTTTTTTATCATATTTTCTACTTCGTTATTTATTTTTATCAAATGCTATTTTAATACCCTGCAACACCAAATCCGGCACAATGGCATCAAATAACCCAGAGACATTAAATAATTGCGAAAACCCACCCGTTGCAATCGTTATTACTGTATTTGGGTCTGTTTTCAATTCCTGAATCATTGCTGATTTAAGCTCTTTTAATGCACCTAAATGTCCATAGTAAATACCCGATTGCAGATTAGTATCAGTATCCTTGCCTATTGCCATCATTGGTTTGACAATACTCACTGACGATAGCTGAGCAGCATTACTACTTAATGCTTCAAGTGAAATACGCACGCCCGGCAAAATAGCGCCACTTAAATAGGCTTTATCTTTACGCACCACATCAAAAACTGTCGCTGTACCCAAATCAATCACCAAAATATCTTTATTGGCAAATAACTCAACAGCAGCAATGCATCCTGCAATTCGATCAGCACCAACCTCTTTGGGTGTTGCCACTTGCATCTTTAGTCCTGTTTTGACACCAGGTTGCAAGAAAAATGGTTCAAAATCAAAATACTTTAAAATGGCAGAACGCAGTGAATAATTAATTGCCGGCACCACAGAGGCAATAGCAACACCCGTTATTTTATTTGGATCAAGACTATTCTCACTTAGTGCTTGCCTTAGAAAAATACCTATTTGATCTGAGCTGCCATGCGCTGAAGCTGTGTTATAACGAAACTGTAATATCAACTCATCATCATCAAAAACACCCGCATGAATATGCGAGTTGCCAACATCTAAAGTAAGTAACATTTATCTTTTAAATATTTCCGCTTAGTTTGAGTCGCAGTATATACCCATCATTAATTCATTTACAGCATTAATCAATGTTTTTTAAGTGTCTGAGGCTATTATTTTTTACGGTTTGCGTTATGATGGCGACAAGTTTATTCGACACTACATATTGAAGTATAAACATGGCTAATTTTGATCGTCATTTTTATCGCATTTTATTGCTTATTATTTTGCTGACTGCCGCAGGGCAAATGACTAATACCATTTATGTGCCTGCACTCACACAGATGGCGCATGAGTTTTCCGTTAGCGTTGGTCGTATGCAAGCCGTGATTGCTTGCTATCTATTTCCTTATGGTTTGCTCCAATTCTTTTATGGCCCTTACTCCGATCGCTTTGGTCGCAAGCCAATGATTTTAATCGGTATTGTCTTTTTTACACTGGGATCTATCTTAGCTATTTTTGCAACGCACTTTATAACCCTTTTAATTGCAAGCTTCCTACAAGGAAGTGGCATTGCTGTTGCCGGTGTTATGGCGCGAACTGTTATGCGTGATTTATATTCTGGCACGAAGCTGCATAGTGCTAATAGCATTATGGCAATTGCACTTATCTTTGCACCCTTACTTGCGCCTTTGTTGGGAGGTTTTTTTACTGATCTTCATAGTTGGCGTGCTATCTTTATCTTTCTTACAGTTTACGGCATTCTGCTTCTTATTATTCAATGGATTTTCTTCCCTGAAACTAACCAGCAGAAATCAAACAAAGGTAACCTCTTAGCCAAATATAAAACCGTATTAACCAATGGTAACTTTATCATCAATCTTATTTTATTGATCGTTGCCAATGGAGGCATCGCTGTATTTGAGGTCAGCTCAGGCGCCTTGTTTACTTCTGTTTTAAAACTTTCTCCAGCAGTTGCTAGCTTGTTGTTTATCATCCCTCTGCCTTGTTATATGTTTGGCAGTTTTCTCTCAGCACGCCTTGCACGACGCTATAGCCTTGATCGCTTATTACTCATTGGTTGTTTTACCCTTTTGATTAGCGGTATTGCACTTGGTTTGTCCTATTATATATTTGGTGTAACAAGTCTGAGCATTATTCTACCAGGCTGTTTGTACTTCTTAGGATGCGGGCTGATTTTCCCTACCGCAACCACCAAAGCATTAGAAGAATTCCCAAGTATCGCAGGAACAGCAGGAGCTGTTTTGGGTGGTGCGCAAAACTTCGGTGCTGGATTATTAACGGCATTAGCTGCCTTTATTCCTTTAAAGAATCAACTACCTTTGGCAATTATATTATCCACTTTGTCTGTATGCGCTTTAGTTAGCATAATGATGAGTCAGCGCTCACGCATTGTGAGAGTAAATTAAAAGTTCAAAGACATCTTTTGTAATTCGCTTACAGGCACTTTTTTTACTTCTTTTTGCACTTTGCCATCTTTACCCAACCATTCTCTTGTTACCGTAGCAGTCTTGCCGTCTTGATTAGTTTGAATGCTTACGGAATTAAATGAACGCTGCATCTGATTAGCATTATTAGCATTCGGACTTGCATTTGATGCTAGCGTTTTTGGTGCAGGCTGGACTGCTGCTTGTGCTGGTGCATTTTGTGATTGTGCTTGACTCATTTGCTGCTTTAACTGCTGCATTTGCTGTTGAAGATTATGTGCTGCCTGTTGATATCTTTGCTCAAATGCCTGACGTTCAGCTTCTAACTGTTTTTGTTGCATATTAAGTGCATTCACGGCTTGTTGGTATTGTGTTTGCATTTGCGCATGTTTAACTTGTGCCGTATTTACCCACCCCACTTGTCCTGTTTGTGTGTCCGCAACTTTAATCCAGTTGTCTTTTTGGAAGAATTGAATATATTGATTTTGATTCTGATCAGTTAGCTCAGATACCACTTTAGCATTAGTATTTGGCTCATTGTAAACTTGATAAGTCGCGGCAAAAGCAGCACTAGAAGTTGCAATTAAACCCAAAGATAATAATAGTTTTTTCATGTTAATTCCTTAAGTGTTAAGTTAATTTAAATCGTCAATCAAAAGATTGATTATGCTTAAAAACACAACAAAATTAAAAGGGAAATCTTAACAAAAACTTAAGGGTTCAAGCACTAGATATAAAAGACTGAAATTCATTCATACAAAAGCTCTAACAGATACTATCGAAACTAAAACCATTTCAATAACAAACGAACAAATTGACGTGTTTTAGCACTATATAACTTAGGCGTATAAAAGCTACCTGCAGTGCGCTTACTTAGCTCACTCAAAGTCGGATAGGGTGCAATGAAACTTGCCATATGTTTGACTTTTAATTTATTCTTAATGGCAATTGTCCATGGTGTAATAAGCTCTCCGGCACTCTCACCCACAATTGAAACGCCCAATATATGACCTTTACTAGTGACTGCCACTTTGATTAAACCATTAGTTGCGTGACTTGCTTGTGCCCGATCATTATCGGCAAAGCTTAATTGTAATATTTGGGCTCCCTGTTTTTCAGCTTTTTTAATCGCTAACCCCGTATGCGCAATTTCAGGTGTGGTATATGTCACCCAAGGAAAGCTGGAATGATCAACTTTAGCCGGCAGTTTAAACAGCATATTCTGAATAACAATGCCTGCATGATAGCCCGCCATATGCGTAAATTGTAATGGACTGGCAATATCTCCAATAGCATAAATATGTTTATGATTAGTGCGTAAGCGTTTATCGACATTAACGCCATGTGGCGAATAGACAACACCTGCTTTATCCAAATCAAGTTTCTCAATATTTGGCATGCGCCCTGTCGCCATTAAAACATGGGATGCTTGAAGTCGTTTTTGTTGCCCATTATGCTCGTAATCAATATATTTAATATCATTATTATCTTGGCTAAATGATTGAATTTTTACATTCGTCATAACATCGATACCAAGCTTGACAAATTCATCCATCACGATGGCTTTGCAATCACTATCGGCAGGACCCAGTATTTCAGAGGCCGCTTCCAACAATGTTACCTGTGAACCAAGTAAAGAATAGCTTTGGGCAAGCTCACAACCTATTGGACCGGCGCCAACAATCACTAAATATTGTGGCAATTCGGTTAAATCAAAAATGGTTTCATTCGTCAGATAGTCAATCTCAGATAATCCTGTTAATGGCAAAATGCGTGCACGTGACCCGGTTGCTAATACGATATATTTTGCGGTGATACGATACTCACCTGCTTCAACTGTTTTTGCATTGATAAAACGAGCATTGGCATTAATCACCTGAACACCAAGCGATTCAAAGCGTTCAACCGAGTCATGTGGTTCAATTGTTGCAATCACTTGATGAATGTGCGCATGAACTGCTTTGAAGTTCACCTCTCCATGTGCTTTGACTCCAAATTGTGGCGCTTTGTTTATATGATGCTGTATGCGTGCTGCTTCAATCAGTGCTTTAGATGGCACACAACCATAATTCAAACAGTCGCCACCCATTTTACCTCCTTCGCACAATACCACTTGAGCACCCATTTGTGCAGCGCCCGCAGCAACAGACAAACCACCTGATCCGCCGCCAATAACACAAATATCTGTTTGTATATTTCTTATCATCTGACAAAATCCCTACTATCACATAACAATAAAGTTTAACATTTAAAATGCGTATAACAATAAATGATCATTTATCTAATCCGCATCTGAGATTCGCGGGGACAGCAATATCCATATATTTTGGATTAGGTAGATTTAAATTTGCCATAAGATCAGCATATTCATGGGCACTATTAACCTGTAATCTTGGATTGAAGCGTTTTTCCTCATAAATACTGCTTGAAGTATGGCCGTTATAGTCGTGACCTGGGTAAACGATTAAATGATCATCAAGCTTTAATAGTTTGTTTTTAATGCTGTCATATTGTGCATAAGCATCACCATTTTGAAAGTCAGTCCTGCCTGTTCCACGAATAAGGAGGGTGTCTCCTGTAAAGACAAAGCCATCTAAAACAAAACTATAAGAGTCATCTGTGTGCCCTGGCGTATATATGGCTTTGAGTTTAAGTCCATCAAAATTAATAGTTTCATCTTCTTTGATTTTAATAGACACACAATCAGCTCTAGACTGCTCACCCATTATGCTTTGACAGGCCAGTCGTTCACGAAGTGTTCCAAGTGCAGTAATATGATCAGCATGAACATGGGTATCAATAGCAGCAACTAACTTCAAACCCAACTCATTAATTAATTTTTCATACATATGCTCATGACCTTTCACTGGATCAATAATCACGCCTTCGCGCCCAACACCTGATGCAAGTAAGTAGGTATAAGTATAGGTATCAAAATCAAATAATTGTTTTAAAATCATAATTATCCTTCCTTGTTTTTTATTTTGTTAAACGGTAGAAACATTAATACGTTTGCAAGCGCACAAGTGCCAGATAGTCCTGCAAATAATAATCCTGCACCAAAAAAGGCGCTTAAGATATTAAACCAAGGCGAAACGGTATAAGAAAGAATAATACCTAGCACCACCATAAAACCAACAATGATTTGTACTTGACGCATAATGGGAAAAGGTGCTTTAGCATTAATAACGGTTTGCAGAGTTGCTTTTTTCCATGCATTGATTCCTCCTTTCAGGATATATACTTTTTTAAGGGGAAGTTTTGCAAAAAAACCTTCTGCTTGAAGCGTTCTATTACCAGATTGGCAATAAAATACAACAATCTCATCTTCTGAAAAAACATGAGAATTCAACTCGTTTAAGGTTTTGTTTATAGCGCCTTCTATATGTTCTTTTGTATATTCATCAGGTGTTCTGATATCAATTAATTTAACACGTTGATTTTGGCAAAGCTCATTATATTCATTGATTGAGATATTTTGACAATAGTTCATTCGTTTCTCCTTTATATAGATTGTTCTAAATTAGAATATTCTAATGTTTTTGCTAAATTTTTTTATTTACAGTAAATTTCATAAAGTGTATCAATAATCTTTTTAACATTTGGATCTTTAAGCTGATAATAAACTGTTTGTGATTCTTTTCTTGTGGTGACAAGTTTCTCTTTGCGTAGCACCGATAAATGTTGTGAAAATGCAGATTGACTTAGGTTTGAATATTCCGCAAGCTCACTCACAGAAAGCTCTCCTTGTGTTAAAAGACAGAGAATCATCAGCCTTGACTCATGTGAAATAGCTTTTAGCAAGTTGGCAGCTTTTTGCGCATTCTCACGCATAACAATTAAATTGGTCATACTATAAAATCAATTATTCAGTTACATTAGAATATTCTACATTAGACTTTATTAATATATCAAGCTATTTTTATTCTCTGATCAGTGAAACATTAATTCACTTGGAAATTTTGTTTTTGTGAAAACGCTCAAAAGCTTGATATTAAAGGGGTTGTGAAAAGTATACTTTCTAAATTTGACTAAACACATATGACGATAAGCTATATGAAACAAGGGTTAAGCATCATATCTGAAAAAAACTAATGCCATCTGGAATTAGCTCCTACTAATCTATATACTTTCTTCTTCAAATATCACTAACCTAAAGAGAAATACAAATATGAGTAAGCAAGAAAACAAAAAACTAGTTGTGATCACTGGTGCCAGCTCTGGCTTTGGTGCAGCAATTGCTAAAAAATTAAGTGCCGATGGTTTTCCATTACTACTAATTGCAAGACGTTTAGATAAACTTGAAGCACTTAAGTTACCTAATACCATTTGTGCTAAAGTTGACATTACTGATCGCAATGCTTTTGAAAAAGCTGTAAGAGACGCTGAGCAAAAGTTTGGGAGAACCGACTGTCTAATTAATAATGCAGGTGTCATGCTACTTGGTCAGATTGACAGTCAACATGCAAGCGAGTTCTCCAAAATGCTTGATGTTAATGTCAACGCCCTACTTAATGGCATGCAAATTGTTCTTTCTGATATGAAGCAGCGCAATGAAGGAACAATTATTAATATTAGTTCAATTGCCGGAAGAAAAACCTTTCCTAATCATGCTGCTTATTGTGGTACTAAGTTTGCCGTGCATGCAATTAGTGAAAATGTTCGAGAAGAAGTTGCCGAACATAATGTCCGTGTAATCACTATCGCACCAGGTGCTGCTGAAACTGAATTATTAAGCCATACTTCATCATCAGAGATAAAAGCTGGTTATGAAGCATGGAAAGATGATATGGGTGGCGTTTTATCTGCTGATGATGTTGCTAATGCCGCTATCTATGCTTATATGCAACCACAAAATGTTTGCATTCGCGAAATTGTCATTGCGGCAACAAAACAACAACCTTAATTGATATATATCCATCACAAAGTGATTCGTGGTGGGATATTTATCTGACTTTAACCTTAAGCCGCACGTCCATTTTGTGATTTGGCAAGTTTAGCTGAAGAGTAAGCCATCACACGCCATACCTTGCGTTCAGTTTTGAATTTACGCTTTAGCTCTTTGTAACGCTCTTTTAACTGGATAACTTGTGTTGAAGACAGTTTATCTTTCTTTGCTTGCAAACAAGCTTGTTTGGCTTTGGCCCAATCTTTAATGCTATCAAAAAGCAATTTATACTGCGTCTCTAAGCGCTGTTCAAAATCAACAACCAGCTTGATATAACGCTTATCTTTAAGCTTATTTTGTGCATGTTTCAATTGCATCGACGCGCGTGCCGCTTCAATCACGGGCTTTGGTGTGGTTTTTAGATCATATGCCCAACCGATTCTTGATGCGCTAAAAATAATCCATTTAGAAGGATCAAAGTCATACCATTTAACACCATTGCGATAGTCTCCAGCATACTTGTGATGATAGTTATGATAACCCTCGCCATAAGTGACCAATGACAAAATAGGATTATCACGTGCGGTATTCTCATCAGAGTATTTCTGTTTACCCCAAACATGCGCCAATGAATTAATAAAGAATGTAAAATGGTGATTAAGTACTAAGCGTAGTAAGCCCGCTAATAACAAACACCCACCGATACTGCCATAGGTAGCTCCAATAAGCATTGGCAATAATACACACATAAAAATAGCTAATGGCACATAGTATTTATGTTGAAAAGCAACGATCTTATCTTTCTCAAGATCATTTACGTTTTCAATTTTACTCACTTTTCTTGGCAACTCTCTTAGCATCCAAGTGAAATGACTATACCAAAAGCCTTTGGTTGCTGCATAAGGGTCAAGTTCCTTATCGTCAACATGACGGTGATGCTTACGATGATCCGATGACCATTTGATAATACTGTTTTGCAAAGCTGCCGCACCAAATAGCATAAAAAAGATCTTAAGGGGTGCTTTTGCCTTGTAGGCGCGATGCGACCACAAGCGATGATAGCCTGCAGTAATCGACAAGCCAGTTGCTATCATAAAAAAGGCAAACCAAAGCCAGTCAGCCAAGGAAAAGCCATAAGTTACGGCATAATATGGAATAAATATTAATGCCGCAATCGGTGTTAACGTTAAAATCAGCACACTTTTCATATCAAGTGGTCGTTTTTCTACATTGTTTTGCATACGTATCCTTTTCTAAGTTAATTCAGCAAAAAAACAAAAATGCGAAAACGCAAAGAGAAAAATAAATTTCCACTGCTCATCTTATCGCAAATCTCTAAAAATACTAGGATTATTTTTCGCACAATGACAAGGCAAAAGCACTAGCCCCTTTAATACCCACATCAGTATCCATCACAACAAAAACCGGAATTTCTTTCATTAGCCCCGTCATACGTCCTTTATCATGGAAGTTTTTCATAAAGCGACCATCCTGCATTTGTTTAATAAGCTTGGGCGCAATCCCTCCGACAATATAAAGTCCACGTTTTGGTAAAGTGGCTAGCGCCATATTTCCAGCGACTGCACCATAAACCCGAATAAAGATATCAACAGCTCTTAATGACATCGGGTCCCCCTTTTCAACGGCATATTGCGTGATCAGCTGTGCTTGATCGCCACCTTTGTGCATATCACGTCTTAGTTCAGGTGACTCTGGTTGATTATATAAAGGGTTAGCTACGACGTATTTATAAATATTAACAAGACCAGGACCGCAACAAATACGCTCAATGGAAACACGATGAAGCTTCTTCTTTAAGAATTGAAACAAGCCAATTTGTTCATCATCAACAGGTGCAAAATCTTGATGCCCTCCTTCGCTTGGGTAAACAAAGGTCTTGTTATCATGTTTGGTAACGATTCCCATACCAATGCCAGTGCCCGCACCAACCATTGCAATCGGTGCATTTTGATCAATCGGCGCTTGTTGCAAACAGACTAAATCTTTAGTCTCTACCGAATCTAGACCATAGCCAATTGAGGCAAAATCATTGATCAACTTAACCTTACTAATATCAAGCGTTAAGACTTCAGCTAATTCAGTTTCGGTAAGTCCCCACGGTAGATTGGTAAATTCAATCGCACCATTTTTAACAGGGCCTGCCACAGCAATGCAAGCAGCTTTAATCAGCGCTTTATCAATCGCCGATTCGGCAAGAAACTTCTCAATAATGGCGGATAAGCTTTTAAAATCAACGGCTAAATACTTCTTGGCAAATAATACTTTTGACTTTTTGTCTTTACACTCAGTCAATTGCAAACGTGTATTGGTTCCACCAACATCACCAGCTAATACAATCATCTATTTTATCCTTGTTGTTTAACAAATTAAATCATGGCTAATAACTCACTACAACGGATGTAGTAAGTCAAATATTTTCTCAGCAAGCATCTTTTGTGCTTTGGTTGTTGGGTGAACATAATCCCAAAATAAATGTGTCTGTGGATCATGTTCAATGGGAATATCTGTTTGGATTTCACCATTAGCATCAACACCACCAAAGCTTCTAATGCAGGCTTCCGTCGCATTATCAAAACCAAATGCCATCGGGGTTTCTAATGCTTCGTGCAATAAAGCATAAGCATCAAATAAATGAAGCTGCACGAAAGGATATTTTTCTTTAAGTTTATTAACACCTATTTCAAGCTGCTTATTCTGCTTGATAATGTTACGCTTGATATATTTCTTAAGCCAAATAACTACAGGCTTTGGAAAAGGTGTCACCTCATAAGCGGGTGCAACAGTCACATCTGGCACATTCCAAACAACAATCCTCTTAGCACCAAGCTTAATCACGCGATCAATACTAGAAAGTAAATCACTGGCAACGCGATAGACCGCGGGGAAGTTTAAGAAAGGTTTTTCATTATGCACAGCAAATAAGAAGTTATTGCCACCACCATTTAGCATAATAAGCGCATCATCGGCAAAGCGCCCTTGTCGTGCAACATAGCGATCAATCTGATTTTGTACTGAAAAAGAATGCGCTGTTAATAGTGATTTTGGATTTTTACCTGAAGTGCATGCGCCACCTATGGCATAATTATTTACTTTAATATCTGCTGTTGTTTGCTGCTTTTCCTTGAGCATCTTACCAAGATACTCACAAGCAACCAATCCATCACTAAAACGGCCACGGTCATAAGGTACTCCTGGAATTTCCAGTGTTTTAATTAAATTGCCATTATCTTGTAGGCTATCGCCAAATACTACAATACTACCAACAGTCATCGTTAGCTCCTTCAAAAAAATTAACCATCCACTGCGCAACTACCCTACCGTGATCACGCACTCTCAAGCTATCTATGCCTGATTCAAAGCAATGTGATAATACTTCTTTTTGCTCTTTTATTAACAAATGATTATGTGCACGCAACATCTCTGGATGTGCTTGCATTCCCCACACTAAATTTTCAATGACAAACATTTGTACAGGACAAAAGGTGTTTGTGGCAATCAAAGTGGCATTTTGCGGCAGCTCAACCACTTGATCTTGATGATAAAAAGCCAAGCTCAAATGATCGTGAAACGGGCACATCCAAGCTTGTCTTTCAAGTATTTTAATGCACTGCACACCAACACCCCAGCCTTTTACAGAGCGTTCAACACGTCCACCTAAGGCTTGCGCTAGGATTTGATGACCAAAGCAAATACCAATCATCTTTTTGTGTAAACCAAACAGTGTCTTTATGTAATTTTCTAGGACACAGATCCATGGCAGACGTTCAAATGATGTTGCTTTGCTACCGGTAATAATAAATTTGTCATAATGATTGATATCCTTTGGGTATTCACCAACGGTCACATCAAAAACATCAATATCGACAATGGTTGAGACTTTCAAAAAAAGATTGGCAAACATATCAGGGTAATTGCCTCCTGAGACACAGTGGCGATATTCCGGAATATGATCAGCTTGCAGTAAGGCTATTTTCATTAAGATCTCTTTGAACCCCAACTCTTTAAATCATCTCTTTGAGCTGCATTAACGCTGCTTTTGATAACTTGAACGTATAGAGTTTACTGGCGTGTTCTTTATCTGCTTTAAAGCCAATTACCCCATCATCTAAGTTCAAGATCTCTTCAATCTGAATTGAGTTTTCTTTGTCGTCAAGCTTATCTTGTTTCTTATACCATGTTTCTTTAGCACGCTTAATCGCTTGACGATAAGCGCCATGAATTTTATTCTCTCGCACTTTTTGCACAAATTGATTGGCAACTTGCGGTAATTCATCTTCAAGCTTTTTCAATTCATACAGTGTACGCACATCATCGATCAAACCATCTTGACTTAACAGGCGAATTGCTTGTGACGATTTGGCAAGTTTTAAGCGCATTGATACCCAGCTTGGTTCACGCCCTAAAGACTCAGCAACTTCTGCTTTATTCACTTTACGCTTCATCACAAGCTCAGTTAGCGCATCGGCCTCTTCAAATGGGGAGACTTTTTCACGTTGCTCGTTCTCAAGCAATTGAATAATTAAAATATCATTATCTGCTTCATCACGTAAAATACATGGCACATTTTCAAGTTTGAGCTCTTTTGCTGCTCTAAACCTGCGCTCACCAGCAATAATATGATAAAAGCCATCATCCTTTTTAGGCGTTACAATAATCGGTTGAATAATGCCCTTTTGCGCAATACTCTGCGCCAAAGTATCAATATTTCTAAAGATTTTACGCGGCTGATTGGGATCAGGCATTAATTCATTTAAATTAATATTAAGCAATTCACCTGATTGTGCCGCATGCTCGTTTAAAGTTTTAAGCTTAAGTGCCAATAGCGCTTCTTTTTTATTATCAGCGCTGCCATCAGTGCTCCCCAATTCATGCACCCTTTTTCTATTGGCTAAGGATATTTTGGCACTCATGCAGTCACCCTTAAGAATGAAGCCACGATTTCCTTAGCTAGTCTTCTAACTTGAACATGGACATTGCTCTCAGGCGCGTAATCACCGATATACATACCAGAGGCTTCAGCTTCGACAAACTTAACACTTTGCGGAATAAACGTGCTAAATGATTTACCTTCTTCTTCTAGCACATTAAGCAAGCTACGCGACATATTTGAGCCTTTAACAACGCGATTAGCAAGTAGCTTATAAGGGCGATCAGCAGTTAACGCCAGATCTTTTGCTTCAAGAAGACCTGATAAATCCATACCACTGGGTGCCGCCGGAATAATCACTAAATCTGCTAATAAAGCGGCCTTTAAGGCAGCCGTTTGGAAATTCGGTGGCGTATCAATGACGATATAATCCACCTTTGATTTGACTTCTGCAATTGCCTCTCTGGCATGCTTTTCATCCACCTGAATAACATTATCAGCCGAGTCTTCATTTTTAGCTGCCCACGACCAAGCATCTGGCTTGTCTTTATCCATATCAATAACTAATACAGAATGACCTAATTCCTTAAGTCCACCATAAATATTCATTGCGGTTGTTGTCTTACCAGAGCCACCTTTTTGTTGTAAAAGGGCAATTACTTTTGCTGTCTTCATCTTCAACTGATTAAGTTACGTTTAATGCTTGTGCCAGTATATAACACTCATCAAGCATTTTACAGCCTTTCTGCCATGGCTTTTTTGCTTTATTCCGTATGAAGCTTAGTGTTTATTTTGATTCACCGGCTTAGTTTGACTATACTCTCCTCCAAGCTTGACCCAATAACAAAAAACAAGGATGCATTATGCATAACAAAGCCTCAAGTAAACCCACTAAATTCGATTCAAATAAAGCCAATGAGCTCGATGATCTGCTTCTTAATTTATATCCGGAACCCGCCGATAATTTTGATAAAGATGAACATATTTTCTCACTATCCATGTTAGATGGATATCTCACAGCCGTATTGCTTTGCCCTGATATGATAGATCATGAAGATTGGTTAGAAGGTGTTTGGCAAGAAGATGCACTACCTCAATTTAAATCTGAAGCAGAAAAAGAAAAACTGATCAAGCTATTAATTGCTGAACATAGTCGTGTAAAAAAAGCATTTGCCAATGAGCTAACTGAGTTTGAACCACTTGTTTATCACGAGATGCATAATGATCAAGCATTGCCCGCGATTGATCTATGGCTTGATGGTTTTGAGCGTGGCTTTGAGTACTTCGTAGACGCTTGGATATTAAATCCGCAAATTGAAGCCGTGATTGATGATATTTTAGGGTTTGATGATGATTGTGATTTTGAGCATCTGTCATTGGATCAACGTAATAAGTCACTAGAAAGACTCACTGACTTAATTATTCAGTTATATGCATTAATTTGCAGCAACCCGAATGCCAAATAAAATAGGACGACATTTGTATGATGAAGAAAGATCTTGCTACAACATCTTTTTGCCTTTTGTTGGCGCTTTCTGCGCCTGCATATTCTGACACGCATACTTCAAACAACAATACAAAGACGATCACTGCGACTGATGATACTAAAACGAAACAATTCAATAATGAATACAAAGCATTCAAACCGGAAGCATATCCTTTTGGCATCGGCTTTGGTGGTATTTTTTCGCCAAATCCTTATAAAAACACCTCGCCAACCATCTTACCCATCCCCGTCATTAGCTATCAAGGAGAAGATCTCTCGATCAATGGACCATATATTGCTTACCGATTTTTAAATACCAAGCACACTAAAACACAAGCGCAGTTATTTTTATATCCTGAAACATTTAGGGCCAGTCAAAGTGATGATCCGCAGTTACAACAGCTTGATAATCGCAACTACCTTGTAATGTTGGGACTCACCCAGGGCTTCAAAAGCACTTATGGGAATTTAGCATTCGCTGCTAATATTGATGTTACAACGCGCACCAATGGTTATTTGCTAAGTGCTGAATATAGTAAGCGCTTGATATTGCCAGTAAATACAAATTTAATTTTCTTTGTTACACCTTCGACTGGTTTAAGTTATAGCAGCAAGGAAATCACTGATTATTACTATGGAATTACAGCGCCTGAGTCACAGAAATCAGGGTTGCCACAATACACAACAAATGGCACACTTAGTCCTTATATTGGTTTGATGACAGCAGTAAACTTTTCAAAACATTGGAATATCTTCATTGCCACCAGATTAAACCGTTTATCAAATGAAATTTATAATAGCCCAATGGTCAGCAATCAATATATTTTTACAACTGTTGTTTCCTTTACTTACAACTTTGCTTTATAGTTTAGGTTTATTATTTAGATTGTTTGATTGCATTTAAATTGAGCCACCCACTCAATCACACCATATTTTTACTTCAATAGACGCCTTTTTTGATAAACATAGTATACAGCGGGTAGTAGCAATAGCGCTAAAATAGTTGCACTAATCATGCCTCCCACCATCGGTGTTGCAATGCGCTGCATAACCTCTGACCCAGTTCCTGTTGCGAACATAATAGGAATCAAACCAATAATAATCGTCGCCACCGTCATTGTGATTGGGCGCACGCGCATTAATGCTCCTTCAATAATAGCGAGTTTAATATCATTATCTGTCAATGTTTCTCTATTAAGGGATTGTATCGTTTGATTCATATAAACCAGCATCAGCACACCAATTTCAACGGCAACGCCAGCTAATGCAATAAAACCAACGCCTACAGCTACTGACAAATTATAATTCAAAAGATAGATTAACCAAATACCACCAACGATAGACAATGGCAAAGTCAATACAATCATCAATACATCAGCGACTCGTCGGAAACTTAAATACAATAACAATAAAATAATTGCCACAGCAATGGGAACAACTTTTAAAAGTTGTTGATTAGCGCGCTGCATATACTCATATTGCCCTGAAAAGCTCAGTGCATATCCAGTTGGTAACGGTAGTTTTTGATCCAATAGCGCTTGTGCTTGATGGATATAACTGCCAACATCGCCCTTGATATCAACCAACACAAGTCCTGTTAAACGTCCATTCTCACTTTTAATCATCGGTGCACCTTTATCGATATAAATATTAGCGACTTCCGATAAAGCAATATGTGCACCTGTTGGTGTCACAATCGGTAATGCTTTGAGTTTTTCTAAAGAGTCTCTATCGTATTGTGGAAATCTTAAGTTAACAGGATAACGTTCCAACCCTTCAACGGTTTCGGTGATATTCATCCCCCCTACTGCCATGGAGATGAGTGATTGAATTTCAGCAATGGAAAGTCCATAGTTCGCCGCCTTTTTGCGATTGATATCAATATTGATATAACGTCCACCTTCAGAGCGATCGGCATAAACTGAGGTTGTGTTAGGCAACTGATTTAACAGCTTCTCAATCTTGCTACCTAAAACTTGAATCTCTGCTAAATTATCACCTGATATTTTAATACCAATCGGTGTTTTAATCCCTGTTGACAACATATCAATACGTGTACGAATTGGCATCACCCAAGCATTGGTGACACCTGGCACTTTAACGACTTGATCAAGTTCTTGTTTGATCTTTTCAAATGTCATGCCTTTGCGCCATTGTGACTTAGGCTTAAACTGAATCACTGTTTCAATCATGGTTAAAGGTGCTGGATCGGTTGCCGTTTGCGCACGACCAATCTTACCAAAAACAGTTTTAACCTCAGGAACTGTTTTAATCAAACGATCTGTTTGCTGCAATACCTGCTGCGCTTTTCCAATGGAAACACCTGGCACAAGTGTCGGCATATACATCAAGTCCCCTTCATTCATATCAGGCATAAACTCATAACCAATATGCTTTAACGGATAAAGCGTTATTGCCACAATAATTAAGCATGCCAATATCGTTGTTTTTGGAAACTTAAGCACCCCATTTAAAAATGGCTTATAAGCTACCATTAGAATACGGTTTATTGGGTTTTTATGCTCAGGCACGATCTTACCACGGATTAAATAGCCCATCAGTACCGGCACTAATGTAATTGAAAGACCAGCTGCCGCTGCCATGGCATAAGTTTTAGTATAGGCTAAGGGCGAGAAAAGCTTGCCTTCTTGAGCTTGCAAAGCAAATACGGGCAAGAAGCTTAAAGTAATAATTAATAATGAAAAGAAAATAGGCGGACCGACTTCAGCAGTAGCTTTGGCAATTAGCTGCCAGCGATTATCTTTGGTCACCACATTATTTTCAAAGTGTTTATGCACATTCTCAATCATCACAATAGCAGCATCCACCATTGCACCAATAGCAATGGCAATCCCGCCAAGGGACATAATATTAGCATTGATCCCCTGAAGGCGCATAATAATAAATGCGCATAATATGCCAATTGGCAAACTGATTAACACTACGAGTGAAGAACGAATATGAAACAAAAATACCAAACAAACCAATAATACGATGATCAGCTCTTCGATCAATTTATCACTTAAATTATCAATCGCATTATGAATAAGCGTGGATCGATCATAGGTTTCAACAACTTCAACCCCAGCAGGTAGGCTTTTTTGTAAAGACTGTAGCTTAGCTTTAATCGCCTTAATGGTTGCCAATGCATTTTCACCATCACGCATCACAATGATGCCGCCAACACTGTCGCCCTCGCCATTTAAATCAGCAACGCCTCGGCGCATTTCAGGACCGATATTAATCGTTGCAATATCTTTAAGCAGTATCGCTGTACCATTTTGCATGATACCAACGGGAATGTCTTTGATCGATTGTAAATTTTTCAGATAGCCATTGGTTCTAACCATATATTCAGCTTCTGCCATCTCAAGCACTGAACCACCCACTTCCTGATTAGCATCAATAATGGCTTGCTTGATTTTATTTAAGTTTAAGTTATAAGCACGAATGGCATTAGGGTTTAAAGTGATTTGATATTGTTTAACCATACCACCAACGGTTGCAACTTCTGAGACGCCAGGGACAGTTTGTAACTCATACTTTAAAAACCAATTTTGCAAGCTGGTTAGCTTTGAAATATCCATACTATTTGATCGATCAACTAAAGCATATTGATAAATCCAGCCAACCCCCGTGGCATCTGGACCCAAAGCACTTTTTGCAGATGCCGGTAACTTATTTGAAATTTGGCTTAAAACCTCTAGAACACGTGAGCGCGCCCAATAAGGATCTGTGCCATCTTTGAAAATAATATAGACATATGAATCTCCAAAGAATGAATAGCCTCGCACGCTCTGGGCACCTGGTACTGATAACATTGCCGTTGACAATGGATAGGTCACTTGATCTTCAACAACTTGCGGTGCCTGTCCTGAGTAATTGGTTTTGACAATGACTTGCACATCAGAAAGATCCGGAATGGCATCAACAGAGGTTGTTTTAATGGCGTAAATACCTGCAACAATTAATGCAATTGTTGCGACGATCACTAAAAATCTATTCTTGATTGACCAGTAAATTATATTTTTTATCATAGCCCATCTCTTCCTTAATGTATTGTGATTTTAGTAATCACATAGTCATTGGCTTGTTTCTCAAACTCAAAATGAATACGTTCAGAGGGTTTTAATGCATCCAAGTCAACCTTATTTGAAACACTAAAAGGCATTGTCATGGCAGGCCACTTAAGTGCCTTTATTGGTTCATGTGATAAGATGATGACATGCTTTTCTTTATCTATTTTTTGCACTACCCCCATTCCTTGATAAAGACTAGATTTTGATTGTTTTGACATCTTATCCATTTTTGCTTGAGGCGGATGATTGGCATTAAGACGTTTTAAGCTTGCTTGAACATTGGATTCTGAGTCGATTAAAAATAGACTTGAGGTAACGATATTATCATTTGCTGTCAACCCTGCCAAAATTTGCGTATAACCATTTGCTTCAAGCCCTAATTTCACTTCTTGTGCGCTAAATTGAGCTTGTCCATTTTCTAAGATCACATAATTAAGATCTTTCAAACGAATAATTGCCGAGCTTGGTACTGTTAAAGATTTATCTAATTTTTTCGATAAAATGCTAACATCCATATAAAGATTTGGCTTAAGCAATTGATCTTTATTATCAAGTGTTGCCCGAATTGTCACGGTTCGCGTCACTGGATCAATTGTTGGTGAGATAAATGTAAGTTTGCCTTTGAAAATTTCATTAATACCATTGATCTTGCCACTGATTTGATCACCAATATTAAGATACTGCACCTGACTAGGGAAAACTTCTGCATTTAACCATACGGTGCTTAAATCAACAATAGACATAATGTTTTTATCTGGTGTGATATACATACCTTCTTTGGCTTCAAGCTCAGAAACTACGCCCGAAATTGGCGCATAAATATCAATGAGTACATCGGCTTTTTTGTTTTTTTCAATACGCGCTATCTGCCCATCTGAGATCCCTAGTGCGCTAAGTTTAAGCTTAGCAGCATTGATATAGTCTGTCTGATCAGTATATTGTGATGTTTCTGAGCTAGTCGCAATAGGTTTGCTTTGTAGCGCAAGTACAAATTCCTGTTCTGCCTCTAATAATTTTGGCGAATAGATCTGGGCTATTAGCTGACCTTTTGTTACTTCTTTGCCAACTTCAGCAACTTGAAGTTTACGTATCCAACCATTTTCATAGGTGTGCACATGTTCAACATAGTTATCATTTTCTTTAATAACACCTAATGCATCAATGTTAATACGCAAGCTTCGGTATTTCACGGGTTCCACTTGCACACCAATATTATTCATCACATCAGGTGAAATTTTCACACCATTTGCTGTAGATGACTCAGCATAAACAGGCACTAAATCCATCCCCATTGGCGACTTTCCTGGCTGATCTCTTTTGTAGTTTGGATCCATTGGTGCCACCCAATACAGTGGTTTTTTAGCTCTCTGATCCACATTTTCTTTGTTGCTTTGCTTACTTTGATCTAAAGGTAATGCATAAAAAATGGCAAAACCAATCACCCCTCCTAAAACAATTAGCCCAAGATTTTTAAGTTTTACATGCTTATTTTTTGTGATTTCTTCCTGCATTTATCCGCCTCCAAATACCCTATTAACTACGCTACAACGACTGTGCCTTGATACATATTCATCTGACAACTAAAGTAATATACCCCTTTGGGGAGCTTACCAAGTTTGATATGAAAAGATTCTTGCAATGGTAATGTGTATTGTTTATTAAGCTCTTTAAAAAAGATGACTTCAGCACATGCACTTTTATCAATGCGTAAGAACTCAAGATTGATCTCATCACCAACATTAAAATGCAGACTTGCTGGTGTATATACCCCATCTTTAACAGTGATAATCGCTATATTATTTTGTATTTTTTCAATCTTTGCTTGTGACAACCAAAACCAATACACGACAAAAATGGCAGCAATAATTAATACAACATTCACAATAATCGTAGTCATGCTGCTTCTCCTTGAATTATGCTATTGTTTTTTATTTTTTTAACTTTAAAAAACCGTAAGCGATTGGCATTAGTAACAACCGTGAGTGATGATGCAGCCATTGCAGCTGCTGCAATGATCGGACTTAAAAGCACGCCAAACACTGGAAATAAAATGCCTGCCGCTACTGGAATACCCAAGCCATTATAAATAAAAGCACCAAACAGGTTTTGCTTGATATTCTTCATTGTAGCGCGTGAGACTAAAATGGCATCAGCAACACCGATTAGTGAGCTACGCATCAAGGTAATATCCGCACTTTCTATCGCAATATCCGTACCATTCCCAATCGCAAAACCCACATCTGCTTGTGCTAATGCTGGTACGTCATTAATCCCATCACCAACCATGGCAACCGTTTCGTTTTGTTGTTGTAAAGCTTTGATATGCTTAAGTTTATCCTCTGGCATACTTTCGGCTAAGACATTATCTATACCAAGCGTTTTAGCAATTGCTTGTGCGGTTTGTTTATTATCACCTGTGATCATCGTAATTTGGATATTATTGCGCTTAAATATATCAATGGCTTCTTTGGCATGTTCTTTAACAGGGTCAGCAACGGCGATAATGCCGCTTAATATCTTGTTAATTGCTACATACATGACCGTTTGACCTTGATGACTTTTAGTTGCAGCAAGTGCTTCTAGCTTGAGATTTTTAAGCCCATGATTTGCCATGATTTTATGATTACCAATAATAACAGGCTCATTATTGACCTCTCCGGTCACACCAAGTCCGGTATGACTCTGGAAATTATTAATGGGTAATAACTCTGCTGAATTTAACGCTTTTTTGACAATTGCCTCAGCTAATGGATGCTCAGAATGTGCCTCTAAACTCGCCGCTATTTTTAATAAATCCTGTTCATTAACACCATCAACACAAGCTACACTTACGACCTCAGGTTGCCCTTTGGTAATCGTACCGGTTTTATCAAGCACCACGTGTGTTATTTTACTGGCAGTTTGTAAGGCTTCACCATTTTTGATTAAAATGCCTAGTTGTGCGGCTTTACCCATCCCGACAATAATAGAAATTGGCGTTGCCAAGCCTAGTGCGCATGGACATGCAATCACAAGTACTGTAATACCTGTGACAAGGACAAAACCAATACCAAATCCCAAATTAAACCAGACAAGTGCTGCTGCAATTGCGCATAATATAACAAAAGGGACAAAATATCCTGATACCGTATCGGCAAAGCGCGCAATAGATGGCTTGGTATTTTGCGCTTGTTTTACCAATGCAATGATCTGCGCAAGTATCGTATCTTCAGTGAGTTTAGTCACCCGATAGTTAAAGCTCCCTGTTTTATTGAGAGTACCTGAGAACACTTTGTCTGACATCGACTTTGCAACAGCTATGGGCTCACCAGTTAACATAGACTCATCAACATAAGAGCTACCCTCGATAATCTCACCATCTAGTGCAATTTTAGATCCCGGCTTAACACGAATCACATCACCTAGCTTCAGCTGATCAATGGCAACCTTCTCCTCTTGCCCATCAGTATTAATACGATAGGCAAATTTAGGTTGCAAACCAATAAGTTGTTTAATAGCTTCGGATGTTTTACCTCGCGCCTTGTGCTCTAACCAAGCACCAAGATTAACCAGTGCTATGATAATAAGTGCTGCCTCAAGATAATTATGTCTGGCATTTTCAGGGATTATTGCTGGCACCATAATCACAATTATTGAATAAATCCACGCAGCTATCGTGCCTAAACTAATCAGCGTATCCATTGTCGCATGATGCTGCAAAAAAGCTTTATAGGCCGATTTATATAAATGTGCAGCTGATGTAACCATAATAACAAGTGTAATCAGCGCCATAATAAGCCAAAATATATTGATACTATGCGGCATAATTACTGGCGAGTATGAGCTCATACCATAAAACATTAAAAACAAGCCAAAAACACCAGGGATAATTACCTTCTGCCATAGCTTAGGTTTTTCCGCTAATGTGGCTTTCTCTGAGCCTTCGGTGATTTCTTCAGCAATATAACCTAATTGTTTTAAGCATTGAATAATATCTAGTGCTTTAAGACTTGTTTCAACCTGAAGGGTTCTATCGGCAAAATTAACGCGCCCTTCTGTGATTTCTGGCATTTTAATAAGCGCTGATTCAATCTTGCCAACACAGCTCATGCATGAGACATTTTTCAATGCAAACTCATACTGATTTATTTCTGCATTACTCATGATTTTTTTTGCTCCTTTTTACTTCTTGTTGCTCCTTGCAGCTTTTTCCCATTTTTCTGATTTTGATAAAGGTCTTTCAAAATCGGACAGTCTTTGCTTTCTGCCTTACCATCACAAGACTGCTCAAGCTTTGTAAGATGCTGCTTTAGCTGCGTCAATAGTGTAATTTTCTCATTAACATCTTCTAGTTTCTGCCAAACTTTTTTCTTAACCTCCACGCTTGATAGATTCTTATCCTCAATGGCAAATAGCTCAGAAATTTCTGACAAACTAAAACCAATATATTTGGCATTTTCAATGAAACGAATCTTATCAATGATCGATTGATCATATTGTCGGTAACCACTAGCACTTCGTTTGGGCTTTAATAAACCAATCTTTTCATAATGTCTTAAAGTGACCGTTGTAATCCCTAATTGCTGCGAAAGCTCACCAATATTCATAACATCTCCAGAGGATTATCTTTCGTTAGTATAGTCAATATAAGATTAACCTTAGGGTTAAGGTCAATGAATTAGTTTGAAATATTTTATCTGCTGACTCTCCTAATAAAATGTTACATACCAATACATCTTATCTAAATAAATATTCTTACATCTTTGGAATAGTATTGATCAAAGGAACTTTTGTTTAAGTGAGTGAGGTAGATAATGAGTAAATAAAAAGATGCTAAGTTTAGAAAAAGCAACTGTTATCACCACTAAGCTCAAGCGATAGCAGGTGAAAGCTTGAATAAAATATATGATCACATTAAATTTAAAGAGGTAAATGATGTTTAAAAACAAAGTCTTATACACTACGACACTGCTGACAAGTTTAATTTCCTTGGGCTTTTCTCTTGAATATCAAGCCGAAGATCTAAGAACTCGACCATTGCAGTGGGAGGATCAGCAATTTTGGTATAATTTACACGCATCCCAATCCGTTTGTTCTTATTTTCGAGATGGCAAAACACGAACTGCAGATCAAGTTGACTTTCAGTTTGTCAGAAGTTTAGCGAGATATGAAAATAATGACCCTCGTTACATACATGTTATAGAGCGAGGTATTGGGAATGAGTGGATACCTGTGGGCACAGTAGTTTTAGGTGGATCAGAAAAACCTAATTTCTTAGAATGTGCAATACTAATGCACCCTATCTATGATTCAAAATCGAAATGTTTCATTGATGATAAAAACATCAACTCTTCAGAACAGGTTCAAAAGCGTGTTAGTGAGGATACGCAATTAGTCGCAATTTGGGGAGAGGGAATTGCTTCGCGTATTGCTAAATGGGGTCTAAATGAATACACTCAAGATTTAAGAAAAAAGTCCGTATCATATAAATGGTTTGAAAAATCGCATGAGTATCATGAAAGCTTTGATGGTAATAGTATTTTAGGTATTCTTGCCACAACATCTCACCCAATATCTAAACATTTTCTAGAAAAGCACGGTTTCTCCTGCCAAGGTGAAAAAGAAGACTGTAAATGGGGGCAGAAGTATGTATACGAATATAAATTTAGTAACTAACAACCTTTAGATCATTGCAATAATTAACCATACTTTTAGGGTGTCAATCAATATTCTAACGGTGAAAACATAAATTTAACCTTCAGCATTTTCCTGCATCAATTTTTTATACTTCTTCTCGATCATCTTACGCTTCAGTGCCGATAAGTGGTCGAAGTAAGTAATTCCATCTAAGTGATCAATCTCATGCTGAATACAGCGTCCATGATAACCATCACATTCCATTTCATATGCTTCACCAAACTCATTTAAGGCGCGCATTTTAACCCACTCAGCACGTTTAACTTTAGCTGAGACGCCAGGGAATGACAAACATCCTTCCTCATCATCAATTTCACCCTTGCGTTCGATGATTTCAGGGTTAATGGCTACGATTTTTTGATCTTTATTCTCAGAGCCATCCATAATAAACAAACGCATATTAAGTCCCACTTGCGTGGCAGCTAAGCCACCACCATGCTCTGCGTACATTGTTTCAAACATATCAGCAATCGTTTGACGTAACGCATCATTAATCGCATCAATAGCAACAGGATCTGCCTTTTTCTTTAAAAAGGGATGTGGATATTTTAATACAGTTAATCGTGCCATATTGATAAAGCTTCATTTATAACAATTTGTAATATGCGCGTTAGTCTACCATAAATTGCTTTTGAGCTTAACCACTTGTCTCACACTTTCCAATCAATTGGCAATAAATCATGCGCTAATAAATAATTATTTGTTTGAGAAAAGTGTTTCGAGCCAAAAAAGCCACGATGCGCCGACAAAGGTGACGGATGTGGAGACCTTAAAATAAAATGTTTATCGTGATCGATTAATTGTGCTTTTTTTTGCGCAGGAGCCCCCCACAATAAAAAAACAACATGACTTTTATTCTGGCTAATCTGACGAATTACATGATCGGTAAATTGCTCCCAACCTTTATTAGCATGCGAATGTGCTTGATGCGCCTCTACTGTTAAAACGGTATTGAGCAAGAATACACCCTGCTTTGCCCAAGCACTTAAATCGCCTGTTTTCGCAATATCGACATTCAAATCATTGTGCAACTCTTTATAAATATTCATAAGTGACGGCGGTAGTTTAACACCTGCCTGCACTGAGAACGCCAAACCATGAGCTTGATTGATATTGTGATAAGGGTCTTGTCCGAGAATAACAACTTTTAGCGATTCAAATGGACATAATTTAAATGCATTGAAGACATCTTCCTTTTGCGGAAAAATTTGTTTTCCTTGTTGTCGCGCATTATTAACAAAAGCCAAGGTTTCTTTAAATTCAGTGCTTTTTTTATAATCAGCCAAAACATCTGACCATGAGAGCAATGAGATATCTGCTTTCATCTTAGTTATGCCCTGATGACATTAAGCTCACTGGCCATACGAAACCACTCAGCTGCCATTCTATAATCACCACTATTATATGCGTGCAAACCACGCAACATCGGTGATTTATTATAGGCATTACGTTGCACGCCAATATAATACCAAAGACTAGCTGTTTTCATATCTTTGGCAACGCCACAACCAAACTCATACATATAGCCAATCACTAAAGTGGCATTAGTATCCGCACTTCGCGCAAAAGGCAAAAGCTGCTGATAAGCAAGAGGGCAATTGCCTTGTTCAAAATTATGATACCCCAACTGATAGTTTTGTATCTCATCACTTGTCAATTTAATGGAAGATAATAAGGCACTGGCATCGGCTTGAACCTGACGTTGCGAGGTATTTAACGTCAGCTTACTTTCATAACGACTATGCAAAGCATCTACCATAATGCCCGCAAAGATAAACAACAAAATGACCAGAATAACCCACTGCATAGGCTTTGATTTTTTTAACTTCAAAACAATCTCCTAGTTTGAATTTTGCGCCAATAACTCACGGCGCTGACGCACGACCTCATACATAGCAACACCAGCTGCAACTGAGACATTGAGACTCGATACTTGACCTTGCATTGGCAGTTTAGCAAGATAGTCACACATCTTACGCGTACCAAAGCGAAGACCTGAACCCTCAGCCCCCATTACCAAAGCAATCGCACCGCTAAACTCGCTATCATAGATCAAACTCTCAGCTTCACCAGCTAACCCTGTAACCCATATACCTTCATCTTTTAAGACGCCAATAGCACGCGAGAGATTAGTGACTGAGACAAGCTTCATGCTACTTACTGCACCACTGGCAACCTTCTCAACCGTTGCATTGATCGTCGCACTGTTATCTTTTGGGAAAACGATAAAATCAACCCCCGCAGCTTCAGCACTTCTAATGCATGCACCTAAATTATGCGGGTCTTGAACGCCATCAAGGATTAAAATAAAAGGCGTTTTTGAGCAACTTGCGACAAGGTCGGATAAATCACTTTCTTCATACAACTTAATGTTGCTTTGGCAAGCTGCCAATACATTTTGATGCACCACATCTTCAAGCTCATGAGACTGTAGTAATGATTGAAATTTCTCCTTATTGACAAGCTTAAACTCAATATTTTTCTTGGCCATCAATGACTTTAATTCACCCAATCTTGGGGATGTATCTTTACCTTTAAGACAATAGATCACTTTAATACCATCGGCATGTAGTTTAAGACGCGCCTTGATCGCGTGTATTCCATAAAGTAGTGACATAATTAATTAAAAACTCTCTTTTCTTTGACCTTTCGGCGCACGTAAGTATAAGTGGCCAATTGGAATTCCTTCAACATGTAACCCATGGGTAATCCGATCAACGATTTCTTGGCATTTTTCTTTACACTCCTCACCACGAAACCCTTTGGTTACTAACCAGTCTGCAATTTCATTCAAAAACATCTTAAGCTCAGATAATAATTTTTTATTGCGTTCATTCGGACTATAGCGAAAGCGATTAAAATCAAGCGGTTGACTCCACTGACGATACAGATTACTTAGCTCAAACACCACATCCGTGACCATTTGCTCAATCGCAAGCTCAAGCTTGCCCTCGGGCATAATATGCATTTCACGCATCGATTGAATCTGCTCACGCCTAACATCTGCAATGGTTCTCACAGGCTCATTTTGCAGCTCACTTAAACGCTTCCTGTTCGATAAAGTGACTTTATTTTTGGACATAATTACTTAGCTTATGAAGATATATGTAAGGCATTATATACTTAACACTACATTTTTTGCAGCGTTTTCTTGGCGTTTTACACCAGCCATTAGCTCACCATTTGGTACTTGAATGATATTTAAATAAATCAGCAAAATTTATAATGATTTTTATCCATAGACTGATACGATATTGATGTCTAGGGTATAAAATATTAGGGAGATTACTCAAGTGCAAGCACACAAAGTAGGATTATTTTCAGCCATCGCCATTCCAGTCACATCAATGGTTGGTTCTGGTTGGCTTTTTAGTGCACAACTCAATGCACAATTAGCAGGAAATTACGCATTTATTGCGTGGATAGGTGCGGCTTTTATCGCCATTATTGTTGGATTATGTTTCGCAAAACTTTGCGCACTTTTCCCTGAGCGTGGATTAAATGCCAAATGCGTATCACTAAGTCATGGTAAAGATTTTGGTATGGTCTTTGCTTTTGCCATCTGGTTTGGACTGTTGGCGATGATTCCAACTGAGGCACAAGCAACAGTGCAATATTTAAGTCCATTTATCAAGTTTACGACTTTATATCATGGTGAGAGTCTAACTTGGTCAGGTAAGCTATTTGCGATTATTATCTTAGCGGTTTATTTTATCGTGAATTACTTTGGCATTAAGCTATTAGCCTATGTCAACAACATCTCAACTGTTTTTAAAATCAGCATTCCAACACTAACTATTATCGTTTTATTAGCTGCACACTTTGATACCACGAACCTTAATCTTGCGGTTAATCACTACACAGCAAGCTCGATTCAAACCGCACTGATTGGTGCGGGTCTTGTCTATGCGTTTAACGGCTTTCAAGTGGTTGCATCATTTGCCAGCGAGATTAAAAACCCAACGCGCAATATTCCATTAGCGATTATTATCTCTGTTATTGTCACCCTGATCTTGTACATGCTACTGCAATTTACTTTTATGACGGCAATGCCGCATGATGTTGCAGCTAAAGGTTGGGCGGCTCTTAATTTCTCAAGCCCTTTAGTTAACTTAACCATGCTCCTTGGCTTGAATTTCTTAACCATTTTATTAATTGCTGATTCGATCGTGAGCCCATCAGTTACTGGCTTAACCTATATGGGTTCTTGCTCACGAATGCTTTATGCGATGGCTGAAAAAGGACAAATGCCACGCTGGATTGCTAAGTTATGTCCAGTGCATCATCTCTCTAAACGTTCGTTATTTTTAAACTTCATTATTGGCATTGTTATTTTGTTAAATTCTGCAAGCTGGGCATCATTAATGGTAATCACCACGGGCTTTAACATATTAGGTTATATGGGTGCGCCACTTTCATTAGCTGTGTTAGGTAGTCGCAAACTATCAACCAAACTGATGACTTTATTTGTCTTTATTGTACTGGCGTTGCTATTAGCCACCCTACCAGAAAAAGACTTTTTACTGAGTAATCTTGCTGTTACTGTCATGATGACAATTTATGCTGTACTGCAAATAAAACAAGGAGGCTTTAACTGGTTTGCAGTAAGTTTTGTCATATTCTTGTGGATTTTGATGATAGTGGCAAGCTCAGCAATTGCCACTATTATCTTGGCAATTGTGTTCTTTTTAATTGTCACCAGTCAACGTTTCGTGACCAAATTAGGGCATTCACTGAATAAATAAAGATTTATAAAAAGCTACTTTGGATAAAATGACGCCAATATTTCTTGGTCTTTATCACTCTTTATCTTGTATGACTTAATATGCTGATACAATTCACTATATTCCACAAACTCACCTTTAGCATATAGTGCTTTGTTCACAGCAGTAAGCATTACCTTAAGCGCTTTATTATCAATGACAGAAGCAACATCCATTGCACTGTACAAGCTTTGATTGAATAAAGCATTACCCCAAGAGACAATTGCATTATTAACTGCCACTAAATCTTTATGATCGCATGCGCGTTTTATCTCTTTAAGCGTCTGATCAATATCAGGCTTCTCAAGTGATACTTTTTCATGTGAAGTTGGTGATACTTTCTTAGATTTAAACTTGCTAATAATAGTAAGCAATAGGATCAATGTAACTAACCATAAGATTGCAAAGATAATCGTTAACACCATCCATAATTTGCTATGCACTACCTTAATGACTGTTTTTGCAGGCTGTGCTACAGAAGCTGTATTTATCGCACTGGTTTGCACAGGTGTTATCACTTTGCCAGGCAGTACTTTAAAGGTTTGGGCGGGCAAAATCGCTGTTTGCATAGTCTGTGATTTCACATCAAACCAATGCACTGTAATCTTTGGAAACTCAATAATACCTTTCTGTGTTGGGATATAAGCAACCTTAAAGACTTTACTTGCTGCCGGTAGGTTATTCTCCACATAATCTTTGCTTTGCGCTTTATCTGGATATGCATTCACACTATCAGCATGTGGAAAGGTTAAATTAGGCAAGCTAGCTGCTTGTACACCTGTTGCTGTTAATACAATCGTGCGCGTTACCGGCTCACCAACGGTTAGCTCATTGGAATCACTCGACCAGCTATCCTTTAACGTAACTGAATTGGCAGGTAACCAATCATTAATGTCAATATTTTGTGGAATTGGCTTCACATGCAACGTTAATGGATTTGACTTCACCAATATTGGTTTGGCACTTTGCATGGCAAAAAATGAATTTGGGTTGTTTTGTAGAATCGCTGCCTGAATGATGCTTTGTGGAATAGTAATCTCACCTGCCTGATTGGCTGTAATTAAAAACTGCTGCTCAACCACATTATAGGTTTTACCATTTTGTTGTGCTTGATATTGACTATTTTTGCCAAAAGACTCAATCGTTGCATTAGCTAATTGTAGTGGCTGCATACTTAAATTAGATAATGGCTCTGCATAGTATAGTTTCAAAGTATAGAGCACTGGTGTATTAACATAAGCACTATCACTGGAAAGAGATGCATCTAAAAAGACATTTGCCGTTTGTTTACCATGAGATCCTTGTGCTGCCTTTGTTACCGTAATTGTCAATGGCTTAGTTTGCTCACGCCCAACAGTTAATGCTGGAATGGTGATGTTTCCAGTTTTTTTAGGTAATAAAGTCACAATGTAAGAAATATCTGAAGTGCTTTTGCCATTAATAACGCTCGTCTGACTACTGGTACTGGTACCATAAACATCAAAATCTTTCTTCAATGGTGCCAAATCAGGATGTTCATTCATATCATCAAGCTTAATCGTTAGCGTCAAACTCTCACCATCTGCTACCTGTGTGCGATCAACTGATGCAGAAACAGCAGCATGCAATGGTTGCACCATAAACATAAATAACGCAGGTATAAGTATAAGAATACTCATTGTTCTTTTGATCTTTTCCATCTTGTATGCCTTATTTACTCTGCTGATAAATCTAATCATTATTCCCTCCATTTTGCGATGTTTGACGTCGCTCATAGTCTCTTAAGAATTTCTGCTTCAATAATCCACCTGGATCATCTGGAATCTGTGACAAAATCGCATCAACTTTCTTCTGACGCAGTGCATCTTCACGTGCTTGTGCACTTGAAATTGCTACCTTTTGTGACTGATCATGATCATCTTCTTTGTCTTTTTTATCTTTTTCATTCTCTTTTGCTAATGCTTGTGATCGCTGATCTTTTTGACTCTTATCATTATCTTTGTTTTTCTCACTTTGAGCACTTTGAGCATTTTCAGTCGAGGATGTATTATCCTGTTGCTCTTTTTGACCTTTTTGACCTTTTTGACCTTTTTGATTTTTTTGTTTTCTTTGCTCTTGCTGCTGATCTATATTCTGCTGATCATTGCTATGATTACTTTGACTCTGTTCATTCTGCTTATTTTTCTTATTTTGCTCATTCTTCTTACTATCTTGATCACTCTGTTGTTGATTAGCATGTGACTGATCTTGTTGATCTTGTTGATCTTGTTGATCTTGTTGATCTTGTTGATCTTGTTGATCATTTTGATTCTGATTATTTTTATTACTTTGTTTATTTTGCTTACTTTGGTCATCTTGCTGATTTTTCTGATCACTATTTTGTTGACCCTGCTGATTCTGCTGATTCTGCTGATTCTGCTGATTCTGCTGATTTTGATCTTTTTGATCTTTTTGATCTTTTTGATCTTGCTTATTATTTTGATTGTTTTGACTATTTTGCGTATTCTGTTGTTTATTCTGCTGATCTTTATTCTCTTTATTTTGAGAATTTTTCTGATCCTGCTTTTGCTGATTTTTTTGTTGTTGTTGCTGTTTTAATAGATTCTCAATATACTCAAGATTGGCCTTAGCATCAGCAAAGTCACTCTCTTTGGCTAACGCTGCTTTATAGGCGGCGATTGCTTTTTGATATTCATGCAATTGCGCTAAAGCATTACCTTGATTATACAATCCAACGGCTGAATCATCTTTTTCAAAAGCACTTAATGCCGCTTTATAATCTTTCGCACGATATAATGCAGCACCCTGCCAACGACTATCACTAAACATCGCTGCTGCTTCTTTGTTTTTGTGCTCATTAAATAAGTTTTCAGCCTGTTGATTTTTATTTAACCACAAATCCTGCCAAGTGTTTGCCAACAACAGTGTCGGCAATAATAACACTGCAAACCCACTGATACGCTTTATCGACATACTTTCTCCAACCAACCTTTTCGTGCAATTAATGCCACCACAATAATCAATAACCAAATAAACCAATGTCCTTCATCTTTCCACAATGCATTGGCTTTTTGTGCTTCTGTTTTTTGTGTCTTGCCATCACCATCATTACTTAGCATTTTGGTGACGTCCTGATCATTATCGGTAATTAAACTAAATTGCCCATCACCTGAGCTTGCAAGTTTTTGTAATTCAGCAGCATTCATATTAGCAAAGACAATTTGTCCCTTTTTATCAGTAACAAAACCGCCATCACTATTTTTGATTGGCCCACCTTGTGCTGTACCAATTGCTAATACAGAGGTTTTAATACCTTCTTTTGCTAAATTTCTGGCTTCTATCAATGCTGCAGATGACGGTGTACTATCAGTAACTAAAACAATTTGACCGTGAGCAAATCCCGCCTGTTTGATGAGTTTTGCTGATTCTACTAATGCTTTTTCGATATTATCACCAGCAACAGGAACAACGCTTGAATCCAATGAGGGCACCATATTAGCAATCGTATTGCTATCAGCCGTCAAGGGCGATACCACAAAGGGCTCACTCGAGAATACAATCATTCCTGTTTGTCCCTCTTTGATCGATTTAAGTAAATCCAATACCTTAAAGCGTGCTCGCTCTAACCGTGTAGGCGGGACATCATTGGCATTCATAGTTTGTGAGACATCTAGGGCAATTACACGTGCTGCCACTTTTTGATAAACCGGTTGTGGGTACTGTGACCATGTTGGTCCTGCCAATGCGACAATGCCAATACACCACAATAAGAAAATCATCACTGGTAACATCCGAGTCTTACGTGCCTGCTGCCCGACTAATAGATGCTTTAATAAGTGTGGATCACAATGCGCACTCCAGTTATTGCCACTGCTCTTAACTCTTAAGATCATAATGAATAAAACAATTGCAGGAATGATCAACAAAAACCACCACGGACGTAAAAAGTGAAATGAGTTAAATAAGTGAAAAAAATGAAAATCAGTAAAACTCATATAACACTCCTTTGACTTCTTTTAATCCATAACAATGCCAGAATAAAACTTAAGATCATCGCAGCCCCCAAAGTCCATGGATAAAACGGTGTTATCGGACGAATGGTGATTTTATCGGATTTCACTGGCTCCAACTGATTGATTTTATTGTAAATCGCTTGCAACTCTTTACCATCTTCAGCACGGAAGAACTCACCACCGGTCATCTGTGCTATTTTTTTCAAGCCATCAATATCCAAATCACTTGATGGATTAACAACTTGCGGACCAAACATCGTCTGCATCGTCATCTGCTTTGCACCCAAACCAATGGTGTAAATCTTGATATGTTCATCTTTGGCAAGCTTGGCTGCCATATCAGGATCAATAACACCGGCGTTATTGCCACCATCAGTTAAGAGAATCAGCGCGCGTGATTGTTTGGGATAATGCATCAACTGCTTAATCGCAAGAGCAATCGCATCCCCTATCGCCGTTTGAATACCTGCAATACCAACGGTCGCATCATTTAGCATTTGTCCAACAGTTTTGCGATCAAAGGTTAATGGCGTTTGCAAATAGGGTTTAGAACCAAATAAAATAAGTCCCAAACGATCGCCCTCGCGCTTTTGAATAAATTCATTAGCAACTGTTTTCACCAAATCAATCCTTGACTCAGCCTTGCCGTTAACCATCATATCTGGTGTACGCATACTGCCTGAGAGATCAACCGCCAACATCAAATCCCTACCTGTTTGTGGCAAAGTTAATGGCGCACCTAACCATTGCACACCAGCGCCTGAAACAACCAATAAAAACCAGATGATTAATAGTAAATGTTTAAACCATGACAAATGAAGTGTTCGTTTAGCCTCACCTTCAGTCATTGTTTGTTGCAATGAGGTATAAAACGGAATTCTAAGCCCTTGTTTCGCATCACTATTGTTTACTCTTGGTAACACAAAACGCAAGATAATGGGTAATAAGAGTAAAGCAAAAATCCAAGGATAAGCGATGGTCATCATAACACTTTCCTTAACCATTTTTTCGTTAATATAATCAGTGCTTGTTGCTCATCAATACTGACTTCTTTTGATGTATAATTAGCTAATAACACACGCCCATCACCTTGACTAAAATCATTTGTTTTAAGCTGTTGATCTAGGAACTTCAACCAATCCTCACCGAAGTATAGATGTGCATTATCAACTTTAAGCTCTTGCATAATAACTCGCTTTAAAAAAATAGAAACCTCTGATATCAACGCCTGTGGTTTTTCTAACTGAGCAGCTTGCGTTGTTTTATCAAACATCTTTATTATTGCTTGCTTGTGGCGATATGCTTTAATCCTTTTGACTAAGAACCATATCATTAGCGCAATCACAACTAAGGCAACAACGGCCACAATATACCAACCCACTGCCAACGGCCAAATCGATACCGCAGGCGGAAGATGAATGTCTTTTAGTCCTGCTAATACATCAGTAGCCATAGCGCATTACCCCATGATTTAAGGTTTTAACTACATCATCATTCGTTGCTAATGCGACAAATTGCATATTGTGTTTGCTTGATAATGCTTTGATCCTATCTAGGCGCTGATTAAATGGCTCGGCATAGCGCTTATGCACGTCTTTATCCGCGGCATTTAGCTCTAAGAAATGCAGCTGTCCATCACTAAAGCAGTATTGCCCTCTATCAGGTAAACTCGCTTCTAATGGATCATAAGTAAATACTTGGATAATCTCACTCTTGCGATTAATTAACTTCAAATACTGTTCAGCTTCATCATCAAAATGCACAAAGTCACTGATCACAATTACAACACTGCCACTTTTAAGTGTTTTTGATAGATTCTTCAGTGTCATTGCCATTGAGTTGCTATTTGATGGTCTTAGCATATTCTCTGGGTCACTCAGGCATTTGAAAAACTTCAATAAATGCGTGCGACTACGTGCTGGTGTTAACTGATATAACCCTTCATCTGAAAATACCACACCACCGACTTGTTCATGATGATTGAGTGCCGCCCAACCTAATAATGCACATACCTTAGCCGCTAGTACACTTTTAAAGCAAACGCGCGTTCCAAATTGCATCGATGCAGTTTGATCAACGATAAAATAAATCGCACGTTCTCGCTCTTCTTTATATACCTTGGTGTAAGGTTTACCAAGCCGCGCGGTTAGCGGCCAATGCATTAAACGAATATCATCACCTGGTTGATAATGTCGGACCTCTTCAAAGTCCATTCCTCGTCCTCTGGCGCGTGAGACATGTTGACCGACCTGATTGGTATTAACACGTTGACTATTAAAGAATTGAATATTTTGCGCCTGAAAACGCAAACTCAATAATTCATTAATATCTGCCGTTATACCTTGTTGATCACTTGTGTTTTTTGAATTCATCAGCGTTTCCCCTCTTCCACTTATGGAATCGGCACGGCTTTTAAAAGTGCATCAATGACATCATCACTGGTAATATTATCAACTTCAGCTTCAAAGCTTAGCAATATTCTGTGCCTTAATACTTCATGTATCACCGCATGCACATCATGAGGTGATACATAGTCTTCTGCATTAAGCCAAGCATGCGCACGTGCCGCACGCTCAAGCGCAATCGTGCCACGTGGACTTGCCCCAAAACGAATCCATTTAGCTAAATCTTCATTGTATTTCGCGGCATCGCGTGTGGCTAACACCAATTGAATCATATACGCCTCAACGGCACTAGACACATGCAGATCTAACACTTGTTGTTGCGCTGTAAATATTTGATCTTGTGTTATCAGTGGTGGTTTTTGCAAGCTCACTGAACGATTGCCACGGTTTAATGCCAAAATCTCTTTCTCCATTGCTGCATCTGGATAGCCGATTTTGACATGCAGCATAAAGCGATCTAATTGTGCTTCAGGTAAAGGATAAGTCCCCTCTTGCTCAATCGGGTTTTGTGTTGCCATCACTAAGAATAAATCAGGTAATGCATAGGTTTGTTTGCCAATGGTAATCTGCTTCTCACCCATCGCCTCTAATAATGCTGATTGCACTTTAGCAGGGGCGCGATTGATCTCGTCAGCCAATAATAAATTATGAAACAAGGGACCCGTTTGAAACTCAAAGCTTTGACGCTCAGGAATATAAATCTCAGTTCCTGTTAAATCCGCAGGTAACAAATCAGGGGTGAATTGAATACGGTGATATGAACATTCAATACATTCAGCTAACGTTTTGATTGCCGTGGTTTTAGCAAGACCAGGTGCGCCCTCAACCAATAGGTGCCCTGATGATAATAAGGCGATTAGAAGGCGCTTTGTCAAAGCGCGTTGCCCAACAATACGCGCATCTAAATACGCTAATAAACTGTCAAAATCCTGATATACCGACATAAACTCTCCTAAGGCTTTAAAAACTTCATATAGTTAACGGTCTTTATTTTATAAATCCGTTTATGAATTTCAAGCCTCGTTTTGCTTATGTCATCATTTTCTAGACCTTATCCCAATAAACTTTAATATCTGCAACGACATTTTGTGGAATACCAACATAATCAAGTTTTTGAGCGATCTTGTCACCTTGCTCAGAATAAGCAAACGTAAAGAATTGCTTAATGTCTTGGTTAATGCCTTGCTTTGCTTTCTCAGGTAATAAAACAAAAGTCGTGGCAACAATTGGCCAGCTGTCATTGCCAGGTTGATTTACTAAGAGCAGATTATAATTATCCTTTGCCTGCCATGATGCATATTTTGCAGCACTTGCAAAACTATTTAAATCAGCAGTAACTGTTTGACCACTTTGATTAATTAGTTTAACGGTTGGGATATTCGCGGTTTTTGCATAGGCATACTCAACATAACCGATACTATCATCCACTTGCTGTACTTGTGCTGCCACACCTTGGTTACCTTTAGCACCAATTCCTACCGGCCATTGCACTGAAGTATCAACACCAACTTGTTTCTGCCATACAGGGTTAACGGATGCTAAGTATTGCGTAAAGTTATAAGTTGTCCCTGAGCCATCGGCGCGATGTACCGTAATAATCGCACTATGTGGTAACTTAAGCTTTGGATTTAACGCAGCAATCGCTGGATCATTCCAATATTGGATTTTACCTAAATAAATATCTGCTAATACTTTACCACTTAAGACAAGCTCATTTGTCTTAATACCTTGCACATTAATAATCGGCACAATCCCACCAACAATTGCAGGGAATTGTAATAAATTGTACTTACTAAGTTCTGCATTACTCAATGGTTGATCTGATGCTGCAAAATTAACCGTACCTGCAAAAATCTGGCGCTGCCCGCCACCTGAACCAATTGGTTGGTAATTAATTTTAACACCTGTTTGATTATAATATTCATTTGCCCAACGTGACATCGCAGGATAGATAAAGCTTGAGCCTGAGCCCATAATAACTGATTGAGTTGATCCTGATTTACCATCACTTTCATGTGCCTTTTCACTGCATCCTGATAATGCCAATATAGCCATAGCACTGCTTGCCAGAGCACCAATCAATATAGTTTTCTTAAATTTCACTCGTTTCATTCATTTATCCTTACATCTTAAGTTATAAACCGTTAGCCATTAAAATCATAACTTTATCTAGAATATCTAATTCCAGTTATTCATTATGAATATAATCAACCGTTCGTGGATCCTTGGGTGCATTAAAGAATACATCAGTTGGCGCATACTCGACAAGCTCGCCATTAATCATAAACATCGTACTGTCTGATAAACGTTCAGCTTGTTTTAAATTATGTGTCACCATCACAATCGTATATTGAGCCTTTAGCTCTGTAAGTAACCCTTCTATCTTCTTGGTAGAAATCGGATCAAGTGCTGATGTTGGCTCATCTAATAATAAAATCTTAGGTTTTACCGCCAATGTACGCGCAATACACAATCGTTGCTGTTGCCCACCTGAAAGACGTGTGCCTTGTTGTTGCAATTTATCTTTGACCTCATCCCATAAAGCCGCTTGCTTTAACGCCTCTTCAACACGCTGTTGCAACTCAGTCTTAGATAACTTTTCATGTAACTTAATGGCAAAGGCAATATTATCAAAAATACTCATGGGAAAAGGTGTTGGTTTCTGAAAGACCATGCCAATTTCTTTGCGCAGTTGATTCAAATCGATATTTTTTTCTAAGACATTTTGCCCTTGTAACAAAATCTGCCCTGTGGCTTTTTGCTTGGGATATAACTCATAAATACGATTTAATGTTCTAAGCAAAGTAGACTTGCCAGAACCTGAAGGACCGATTAATGCGGTAATTTTATTTTGCGCGAAGCTTGCATTAATATCATGCAGTGTCTTGCTGTCACCATAATAAAAGTTAAGATTCTTTACTGCTAAGTACTGCTTATTTGGCAAATTTAACACCCTCCCTTGAGTTTCAAATTGACTATCACTATGATCAGTTTGAGCTTGTGCTATGTTTTCTGTATTTTCTGTATTTTCTAAGTTTTTAAAATCTGTCGATTGTTGCATAATCATCTCTTATTCTTTATTTTATTACTAGCTATTTATCTTTTGCAATCCAACGCGCTGTTAAATTCATCACCAATACTAATGCGGTAACAATAAGTGCCGCCGTCCATGCTACTTGTTGGAACTCAGGATATGGTTGCATCGCATTTTCAAAAATCATCACCGGTAAGCTCTCAATCGCTTGCCCCATATTAAAGCTTAAAAAACTGTTTTTTGCTGAGGTAAACAACAATGGCGCACTTTCGCCCATCACTCTTGCCGTGGCTAATACCACCGCAGTAATGAGTCCTGTCTTTGCCGAGCGATAGCCAATCATCACAATCACACGCCACTTTGGCACACCTAGTGCAATAGCTGATTCCTTTAGCATAGGGGATATAAGATATAACACATCCTCTGCTGCACGCGTAATCATCGGCATCGCGATAACCGCTAGCGCAATGATTCCGGCATAGCCTGAAAAACTGGTGTTAACGACAATAAGCGTATAGATGAATAAACCAACAATCACTGATGGCGTGCTTAACATCATATCATTGATAAAGCGTAGGACTTTAATCGTGCGTCTGAATTGTCGAAACTCAACAAAGAAAGTCGCCGTTAAAATCGAAATCGGTGTCGCAATGACGATGGCGCCAACTGTTAACATCAATGAGCCAACAATCGCATTTCTAAGTCCTAGCTCTCTTGTGTCATGTGTAAAAAGATACGTGCTAAAGCTCGGCATACCTCGAATTACCAACTCATATAAAATGCTACACAAGAAAAAGATACTAATAATCGCACTTAGCCAGCACAGTGAGACAAAGATATTTGATTTAATACGGCGCTTAAGCGCTACTTGTCCAATTATACTCATTATGCCACCCCTACTTTGTAACGCTTCAAAATCCAACGTGATATCAGTAAAACCACCAAAGTGATTAAGAATAATATCAATCCTGTTTCAACCAATGCGGCAGGATACAATGTGCCTAATGCTTCATTAAACTCATTGGCAATGGCTGATGAAATGGTTGCACTTGGCATAAATAAACCTTGCAAACTATGGACATTGCCAATCACAAAGGTCACTGCCATTGTCTCACCTAGCGCACGGCCAAAGCCTAAAATAATCGCACCCATCATGCCGGGTAAAGCATAAGGGAAAATGACATTTTTCGTCACTTCCCACTTGGTCGCACCAATACCAAATGCTGCTTCTTTCGTCACTTGCGGAATTGCACTGATCACATCACGCATCACCGATGAGATTAAAGGGATCACCATAATGGCCAAGATAATGCTCGCAGCAAAGATACTACTGCCCGTTGGTAGGCTTTTGATAAAGAACATAACAAGTGGCTCAAAGTGTGCCCAAAATGAGCCACTTTCAGCAAGAGCTGAAAACTTAGCCTGCCAAGATAGTGATAAAGGCATTAATTTTAATTGCAAAGATTTCACCCATGGCAAAAGCACGAAAAGCCCCCAAATACCATAAACGATACTTGGGATTCCTGCCATTAACTCAATTAGTCGTGCAAGAATCCTACCTATGCGTCTGGGCAATAACTCATCAATTAAAAGTGCAACACCCAAGCTAAAAGGCACAGCAATCACAAGTGCCAAAATAGATGTAACCAACGTACCAATGATAACTGAATAAGCACCAAATTGCTCAGTCACAGGATTCCACGCATCACTCCACAAAAAAGAGATGCCATACTCACGAATACTTGGCCAACTAAATACAATAAGACTCATTAATAGCAACACAAAAATAATGAGTGTCAGCGATGCTAAAGCTATTAATAACTTCAAAAAATTTTTATCCCCACTTTGCCTCAAAACCTATCCTTCCTACTTAATTAAGTCGTTGCTCAGCATAAATATCAATTGTTACAGTTATGTTACAAATGATGGCGATGGTTGTTTTAAATTGAATTTCTCATATTTCTCACTATTATTCCATATGAACATAGGACTAAACACTAAGGAATATTTATGTTTCATATTTCAGAACGTAGAAAATGGTATATTGGCTTTGGCATTGTCTTACTTATTATCCTTGCGTTGTTAGCATTACTACACAGCAAACTTACCGTAGGCATTATTATTATCGCACTTATTGTTATTGCCATTTATGACGTCACACAAAAAAAGCACACCATACTACGCAACTTTCCCATACTTGGGCACATGCGTTTTATCTTGGAGTTCTTTCGCCCTGAGATTCAGCAGTATTTTGTTGCGACAGATCAAAGCGAGCGCCCTTTTGATCGACAAACTCGCTCTTTAGTTTATCAACGTGCTAAAGGTATTGAAGACACACTTCCCTTTGGTACCGAGCGAGATATTAATCAACCAGGTTATGAATGGGTACTGCATTCATTAGCCCCCATTCACCCAAAAGATGTGGATCCTAAATTTCAAATAGGCAATCATCAATGCACCAAACCTTATATCTCATCACGTTTAAATATTTCGGCCATGAGTTATGGTGCCTTATCCAAAAATGCGATTATGGCACTTAATAAAGGTGCTAAGCTTGGGGGCTTTTGTCACAACACTGGCGAAGGTGGTTTAACAGAGCATCATCGCCAAGGTGGAGATATTTGTCTGCAAATTGGGACAGGATATTTTGGTTTCAGGACTAAAGATGGGCACTTTGATCCAGATAAGTTTGCCATTCAGGCGCAATATGATGATATTAAAATGATTGAGATCAAACTCTCACAAGGAGCAAAACCTGCTCATGGAGGTGTGTTACCCAAGGAGAAGCTCACTCCTGAGATTGCTAAAATTCGTGATGTGCCGATGGGTGAAGATGTTTTATCTCCACCTGCGCATACTGCTTTCTCAACGCCTGTTGAGCTATGTCAATTTGTACAAAAATTGCGAGAGCTCTCAGGTGGTAAACCCATTGGTTTTAAACTATGCATAGGTCGCAAAACCGAATTCTTTGCTATCTGCAAAGCCATGTTAAAAACACAAATCTTCCCTGATTTTATTACCATCGATGGTGCAGAAGGCGGTACAGGGGCTGCTCCTGAGGAATACGTTAATCATATTGGTGTGCCACTTGAAGATGCTTTAGCATTTGTGCATAACGCATTGGTTGGTTCTGGTATTCGCGAGCATATTTGTATTATTGCCAGCGGTAAAACGGCGACAGGCTTTGACATGGTCAAGCGTATTGCCTTAGGTGCTGATGTAATCAATAGTGCCCGAGCCATGATGTTATCCTTGGGATGTATTCAATCGAAACAATGTAATCGCAATACCTGTCCAACAGGCGTTGCCACACAAAGTCCACGATTATATAAAGCGCTAGATATTGATGATAAGAAGCAGCGCGTTTACCGCTTTCATGATGCAACCGTTAAAAGTTTTACTGAACTTGTTGGTGCGATGGGACTTACAAACCCAAGTGAACTTTCAGCCTCACGCGTTATTCGTCGCATTGATGAAAAAACCGTGCAATCACTTGATGAAGTCTATCAATACCTTGAAAAAGATAGCTTACTAGATGATAATAACCTACCAATGCAATATGCTAAATATTGGCAACAAGCATCGGCTGAGCGCTTTTAAAAAAACAAAAACAAATAGGAGGTAAAATGCACAAAACAATAAGTTTTATTAAAACCGAATATGGTGTTATTTTGCCTATCATCCTCTTTGTTCTATTAAATATGGTTTTCTCAAGTCTCGATCCATATAACATTAGTCATTTTGCCACGGCAGCAACAACTTTTGTTATCTTTGCCGTGATGCTTGTTTGCGCCTTTAATGTCGTTAAACATGCCGATTGGTTAGCAGAAAAATTTGGTGAGCCTTATGGCACCTTGATTCTAACCCTTTCTGTTATTTCAATTGAAGTGGCATTAATCATCACGATGATGCTGATTGGTAAAGGGGACCCAACCCTTGCCCGAGATACGATGTTTGCCGTGATTATGATTGCTGTTAATGGGTTTGCTGGACTTAGCCTATTAACCGGAGGCATCAAACATAACACACAAATGTATAATACCGAAGGTGCGAGCACCTATATCTCTTTGCTTATCCTATTATTAACCGTTTGCTTAATACTTCCTAATTATACTGTTGCGACTGATGCTGGTACCTTTAACTTAAGTCAATCCATTGTTGTCATTATTGTTTGCGTAATTCTTTATGCTGTTTTTTTGATTAAACAAACCGTAACACATAAAGATTACTTTCAGTATCGACATGAAGACGACGATGATGAGGAACATCACAACCCGATGGGCTCAGTACTTTATCATGTCATTATGTTGCTACTTGGTCTTGTCGTGATGATCGCCTTATCAAAAAACCTCGCAAGCTTTCTTGAGTTCAGCATTCAAGAGGCAGGACTTCCCAGTAAACTAGGCGGTTTTATTATCGCCCTCTTAGTTTTAACCCCTGAAGGTGTGAGCGCCATTCAATCGGCATACAAGAACCAACTACAACGCTCTATCAATCTATGCATGGGCTCTGCCGTTGCCACTATTTGCCTTACCGTGCCATCGGTACTTGTCATAAGTCTTGTCCTTGGGCAACCATTAGTTCTTGGATTAAATAGCACATCGATTGTCATTATGGTACTAACCTTTTTAATTGCTTTAGTTACCTTCACCTCACGACGCACCAGTGTCTTTAATGGCATGGTACTTCTGAGTGTCTTTATCGTTTACTTTGCGCTGATTTTCGATGTTACTCAACCTTTATCCCAGCTATAAGGGTTCTGCTGTAAGTAAACAGCAGGATAACCTTCGTAATTGGCAGATCAAGAAAATGCAGCAAGGTTTACAACAGGCTCAAAACGATCAAATTGCAACTGCAGATGATGTTTTACGCGTTTTTAATAAATGCAAAAAATGAAAAAGTAAAAAAGTAAGCTACTGTATATTTTCCTAGGTGATATACTGTTGACATTAATTAGCACGACACTTTTATTTGTTAATGTCAAAAAACAAACATAGCAAAAGCAGCAAACGCTGGCTTGATGAACATCATAATGATCATTATGTTAGCCAATCTAAAAAAGATGGTCTAAGATCACGCGCAGCTTACAAACTCATGGAATTACAGCAAAAAGATAAGCTATTCAAACCAGGCATGACCGTCGTTGATCTGGGTGCGGCTCCTGGTGGTTGGTCACAGGTTTTAACAGATTTTGTTGGTTCTAAAGGCAAGGTGTTCGCCTTAGATATTCTCGAAATGGACCCTTTGCCTGATGTGACCTTTATTCAAGGAGATTTCACCGAGGATGAGCCCTATGAAGCCTTGATGCAATTAACTGAAGGTGAGTCTATTGATTGGGTTATCTCTGATATGGCGCCAAACATGAGTGGCAATCGTAATACCGATCAAGCAGGATCAATGTATCTGGTTGAACTAGCACTTGATTTTGCTGATAACACACTAAAATCACATGGCAATTTCTTAGCTAAAGTTTTCCAAGGTGAAGGCTTTGATCCCTTTGTAAAGGCAGTTCAACAACGTTTTCAAAAAGTCATTATTCGCAAACCTGACGCATCTCGTGCGCGCTCGCGCGAAGTTTATATTATCGGTTTTAATAAACGTTAAAGGAATTATTTATGGGTCATAGACTATCCAAAATTTACACCAAAACTGGAGATAAAGGTACCACTGCTCTCTCAGATAATATTCGCATTGATAAATGTGCACCAATTATTGAAACCATTGGTCAGATTGATGAGCTAAATGCTGCCATTGGTGTGATTGTCTCCTTTTCAAGTAACCTTGAAATAAACAACCAACTACAGAATATTCAACATCACTTATTCAATATTGGTGGTGAGCTGTCCTTCCCTCAATTTAGCCAACTAACGGATCAAGCGATTACTGCCCTTGAAATCCAAATTGATCAGTGGAATAAATCTTTGCCACCGTTGAAAGAGTTTATTTTACCTGGTGGCTCACAGTGTGCGGCTTTAACTCATCAAGCGCGTACCATAGCACGCAAAGCGGAACGTCACTATGTTGCCTTGATCCAAGATCAGACAAAAGCTCATAATCCGCTTGTTTTAAGTTTTTTAAATCGTTTATCTGATTATTTATTTGTGTTGGCACGCTTTTTTAATCAGTTGGATCAACATGATGAAGTGTTATGGAAAAGCCATAGAAGTGACAAAACACAGGAAAAATTATGAAAATTATTATTTTAGGTGCCGGACAAGTCGGCAGCTCATTGGCTAAGAATTTACAAAAAGATCATAATATTAGCGTCGTTGATGAAAGAGCCGAACGACTAAGACATATTCAAAATCACTTTGACGTCAAAACAATCTGTGGCTCAGCATCACACCCTAACATTCTTGAAGAGGCAGGAGCTAATGATGCAGATATGATCATTGCGGTAACAAATAACGATGAAGTAAATATTGTTGCCTGCCAGATTGCTTATAGTCTTTTTAAGATTCCAACAAAAATCGCGCGTTTACGTAACAAAAATTACGCGCGCTACCCACAAATATTTAATAATGACAATATCCCAATTGATCTTATTATTAACCCTTCTGAATTAGTTACTCAACGTTTGGTACGTTTAGTTGAGCATCCTGGCAGTTTTCAGATTGTTGATTTTGCTAATGGCCGCTTGCAATTAGCAGGAAGCGAAATTGCCGAGGACTCACCGCTTCATGGCATGAGTATTCGTGAGTTTAGACAAGAGCTTCCTGATATCGATGCACGTGTTGTTGCTATTTATCGCAAAAAACAAAACTTACTTATATCCGCTGATACCGTTTTGCAAAAAGAAGATGAAGTGTTTTTTATTGCTGAGCGAATTAATATTCCTGCGATTTTACGCGAATTTCAACCGCAACAAACGGCATGTCGCAAACTCTTTATCGCTGGTGGTGGCAATATCGGTATAGGACTTGCTAAGAAGCTTGAGAATGATTATTTGGTTAAAATCGTTGAGCGTAATTATGAGAACTGTCACTTAGCTGCTGAGACACTAAACAATACCACCGTACTCTCAGGGGATGCCTCGGATGCTGAGCTATTAAATGCCGAGAGCATTGATGATACCGATCTTTTCTGTGCGGTAACCAATGATGATGAAGCCAATATCATGTCGGCAATGCTTGCTAAGAAAATGGGTGCTAAAAGCACCATTGCTCTTGTTAATAGCCTAAGCTATGCGGCTTTAGTTGATGAAACACACACGATTGATCGCGCAATTTCACCACAGAGAATCACCATTGGTGTGATTCAAACCTACTTGCGCAAAGGTGACATGCTAAATATCTATTCACTCTACGGCGGACATGCGGAAGCTTGCGAAATTGTCGTACACGGTACAGCTGACAGCTCACCAATTGTCGGTAAGAAAATCAGTGAACTGAATTTACCAAAAGCGATTATCATTGGCGCCATTGTACGTGATGATACCGTATTGGTTGCGCATGATCATTACACGATTGAGTCAGGAGATCATGTCATTGTTACCATTACCGATCTTGATCATGTTTATACAATTGAAAAGCTCTTTCAGGTACTGCCGGTTTTCTTATAACCAACTTTCAAATCATTTGCACAATTACCGTTGTTCCATCAACCGTCTATGAGCGCTAAATATAGTAGATTACTAAGCAAACTTATTATCAGGCTGACTGTCTTCAGCCATTGCGGCATGAGGATCCTGAAATAAATCATCAATTTTAATCCCTAAATATTGCGTGATACTATAGATTGTCAGCAAGTTAGGCATACATTTGCCGTTAACAATCTTACTTACTGTCCCCGTAGAAACGCCTAAATTATTATGAAGCTCAACGCTATTAACGCCTTTAGCAAACATAGATCGTCTAAGATTAAAGCCAACAAGCTTAAGCTGTTGTTCGGACTCAATACCATTGTTGGTATAAGTTAAATCAGAGGCAAGCTGTTTCATATTGCAAAGCCCAAAAGTCTTGTAAATAAGAAAAAATTATAACTAAATGCAAAAAAACGCAAGTTTTTATTGCCATAGGACTAAAGACCCGCTACGATAATAGCGGGTCATAGTTAAGCCCCCATCTTAACCGCGTCAGCCCCCATAATATAGATGGAACTATACGAGACGCAAGGAATATGACCCAACCACCCCAAATCTTCCACAAAGAAGATAATACACCCTTCTCAACCAAGTGCAATAGTTTATTGCTATAATTTTTAATTATTTCCCACATTGATCTATTTACAAACATTATACGCACCTTTAATAACCCACCCCTCTTTAAATCAAAGGTTTGTATGCAGAATTTACATTTTTATCATCAAGCAACTGCAACTCAATGGTATTATATATTTAGCTTATAAGTGATGCTGGATGGGAGAATCTGTTTTTTATAGAGCACGTGTTATTGACGTGATTTTTCTTAATCGAAAAACAGTGATTACTCAAATGCTTAATTTATAAGTTTTACTTATCACTAAAGGTGTTGCAATGCAAGATCATAAGGTAATGGGTATATATATTCAACATTAATAAATAACTAAGGGGGAACTAGTTATGAACAGCAAACAAGTATTAATCAATAAAAACAATGCATACTGGTCTGATTATTTAAAAGGCTGCACACAAAATGATATTGTTAAACCCACTAATACTATAGAAAAAAAAAACAATTATTATTGGTAACACTGGACTTTGTCTAGAATGTTGTAAAATTATTTTTACGTCGTATGATTATGACCTAATTGCTGTGGTTACTGAAGAGGAAAAAATACAGCAATGGTGCCAACAACAAAGCGTTTGTACACTATCTTATCAAGAATACCAAGAAAGTAATTACCAAGGTTATGTGTTATTTAGCATTGCAAACAACCACATTATCCCAAGAAATCTTATCGAAAAACATAAGGTTCAGCATGCAATCAACTACCATAATGCATTGCTGCCTAGCTATGCTGGAACTAACCCTACAACTTGGGCAATTATTAATGGAGAAAAAAAACACGGAGTTACTTGGCATAAAATCTCTGATGAAATTGACGCTGGCGATATTATTCGACAAGAGGAAATAATAATTTCAAGAGAGGATACTACGTACAGCCTTAATATTAAGTGCACTCAAAAAGCACTCGCATTATTTAAAATACTATTATCCGATTTGTCAAATAATCAACTACGATTCCAAGCTCAGGCTTTAAATAAAAGAAGTTATTTTTCATTAGATCACTCGCTGAAAAACTATGGCTTTATTAATAGTTGTGAAAGTTTAGCGCAAATATCTCGTTACTGCCATGCACTTGATTTTGGTGGTGATCAATCAAATCAAATTGCTACAGCTAAGCTTAGTTTCAAAGGCTCAGTTTATTTATTGGGTGTACCTATATGGGTTGAAAAACCCAAAAGCTTTCTTGATTTACAAGGCTTATACATTGTTTCAAAGGGCAAGGCTAAAGCACTGCACTTTTCATCAATTTATAACTGTTATGGCATTGAAAAAAATATAAGTAAAATAATTAGTCTTGAGGAGTTACAAAAACACAACATTACATTAGACGATAATCAGTATCATCACCTAAAGTATATCAAAAAACAAGAACGTAGTTACGCATTAGCTATCAATTCTTTGAAAAGCAAAGTAAATTCCACGCTTCATTTATCAATAAATCATACGATACAAGAGTCATTAGAATATTCGATTGATACATTAAACTTAAGTACTACGCAGATTATTAGTGCTATTTCATTAGTTTTATTACGCATTTTTCATCAAAATAACTTTCTAGTCTCTTGTTATGTCGAAGCCCCCTGCTTAAGGCATTTATCCAATTTAGTCGATACCAAATATATGATTGAGCTAAAGCAGATGTTTAACGAAGAAAAGCTACTAAATTTTCAAGAATATATTCAAAATCACTCACAAAAGAAGCAAAACATTACCAAAGATTTTTATTATCGTTATAACTGTATGGAGTTATTAACTGATATTGCCATTTATCACGGTAATAGCTTTAATACTATATTTGCGCATAAATTGAATTTTGTTATCAATAATGGGCAGCTTAATATTACTGGCATTAAAACCGATTCGATTGAGCTTAAAGGTATTGTTAGCGCCCTAAAAACAATGTTTAAGCAATATAAATCTTATTTAAATGGTAGCGACTCTATTAAAGATATTCCTCTTTTGTCAAAAGAAGAATATCAGAAAATTATTATTGACTGGAATAATACTGATAAACCTTACCCAAGGGATAAAACTATTTGCCAACTATTTGAAGAGCAAGTTGAAAAGACGCCCAATCATATTGCAATTGTATTTGAAGAGAAGCAGTTTACTTATAAAGAACTAAATGCCAAATCTAATCAATTAGCAAGATATTTACAGACATTAAGCAATATTCAACCTGATGATTTAATCGCAATATGCTTGGACAAAAGCTTAGAAATGATTGTTGGAATTTTAGGTATTTTAAAGTCGGGTGCAGCTTATGTACCTATTGACCCTAATTACCCCAATGAAAGAGTTAAGTATATACTTAATGATACTCGTGCCTCTTTGCTATTATCACAATCACAATACACCTCTAGGCTCAAAAATATTTCAAAAGCAATCATTATTCCTTTGGATGAAGCTTACTATGAAAACTTTTCAATGTGCAATTTAAACAGTTTAAATGGATCAAATAATTTATCCTGTGTAATTTATACTTCTGGCACAACTGGACGGCCTAAGGGTGTGCTGTTAACGCATAAAAATATTCCTAGTTTAGTTGCTAATAATTATATAGAAATTAATCAACAACATACTTTTGCTTACCTATCATCACTGGCCTTTGACGCGTCGTTTTTTGAAACATGGACTCCTTTACTTTCTGGGGCAAAATTGATTATTCCTAAGAGACTTATAGACTTGGTGAGTGATATAAAGGCATTTAAATCATTTCTAGGCGATCACAATATTAATGTGTTGTGGTTAACAAAATCATTGTTTAATAGTTTGTTTTTAAGTAATAATACAATTTTTGAGAATATTAAATACCTCTTAGTTGGTGGTGAGGCGCTGGAAGCTGATGTCATTAACAAAGTTTTGAGATGTGAATATCGACCACAATACCTTATTAATGGATATGGACCAACTGAGAGTACTACATTTACCACAAGTTATCGTATAAATAAAAAAATTGCTTTATCTTCTGTTCCCATTGGAAAGCCTATAAATCACCGTAAAGTATATGTTTTGGATAGCAACCAGCAACCCTTATCAACTAATATTATTGGAGAATTATATATTGGCGGGGAAGGCCTAGCACGCGGTTATTTAAACCAGCCTGAGCTTACGGCAGAAAAATTTATCCCCAATCCTTTTACAAGTGAATATGGCAAAGAAAATACTCCTTGTCGCTTATATAAAACGGGTGATCTAGTCAGGTGGCTATCCACTGGTGATTTAGAGTTTATAGGACGTAAAGATACTCAAATTAAGTTGCACGGATTTAGAGTTGAATTAGCAGAAATTGAAAGTATCGTAATGACTATTGCAAGTATTAAGCAAGTCATTGTAATTAACAAAGTAGTTAATGATGAACAACATCTTTTTGCCTATTTCACCTCAAATAGTCAAATGCAACCCGATTTAATAATAGAGCAACTGAAAAGTAAACTACCACACTATATGATACCTAGTGCTATGATGCAGATACCTGAAATACCCCTAACTACAAATGGTAAAACTGATATAAATGCTTTACCTGACATTAACTTTAGAAGTTCTCAAGTATATATAAAACCAAGAAACGAACAAGAAAGCGTTATTTGTCAGGCTTTTTCTAATGTTTTATCTGTCGATAGAATAGGAATTGATGATAACTTTTTTTCATTAGGTGGCGACTCTATCAAAGCAATTCAGCTCACAATGATTTTACAAGAAAAACTGAAAATACAAGCTTCAGAAATATTTGAGCTAAAGACGCCCAGAAAGCTTGCACATAATAAGTATATAACCAATAATTTTTTGGGAGTTAAGCTAGAACACATTAAACATAGTTATAACAAACAAAAGCGTGAATTTATTAAATCAAGTGCATTACTTAAAAAAGAGCAGTATTTGTCAGAGATAGCAAACATGCCAGTCATAAATAATACTTCCAAAGCAATTAATAATATTTTGCTCACTGGTGCTACTGGCTTTTTAGGTTGTAACCTACTGCATCAGTTACTAATTTCAACCAACTATCAAATTTATCTTTGTATTAGGGCTAAAAATGAAATACATGCAATGCAGCGTATGGCTAAAAAATATCAGTTTTATTTCGGATCATCTCTTGAAAAGCGATATGGCGAGCGTATTACTTATATTGCTTGTGATTTAGAGAAAAAACAAATTGGATTAAGTAGATCTGAATATTGTAAGTTAGTAGAAAGTATTGATAGTATTATCCATTGTGCTGCTTTAGTAAAACATTATGGTAGTGAAGAAGTCTTTTATAATGCCAATGTTCAGGCAACTATTAATTTACTTGAGTTCTGTGAATTAACCAAGCTTAAAGATTTTCATTATATTTCAACGTATTCTGTTATGCATAGGGTAGATTCAAGCCAAGATGACGTAGTTCATGAAGGTGACTTTCCTAAGCTTCACACCCGAATGACTGTCTATAATAGAACAAAAGCACTGGGAGAAAGTAAAGTAATATCAGCAAGAGAAAAAGGTATTACATCAAATATTTATAGAGTAGGTAATATGGCTTTAATGTTACATAATTTTCAAATTCAGGAAAACTTTAATGACAATGCCTTTAATAATTATTTACAGTTTTTATGTGATGTAAGGCGAGTTCCTATAGGCAGTAATATTGTTGAAGTTTCACCGGCAGATTTAACAGCTAAAGCCATTATCACGTTATTTGACAAAGACAGTCTAAAAAATCAAATATTTCATCCTTTTACCCCCAATAGGTTTGATATTTCGAGAGTACCATTAAAGGGTGGGAAAATTCAGGCAGTTAGTATGCAATCATTTATTGATACAATCACCAACAATATATATCAAATGAGTGAAAATAGATTATTTAGCCATTTTTTCTTGCATTTAGGGTGGGATTTTCAAGATAAATTTATTGATAAGTTCAGTGTGAATATTCTTCAACAAAAAACAACTCAAATTTTGGCAGATCTTGGGTTTCAATGGGGAGAATTATCTGATGAATTCCTTGAAAATTATTTTGAAATATTATCTAATCAATTCCTAAAAAATAATACTGATAAAATAAAAAAGGTATATGCGTGATAGACATCTTAGTCAGAAACGGTCTAATCTGCGAGGTTAAATTAGATGACCATTCCCACCTTGAACATATTATAGGAAAACAATATAGCAGGGTCTTCAAAAAAACAGATCAAAACGGTTACCCTAATAATATTCTTGTGATGAATCAAGACGAGAAATTGTCATACTTTCTAGTTATTAAACTAGTCAAAACTGACGAGGGAATACTACACAGTTTAATTCAGGTTAATGATCTAATGAGCTACTTCAATAATAAATTAAATCAAAAAGAACAAGAATTAAACTCGATTATAGATATGATCCCAGGGATTTTATATTGGAAAGATAACAAAGGAAACTACCTTAAAACTAATAACTCAAATCTAGCTGGAGGCATGAGTGCTTCTGATCTAGTGGGAAAAAATGACCTTGATATATGGCCAGATAAAGCTGAAGAATTAAAAGCACATGACCTAAAGGTTATTAATACCCAAAAAACCTCAATACAAGAGGAAGTAACAATAGAAAACGGTATAATAAAATACTATCTTGCTCAGAAATCACCCTACCTTGATCATAGTAATAACACAACTGGGGTTATTGGTTTATCTATTGATATTACCGAGCGTAAAAAACTTGAGCTTGAGATACGAGATAAAAAAAATCAGCTTGAGAAAAGACTTGCTTTTCAAAAGCACTATATTAAATCCTATGGCTATGACTATATTAATGCGCTTAAATTAATTTCTGATTCGATAGAAAACATTGAAGCGCGATTAATGCAATTAGATATTCCTCAAACTGTGCGTAGTGATCTAAACGATGAGTTTTATCAAGTAAATGAAAGTTTATCTGAGATTTATACACTATATCAGAAGATTAATACAGCCGTTTTGCAGCAAGACGAACGTGCGAAAATCGTGACTATTGAGTCAACTTTGGAAGAAATAATTGAGAATGAAGTCGGTCTTGCCAATACTTTTATCAGCAGTGATTTAAAAACTGAAGTGACGTACCAGATTAAACCATTAGCGCAACAACAACTTTTGATTGACTATGATAAGCTGCGTCATATTATCCGAACATTTCTAGCTAACTTCACAAACTCCGTGAGTGCACAAAATAGTCATGACATCAATTTAACTGTTACTGCCAAAGCAGGCTTAAGAAGTAATACCTTGTATGTCACTTTTTCTTTTGATGGTGGAACGCCTTTTTTAGAGTTTGAGGGCGATACGATTCGTGCTGAGCATTTGCTTAATCATTCGTTAAATCATATCCCAGGCAGTAAGCATAGTCTGGCTTATGAGCTAGCATTAGCAAAGTCTTATATCGAACTACTATGTGATGGCGAAGAGTTAAATGACGCTATATTTGATCAGCAACAGTTATCATTTACCTTACCATTTAAAAAAGTGTATTATAAGAACAAAGCACCAAAGCTCACAGCAATCATTAACGAGGTCAATGATTAAATTTAACTACGCTAGAGAGGTTATGGATGAAGCTAGCAAACAATAATCAATATTTACAGCAAGCATTTCAAGAGACTCAACAGACAATGATACCATTTGAAAAGCAACTGCTTGATTGTGGAGATGTATCTTATGAACTACAGCAAGTAATTGATTGTCTTGATGCTCATGTTTATTGGAAGGGGCTGGATGGTGAATATTTAGCTTGCAATCAGGTAGTTGCTATATTTCATGATAGATGTGATGTGAAAGAAATTTTTGGTAAAACGGATAAACAGTTACTTTCTGAGCATGTTTCAAATATGGTCAAGGAGCATGATAATGCAATTATGATATCACAAAAAACCACTCTCTATGATGAGTATGAGAGTGATAAGAAGTTACATTTTTTATCAAGAAAAAGCCCCCTCTTTAATAAAAACCGTGAGGTAATCGGTATTGTTGGTGTATCTATTGATGTTACCGAGCGTAAAAAGTTAACGCTTGAATTACAACAAGCCAAGGAAGGTATATTCACCTTTGAGCATGATATCGAAGTCATCGCAGACAGCGATTTTCTGCACAAAGATTTGCATAAAAAATCACAATACCTAACAAGTGGTACCGCCATTAGCTTAAGTGTTGAGGCAAAGAAATTTTATAGGGATGTGATCAACGAATTATCGATCAAACAATTGGATGTGCTTTATCTGACTTTGTCGGGTTATAAAATGAAAATGATTGCTTATCAAATGAATATTGGTATTGAAACGGTTAAAACCTACATTAAGCAAATCAGAGTGAGACTTAACTACCACTGCACGGCAACGATGCTTGAGGATTGCTTTAAATATCGAATAAAGTATCAGTTTGAACGATCACAAGCCCTGATGAATAAGTTTCACCGCTAATATTTAGTTACTCATTTCTCACTTGAAGTTTTTTCCTTTTTGTAACATCCCTACTTTTTAGGGATATTGTTACATCTTGATACATATTAAAATGCTCTAACGCTTTATGAGTGTTACATCCAACTTTATATGGCTCTTAACTGCTGTCTTTGTCTCGCATTTGTATTATATATCAATAGTACGGGCTTATTACTACCGATTTTTGTTAGTAAGGCAATGAACAGCATTACCGATTATAAAGGCAGTGCGAGTTCCATCTATGGTACTTTTTTATTTTTGGGTGGGACGTTAGGCACATTTGTCGTCATTTTTTTTACGAGGTGAATTTATGAAAAAGAAAGCCAATAAAACACAACGTATGGTGTTTCAAAAACTACGTCAAGAGTCAGGATTAATTGTATCCTTTAAAAACGATGCGGTTTCGGTGGATTTGGTCGGTGGTGTTGTATTAAAAACAAGCATAACCGAAGATACCCTTTATGTACAAAATAGCCCACATCATTTCCATGTGGATTGGTCACGACTAACTCAGGTGACTTATGACAATAACAATCAATATCATGAAGGCTGTTTGACATTTATGGATGATGAGACAATTATCTTCAAAGTGTTTAATCCAAGAGGTGAGTTTAATGCTGAGATAATGCATCTATTTGAGAATAACGCCACAATTGAATTGGTGTATTAGGGTAGCAAAACTCAATGATCTTGTTTTTATAACTACAAGGAAACATAATACTACGCGGTTTACATAAGGAGCTCTCGTGTCATAGGGTTATTAAGTCAGATAGGCAAATTGACGGATACGCTGACAGTGTTGCCTATAAGCGACAATTACTTAAGATGGAAGGAAATAATCCATGCAACAACCCCCTACTTTTTAGGGATATTTTTATCAACTGATATCAACTAAAATCTTTACATATTCCAATATACGACTCTGCTTGGGGCGAGGGGCAGATCGACACAGTTTAAAAATAGGTATTGAGCAATCATATCAGCTGACCAATATCGTTCCCCTTTTTAGACTGTGTCAGATCATTAAAGGCATCTGCCATAGAAGCAGAAATTGGTAAATCAATATCTGCAGACACGATTATTTGCTAAAACTCTCCAGTAAGTGCTAAGCAGACAGGCTCTACTCCAGTTAATTAAATCGCGCTTTTAACTTAAATTTTTGTACTTTACCTGTTGAGGTTTTTGGTAATGATTCAAAATAAAGGGAGTGTTCATAAAACTGTGTCAATTTAAATTTAATATTGATGTAATGTGTTATTGCTAGAATAAACAGAGCAACTGTCAAGGAGGAACGCAGCAACGTGTTGCGAGTAGTCCTTGATGGTTGTGA
>NZ_JACYVZ010000016.1 GCF_014857925.1 Cysteiniphilum marinum | reverse complement strand
AGCACATTAAAAAGAAATGGACGATGCCAGTGGCAAACTGGGCAACAACCGTTTCGCAGCTCAACATCTTTTTTCCTGAACGGTTAAAACTTGAGCTTTAGGGTGACACAGTTGAGTGAACAGTCTCAAAAATTACCCAAGAGATCAAAGATGAAGTAACCACTGATTTTATTATCGGACGAATTTCTATCCATGAAAAAAATAGATGGATGCTTGAGAGCAGCCTCTAAATAAAATGATCACACCACTTCTTATAAAGACACTCCTATTTTTTCATCTAATATGTCAACCGATACTAGATGACTAATCAAAAAATCACGTTTTGCACTATAACCAAGTAAAATAGTGACTTTTGAATCTGATAAACTCAACACAATACCTATAAGCTTTTCTCCGCCTTTAGTGTGTAATTCTACTTTTTTATTTTCCATCTTCGCTTTAGCCAAACTTTTAACAATACTCAATTTCCATCTCCTTTTAGGCTTTTTCACCCCAATCTTCTTATAGACGCAGTTGTCAGAGTGGCTCAATACAAATGTTGCAGACTTTTTAAGGTGAGTATTGTATTTATACTTAACAACTCTCTATCTATTGATATAGGTTAAATATAATTACCTAATAAATTTGATAACCATTTACATTATAGATCAGAAACAATATCACTAGACTTAACGTCATTGGGAATTAATCCCTCATTTTCAAAGAACTTTAATTGATCATCAATACTATCCATATTAATCCTCTTATTAGGAGTTAGTCTCATTGCCCCATTTTCAATCATTTTTTCTGCTTCTTGTTGTGATAAATTAGGATAAATATATTTCTTTAAGATAAGCACGATTTCTGATTTTTCTTTTTCAGAACTCATCTGATCAATGAATGCGTGATTATAATCACGAGCACCTTTTTTAATAGCTTTTTTAAATTTCTTAACAATTTTACGTTCATTATCAAGCAATTTTTTTGATGTAAACATTACTGTAATTTGGTAATTTGGAATTATATCAAATATTGTTCCTATAGCTTTTGCCTCATTGTTATCTATCAGTTCATTTCCTATCCCTGATATTATAGTCATAGAAGAAATTGCATTTTTCTTTAATTTTTCTTTAATAGTAGTTACATCATTCAGTACTACTATCGGTAAATTTTTAATTCCCAGACTTTCATAAATTTTATATGCCATGTAATGAAAAGTTGATCCTTTGCTTGTTACTCCAAACAATGTATCATTGTAGTTTTTGAAAGCTTTAATACTATTTAAACCATTTTTATAGGATTCTGTAGAAGATAAAATTAGTTGACTGTTTTTCTCGTCTTCCTTAAGCATGCCTCCAAATATTTTAATACTCTCATTTGCGCCTATGGCATTATTAACAAGCTCAGGAGTTATTGCGGTAATAGCAAAATCAATATCTTTTGAAATTAAAGCATTAGCCATAGAATAAGCACTGTCATAATATTTAAACTTAATCAATAGATTTTCATCATTGAAATAACCTTTCTCATAAGCAATAAAACTAGCTGCATGTGAGGGAAATTTTAAAGCACCTAAAACAATACTTTTTTTATTACTCTCATATTTTTCATCAGAATACGACGGCAAGTAAGCAATCAATAATAATGCCGAAAATACAAAATATATTATTGAACGTAAATATTTAATCATAGTAACTCCTTTAATAGTCAATATATCTTTTAATAGAACAAATTAATTGCCTACATGATTAACTTATATGAATCAATCTTATGCTTATACATAATGTTCAAAAAATAAAGTTTTTATTGTTATTGGTATGCGAATGTATATATACCAACTGATCGGGTGATTTAATGGGTGGAGTGATACTTTAGCATTTTATATGTTTCATCCCCACTCAACTCGATTGATATAAAGACCAATGATCGTATCATGCATTAGCTCAGTTTTTGAAAAACAAATGCTTTTTCTAGCAAGTCGCTTGATTCTGGTTCTAAAAGTCAAAAATTTAACGCGCACCAAAAATAGTGCTTCCTATACGCAGCATCGTGCTGCCTGCAGCAATCGCTGCGGGCATATCACCACTCATGCCCATTGATAACTCTTGCAGATTAAGCTTAAACTTTTGGTTTATATTGTCTTTACATTGAACAAGTTTATCAAAGCTTGCTAACTCTTTATCGTATTCACCAGTATCTTCGAGCATACACATCAAGCCGCAAAGTTTAAGATTAGGACAATATTTCACAATATAGTCAACTAAATACTTAATTGCATCGCTATCATCTAGCATAATGCCTGATTTTTGTGGTTCAAGATCAATATTAATCTGAATTAGTACCTGCATTGTTTTGTTCAATTCAGCGCAGTGACGCTGTAATTTTTGAGCGTATTCAATACTGCTAAGCGTATGCATCCAATCAAAATATTGCGCGATTTTTTTAAGCTTATTTGACTGCAGGCGCCCAATATAATGCCATGTAATATCCTCTGGCAACGCGGGGATCTTGTCAATCGCTTCCTGCACAAAGCTCTCAGCAAAAGTGCGTATACCCGCATTGTAAATCACACGTATCGCCTCAATAGACTGTTTTTTTGATACGGCTAATAGTTGTGGTTTAGTACTATTCTTAGTAGCCAATGACTCAATGCGTTGTTGTAGCTTTGATAAATTTTGTCGCAATTGCACTTCTTGATCATGATTCATCTGCTATAGTCTTAGAGGGTATAGTTAGTAAGAAGGATATCTTAACATGAACCTTACGGAATTATTATCGCTTTGTATTAGCAAAAAGGCATCGGATTTACATCTCTCTAGTGGTGCTAAACCTAAGCTACGCATTGATGGACATATTGAATCTATCAATGATGAGCTATTAACTGAGGAAAACCTTGAGAGCTACTTGCATGAAGTCATGAGCTCGGAGCAATATCAAAATTTTCAAAAAAACTTAGAATATGATTTCTCTGTCCATTTGCCAGAGCTTCACTCACGTTTCAGGGTGAATGCCTTTAAACAAGATCGCGGCAGTGCGCTAGTTTTTCGCGTGATTCCTGAGAGTGTTTACACATTGGATGAGCTTGAAGCACCTGAGATTTTCAAAGAACTGATGCATAAACCACATGGACTGATTGTCGTTACTGGTCCCACAGGCAGTGGTAAGAGTACGACACTTGCCGCAATGATTGATCATATTAACAAAACTGAAAAAGGACATATTATCTCGATTGAAGATCCAATTGAGTTTACCCATAAATCACAGCAATGCCTTATCAATCAACGTGAGGTTAAACGTGATACTTTAAGCTTTAATGCCGCCCTTCGTGCGGCACTGCGTGAGGATCCAGATTATATTCTAGTTGGCGAGATGCGTGATGTTGAAACCATTCGTCTGGCGTTAACTGCCGCTGAAACGGGGCATTTGGTATTTGCCACCTTGCATACCTCATCAGCACCCAAAACCATTGATCGGATTATCAATGCCTTCCCAGGAGATGAGCAGCCAATGATTCGCTCGATGCTTTCTGAGTCTTTACAAGCCGTTATTGCTCAGCGGCTTATTCGTAAAAAAGAAGGCGGACGCATCGCAGCACATGAAGTACTCATTGCTAACACGGCTGTGCGTAACCTTATTCGCGAGAATAAAATTCCTCAGCTTTATAATGTGTTGCAAACCAGTCAAAATAAAGGCATGCAAACCTTAGAGCAGGCATTAACCAAACTCTTTAATCACGGGATGATTGATACTGAAGAGCTTAAAAAATACAACACCATACAACAACCAATGTCCTAATTATCGGCGCCAAAAATCCGGTGTAAATAATACTAAAATGGTAAAGACCTCCAAGCGCCCTAAAAGCATCGCAAAATTCAAGATCCAATGCGCTTCAGTCGGTAAGGTAGCATAATTCACCCCTACTTGCCCAAGACCAGGACCTAAATTTGAGATACTTGCCGCCACCGCTGAAAATGCCGTCACCGAATCAATCCCAACCCCCATCATACATAACCATAAGATCACAAATAAAATAAAATAAGCCGCAACAAAGCCCCAAACACTACTCATGACCGTTTCTGACATGACTTTATTGCCAAATTTCACAGGGAAAACACCCGCAGGATGCACTAAGCGTCGCGCTTCACGAAAGGCTTGTTTTCTTAAGAGTACCGCGCGCACGATCTTAAGTCCGCCCGAGCTTGAACCCGCACATCCACCAATAAGACCAATAACCATTAATAAGATTGGCAAGAATAATGGCCATAGATGGTAATTTGCATCCGCTGTAAAGCCCGTGTTTGACACAAATGATGCAACTTGAAATAAGCCATCCCAAAACGCGCGATCATTGCTCTTCGTTGCATCTTGTGAGATCAATGTTAATACAACAATCACAATCATTGAAAAGGCAAAAAAGATATAAGCGCGAAACTCAGGATCACGCCAATAGACCTTAAGTGATAAACGCTTAAATGCAGTAAAATGCAGTGCAAAGCTTGTTGCACTAACCATCATATAAAAGATACAGATCGAGTAAATCAGCGGCGTTTGACCACTCATTGATGCATCTGTTGGCGCAAAACCACCCGTACCAATTGTTGAATAAGCATAACAGATCGCATTAAACCAATTCATACCGCCAAGTTTGTAACTGATAATACACAGCACAACGAGTAACAGATAAATACCCCACAGTACTTTGGCGGTATCAGCGATTCTTGGGGTTAACTTATTCTCTTTCCATGGACCATTTGCCTCAGCGCGATAAAGCTGCATACCGCCAACACCAAGCATTGGCAGAATTGCCACAGATAAGATAATAATCCCCATACCACCTAGAAGCTGTGTTTGCTGACGATAATACAAGATACTCTTAGGCAATGAATCAAGACCATGAATGACCGTAGCACCCGTCGTCGTAAACCCAGAAATTGATTCAAACACCGCGTCAGAAAAGCTTAAATGCAAACCATTTGACAGCATATAAGGAATCGCACCATAAAACCCAAGCACTGACCAAATGGCAATCACGACAATAAATCCATCTTTAACCGTCAACTGCTTTTTTGACTTAGAGCTAAGTGCCCAAAAGACAACCCCTGAGATCAATGTAATTAAGAAGCTCGATAAAAAAGGTTCGCTATTATGTTCATGATAAACCAAGCTGACGATGATGGGTGTTAACATCGTCAAACTAAAGAACATCAGCAACATGCCTAATACTTTAAAAATAGGGCCTGGGCGCATAAATTTGCCTTACGGTTGTACATGGTATAGGTTTTTGTTAGGCATTCTAGTATAATCGCCAACAAAATAGAAACAACAACTTAGATAAGTTATGTCCATTATTCTTAAAATGCTGCACCTTTTTGACAATAAAAAGCAACGTGAATACGTCAGTAATGCCGGAGATTTTCTTGCCAATTACGATCGTGACTTCCCAACACGCTCACAATCACAAAAAAAAGAAGCGCAAAAGCATCGTAATATTTTTAATCGTAAAACAGACGATCTATTCTAAATCTTAATGACTATTTCAAAAGATATGACACACTATTACAAGGGCTTTTCAGTTATCGAGCTTATGATTGCTTTGGTGATCGGTGTGATTTGATCTGCCCCGTCAATTTGATATGAAATTTAACCTCTTTAAGACTCTTTGTCTGTCTCAAACTATGACCCCAAATATGGGGAGTATTATAAATTGCATTAAGAATTAAAGTTAAGAACAAGTTTGTGAATCACTATAAATATCAAGCCGAACTCTGCCAATCATATTAATCACTACTTCTCGATCATAGCGTCCTGCGCCTTGTCCATCAACAATTGCACAATAACGTAAAGACGTCATCGTAGATGATAATCCACTTGGTCGAAATACCACCGTGTTACCACCTGTGCTTGAGATATACTCTCCCGCAGCAGGTGCCTCAATCGTTGTAATAATGCGGTCAACATCAGTCGACACTCCATCCGAGCTTGTAAATAAAATCAAGCGATTATTACCCCAATTACTTGCTGGCACTGCCGCACACGTAGCACCATCCACACTTGGACACAGAAAGACGTTGACCGCTTCTGACATTGCAGTAATTCGGCCTAACTCTAAAGCCGCTTTAACTTTATCTAAATAAATTTCTGAATTAGCACGCCCAAAGGTGCCAATCATCATAGGCACAGCAACTGCAATAACAATTGCCATTACAACAATAACAACCATCCCTTCGATCAAGCTAAAGCCTAAGCTTCGAGCATATTTATTATTTTCGCTCTTTTTTTTACTTTTTCTCATGTTCATATTGCAATTGACTCCATATTCCCTATAATGTGCCCTGTCTTAGGGTCGTTAGCTCAGTTGGTAGAGCAGTTGGCTTTTAACCAATTGGTCGCAGGTTCGAATCCTGCACGACCCACCATTTATATTATCATCATAATATCTTCACTGATTTTAGTCGACAACAGGCATTGATACAAAGAGAATATCTATTTTTGTTAGCTTTTAGAAAGTGCTATACCGCGCATAAATCATTCAGAGGATTTAAATGTGATTTCCCTGTCAATCTTCATGCCAATTTGCAATCTTGTTCTACCGCTTAAGTGCAAATATCGTTATAATCGCTTGCGAAAAATTGAGTTAAATGAAACATGCCCTCGCCCGTAGGGGCGTATTGCATACGCCCGAGTGTTGCATATGCCCTTTTGCGGCAACCACCTTATGCGATACACAGCAAAAATAGCATGTTAGATAAAAATGAAAATACAGGTAAAAACAAATATGACACAAACACATACCGCAAAAGCGCTATTTACCACACCAAGTCTTATTGGGCAAAAAGTCACCGTTAAAGGCTGGCTAAGAAGCCGTCGCGATTCAAAAGCCGGGCTTTCTTTTCTAGCCATTCACGATGGCTCATGCTTTGATCCCATTCAGGCAATTGTTGAAAGCACACTTGCTAATTACCAATCAGAGATCTTGAGTCTAACTAAAGACTGCGCGCTTGAAGTAACGGGCACACTAGTTGCATCACAAGGCAAAGGACAAAGTGTTGAAATCCAAGCAAATGAGGTCATTGTTCATGGCTGGATTGATAACCCTGAAACCTATCCGGTATCACCTAAGCGCCATACCATGGAACACTTAAGAGAACATGCACATTTACGCGTTCGTACTAACTTGATCGGTGCCGTTTCGCGCATGCGCCATACTTTAGCCAATGCTATTCATAACTTCTTTAATGATGAAGGCTTTTTCTGGGTTAACACACCGATTCTAACTTCAAATGATTGTGAAGGTGCTGGTGAGTTATTTCGCGTTTCAACATTAGATCAGTTAAATTTACCTAAAAACGATCAAGGCAAGATTGATTACACTCAAGACTTTTTTGGTCGTGAGACATTCTTAACCGTTTCTGGACAATTAAATGTTGAAACTTATTGTATGGCGTTATCCAAAGTCTATACCTTTGGCCCAACATTTCGTGCGGAAAACTCAAATACCTCACGCCATTTGGCTGAGTTTTGGATGGTTGAACCTGAGCTTGCTTTTGCTGATCTGAATGATGATGCTGACTTGGCAGAAAAGCTCTTAAAATCAGTGATTAAAACCATTATGCATGAGCGCCAAGATGATCTAAAGTTCTTTGATCAGTTTATGGAAAAAGGCTTGATGGATAAACTAAACTCTGTTGTTAACAATGACTTTATTCGCGTTGAATATACAGATGCCATTGAGATCTTAAAAAGCTGTGGCAAGACATTTGACTATCCGGTTGAGTGGGGCTTGGATCTACAATCTGAACATGAGCGTTTTTTGTGTGAAGAGCATTTCAAATCCCCAGTCGTCTTAATGAACTATCCAAAGGATATCAAAGCCTTTTATATGCGCTTAAATGACGATAATAAAACCGTTGCAGCAATGGATGTATTGGTACCTGGTATTGGCGAGATTATCGGTGGCAGTCAACGTGAAGAACGTCTTGAAATACTTGATAAGCGCATTGCTGAAACCGGTGTTGATGCTGAAGGTTTATATTGGTATCGCGATTTACGCCGCTATGGCACAGTACCACATTGTGGCTTTGGGCTTGGTTTTGAGCGTCTATTGGGCTATATCACTGGTGTGCCGAATATTCGTGATGTGATTCCATTCCCACGCACGCCAGGGAACGCAAAGTTTTAATTCGCTTTAATTCCCTTCTCCGCGCAGCTTAAGCTGCACGAGCGATCCCACAATCCCTTTATTGATTGCAGTTTTGACATTATCAATTTAATTAGCCACGATAAATCTCTCGACGGTGCCCAATGCGCAAAACTAAAACGGTAATTTCTTGATCCTGTATGTCACAAATTAAGCGATAATCGCCTATTCTAAAACGAATATGATTACCAAACGATTTACCAACAAGCGGCTTGCCCAGATCCTGAGGATCACTAGAGGGAATCAACCTCTCATCAATAAATTTAGCGATTCTTTTTTTAACTTGCGAATCCAACCCATTGAATTGTTTTTCTGCTTTTTTGTCAAAAGCGACCCTCCACATTATAAGTTATTTCCCTTTTTTATCGACTCCCATGAGACAACAGAACTACGCCCTGCTTTAAGATCCTCTAATGCTTTCTCAGCGAGATAAATATCTTCTAAATCTTCAATTTTTGACTCAACAGCTTCACGAATGTAGTAAGAGATTGTTCTACCAGTTTCTTTGGCTAGATAAGCCAATCTATCTTGTATTTCTGCATTAAATCTGACATTTGCCATCATGATCACCTCTAGTTTACGTAAGTCACTAAAAAGTATAGAACCATAAAAGACTTTTGGGAATATAACAATACAGTTTTTTTTGACCTCGTAGTCATTACCCCCTACAATCACAGGCAAAAATGCGAAAGCTAATGTTATAAAATTGAACAAGCAAAAAAAGCAAAAAAAGTCTTTATTTAAATCTACTTTTTTACTCAGTGGTATCACACTGATTTCACGTATCTTGGGATTTATTCGCGATATGCTTTTTGCTAAATACTTTGGCGCTACTGCAACAATGGAGGCTTTTTTGGTTGCCTTTCGCGTACCTAATTTTATGCGCCGATTATTTGTCGAAGGCTCACTCACACAAGTGCTCGTGCCAAGTTTAAGCAAACAATCATCTCATAAACGTTTAAATTATTTATTCTCTACCCTGCTCAACATTATTGCCTTAGCAAGCTTTCTAATCTCATTAACAGGTATTATCTTTGCCAGTATTTGGGTGATGATTTTCGCCCCTGGCTTTTATCATGATCAAACGCAATTTGTTCTTGCCAAAGAATTGCTACAAATCATGTCTCTTTATGTGTTTTTCATTTCCATTTCCGCCCTTTTCTCAGCACTTCTGAATCGTTATGAGCATTTTAATATTCCAGCACTCATGCCCTGCATACTAAATATCTGCATGATCAGCTTCATCCTAAGTGCCTCGCATTTTAAAGCACCGATTTATGCCGTTGCTTGGAGTGTATTTATCGCAGGATTCATTCAAAGTATCATTCTATTCATATGTGTACGACGATTAAGTGTTAAACTCACACTGAGTTTGCGCAAACCCAGTTATCATTTAAAGCGCATATTAAAATCACTATTACCCGGTATTCTTGGTGCTTCAGTCGTGCAAATCAGCTTATTGCTTGATACTGTTTTTGCTTCATTTCTAGCCGTTGGCAGCTTGTCATGGCTATATTATCCTGATCGCTTAAATCAGTTTCCTTTAGGGATTTTTGGCATTGCAATTGCCACTACCATCTTGCCGAAATTAAGTAACATTAAAACCTCAGCACATGATTTTAGTCAAATCGTCAACTGGGGGATGAAACTTAGTCTTATCATCACCATTCCTGCAGCCTTTGCAATGAGCGTATTATCCGCACCGATTCTAATTACGCTATTCCAATATGGCAAATTTAGCGCCTTTGATGTCATTCAATCGCAACGCGCTCTTATCAGCTTCGCTATTGGGCTTATTGCTTTCGTACTTATCAAAGTATTTATCTCAGCACTCTACGCTAAAGGACATACCAAAGCGGCATTAAAGATTGGTGTGATTTGCATTATCTGTAATATTCTAAGTAATATTATATTGATCTTAATTCTCAAGACACATCATTTAGGTTATCTAGCATTAGCCATCTCAACAACGATTACCGCAGCTATTAACGCATTGTTATTATATCTCACATTAAAACGTATCACCCATGTGCACCTTGATCTTGCGACATTCACACTTATTATCAAAGCCATTATCGCCGCAAGTATTATGTTTATTGTTTTGTATTACCTTAAACAGGATATAGGTTATTGGTTAGCGCTGAGCTTTAAAAGCCGAGTTCTACATTTATCTATGATCATAGGTATTGGCATCTTTAGTTACTTTGCTTGTTTATTCTTAGTAGGTGCGCGCTTGAAACATATTAAGCTTAGCGTATAGTCATTGCTGCCATTTTCGATTACAATCACGCCTTAGATTGATGACTTATATTAAGGAGAGGCTGTGAAAAAAAGTACCAGACTTTATCTCAAATCACTTATTCTAATGACTGCAGCATTTACTGTGCCAAGCTTTGCGATCACCACCTACACCGTTAAATCCGGTGATTCATTATGGCGCATTGCCAGTAAACACAGTATCTCGGGCATTCCTAACAAAGATATGATTGCTGCAATTAAAGGAATCAATGCCAAAGAAAACCCTTCAATTAATGATAATATTGTTAATATTAATCAGAAGCTTTTAATTCCAAGCACTAAAGCTGAGCTTGAAGATGGTTTAAAACTTTATAACCTAAGGCATACGCAATATCTCACGCCAAAAGCATCGGCACCTGCTCCAGTCAAGACTAAGCCAACGGTTGAAACACCAAATACGACTGCGGCACCAGAGAACCCAAACAACAGTGCACCCACTATTGATCATCAGCAAACCACAGTAATCTCTAGTAACAACACACCTAGCAGCGCTAATAACTCAATAGATAATACCAAAGAAAACACGCAACAGGGTGTTGTTATTCCTACGGCAAATACCAATGATCAATCACAGGATGCCAATGACACACAAACCACCGTCACTACCGAGACAAAAAGTGATGGTAGCAAGTGGTATATTATTCTATTAATTATCATTATTGCCCTGTTGATATGGCGTCGCCGCTATAAACGTAAGTCATCAAGGTCAACTGATGATAAACGTCAATTAAAAGAGCAGTTTTATGCCAAACAGCCTGAGGTCAAAGTTAATATTAGCACACCAGTTAACGCATCAAATGATAAAAAGACCTCCAAGAAAAAATCCAAAGATGAACTTGTGAACCTTCTTAATAAGGCGGATGAATTAATTGAAACGCACGATATAGCTCAGGCTAAAGCACTCTTACAAGAAGCGTTAAATAGCGATGCTAAGAATTTAAATATTCGTCTTAAGATCTTAGCAGTCTACGCTGCTGATGGTGATGAGATCTCATTTAATAGTGAGCGCGATTATTTGGCATCTAATCTTTTACCTTATGATGATAAGCGTTGGCAAGAAATTAACGCACTTTATAATAAATATTTTGGTATTAACTAAGGATAACTAATGGACGAGAAACTACTACAACCAAGTAAGAAAGCTTCTAGTGGCAAACAAACCGTTGCCATTTTAGTGCTACTAATCCTTGCCGGTGTCTTACTGTATATGGCTTTTATTTTCTTTGCTAAGTTTCAGGCTTACAAGAAAATTTCAGAGAACTTAAAAGTTGAGCTGCAAAGCAATTATAATCAATATCTAGCACTTAATCACACCACAGTAAATAATGTTATTCATATGCATAACTATAACTATGCACAAACGATCAAGGCACTTGGTGGTGTGTTTGGCAATATTCAATGCACAACAAAGTACAGCTGTGAGATTAACGGTATTGTTTACCAGTTTGATATCAAAAACCAAGGCAGTAGCGCTCGTATTACAGGTTATCATGCTAATTTGTCTGATGATACGACAAAAGCTGCGGATAATAGTTTTGTCGTGGCGCAAACTTATTCAAAGTATTTTTAAATCCATTTTCATTCTTTGCTGTCAGCTTAATCTTGCATTCCATTCGTTCATTTGTATAATGCCCAAGACTTTTATCAAATAAAAAATAAGGAAAATACACATGGCTATTGAAAGAACTCTTTCGATTATCAAACCTGATGCAGTTGCTAAAAATGTTATTGGTCAAATTTACTCGCGTTTTGAACAAGCAGGCCTTAAAGTGATTGCTGCTAAGATGAAACAACTATCAGCAGCCGAAGCAGGTGAATTCTACGCTGTTCATAAAGAGCGTCCTTTCTACAATGACCTTGTAAAATTCATGAGCTCAGGTCCTGTGGTGATTCAAGTATTAGAAGGTGAAAATGCTATTCTTAAGAATCGTGATTTAATGGGTGCGACAAACCCTAAAGAAGCTGCTGCTGGCACGATTCGTGCTGATTTTGCTGATAGTATTGATGCTAATGCTGTGCATGGTTCAGATGCTGCTGAAACCGCTGCTGTTGAGATCGCTTTCTTCTTCAGTGGTTTGGAAGTTTGCGCGCGTTAATATCTATTGATTAAGTGTAAAATTTATTTTCTCTTCAAAGCTGAAGTAGCTAAAGTTACATTCAAACCTATAGTTAATCTTTCTACTCTTACTACTGTGAAATGCGACTTAAAGCTTATAAGCTTCTCCAGAAAAGTTCACTAAAACGATATATTTAGTGGAGCCAAACATTACATCAATTGCGACCAAATCAGTCGTGCACTCCCATTTCGCAAGATGGTTTCCTGCCCCATTATAAGATGCTGAGACATACATAAGACAATGCCCTTTTATATCTTGCGTTGATTTTTCTTTTATTTCAACAATAAGATACCCATCTGTCCCTGCGGTACCTCCTTTTCCAACCTGCATAAAAAAAGCCTCTCCTTTGGGCGCATCACGTTGCCATTGCTGACCAATATTTTTAGGGTTAGCGACATAACCATAATTCACATGATCTCGTACCACGGAAAAGATAAGTGTATCACTTGCATTAATCAACTTAAACTGAGTGCCTGCACCCGCGAAGCATAGATGACTCATTAGAAAGGTCAAAAAAACTAATATCAACTTTTTCATAACATATACCCTTATATCATATTTATTTTTAGCAGCTTCATATCGCTTAATTTATAATTCTTTTTTTCCAGATAATGGCATGTAATTTTTGCCTTTAGTCTCCATAATATCTATGTATAGACGCCTTTGCTTATCAGGAATTCCATATTCCTTAGTTGAGCTAATCTTACTTCCATAGACTTGACAACTACCCAAGCTATAAACTCTCATAGCAACCTTGCTATTGAGTTCTTCATAAATCATATTAGCGGTAATAGATACATTACTATTCACATCACTACAGTCTGCATCAATTGCAGCAGAACCAGATTTCTTATTTAGCTCCATAGCACTAGATACTGCAAACTTATTGGCTTCCTCACCCGGTAAGCTATTGATAAATCGAAAGGCAACCTCACCTGTTTTTAAGGTCACAAATATTGGAATTCGTGAGATCTTAGAGTTTTTAGCACATAAACCCTGCACTTTAACAATATGATTTTCTTGTGGTGTTAATTTTTGATCTACGACAATAACACTTTCTACATCAGGGTGACTAAAAATTATTTGAAGTTCATCATTACAATTATTATCTCTCGCACTCAACCCTGTATTTAAAGCAACAGAGGTTGGCATCTGGATGCCTTTTAGCTCACCTAAAGCAACTGGCTGTACTTTATTGACCATATTTATAATGCTACTATCAATAGGTTTAATAGATTTTAAAACTTCGTCGACAGTGCGCTCTTTACATATTCCATCACTACATGAAAAAAGTGCGAGCTCAAGTTTCTCAACGTTATCATTAACATCATTACGTGATTGCTTTAATTTATCCAGTACGCTTTCTGTTGATGCCAGATTACCATAAGCGTAACTTAGTTGAGGTTTATTCTTTCCTGCTTTTCTTATAAGCATTTTCCTAGGGCCATTGCCACTATAAACGTGCATGACGCCATTAATGCTCGCATGTAGCTTTTTCTGCTCAATCCACAAATTCTGCAAACGTTCATATTGTTGCTTATATAAACTAACTGCTTTATTTAAGGCAGTTTCATGCGCTGAAGTTAATATATCTTCAGGGTCAAACTCACTTAATGGCTTAACTTCAGGCAATCCTACTTGTGGTAATAGATCAAAATCAGCAACGGGATCATTGATATGATGAATAATTTTTCCAGCATACTTACTAAAAATATCTTTGCAACTTTGATTAATTTGACCATCTTCTGTTAATGAACATTGTGATATAGCATCATCAAGCTCTGGATAATTGAGCACTTGCCCATCTGATTTTTTTTCTATACTAAGCGAGAATGATTGATTTGAATTATTTTGCGCTGAATTAAATTTACTAGAGACTTCAAAAAAACTCCCCGATGCTTGCGCTTCTACTGAAAGCTCCTGTGCTGATGAAGAATAATTAGAAGATATTTTTGCCATTAGCTGATAGGATGCCCCTCTTTTTTCTGACATAACAATATTAGCCCCACATTGGCGTATTAACTCACCCGCTGCGTCAAGTAAATTTGCTGTATTAGTACTTGCATATTCTTGAAAATGCTTTCGCCCAGCTTCTGTTAATCCAATGTATGATTTTGAGCTTTTCTTTATCCCTAACTTTGTTACATAATAACTAAAACCAATCTCATTACCATTGGTAGCTACTTTTGATGACATCCCCATGGATGCACCTCCACTAAAACCTGCAAATGAGAAATTCGCACTTGCCTCTATGCCAACGCTCGACTGCGCACTTTTATAGTCTGTTATCACTTTAGATATCTCTTCTGTTGCCACCTTTATGGGTAAGTCATTGCCACCCTTATACTCAAAACATTGACTTTTCCCTTGTGCTAGCGATGGAAAAATTAATCCTTCCCCGATAAGCCACTCCGAAGCATATACATTTGAGACTAGTGAAAACATGGAGCCCATACTAATTAAAATGATGGATTTCACTCGCATTTTACTTCCTCCAGTTTATATAAAATAATAATTTAGTTAAGAGTGCACACACTACAACAAAGTGCCCAACCCGATTCATCTAGAAAATAAATAGAATTTAAATCACTCTAAACAACTCACAATATAAACTAAAGATCAAAAGAATGTATTATGCAAGAAAAACAACAAAAATAACCTGATCATCCCTAACCAATTTGTTTCAGTTATTTGATAAACTCGAGAAAATCGAGCTTTTTATTGACTACTTGGAATATAAAAAAATAAGCATCAACATTACATTGAGCTTGGCTCAAGTCTCATTTGCTAGTTGAAAAAGCTAAAACAACCCATAAATCGGTGAAATAAGCGTCACTAACAGCGCAGGGAAAACACCAAGTAATAGAATAAGTGCCGCATTGATACTTAAGCCAAACAAAGTCACTTTATTGGCGTAAACTGGCGTTTGATTTTTTGGTAAATCAAAGTACATCGACTTGATTACACGTAGATAATAGTAACAAGCAATAACCGACATAATTAAGGCATAGATACCTAATCCTAAGTGTCCTGTATCAATCAAGCCCATAATCACAAATAGCTTAGCGGTGAATCCTGATAATGGTGGGATACCTGCCATTGAGAACATCACGATTAACATAATAAAAGCAATCCATGGATTACGACGATTAAGGCCCGCAAAATCTGCCAAGTTCTCAACTTCATTTCCGCGAACACTTAATACGATCAACACACCAAAGCCCGCTGCCGACATCAATACATAGATGATGACATAGAAAAGCGCTGTCGATATGGCAAAAGCTGCAGGGTTTAATATCAATGCTAATAGCACAAAACCAATATGCGAGATCGTTGAATAACCGAGCATACGTTTGACATTTTTTTGTGCCAACGCCAGTAAGTTACCAAAGAAGATTGATAAAACGGCTAGTACGGTGAGTACTTTACTCCATGCAAAAGCTTGCGCTGGCATACCGATCATAAGTATATTGACAAGCATTGCGAAAGCGGCAACCTTTGGCACTGAAGCTAAAAATGCTGTCACGGCATTAGGAGATCCTTCATAAACATCAGGCACCCACATATGAAAAGGTACGGCACCCAACTTAAAAGTTGCTGTTGCAATCATCAATACCATGGCAATCAACACGATTTGTGAATGTGCCATTTCTGGATTGGCGAGATATCTACCGATTTCCGTTAAATCCAAGCTACCGGTAACACCATAGATAAATGACATACCATACAACAATAAACCTGAAGCAATCGCACCTAATACAAAGTATTTGATCGCTGCTTCTGCTCCTGTGGCAAAACCACGACGAATAGCTAAAAGCGCATACAATGGCAAAGATAATAGCTCTAAGCCGATATAAATGGTTAATAAGCTATGTGCTGATGTTAGAACCAGCGCACCTAGAATAGACAATATCGACAAGACATAAAACTCACCCTGTGGCAGCTTTCTGTCTTCAATATATTCTTTGCAATAGATAAAAACGAAAAATGCGACAAGTATAATGACTTCTTGCAAGATAAAGGTCAGCTCAGTTGATAAGGTCTGCCCTTCAAAACCAACATGAATATGCGAGTTAAGTGATTTTAATAAAATCCACGCCGTAATAATCAAAAAGACTTGTGTCAGAATATAGGCAATATTTTTGACTTTCTTGCCAAAGAATAAATCTGCCAGCATCACGACCAATGCGGCAATGCCTAACGTAATTTCAGGAAGTATGGTGATAATATTTGCTAACATCATTTCTCTTTACCCTATCGTTACCGCATGTGCAGCTTGAATGATATGTGTCGAAGCTGCTGAAGAAAGTTGTAGAATTGGTTCTGGATAAATACCAAACCAAATAGTAGGAATCGCTAATAATACAAAGACAAAGATCTCAAGACCACTGATATCTTTTAAGTTAGCCACTTGAGTTGTGACAACCTTACCAAAGAACACGCGTTTGTACATCCACAGAGTATAGGCAGGTGCAATAACAAGTGTTAAGCCAGCAAGCAATGCTACCCATGGTGAGTATTTAAATACCGCCAAGATAATCAAGAATTCTCCGACAAAACCACTGGTACCAGGAAGTCCGACATTTGCCAAACAAAACAACATAAAGAATGTCGCAAAGATTGGCATTGAACGGGCAACGCCTTGGAAATCGGCAATATTTCGACTTTGCATCCGTAAATATAGATAGCCGCAACCAATAAACATGCCCCCCGATGAGAAGGCATGAGCGATCATTTGAAAGACTGCACCTTGGATCGCTAATTGCGCATCTGCCATACCTAGTACTTGATCAGGATTGTTCTTCACTAATAAGAAGATTGAGAACATTGCCAACGTCACCAAGCCCATGTGGGAAATCGATGAGTAAGCGATAAGGCGTTTAAAATCAGTTTGCGCAATCGCAACAATCCCAACATAAACAATGGCAATCAGTGAAATACCAATCAAAAACCAATCAAGGACTGCCGTGATACTCGGGATCAATGGTAAAACAAAGCGTAAGAAACCATAAGCACCCAACTTTAACATCAATGCAGCAAGGACAACCGAACCGCCAGCTGGTGCCTCAGAATGCGCATCTGGCAACCATGAATGAAATGGCCACATCGGGATCTTAACGGCAAACGCCAAAAAGAATGCACCAAACAATAGCCATTGAGCCGTTAGCGTGATATTGACTAACTGCCCCATATCATTTGCTTGAGTTGCCCAGAAAATAAAGTTTTGAATGGAGAACGTGCCACTATCAACTAAGCTTGCACTTGGTAAGCTTGCCACTTGTTGCTGGATATATAAAAACGCAACCAATAAGAAAATAGAGCCGGCAAAGGTATATAAGAAATATTTAATCGCGGCATAGGCTTTTTTCTTGCCACCCCAAATACCGATACCCAATGTGGTTGGGATTAACAGCGCTTCCCAGAACACATAGAACAGCATCGTATCCTGCGCCATAAATACAGCATTGGTTAAGCCGGTAGTAATCAGGAAAATCGCCATATATTGTCTTAAGCGTACTTTGATGCTACGCCAAGCGGCAAGCACAATCACCACATTGGTAAAGCTTGTTAAGATAATAAATAGCACGGAGAATCCGTCAACGCCAAGATAATAGTAAACGGCATCATTATTATTGAATAAACTAAACCAACGCACACGCTCAACAAACTGCATACTAGCACTGGTTGGATCAAACTCAAGGTATAAAGGAACACACAATAAAAGCGTTAATATGGCAACCGCTAGCGCCGTCCAGCGTGCCGCTTCTTTTTTGCCATCTGGCGATTTCGCTGCTAATACAATAAAGCCACCGATAATCGGCACCCAGATTAGCAAGCTTAATAAATAGTGAGTTATAAACATAGTATTAACTTTCCTTTAACCAAAGCCTTAGTTTACCCAAAAAATTAGCCATGCGATCAATGCTAAAACACCAATCAACATCACCAGTGCGTAGTCAAACAAGTAACCGCGCTGTACACGTGTCATCTTCTTACCCGCAAAATAAATCAAATCCGCACTGCCTTGAACAGCGACCTTATCAATCATAAAGATATCGATCACAACCCATAATACCTTACTTAGCAACACGACACCTTTGACAAATACAAGATCATATAAGCCATCGATAAAGTATTTTTTGACAAGGATATAATGCAAAATACCAAATCCTGAGCGCATATTGGATAAAGCTTTAGGGATGCTTGGTACTAATACATAGAAGATATATGCCAAAATAAGTGCTGAAATTGCCAACCAGAATGCCGGTGTATGCACAGAATGCATTACGAAATCCCACGGCGTTTTAGTGGCTGCTTCTTGCGCTAAGGTTGCGATAACCGTCATATTACCTAAAGCAGGTTCATAGTATTGTGCAATCGTATTGCCAAAGAAACCATGTGCATTAGCAAGGTTTGGTGTTAATGCTGGTTCAAAGAACAGCATCCCCGCGAACACTGACGGAATAGCCAATAAAATCAATGGAATCAAAATCGTCAATGGTGACTCTTTAACATGCGCCTTAGTATGCGCATCCATTCGTGTTGGACCATGGAATGTCATAAAGATCATTCTAAAGGTGTAGAAAGAAGTCACAAAAGCACAAGCCAATACTAAATAATAAGCAAACTCGTGCCCTGGCAAAGTTGTGGTTGCTGCTGCGTCAATAATCAAATCTTTTGAGAAGAAACCAGCAAACGGTGGAATTGCCGCCAATGCCCAACCCCCAATAATCATACAGATATAGGTCACCGGCATGTATTTTCTTAAGCCACCCATCTTGCGCATGTCTTGCTCGTGATGTAACGCGACAATCACCGAACCGGCTGCTAAGAATAGTAATGCTTTAAACATCGCATGTGTCATCAGATGGAACATACCAATAGAAAAACCTGAGGCGCCTTGCGCAACCATCATATAACCCAATTGTGACAAAGTACAATAAGCGATAACGCGCTTAATATCCATTTGCACAATGGCAATGAGCCCCATAAACAAACAGGTAATTGCACCGATAATCATCACAAAGCTTAATGCCGTTGCTGAATGAACAAACATTGGTGATAAGCGCGCAATCATAAAGACACCTGCAGTCACCATGGTTGCCGCGTGGATCAATGCTGAGATTGGCGTTGGACCTTCCATTGAGCCTTCTAACCAAGTATGTAGCGGGAACTGCGCTGATTTACCCATTGCACCGATAAACAGTAACACACACATCAATGTGATCGGGCTAAATTGCATGCCTAAGAACGAAATCATTTGGCTGTTATCAAGGTTACTCACAGCAGTGAATACGGTGTTGTAATCGATCGAATTGCAATAGTAAATGACTGCAGCAATTCCTAACAAGAATCCTAAATCACCGACACGGCTAACAATAAAAGCGCGTAAGCTTGCCTCATTGGCAGAGTCTTTATCAAAGTAATAACCGATTAAGAGATAGGAGAATAACCCTACTCCTTCCCAACCAAAGAAGAGTATTAAGAAGTTGTTACCCATGACTAAACAAAGCATGGCAAAAGTAAATCCTGAAATATACGCAAAAAAGCGCGCATAACCGGCTTCGCCTTTCATATAACCAATTGAGTAGACATGCACTAGTGTTGAGACAAATGTCACGATCAGCATCATAAAGACGGATAGCTTATCGACAGTGAAGCTGACCGTCATACCTAAAGATGGGAACAATGCCCAGTTGAAGTATGTGACCGTATAAACATCATTGTGTAAATAAACGCCTAATGCCAGAACAACACTCAAAATAAATGATAAAAGCACCAAACCAATCGTAATGCAGTTAACACCGGTTAATTGCACCTTTTTTGAAAAAAAGCCGGCAACGATTGCACCTAATGCTGGCGCCAAGATAATAATGGCAATAATAAAATCAATTCCCATCGTCTTAGCCCTTTAATGTATTTAATTGACTAACATCGATTGTTTTGCGTGTTCTAAATAACACAACCACAATCGCCAAACCGATGGCTGCTTCAGCAGCGGCAACCGTCAAAATAAAGAAGACAAACACATCACCTGTGTTTTGTTTCAGCATACTTGAGAAAGCAATAAAGTTCGTATTGACTGCTAGGAGCATCAACTCAATTGACATCAATAAAATCAATAGATTGCGACGGTTCATAATAATACCGGCAATGCTTATCGAAAATATAATCGCACTAAAAATCAAATAATGCGTAATGGGTACCGGAATACTAGTCATTCTTAGGTTCTCCCTGATCAGAATCATCTTGTGATTTTTCTTTATTTGCTGCTTTTTCTGTTTTTGCTATTTCAGAAGCGCTCTTTTCCGCTTTCATCTTTACCATGGTTAAGCGATCTTTCGCTTGTGTCTGAATCTGCAGGCTTGGATTAATCGATTTGTTACCTGGTTTTTTGCCACGGAAAGTCAAGGTAATCGCAGACACCATCGCCGCTAATAAGACCATACCAGCAAGCTCAAAGGCATAGAGGTACTTGTTCGAGAACATCTCGCGCCCTAGATTTTCAACGGTACCTAAACCACCGGTCATGGTTCTATCGGCAAAGGTATGACTAACGACAATTGAAATAAGTACGGCCAAGAACGCACATAATAAGATCACGATCGGCCAGTAGAATACTAATTTCTTCTGCTTTATCACAATATTGATATCTAGCATCATTACCACAAACAAGAACATCACCAAAACCGCGCCGACATAAACAATGATCAAAAGTAACGCCAGATATTCCTGTTGCATCGTAAGCCAAACACCTGCTGCTGCAAAGAAAGTAAAGACTTTCGCAATAACTGCACGCACTGGGTTTCTTGCATTGATCACCAATAGCGCGCCTAGCACCGTTAGTGCGGCAAATACATAAAAGATAATATTTACACTCATCGATCCCTACCTAAATGCTCTGTCTGCTTCACGATCTTTCGCGATTTCATCTTCATACTTATCACCAACTGCCAAAAGCTTTGCTTTGGTCATGATATTTTCACCACGTTTTTCAAAGTGGTATTCAAATACACGTGTTTCAACAATTGAGTCCACGGGACATGACTCTTCACAAAAACCACAAAAGATACATTTGAACAAATCAATTTCATATTTTGTCGTACGTCTTGAACCGTCTTCACGTGGCTCTGCTTCAATAGTAATCGCCAATGCAGGACAAACGACTTCGCATAATTTACACGCGATACAACGCTCTTCACCATTTTCATAGCGGCGAAGTGCATGCAGCCCGCGAAAACGACCCGATTGCGGCGTTCTTTCATCTGGATATTGCACAGTTACTTTTCGTGTGAAAAAGTGCTTACCCGTAATCTTAAGACCTTTTAATAACTCCCATAGCAAAAAGGTCTGACAATAGCGTTTAATTGCTTTAAACATCAATAAATCTCCTACCACCAAGGACCTAAGCCAAGTTTAACCATAAATGCAACCACGATAACCCAAACTAAAGTCACTGGAATAAAGATCTTCCAGCCCAATCGCATTAATTGGTCATAACGATATCGTGGGAAAGTTGCACGAATCCATAAATACATAAACATGAAAATACCGGTTTTTAAGAATAACCAGATCATGCCAGGCACAAAGCTAAAGAACTGATCAAGCACAGGAATGTTTTCAAATGGCGAAATCCAACCACCTAAAAAGAAAACCGCAGTTAACAAGCTGATCAAAATCATATTGGCATATTCTGCTAAGAAGAATAACGCAAAGCGCGCACCGGAATACTCAACATGATGTCCGGCAATAATCTCAGATTCACCTTCGATCACATCAAATGGGGCACGCCCAGTTTCCGCAACACCTGAGATAAAATAAATAACAAACAACGGAAATAGCGGGATGAAATACCAGTGCCAAATACCGCCTTGTTGTGTTTCGACAATCGTGCTTAGATTAAGTGAACCCGCGGCAATTAATACACCGATGATGGCAAAACCCATTGCTAGCTCATAGGATACAACCTGAGCTGCTGCACGCAATGCACCAAACATTGCATATTTCGAGTTAGATGCCCAACCGGCAATAACGACACCATATACTGCAATTGAAGTCATCGCCAAAATATACAACACACCAGCGTTAATGTCCGCTAACACGATGCCTTGACCAAATGGCACAACTGCCCATGCCGTATAAGCAGGAGCAAAAGCAAGCATCGGTGCGATAAAGAATAAATAGCGGTTTGATTTCGCTGGAATAATAATTTCTTTAAGCAGCAACTTAACCGCATCAACGATGGGTTGTAATAAACCAAAAGAACCCACACGATTTGGACCAATACGATCTTGCATGTAACCAATGACTTTACGCTCTGCATAAGTGTAATAGGCTACGACCAGAATCAAAGGGATAACGATTAATAAGATTTTTAGAACAATCCAGATAATATCTAAAATCATGCGTTTACCACCGTATGTTTAATTGGCGTGATTGTAACATTGCCCCAAGCTTTGCCACAAGTCGGCATAAGCTGAAACGGCACAATTACCGTGTCCTTGGCTAATGTTCCATCAATGATGAGATCCACTTCGTACTCTTTGTCATCAAGTTTAACAATCACACGACCTGATGTGTTTATCTCATGCGCTGCGGCATACTTAGCTGATACACGCAAGCTTTGCGCATAGTGAGCATCTTTTGTTGCTTGCAATGGTTTAGCACGTCTTAATAACGCATTTGTACGATACATCGACACACAAGGCGTGACATGATAGCCTTCAGTCAATGCTGTTAAGCCTTTTTTAAACAATCCATCAACATCAACTTTTAACTCAGCTTGTTCATGTGTCGTGAACTCCTGATAAACCTCATCAACGGTTTGGTAATCAAAACCTTCTAAACCTAATAGGTTCGCTAATACACGCAATACTTTCCACAAAGGTTTACTATCTTCATATGGCTGGATGGCGGCTTTAAAGCGCTGTGTTTGTCCAGCGATATTTACAAATGAACCATCTTCTTCAAAATGTGTAGCAATCGGCAATATGATGTCGGCATATTCAAACATTTCAGCAGTTGCATAGCTTGTAAATGCTGCCACGATATCAATCTCTTGTAGCTTTTGTAAGGCTTCTTGACCTAGCACTGAATCAAACTCAGGCTCAACCGCAAAGTTCAATAGTAATTTGGTTTTATTACTCAATATTGCTTGTGCATTCATGCCTTGCTGTAAGTTTTCATTAGCACCCGGCAGATACTCACTTGCTACTCCTGCGAGTAACGCACCCTTGGCATTAGCACCAAAACTAAGTACACCACCTTTGGCAGAGAGTAAGGTTTTAAGCTCAGTAAACAATGCGTAAATTTCAGCAAAGTCTTTATTTAAAATCGCATCAAAACCTAAAATCATCATCGGCTTTTCAGAAGATACCAAGGCGGTTGCCAAAGCTTCAATCTCAGGCAAAATCTCTAATGATTCAACGGTCTTTTTAACTATCTCTGAGGATATTGGTTGAGAGTTTTTTTGTGCTACGGCTTTCACTAAATTTGCCAGCGCATAAACCATCTCATTGGCTTCAACTTGTGTCGTCTGAACGGCATAATTGAAGTCATATTCTTGGCTATTGAGCGCCAAAACCTTCGCGCCATTTTTCACTGCCTTATGCACGCGGTGATTAATCAATGGCACTTCTTTTCGTAAATAGCTGCCAACCAGTAATGCAACATCAGCATGTTCAATCTCAGCTAATTCGCAATCAAACCCAACACCTGTGTGTAATGTTAAGGCGTGTGCTGCTTGCATTAAGCGTGTATCAATATTGTTTGAGCCAACGTGACGCATCAGTTTTTGGATAAGGTATAAACTCTCTGTTGTTGCAGAGTCTGAGGCAAGACTAGATATCGCATTAACACCATCTTGGGCTTTGGTCTGCTCGATGGCCACTTTGACAAAATCAAGCGCTTCTTCCCACGATACATCAACCCAAGCACCTGCTTTTTTGATCATCGGTTGTGTAACACGATCTTCGGCATAAACACCGGTATAAGCGAAACGGTCCTTATCGGCAATCCATGTTTCATTAATGCTTTCATTTTCTTTTGGCACAACACGCATTAGCTGATTGCGACGCGTGTGCGCGTAGATATTCGCACCAACACAATCAGCGCCTGAAATTGTTGCATATTGTTGCAACTCCCAAGCACGTGCGTGGAATCTAAAGGGCTTAGACGTTAATGCACCCACTGGGCATAAATCAATAATATTACCGGATAGCTCTGAATTGACAGTTTTAGCAACATAAGTGCCGATTTGCGTGTGATCCCCTCTGCCCATCGCGCCAAGCTCTTTATCACCGCTAATTTCTTCACCAAAGCGCACACAACGCGTACATTGAATGCAACGCGTCATATCAGTTGCGACTAATGGCCCTAAGGTTGGATCATCAAATACACGCTTAGTTTCATTATATTTAGAAACGTCACTACCATAACCCATCGCCACATCTTGCAGTTCACACTCACCACCTTGGTCACAAATAGGACAATCAAGTGGATGGTTAATCAGTAAAAACTCCATAACCTTCTTTTGATAAGAAAGTGTCGTTGGCGATTTTGTGAAAACTTTCATGCCATCCATAATCGGTGTCGCGCACGCCGGAGATGGCTTTCTTGCCCCTTCAACTTCGACAAGACACATTCTGCAGTTGGCTGCTATCGAGAGTTTCTTGTGATAACAAAAGCGCGGAATATAAATACCATGCCTATCAGCGATCTGAATAATCATCTCACCTGGCTTCGCCGCATATGGCTGACCATTGATCTCGATATTAAGTTGTTTTGTTGCTTCTTTTTCTGACACGGGAGTCACCCTTCAACAATTACGTTTATTTTTAACCCTAGGCTCAAATTAGCAATAGGGTTTCACTATTTATTAAGCACCGACAATACTGCGCTTATGTTCAATCATATATTCAAATTCATGTCTGAATTTCTTAATATAGCTTTGTACTGGCCACGCCGCAGCGTCACCTAAACCACAAATGGTATTGCCTTCAATATTTGAGGCGACACGTGCTAAATTATCAATATCCTCTGGCTTACCTTCACCATGCAAAATACGCTCTAAGGTTCTTGCTAACCAGCCAGTACCTTCGCGGCACGGTGTGCATTGTCCACAGGACTCTTCATAATAAAACTCAGCTAAGCGCGCTAGTAACTCGACCATACATGTATCTTCATCAAGCACGACAACAGCACCTGAGCCTAACATTGAACCTGCTTGACCAATGGCTTCATAATCCATGGTTAAAGATAGCATTTCCTCACCAGTTAGGATCTTACATGAACTGCCACCTGGAATCACCGCTTTGATTTTTTTATTATCACGCACGCCACCTGCCATTGCTAGCAAGTCTTTAAATGGTGTGCCAAGACCAATCTCAAACACACCGGGGGTATTAACATGCCCTGAAACACAGAAGAGCTTAGTACCACCACTTTTCTCTGTGCCCATTTTCTGAAACCATTCACCGCCATGCTCTAGTATTGGCGGCACTGAAGCATACGTCTCAGTATTATTAATATTGGTCGGACAACCATATAAGCCTTTATTGGCTGGAAACGGTGGTTTAAATCGCGGCTGACCTTTACGCCCTTCAAGTGAATTTAATAATGCAGTTTCTTCACCACAGATATAAGCACCCGCTCCAATTGAACAATATAAATTAAAATCAACACCTGAACTGCGCAGGTTAAAGCCGATCAAACCCATTGCACGGGCTTCATTTAAAGCCGCCTCAAAACGCGCAATCGGCTCATAAAACTCACCACGGATATAGTTATAACCAACTGTTGCACCGGTGACATAACCGGCAATTGCCATGCCTTCGATTAATTGATGTGGATTATTACGTAAAATCTCGCGATCTTTGCAAGTACCAGGCTCACCTTCATCAGAATTGCATACAACATACTTCTGTCCTGGCAAATTGCGCGGCATAAAGCTCCACTTAAGTCCCGTTGGGAAACCAGCACCACCACGACCACGTAGACCAGATTTTTTAAGCTCCTCAATAATCACTTCAGGTGGAATCTTCTCATCAAGAATTCTTTTCCAATAAGAGTAGCCCCCGATTGACTCATAAGACTTCAATGACCACGGTCTTTCAAGGTGCAGGGTTCTAAAACATACTTCATTCGCCATCTGCTACTCCAAAGAATCAATAATTTGATCGACTTTTGCAGTGGTTAAGTTTTCATAAAAAACCTTATCCACTTCCAACATTGGCGCACCACAGCATGCACCCTGACACTCAACAGACTTTAGCGTAATTCTACCATCGGCCGTTGTTTGCCCTGCTTTAATATCAAGCTTATTTTCAATGTGCGTCATGATTTTCTTGGCACCATTTAACATACATGAAAGATTGGTGCATACATTTAGCTTATGTCTGCCTACTTTTTTAAGATCATACATGCTATAGAAAGTCGCCACTTCATAAACTGAAGCTGCCGGCACATCCAAATAAAGTGCTAATTTATCCATTAACTCTTCGGTTAAATAGCCGTTGTTATAGTCTTGCAAAACATGCAAACCTGGGATGATGACAGAGCGCTTTTGATTCGCAGGATAACGCTTTTCCCAGTTCTCTAGCAACTCAGTGACTTGAGGTGAAAATATTTCTTTCTTATCTAACTTATTCTCTAACATAGACAAACCTTACCTATCTATCTACATCGCCAAACACAATATCTTGTGTCGCAATAATTGCCGGAGCATCGGATAACATATGCCCGCTTAACATTTCATTCATCGCACTTAAATGGGTAAAGCCTGGCGCTCTAATCTTTAGACGATACGGTTTATTGGCACCATCTGATACCAAGTAAATTCCAAATTCACCTTTTGGATGCTCTGTTCCCACATATACTTCACCTTCAGGCACACAATAGCCCTCAGAGAATAATTTAAAGTGGTGAATCAAGGCTTCCATACTGTTTTTCATCTCATCGCGCTTAGGTGGCGTCACTTTATGATTTGGCGCCATAATAGGACCATCGTTGTCACGTAACCACTCTACACATTGACGGATGATTTTATTGGATTCACGCATTTCTGCCATACGTACCAAATAGCGATCATAACAATCACCATGGCTACCAACCGGAATATCAAACTCAAGTTCACTATAGACGTCATACGGTTGTTTTTTGCGAAGATCCCAAGCGACACCTGAGCCTCTTAACATTGGACCACCAAAGCCTAATGCCTTAGCACGCTCGGCGGTTACCACACCAATACCAACGGTACGTTGTTTCCAAATACGGTTATTGGTTAATAGGTTTTCATATTCATCAACACACTTTGGAAAACGCTCAGTAAAGTCCCAAATAAATTCAAGCAATGAGCCTTGGCGATTTTTGTTAATCGCTTTTAATTTACGCTTTGACGTAAAGCGAGACTTTTCATATTTTGGCATCGTCAATGGTAAGTCGCGCGCAACACCTCCTGGACGGAAATAAGTTGCATGCATTCTTGCCCCTGAAACCGCTTCATAGCAGTCAAACAGATCTTCACGCTCACGAAATGCATAAAGAAACATCGTCATCGCACCTAAATCCAAACTATTCGCCGCTGTCCACAATAAGTGATTCAAAATACGTGTAATTTCAGCAAACATCACACGGATGTATTGCGCACGTTTTGGCACTTCAATTTCAAGCAGTTTTTCAATCGCCAACACATAAGCATGCTCATTACACATCATTGATACATAATCTAAGCGATCCATATAACCAATGCTTTGATTAAATGGTTTTGACTCAGCCAATTTCTCGGTACCGCGATGCAAAAGCCCAACATGCGGATCAGCACGAACAACGACCTCACCATCAAGCTCCAACACCAAGCGCAATACGCCATGAGCCGCCGGATGCACCGGACCAAAGTTCATTGTATAGTTTTTAAATTCTGCCATAGCATTCTCAATTACTGTTCATCTAAGTAACGGTTATCTTGACGAATAACCTTAGGCGCATTAACACGCGGATCAATTTCTACTGGTTCATAAACCACACGTTTTTGCGTTTCATCGTAACGCATCTCAACATAACCACTTTGTGGGAAATCTTTTCTAAACGGATGGCCTACAAAGCCATAATCTGTCAGTATTCGACGCAAATCAGGATGCCCTGTAAAAACAAAGCCAAACATGTCAAAAGCTTCACGCTCACTCCAGTTTGCCGCAGGCCAAATATCGACAACACTTGGTAACATTAGATCAAATTCATCTAAGTAAACCTTAACACGCAAACGAATATTAAGTGCCAAGCTCATTAAGTGATAAACCACTGCAAAGCGCTTCTTGCCTTTATTAGGCTCTTTATGTAACAACTCGCCTTTGACTACACCGCGTGAAAAGCCACTACTCGTGGCACTTTGCGTTTTCCATTCATCTTCACCAAAGCTTAAGTAATCAACGCCCGTCACATCAATAAGTTGCTCAAATTTAAATACTTTTTTTAAGCGTGTCATCACTTTGATGAGATCGTCTTTGGCAATTTCAACGGTAAGTTCATCGTGTTGAAAAGTTGTTGAGATAAATTGACTGTCAAAGTCATTTTTTAAATCATCGATAAATTCTTGCGTTAACGACATCGTCATTTCCTCGCAATTGTATTAGTACGTTTGATTTTATTTTGCAGCTGAATAATGCCATAAATAAGCGCTTCAGCCGTCGGTGGGCAACCAGGCACATAAATGTCCACGGGCATAATGCGATCGCAACCCCTAACCACCGAATAGGAATAATGATAATAACCGCCGCCATTGGCACATGATCCCATGGAAATGACCCATTTTGGATCTGGCATCTGATCATAGACTTTACGCAAAGCTGGCGCCATCTTATTACACAAAGTGCCGGCAACAATCAACACATCTGATTGACGTGGACTTGGACGAAATACAATACCAAAACGATCCAAGTCATAACGCGCAGCACCTGCATGCATCATTTCAACCGCACAACAGGCAAGACCAAAGGTTACAGGCCACAAAGACCCTGTACGCACCCAATTTACTAAAGAATCAGCGCTGGCAGTGATAAAACCTTTATTATTGTTAATGCCTTCTTCTACTCCCATTCTAGCGCCCCTTTCTTCCACTCATAGATAAATCCAATTAGTAAGATGAACAAGAATATCATCATCGCAATGAAAGCTGCCCATGAGATACCACCCGCACCGCTATCGCGCACCAGCACACCCCAAGGAATCATAAAAGCGACTTCAAGATCAAAAACCAAAAATAGAATAGCAACCAAATAAAAACGCACATCGAACTTGATGCGCGCATCTTCAAATTCAGCAAATCCGCACTCAAATGGTGCGTTTTTTTCAGGGTTAGGATTATTCACCCCAACAATAATAGATAGCATTTTGCCGCCAATTGCCATTGCTGATGCGATAGCAATCGCCACAATGAGAAAAATCAAAATCGGCAAAAACTCATGATATACACTATATTGCAACATGCCTATATCCTCGTTTTTGGTGCCAAAGGCGGGACTCGAACCCGCACGAGCTGCGCTCACCACCCCCTCAAGATGGCGTGTCTACCAATTCCACCACTTTGGCAAAATAAACTTTACTTTACTAAAACAGCTTTTGACAAATCGCTACGGGCTCACAAGCACCATTGCTTTACCAATCAAAAACTCTACTCTAGCTATTTAGTTGATGCGGGTACCGCTTCTTTCTCTTTAACTGTTGCATTCTTCACATCAACTGCCTGCTTTGACTTGTCATCAGCCTTTTCAGCATTTGATGTTGTCGCTGTCGGTGTTTTTAGAAGATTGCTCACTGGAAGTGTTGCTGCATCTTTGTTTTCTTTTGCATCAGTTGCTTTAGCCTGATCAATCAAAGCCTGCTGAGCTGCTTGCTGCTTTTGGTAATCAGCTTGCGACACACCGCTTGATGCTTGAGCTTCGGCACCCTTGTTTGCATTTTGCTTGCCAATATAGCTTAAACTCACGCTTGTGACAAAAAAAACAGCGACTAAAAAAGCTGTGAACTTAAACATAAATGGCGCCGCTCCTCGACTACCAAATACGGTTTGTGATGCGCCTGAGCCAAATGAGGCGCCCATGCTTGCTCCTTTGCCCTGTTGCAACAGTATCAATCCAACAATCAATATCGCAACAATAATATGTACAGTGATAACTAACGCTAACATTTATTCGCTTTGCCTATTTTACATGCTTGGCATTTTTAAACGCTTTTGCATGTTTAACAATTTCACCAAAGTCCTTCCCACAAAGAGAAGCACCCCCTATCAAACCACCATCGACATCTGCCAACTTCAATATCTCATCAGCATTCGACGGTTTAAGGCTGCCACCATATATAATTTTGATATTTTTAGCAAGCTCAACATGGAAGTTTGTGACGATCGAACGCAAGTAGGCATGGACTTCTTGAACTTGTGATGCAGTTGCTGCAAGCCCTGTGCCAATCGCCCATACCGGCTCATAAGCAATGATAACATTTCTCAATTGATTTAGGGTTAGTCCATTTAATATCTCACTCAACTGAGCTTTTAACACTTCCTCAAGCTGACCTGTGGTTCTTTCTTCTAATGTCTCACCAACGCAAACAATGGCACAAAGCCCTGCTTCAGTTGCTTTTTTAGCCTTCAATGCAACATCGATATTACTTTCACCAAATAGCGCACGACGCTCAGAATGCCCAACAATAGCATATTGACAATTAAAATCCTTAAGCATATCAACACTAATCTCACCCGTGTAAGCACCGTTGTCATATTGGCTAACATTTTGCACACCAAGAGCAACTCCTTTGATATTGTCGCTAACATACGACAAATAAACATTAGGCACACACACTGCCATATCGGCCGATAGCGATTCTGTTGATAATTTATTTAGTGACTCACATAAATTCTTAATCGATAATATCGAGCCATTCATCTTCCAGTTGCCAATAATAATTTGTTTTCTCATCGTTACTCCATATTAAGCATTTAATTTTTCTTTAACCTTTTCAACCAGATAATCCACCCATTTCTTAGTAAGATCAACTGTTTTTGCCTCAACCATTACACGCAATACGGGTTCAGTACCCGAAGGGCGCAAGACCACACGACCATCGCTTCCTAAGGTTTTCTCAACAAAGCTGACATCTTCGATCAATAGACTCATATCATTAGCATCAAGCTTCTTGGTTAACGGCACATTAATCATTAACTGTGGCATCTTTTGACTACTCATCAGCGTTGATAAAGGCTTATTGACTTTTGTTAATAATGCCAAAATTTGCAATGCCGCTGTTAATCCATCACCAGTTGAATTATAACGAAGATCAATAATGTGCCCAGAAGACTCACCGCCAAGCGTCCAATTATTTTCAAGCAACAACTCCATCACATAGCGATCACCGACTTTAGCCCGTTTAAATGGCAAATTAAGCTTTAAAAACTCCTGCTCAATCGCAAGATTCGTCATCACCGTGCCAACCACACCGGGGATGTTTTCATTGTATTTTGCTAAAGCCAATAAGATATCATCGCCATCAACCACGCACCCTGTTTCATCAACAAGCATAATCCGATCACCATCACCATCAAAGGCAATACCTAAATCAGCATTTTGATTGATAACAGCAGTTTTTAATGCATCAAGATGCACTGCACCACATTCCTCATTGATATTTAAACCATCTGGATTTGAGGCAATATCAACAACATTCAAATTTAAGCGTGAAAACACTTCTTTGGCGACACGAAATAGCGCGCCATTGGCACAATCAACAATGATTTTTTTATCACTCAAATTAATCTGATCCGCAAATGACGTCAAGCAATGCTTAATATAAGGCTCAACTTCATTGATCTGACTATAAATCTCACCAAACTCACCTTCTGGCTGATAGTAAAACCCTTCATCAATATAGCGCTCAATCTGATATTCAACATCATCCGGCAACTTATGCCCCTCAGGCGAAAACAGTTTAATCCCATTGTCATAAAAAGGATTGTGTGACGCACTTAAGACCACTCCAGCGCCGGCTTTAAAAATTGGCACCATAAAGGCGACAACGGGTGTCGGCACCATGCCTAAATTAATCACATTAACACCAACCGCAGTAATGCCTGCAATAAACCCCGCCTTTAACATATCTGAGGAGCGTCTAGTGTCCTGACCCATCACAACGACAAGGGGCAACCCTTTTTCACGCAGCGCCTGCCCTACAGCATTACCCATCTTCATTGCAAACTCAGGCGTAATCGGATTAACACCTACTTTCCCGCGCACACCATCGGTGCCAAAATATTTCCTTGCCATATATATTTAGTGCTTTTTGCTTTTTAGATTTAAAACGCTCTACATTATGCGCTACTTAACACAAATCGTTAAGTGCTTTTCTTGGCGAAAGTGATAAAATCTGATGAAAACTCACAACCCATCAGAGCCAAACTTGCAAGCACATATACTACTAGTTGAAGATGATAATGAATACCAAGAGCTCGTTTGCCACGCACTGACTGAATACGGTTTTCGCGTGAGCACCGCACAAGATGGCTTAAAAGCTCTTGATTTGCTAACACAAAACAATACTTACGATTTACTGATTCTTGATCTTCAACTACCCGGATTAAGTGGTGTTGATCTCTGTAAATATCTACGAGCTAATAACAATATGATTCCCATCATCATGTTAACAAGCCTAGATGATTCATATGATCGAATTATTGGTCTTGAAATTGGTGCCGACCATTATCTCTCAAAGTCGTGTCACTTGCGTGAACTGGTTGCACATATTCATGCATTAATACGCCGCCAAAACCAAGCTCAAAAACCGTCTGATCATCATGCGCTGTATTACAACTTTGCACATTGGAAGCTTGATATTGCAAAGCATGAATTGCACGCCTCAAATGGCAAAAAGATATTTCTACATAAATCACTTTATGAATTACTGCTTATTTTTCTCAAGCACCCGAACACCACCATAAGTAGAGAGCGAATACTCACTTTGCTTGGTGGACAAACCATAGATCATCTTGACAGGAGCATTGATGTCAAAATCAGCCGCCTGCGCAAGATTCTTAATAGTGAAAACACTCAATCTGCAACGCCTTTAATCAAAAGTTTACGCTCCTATGGGTATCGTTTTGAGTGTGATGTAACAAAAAGTAACTAACCTCTAAGTTGATACACAGCTTAACCTTTTTAGTCCTTATTAAAGATAATATGTATTTATAGGCGCCCGCGTGTGCTATTGCAGCATAATTACACGGTTTAAGGTATCTAGATGCAACAATGTTTTAAGCTGTTATGGCACTTTGGGAGCGCTTTCTAAGCAAAGTTCATGATCAAGCAAAATAAGTACATTTTGGTCTTCCCTTTTGTAGCTGCAATCATTGCGCTACCTATCCATCATAAATCATGTAGCAATGAACATATGCAGCTGCTTTATGTATCTTAGAGACTATGAAAAAACTTATAGTCACAAAATAGCCATCCACACTTACCTGATCAATATGGCAACAAAATCCCCCAACATCCTGTAACGATTTTAAACTCAGATCTGCCTGGAGCGCTAATCCTTGTTACAGCTAAATTCTCAGGTGACTTTAACTGTTTTAGAAGTGACTGAGCTTTCTCTCTTGACTATTAAAACACATCAAAAAAGTTAAAGTAATAACGCCTGATAGGTGGCGCAGTGTATTTAATTGAAGGGGAACCGGTGTTTTGTAATAAAAGAGAAGCCATAAAGACAATATATAAATTATCATTTTTGCCTATGATCTTTGCTGCGGACTATCGGATGCAGGAGGCAGCAAATTACAGAGGTTATGCAGATGTTTTTAGTTTGGCGTTTAGATATAATTTTTGATAGAGGGTAAATACAAGTGTTTCAGTGCAAAAAATTAAGTTTTATTCCCATCGTTATTTTACTATCTGCATGTGGCGGTAGTGAAGGAAACGGTGATTCAGTCGTTGGGATGACAATTCATTCAGCAACAGACAATGTTATTCATGCAGATCTTAATGCGCATAATTACAAAGACTTTAAAATAAGCTTATCCAATCCGAGCATTAATGGCATCGGTCAGCTAAACTCCTATGATGTCAACATAACTCAATCCAATCCAGACGCTGGGTTTAGTGTTGATTTAGGAACGTGTGCACAGACAATACACGATGGGGAGAGCTGTGTATTTAGTTTAAAATATGCCCCGGTAGCTAGTGAGCAATACAATCAACAAGAGACACTGACAGTATCCGTGGGCAAAATGAAACAAACCTTGACGATTAAAGGAGACAAATCGCATCATTTTGTCGTGTTTGGCGATAGCTTATCAGATCAAGGTGTGCAAGATCTATTCCCAAACTTAGTCAATGCGTTACAAAGATTCGCGCCCCAATATATCAACAAATGGCCTAAGCTTGCCAATGCCAACAATAAAACAGCAAACTATACTACGCTCGGCGGGGAAGTATGGGCTTCAAGTTTAAGTAAATTATTGGGGCAGTCCTTAACAGCAACAGGTGCGAATAATGTAAACTATATTAAGCCTGTTAAAATTGCATATCCTGCTTGGTATGCCGGTGTGAATTTAATTTTATGGTTTCGTAGTGCGGCCATTGACACTCAGAGTGCTACATTAAATGGCAATAATTATGCGCAAGGCGGTGCAACAACGACATGTGCAGGTATCAATTTTATTGTAGCAAAATCATCGTTTGACATCTTCCCTCAACAATTTCGCCCACCAGGCAATGTCCCTTTGTATATGCCGTTACCAATTGGTCCAGTGCCAAAGAAAAACGGGGAGACGTTATATAGCTGCCCAAAAGCCAGTGGCGATAATGAAAATCTACAGTTTGTATATGATCAATTAGAAAAAGAAAATCAGATCGATAGCTATCTGAAAACGATGCCGTTTAATGTTGCCACTGGAAAGTATGAAGCTGACCCTGATAAAGTCTACATTTTATGGGGTGGGGCAAATAACTTACTTATCGCACTGAAAAAAACACCTAGCCCATCAGCCACTGAAGTCTCCCATGCAATGAAGCAAGCTGCCAGTGATATTGTTTATGATGTAGAGTATCTCGCAGCGCATGGTGCTAGAAAATTTGTCGTGTTGTTATTACCAAACGTTGGCTTGACGCCATTGGCGATTGCAGCAGGCAAACAATCTGCTTTAGAAAAAGCTTCTGTTGCCTATAACACGACACTGAATAATATGTTAGGCGCATTACAAAAGCAGGATTCAACTATTAAAATTGTGCCAATAGATGTGTTTAATTTAATGAATGATATCGTTGCAAATTATGAAATATCGGTGCTTGGAAAAAATTATCAATTTGATGATGTGTCAACGCCTGCGTGTACGCAGTCTCCAGTAACTCAAGACAGTCCATTGACAGCTTTAACCAATTCTGCATTACTTTGCACACCGCAAGCGAACAACAAAAAACATCTATTTGAAGACATGCTACACCCAACAGCGGCAGCACATCAAGTGATTGCTGCAAAAATAGCTAAAGCAATGGAAGCTTTTGACTAGTGCTACAGCTTTCTATATTGCAAGATATTTTGCCAACAAGGGACAAGCATTTTATATGTATAACTTCAGTTATTTATACATCATTACTTACTCACATTAGCATTAAGCCCTTCAAGAACACGATAAATGACATAATCATAAGCCTCTGCTGCCGAAACCTGCTTTTCACTACGCTGATTAATCAATTTTTGATAACTCTTAGCGCCATTAACTAATAGTTCAGCAACTTTATTACCTGAGCTCGCAAGTGCTTCCATCTTATCAAAGTCCAATAAGTTTACTTGCTCAATGGCCTGTTGCTGACCTGAAAATACTTCAGTGGCAAAGAGCACTGTTTTCATCGGCTCTTTTTCTAAAACATTCTTTTTATATAGATCATCAACTTGATCTTTAGAATTTTTCACCGTTTCAAACCCTTGATGTACGAGGTCTTTTGCTTTAAATACGGGACCGGTGCCATTGGCTGTATCTTTAGCTAATTTCACCAGATTATTTGCTATTGTGAAGTGATACAACGCGATCGCATAGCCTTTGACATCCCACTTATTGAGTGCCTCTTTCATCTTAGCACTTTCGGCATCTCTTTTTGCGCGCAACCCAGGAAGCTCTTGTTCTGCCTTAGCCTGTAGACGCTCTGCCTCTTTATCAACCTGATCAACCGCTTTTTGTAAGTTTTTAACTAATTCATCCATTGCAAGATTCGCACCATTGTCAATTGACTGATGTATATAATCAGCAGCTTCAGCTGTTTTAGCATCAGCAAACTTCTTAAACTCGGCGATAAGCTGAGTCTTGTCAACAGGTTGAATATTAATAATTTGTTTATTGATGATGTCATCTAACACGCTAACATAAGTATATGGCAAATACACTGATGACGTGATGATCTTAGCATACTGTGCGTTAGCATCTTTGACACCTGCCAACTCAGCAGCTTTGATGATCGCAAAGGTATTAGTAAAAACCTGCTGATTAACAAGATCTAACTGCTTTTGCGAAGATTCTGACTGCACAGTTTTCGCATCTCGGTTTGCCTTATCTTTAACTGTATAAACAGCGTCAACACTATTAGCTAGATACTCACTCAATTGTTCTAACTGTTCAAGCACCTGAACATCAAAACCTGTTTGATACATTTGCTGCAATTGATCACTTACCTTTTGATATGCATTCATCACATTTTGAACATTTTGATCACTGATATATGCATTGTAAGCTGATTTAATCTTGGTAATATCCGGCTGTATTGAAAAAATAATTTGCACTAATTTTGCATAATCGACATCACCTGTACTAACCATTTGCACAATACTTTGTGCGCTTGCTTTGAGATCATCAAATGCAGCGTACTCTGCGTTGTTATTCTTTTGAAAAGATGTATTTAACGCAAACTCTGTATTTGCATTTACACTTTTTTGAAAAACTTCCTTGGATACTGGGTTAGCCATAACTGAACCACTAAATCCTAAAATCATTAACCCAACAACACTTTTTTTAAGCATAACTTTCATTTTCTCTTTCTCTCCTCAATCAGATTAACACACAACTAACAACTAAAAGTTTTTGCTGTTAGACATCGCAATAGTAATAATCTAAAGTGACAAAATAGTAGAGAATTGAACATTTATGGTTACTATGTCCGAAATAAGCGATATTTTTTCGACACCTTGAAGAAAATAGTATGCTCATAAATTTTGAAAGCTAATCGAGAATATCAATGGTTATAAATTTCAATCAATAAACGCGACTATCTTGAGAAGTCAGGGTTGCTATTTGACGACGATGGGGCAAATATTTTCATCTCTACATTTTTCTCATGGCGACCTAGCTTAGAGAACTCGTCTTTATATCCGTCCAAGAACTCGGACTGCCATTTAACATCCGCTTGTTTTACAGCTTCAGTTTCACTACTTGAAAGTTCTTCAAACTCATTATTATCAGACTTGCTATTGTTAACAATACTGTTACTCTTCTCTTTGTTTGAGTCATTTTTAGCATCCAGATTAACACCATCTTTTATAACAATAGCTTTGTCCATTTTAAACAAGCTAGGGTCAAAGTGTTGTGACAATAATTGACTATACGAAGCTACATTACAAGGATCCTTACCATTTAGTAACGCTGCCGTCCAGATTGCAACATGTCGTGTGCAGTCTCCTTGCAATGGCGCCTGTGTATTCATATATATCATTTCAACATCATCAGTGCCAAAATTGTATTTCAAATTCATGATAAGCTCATCATATTTTAATGGGTCTAATGAAGAACTCAATGAGTTAAGTATTCTTATTTTGGCTGGTGTATTTCTATTATCAATGACAGATAAAATAGCATGACTGTTATTCGAGTCAACCGTAGGGTATAGCATCAAAGCTTTTTTGTTTGCAAATATAGGTAATAATTTATTTTCATCAACCTTGTTGAGCCCCGCAATAAGAAGAGTGCTCCCATTATTAAAAAGCTTGGAACCATTATTCGCCTTAATAAATGCATTTGTATAATTGGAATTATCATCACCCTTCCCATTATAACTGATATATCTTTTACTGCTATCAAAAGCATTTGACACCTTATTCATAAGTGAGAGATTATTCAGGCTTTTAAAGGGTTCTTGTGATGCTTTAAATTCTTTATTCAAGCCATTTATGATCAGATCATATTGATTAGATTCATTTGGACTTAGTTCTGCTCTTTTATGCAGAATTTTATTATTTTCATTATCAGTTGTTTCAAAATAGAGAGGGTAACCTTTTTGCCTTCCTACCAAATTTGAGAAATAACTAGCTCCACCTCTAATCTCAAGCCTTTCAACACCTGATTGTTTTAATAAATTATTTAGCTCTTCTATTGTAGTGGGCTTAGCAGATACACCCTTATGCTCACCATTCATTTGTTCATCTTTACTGGAAAATAATTTTTGTTGAACTAAGTCATTATTCAAAATAGATAGCAATTCTGCTTCGGAACAGCAAAAGTAATCTTGCTTACCCTTCTTCTCCCAAGAGCCCTTTACAACTACGCTAAAATCTACCTTCGTTGTTGTTCCATTTTTTGTTATGTATAAATTTATACTATTAATTTCTGTTGGAGCCATATTATCCATATTCATATTACTATCCTCTTTTTGTTCAGTTAAATAACGTTACTCACGCCACCATTGTTTGCATCAGGCATTTTTTTAAACATTGACTCTAATGCTTCTACTCTTGTATTTAACTCACCATGCTCGTTTAATTTTGCCTCCCCCTTTAACTTACCTTGGAATTCCTTCAGGTTTTTCATATACTGATTCAAGTCTGTCACCGTTTTATTATCTTCCACAAACTTGCCAACCTCTATCGCATGATGTCGCCAGTGACCACTAAATAAGCCTTTAATCCCTTGACCTCTATCACAATAATCTTGCAAATATTTTTCTACTTTATCCTTAGTTAACTCACCAGTTGTAACTTCATTTTTCAACTTTGATTCACTTGTATAAAAATCTATACCATAGTTAACAGCTTTATCAAGTAATGCATTAGCTGCAACCCCTGCAGCAAATCCAGCAGGGCCGCCAAAATTCTGAGCCACGCTAAATGCATAGTGCCCTGCGTTCTCGATCGCAGCGGTTTTAGCAACACTGCTCAAGATTCCAGTTGTTGCCCCCCAAAGATATGAAACTGCACTACGCGTTGCTTGAGCAGCATATGATGGCAGCACGACATATCCAGCAACCGCACCAACAGTTGAAGACACCCCATATTTTGCATAATCAAATAACCCCATAAATTACCCCTTTCCTTTTTTATTTTTCAAATACCATGCCAATCGCAAACCATTTTATGATAAGCATATTAATCACAATATAATTTGTGATAAATGCAGAATACTATGGGCTACCGATAAACAACAATACCTCTCAAAACAATCGGACATTATGATGAGTGCCATTACAACTCGTAACTATTTCGCGTAAATCTACCTGATACATAGCATATAAACTTTGATACAATGCGCACGCTTAATTTATTAATCTGGTTTAACAATAAAGAGGATAATTGATGCGCTATTTTTGGTCTAGACATAAGATAATTTTTGCTGCAACTTTAAGTTTGATCGGCATTCATGCCCACGCTGCAAGTAGCTTACCATTTCTGGTCATTACAGACATACACCTCAATAAAGATAAAAGTCCCATGCAAATCATGCCAAGCGGCTATAACCCAAATAATGATCTTGATCTTAAGACTTATCAATCACTTGTCAAAGAAACGTCCCGAGCAATTAAAGATAATAAAATAACACCGCCAGAATTTATTCTGCTTTTAGGTGATTTAGTAGGACATGAGGTAAAGGGGCAGAAAATCAATCGCATTGACTTTGTTGAACAAAACCAATTGAGCGTTTTTCGCACTTTAAAACATAACTTCCCTGATACGCCGATCATCAATGTATTTGGCAACAATGATGCATATGATCAGAATTACGGCAACTATAGCTATAGCGATGACAAAACGCACCAAACATACAGCGTATATCATGCAATGCAAAAGTCTGGGTTTAACAATGGTTTTTTATCCTCCGGAGCGTTATGCAACAATCAAAACGTATTCCCATGTTTAGTTAAGAATCAAGAAAACAAAAGTGGTGGCTATGCTGTCATAAAATTAAAACAAAAACTTGAGCTTATCGTTTTGAATAGTGTCATGTTTTCAACTGAAAGGGCGCTAACTGAAAAAGCGCAACATGAGATTGTTAAACAACTGGAATTTCTTAAGAGCACACTTAAGAAAGCAAAAGACAGCCATAGTGAAGTAGTCATTGCCATGCATATTCCTGTGGGCAAAAACTTTTATGATGGCAGCTATTTCTGGCATGAGATTATCACTGAATTATTTCTAGACACCATCAGACCCTATGCAAAGACAATTATTGGCATTTTAAATGGTCATACACATATGGAGGAGTTTAAAAAAATTGACCTATATGGGCACATTATTGGTCAATATACTACTGCAGGCTTGTCTACATCTCATGGCAACTTGCCTTCCGTTAAACTCTTTAAACTGACACAAGGTGATCAATGGCAGCTAGATAGTTACCAATCCTATCGCTTTACTCAAGATAAAGAGTCAAATATTAATATCGAAAAGTTTTATTCATTTGATCAAAGATATTGCCAGATTCACCAATCAAATAGTAATTGTCTGCGCAATATCACATTTGAACAAATATACCCTGAGTTAACACTCAAAAATCCCAACTATATGCATTATAAACACACATGCAGTGAGCAATGTTTTATCATTAAATAAACTCGCGACCCTACTCCGGGAAATATACAACCAGACCATCAGACAGCGCTTGTTTGCGCATAGCCTGAGCTTGTGCTTCCACGTTTGCAATGAGCTTTCGTACTTCTGGTCGTTGCTGATAAAGCTGTTTTAAAAAGTCTATTGCCTTTTGGCTTAGTATACTTTGACCCCATATGTCCTCACGCTCAAATTGCCTATAGTATATATTATTGGCAATTTTAACGTTATTTAACTTCAGTCCTCTATTGAGTACTTTCTTAACCAGAAGAATAAGATAGGCATTATCATCAGATACTAGTGAGCATAACTGGCTTTTATCTTCGGGCTTAGTAATATCTGCAGCAACTTCGAGAAAGCTTCTAATACACATGCTTTTAAAGCACGAGATTTTTTTCGCTGATACATACTCTGGTGTTTTTATCCTAGCATATAAACACTGCTGACTTAAAAGCTCAAAAGCCTTAGCATGCTGAGGCTCTTGATAAAAATCAACCACATCAATTGGGCTTAAGCGAAATGCTTGATTTAAATCAATCTCATCTAATTCATACACACTATCCGTTGGACAGGCTTCAAGAATATCTAACAAGTCCGTCACAACCTCATGAGAAATATATTTAGTAATTACCAAACTATAATGGATTTTCTTTTTGTGTAACAATAAAATTTTTGACTGCGAAGCTGTACTATCTTTAAACACTGCTACCTGCTGCCAAAATCGCAAAATCTGGTCAGTGCTGCCTTTTATTTGAATCTTATACTTCATACTGTAAGGATAAGCATTGATAAATTCCCGTGCTTTTGTCTCAATATTACCTTGAGAGAGCTCAAGCAAATGATGATCCGCTAACTCATCAATGCTACTATTTACTGTATCTTGTAGGTGTTTTCTGATGGCTGATGATATTTTTTTTCCTTCCTTTCCTTTGACATTATAAGCAAAATCAACTAACAATCTTTCTCTACTTGGGTATTGCGAAAAGTTGATAAAATTATTTGGGGAATAGCCAATAAACTGTAATACCTTCTGGTAAGTATTGACCTTCAAATTCAAATTGTACTTTTGATCTTTAGCCTCTAGAGCATATGCCGCATTTAAAAACACACCTGTTGATAAAATCAAAATATTAACGATCCATGTTATCATTTTTAGTTCCCTAGCTTTATAATATTACCTAAATACGCTGTCTCGTTAACTCTAGCAGAAAGATAGGATTTTATATACACCCATCACAAACCATTTTACAGAGTTTCTTACTTTGCAACTAGACACCGTAAAATGGTTTACTATGGGTATAGCCATAAATTACTGAAGGCATACTGAACTTTTGCAGGTTACCGGCGTCCTTGAAACAAACTGATTAATGCAGATACAGTTATAAGATGACTATAGCACTTCATGCTAATTATTATTAAAGATCACTCGACGCATTAAGGAAATGCGCGGTGAATCATGTCTTAGGTAGAAGGGTTACATCAACTAGTCCAAAATGCCATCGTGTTTTACAAAGTCAGTAAAAGCAGGGTGGTATACATAAAGTAATTGGTTTAGTCCTGCCCCCTAATATTGCAAACTCAAAAGAAGGAATTTGAATCATGCTGAAAACACTTAGCTTAGTCACCTCAATTGCTGTGATCACCAGTCAGAGCTTATATGCAATCAATGATCATTATAAGGCACTCTACAAACAATCAGAAAGCACATTAAATAGCAATCGTGATGATTATCATCAGATTATTTCAAATACTAAATTATATGCTTTACCCGTAGGTGAACTTGATCATGCCACAGCACTACCGCTAAAACGCAATACTACCTCTGAGTTCAATCTCTCATATTATGCCGATTTACAATGGTCGATGTTTAAACCTAACGCCGGTATTATGCTTGATCAGATTAATCCTAATTATGCATCTGGGAGTCAACATGAAGTTATTGTTGCAGTGATTGACACAGGGATTCCTTATCATTTAAAAGTTGATCTTAACGGTAAGATTAAAAAGCTTCAGGGTCGTCACTTTTATGTCGATGAACCAACACTTGAGCATTCTGACTCATCCCCTGAGCTTACTGCCCCTATTATAGAAGAGCAAAAGCGTAAAAAACGCAAAAACCAAAAGCATAAGCGTTCTGAAAGCAGTGATGCCGCATTAAATGAAAATGATCAAAAACCCATACTCTCACCATTAATTGTCGATAGCAACATTATTGACAGAGGTTCATATCATGGCAGCCATGTCGCTGGCATAATTGGCGCCAAAGGACCATATATCTCAGGTGTCACTGGTTTTGACAACAATATTAAAATCCTGCCAATTAAAGCACTTGAGGATAATGGCTCAGGCAATACCTATGCAATACTTGAGGCAGTGTTATGGGCCTCAGGCTCTCCAAAAGCACAAGCAGGAATAAATCCTAATCCAGCCAAAGTCATCAACTTAAGCCTTGGTATGTCTCGGATTGGTGGCAATGAAGATGGTTCAGATATTAACGAATTAGTTTGGTTCTTACAAATTATGCCAACCATGTGCCACGCTTGGGAGCAAGTCGTTGATGAAGTCAACAAGATGGGCTCCACTGTTGTTATCGCAGCTGGCAATGATGGTCAAGAGCTATGGAATGATATTCCTTCAGGTTGCCCAAATCTTAGAGCCATTATTGTTGAATCCAGCGGCTCTACTGGAGAAAAAGCCTATTACTCAACCTATACAAGTGACAATTGGTTTACAAAGTCCACTGTTGTGAGAGCGCCTGGAGGAGACGCTCAACTAGACCCTGAAACAGGTAAGATATTATCACCAGTCAATGGTCGCTATGCCTATTTCCAAGGAACTAGCATGGCAACTCCCCATGTCTCAGGCATTGCGGCTTTGTTATATCGTATTAACCCAGATATTAATTACCAGCAAGTTGCGAGCATTCTTTCTCGCTCATATCAAGACAATGGTGTAATCAGTGCCAAATATGCCGTTAATTTAGGGCAAACTGAACTAAAAAAATTAAGAAGCTTAGACTAATCACTCAGATATAGATCATAACAGGCAAAGAGATAGTTAAAACTCAACTCATGACTCACAAGAGTTACTAAGCATGTTGCTACAAAGGATTAGTAGCAATCCCCCACCCCAAGGATGGGTTAAACCATATTGTATTATCAATTCGAGTTATTAATTGGAGTTACTCACTTTAGAAAAAACTATGATTTTATAAACACCCCGTCAGCCTACGGCTGCCACCCCTCTTGAAAAGAGGGGAATTAGGTAGTGTTGATTTTATATTCCCCTCTTTTCAAGAGGGGTGCCGAGCTTGCGAGGCGGGGTGTTGAAATAGAAAAAAGTCCGTAACTTTAGTTATTAAGGAAAAGCCATCACACACCATTTATGCCTACAAGGAGACTATATTTATGAAATTTCAGCACTATGTTTTTATTTTACTGATTGGTTTTTTACCATTAGTCAATGCCAATGCAATCACACAGACTGATTCACTATCATGCCAGTATATCAGTGAGAATTGCTTAAATAATTGTTGCCCAACAGGAACAATGTTTCAAAACATATTTATCCCAAGAGCAGCTTATGCATTGAGTAATAATGCTAGCACCAAATTTGCCGATTGGGTTGCCTATCGCACACTCAAAGGAAATATTGGCAAACAAACGAAAAGAAAATGGCACCAAGACCCCAAACTAAACAAAGCTGATACACTCTCACCGACTGATTATAAAAGTGCACATGCAATCCTTGGCTATGACCGTGGTCATCAAGCACCGCTTGGGCATTTTGGTAATCTATCAAAAGAAATATGGCAAGAGACAAATTACCTTTCCAATATTACGCCACAAAAGTCCACGCTTAACCAAGGTCCATGGCGAGATCTGGAGCTAAAAGAACGCGAATTAGCACAACAGGGTTACGACTTGTATGTTTTAACAGGTCCGTTATATGAAGCATCCATGCTGCCATTACCTTATGCCAGTAAACGCCATGATATACCTAGCGCATACTGGAAAGTTATTGCCATACAAGATCAAGGAATTACCAAACTCTCTGCCTTTATCATGCCACAATCAGCAAACAAGAAAGATGACTTTTGCAGCTATCATGTGCCTCTTGATGAAGTTGCAATGCGTTCGCATTTAAACTTATATCCATTAACTGTAAAGAATACTGAAACATTGGCTCATGCGCTTAAATGCTGAAGTTAAATAACTCACATAAGGAAAAATTTGACATAGTTTGATAAATATTCCCAAATAATCCCTAGGGATTGGGGGATTTACTTGCTACAGTTTTATTAGGATCAACGTTTTTAAAGATTTCATTCATTTTATTGTCATTTTGATCATATTTTGCAGTGAATTCTTTCTTCATTTTTTTGAGGGTACTCTTATTGCTGTGTACCTTACTAACATAGTCTTTGATCGCACTATCTGCCTTTTTAATGTGATCATTTAACTTATTAATTAATTCATTACCACTTTGTTTGATCTGTTTATTTTCAGTCTGACTATTAACTATGTCGTTTAAACTCTTATGCGCGACTGCCATAGATTCTTGGGAATTAGGCATTTCTTGATTTTTCTTATTCTCCTTGCCAACTTCATTATCAGGGAATTGAATGCCATGCTTTTTTGCGAATGCCGTTAACTCCTCATCACTTATTCCATAGTCATCATTTCCTTGAGAAGACGCTTCAGACTGTATATCCTTTTCTATTTCATCCATGAGAGTGCTTTCTATATCCTCTAACGTAAAATATGCCTGATCACTACTTTTATATGGTCTATTTGGTATAAACTTAGCTATTAAACCTTTTGCGTCCGCACTTTTTGAGTCTTCACCTAACAAGTAATCTCTTAAATCTTTATTTCCATCCTTATTTAACTGATTAGCTAATCGCTTTGCTGTTGAGCTTGTCCGTATGCCGAAACCCGTATTTTGAATTAAACGAGCGATGCACTCTTTAAATTCAAGCTCAGTTAATGCCTCACCATCTTTTAACATTTTCTCAACTGATTGAATCAGTTTATTTTTAGGCTCGTTTGTACCTGAAAGAGCATCCATAATTCTTTGCTGCTTATCTATATTCTTTGAGCGCTTACCTACGACTGCTATAGATTCTTGGGAATTAGGCACTTCTTGATTTTTCTTATTCTCCTTGCCGACTTCATCATCAGGTAATTGAATGTCATCCTCTTTTGCGAATGCCATTAACTCCTCCTCATCACTTATTCCATAGTCATCATTTCTTTGAGTGGGAGCTTTAGGCTGTATATTATGCGTCATAAGGTGATTAGCCTTTGGCGCACTAGTAGGATCGTTCCTCATTTCTTGTTTTGGGCTAACTGCGAGAAGCCTGTCAAGCTCATCAAGGTCTTTTCTATATTTATTTTGTTGATCACTTAACTTAGAGTCAGGTTGTAATAAATCCCTAGCCTCAAGTTTAAACAGTTCCTCATCGAGTTCATCAAGCGCTGCATCTAACTCTTCATCTGATGTATCAATCTCGTAATTTCTCACCGCTTCTTTTTGTTGTTTTACATCTAAAGCTACCCCCTGATCGCCCACCTCAAAAGTAAAATTTAAGGGATCATCAGACTGGATATTGAACTTAGCATTAGGCTTTACATTGAGGTGATTCACGCTTTGAGCATTAACATCATTACGCCTTGTTTCTTGTGTTGAACTTTCTTCATAGCTCATTTGTGGTTTATTTTCTTGATCGTCGCTAGTTTCTCTTTTTATCATACTTATCTTTGACAGATTATCATTTAAATAATTACAAAATGACTCCTCTTCCAGCAATCTGTTAATATTATTCTCAACATCCTGACGAGATGCATCTGAAGTTTTGACGTTCACACCATCAATTTCAATTTTATTTTTACAAAACATATCGAATGAATATGTTACTTTACTATTACCGATATCTATAGCTATTCGTTTCTTTTGCATGAAGTCTTTAAAATCTTTTAAAACTGCTGCATCACTTGATTTGAATTGCGTTGCAAATTTTTCCTTCTCAACAATAAGATCAATAATTAACTCTTTATTTCTTTTAAATAGATTACGTGCTACCTCTTTATTAGCTATTGCTTTATTATTTTCATTCATAACAGACCTCACTTATCAAATGTCAACTCACTTTAGGTTCTTAGATTAAATCAGCAATCAAATTATTATCACAACCTATAGCGTGGATAGACAATACAAACCATATATAAACGGACTAAAAAGTCTTATCAGATCAATTCTTTTCTAAACAATGCAAATTTTATTAGGTGACAATTATCAAAACGTCCAAATTTAAACCAAAAATCTTCTCTGGAACTGATATTTCTATAACATATATTCAACAATCAAATATACAAAGGCAAATTATAATGACTAACATTATCAGTAAAAGTCTTACCTATAATGATATACCAAAGGTATTAGGAAACACCCAAGATCGTATCAAAGAACTAACACAGCACTTAGAAGCTAACCCATCAATAGATATCCTTAATCAGTTGTTAGTTATTCACACAGAAGCTAATGCTTCAGATGATACTGACAAAAGTGCTATCTTTAAGGATATTCCAAGAATCCAGTTTTTAGCGGGAAACGACGAATCAACATTAGATCGCTTAGAGCAAATGCTCTATAAATATACGCTATCCAACAATAAGCCTAGCTTCTTACAAGGAAAATTTGAGGGGCGATTTTTTGAGGGAATATTTAACACTGTAATCAGCTTACTTGAAGCTCAAGAGAATGCAGATCAAGCTAACGATAACCCTTCTGCTCACATCGAAGCGATCAAAAAAAATTGTTTGACCTATAGCTATATTAATCACAACAATAAACTATGTTCAATTACACTTTATTATCATCCTGATAGTGAGGTTCAGGCTAACCAAAATCACATTAAACTCAAAGGGTTCACGCTTATTCATACCCAAGATTGCTTATCGAAAGATGCAAGCATTGATATTTTCGAGCATGCCGCCGATGACTTCACCACTGTCATTGATTATGTATCACATCCAAAAAATAATAAATCAGAAAATATCGCTGATAACCAGCAAGTCTTTGAACAAATAAAACTGCTATTACCTGAACATTTTCACCAGCAGTTAAAGCTAGAGGATAATATGTTTACCCTTGAGCGAAACTTTGAGGCATTAAAATCACCTGAAGCATTAACTATCCGAGATTGGGAAAACAACTATGCTATTTTTCATCAACTCATTAAGGATGTTCCTGATGCTTGGAGTTATTTACAAGACAATAAACTATTACAACAATCAGTTATAGCACTTGAAAAGCATCAGCTACTGAATAAGGATAGCTTTCTTCAGATCCGTGAAAATGAAGCAATACAACAAAAAATCAATCAAACTACTAAAAGACAAAAACTCGAACTACTGTTAATTCAAGATCATTTTGCACAACTGAGTGCTAAGTTAATAACAAATAACCAACAGGAACTGAACCAAGCTTATAAAACGCTGTACAACAAATTATGCAGCTCAATAGAACAGCCTTTGGTGTTTGATGATCAAACATGCTATCGCAATCCAGATGAAAGCTTACGCCTATTACGCGGACTCAATCATGTTATCTCAACACTCAATGATCGAGAGAAGACAGCTGCTGATAAGATTTCTGTATTAAACGATTATGAAAATGATGCAAAGCAATCACCCTACTTTAGTAATATCTATGCGGATATTGTCAAATTTCTAACAACCGCAACCTTGATGATTGCAGGTTCGATTATTGGCACAATCGTTGGTGGAATTCCTGGAACAATTGTTGGCGCTGCTCTTGGTCTGAGTATAGGTATTGCTTTGAATAAGCCCATTGATAAGCTCACCATATTTAAATCAGAAAACAGTAAAATGCTAGATGACATCATTACGCGGGCAAGTGATATCGCCAAATAAAACAAATACTCAAACCACCTTGCGTGGAATTAGTTATCTCAAGCTTTATGTCATTGGCTTGCAAAATCGTTGCAACAATGGATAGCCCTAAGCCAACACCTTTGATTTGTCCTTGATGTGCCGTGCGCGCATGATCAACACGATAAAATGGCTGACTTAATTTATGCAACACCTCCTCTGGCACACCACTGCCATTATCAACAAACTCAAGCCTCAGATATTGTGCCTGTCGATAAAGATTAACTTGAAGCGCACTTGCGTATTTAAAGGCATTGTCGATGACATTACTCATCGCACGCTTGAGTGCTTTTCTTTGTGAGCATACGAATACCGGCTCATTTAAATCACTTGTTAGCACAATATTATGCCCATAGAATTGATAATCCATACACTCCGATTCAATTAGATCATAAAGATCAATCCATTGCTTTGTCTCCTGGTCATGAACCTGACGTGTGTAACGCAATATTTGATCTGACATATAGCGAATATCGTCAAAATAGCTTTGTATCTTATTGTGTTGCGTATCACTTAGTAATGGCTCTAAATACAATCCTGCTTTTGTTAGAGGTGTTTTTATATCATGCGAAATAGCTGCTAACATTTGGGTTTGATTATGTAGCGATTTTTCAAGTTCATTTAGCACGTCAATCATCAACGTTCGCGCATGGTAGATATTCAATGGCGCAAAAGAATGCACCCTAACATTCAATGGTAATTTCAATTTTTTTGCAATATAGGCTATATGTAGCAGAGCATGCGTCATGCGCTGTGTAAAGACGATAAATATGAGTAATAGTGATATCAGCAGAACTAAAAATATCAATGTCAGCAATAATAAATACTTATGTGCCCCGCCTTTAAAGGTGAAATTTAAGCAGTTTTTTTGCTGAGATAAATCACTAAAACAAACTGATAAATAATAGTTTGCTAAGATACCATGACCTAAATATTGACTTAGATTCTCTTCTAAGTGACGATACATTTGATCTGGTTGGATCATTTTAAGATTTTGCCAATTAAGCCAAATGATATTGTTATACTTAGGAGTCGATGACAAATCACTGCTAAAAATCCAGCTATCTGTTTGATGCTGACCATCACAGCTAGAAATATTCTGAGCTTCCAATAGCTTCATTACCATGACATGTAATGCTTTTTGCTGCTGTCGCTCTAGATACTGTCGATATGTTTCGATGGAAAGTAGTAAACTCACTGCAAAGAGTACCGCGATAGCAGTAACAAAGCACCAAGAGGATATATATTTAAAGCGTAGTGGATTCATTCACTGACATATATTTAAGCTGTTGAGAGTGCGTCACTTCAGGCAAAAACATATAACCATAACCCGACACCGTTTTGATAATACGTTTATCTTCGCCAGTATCACCAAACTTCTTTCTAATACGGCTAATCGCAACATCAATGGCACGATTATAGCCATCAAACTCACGATTATATACAGCTCTGATTAACTCATCTCTCGAGAGAATTTGCCCCTGATGTTGTATCAAGGCAATAAGCAATTTATACTCAGATAATGCTAACTCCTTAACGCGCATCTCTGGTGAAACCAAATTTTTCTCAGCCATGTCAACTGCCCAACCATTAAATAATATATAGCGCACATCGACCGATTTACTATGTCCGTAATGACGCAGTGCTGTTTTAATTTTCGCTAATAGCAACTTACTATTAAAGGGCTTGCAGATATAGTCATCTGCACCAAACTCATATGCCAATACCTCATCGATTAACTCGCTAGAAGCCGTTACCATAATTATCGGGGTTTTATACGATTCATGCACCCGACGGCAAAAATCAATCCCACTCTCACCAGGCATCATGATGTCAAGCAACATCAAATCAGGATGATGTGTTTTAATCGCAAGCTCGGCTGAAAGAGTATCATGCGCTCTTCTGACAAGATAACTTTCTCTTTTTAAGATCTCAGCCAGTTGACTACAAATTTCTTTGTCATCATCGACGACAAGAATCACTTTAGACATCACATCACACCTTACTATGTAAACTCAATTTAATTATCTGAAACAAATTACTAACTTTCATCACTTTTACGTATCCAAATGAATCTAAAAGATTCAGAAGAATCATTTACAAGCAATATATCAATACTAACAAATTAAAGATCATACTTAGGGTATCTTAGCCTAAACCAGACACTTTGATGACTATTGCTGTTATTTTTCACTCTATACCGCTCGTAAATCATTTTGCGGTGTTCAGTGTCGAAGAAATTTTTGATAATTTTGGGTGATTGGGTTGCAGTTTTGCACAACATCACTGCCAATAATGCTTAACCACAACCTGCTTATGATTAAATGCTAAACCTAGGCACAGGATCCGTTTGACTTGTGGCTGTGCTGTTAATTCAGCAATATAGTTTTTGTGACGCACTTGTGCTAAGGCTTTATCGGCTAACTCATTTAGGTTTTGGCTATTATCTTCTTTGGCATGCTTAAACTCCATAACAATGCCTAGGTCATTTTTAGGATTATTTGCTAAGGGATATAACAACACATCAGCAAAGCCAAAACCTGACTCACGATTAGAATGCACAATATACGTTGATCTTAAGGAAGCAATTAGCCCCAGCACCAACCCATGATAAAACTTCTCCGCTGTGTAGCCGGTATCTCGAACGCTTAAGCTTTCGGTTAGGTAGGTATTTAACTGCTGACTAAATTCATCGACTCTGCCATAAACTAAGTTATCTAAAAATGACTGGTATTGCACACCCATGCGCGTGTTAAACCAGAATTTAAAATAGTAATTTAACAAATGGACAATTTCGATATTGGGTAGGCGCACAACACACTCATATAATAAGCCATCCGTCGTACTAACCTTCTCTGTTGTTAAATATCCTGCAAATAGCAAAAGACTCCATAAACTACTGCTTTGATAGCTTAGGGTATCATAAGTCACATGACGATCAATCACCACTTCAGCTGTGCCATACTCCATCAACTTAGTTAATGCCGGATGCACATCTTCACGAAATTTTAATAACAAAGTCTCAATCATTTTATTATTTGAGGTATGTATCCAGTAATCGTCAAATTGACCTTCATTGCTTAAACAATTTAGAATTGACCATGGATTATAGATCTCAAGACCTGCAAAGTTATAACCGTTATACCATTTTTTGGCATTCACTTTGTCGGATTCTAAGCCTTGGGTTTGGTATAATTCATCTATATCTAGCTCCCTAAACCCAAAATACTCACGGTATTTCGTATCCAATATAGTATAGACTTTTAGATTATTTAAGCCCGATAACATACTATCTTTGGAGACACGTAAAATACCTGTCATCACCCCTTTATGTAAAGCATTATTGTCTTTAAAGGTGTTACTCATTAAATTACGCATTAAAGGGGTTAGTGCTTCAATATAACCCTCGATATAAGCCGCATTTAATGGTGTGTCATATTCATCAAGCAAAACGACGACTCGCCGCTGATAATGTTTATAAAGCAGCTGACTAAGTAGGCGTAGACTTATGTCAATTTTAGACGCGCTGAAGGTTTCCATCTCAAGATAACTTCTAAATTTTATTTTATCTATCTCATCTAACTGCTCAGATTGCATAAGCTCACGGTGATTTGCAAAAACTTCTTGTAGTAGAAAAGATAACTGTTCCTGCGCTGTTTCATAATCACGTGCTTTGATATCTTTGAAGCTGATAAAAATCACCGGATAGTTACCTTGGTAGGTTTTAAGATAAAAGCCATTATCTTCCTTAGCAATCGCGAGATTGTCAAATAGTCCAGTCGTTTCTGTGAAGTCAACTTTTGAGGCAAAGAAATGATGCAACATCGACATATTTAAAGTTTTGCCAAAGCGTCTTGGTCGTGTGATTAAAATTACTTTACTTGTATCCTCAATAATATCTTTAATAAACAAACTCTTATCGACAAATACAGCATTCTCAGTAATAAGCTCAGCAAAATTAGACGAACCGATATAAATTTTCTTAGGCATGGCAGCAATATGCTTTTATAAAAATTATTTAGCGATAATAGTAACGATATATAGGCGAAATTGCCATGACCGTTGTCATTATTTTATGTGGTTTGCAGATGCCCTTAGTAACGAAATCAAAAATAAGTTGAGTGTTAATTACCCCTTACCCGTGCAGCTTAAGCCGCACGAGCAATCCCTCAAGAGGAGAGAGTATTAGCTGATGCTCAGGCATCACTTCGACTGACACTCAGGGGATGGTGAGCACTTGTGGGGGAGTATTAAAACCGACATGGTTTTATGAAGGTTGCACACTGGATTCAGAAGATTCTACCTGAGTTTTGAAAACGAAATAATCATTCTTATTGGACTCAGATTTATTGTGATTAAAGCCTTCTGCCTTATCCTTACCATGCAAAACACCCCTTAAATCCCGCTGTCTAACTCTACCATATTCTTCATATTCCTTTTGCACACCTAAATATTCGCGCAACATCTTACTACTTTCACCATCTTTACTAAGATTCCCTGCTAAGGTTTCTGCTGTTGAGCTTCCCGTAAACATTCCTGTGTTTTCACATAACTTTTTCAGTCCTTGCTTAAATTCATCTGGTTTAATTTCCCCATGCTTATTAAGATGATCTTTCATCGCTTCTAACATGCCTGTTTTAAGTCCTTTTTTATCGTGATAATTATCACCAAGCATATTTAGGATAAGGCTCTGTTTTTCTACCTCATTTAACTTACCTGTTAAATCTGGGACTTTAAAATATGTCTCACTTTTTTCCGCTTGGTACTGGTTAAAGCTATTATTAGATTTAGAAAGAGCATCTCTTATGTCTCTTTGACTGACATGGTTATTAGCATTTTCACGCTGACCAAGTATATAGCTACGCATAGTTTTATTATCGGTTAGCTGATTGGCTAACAGTTTAGCTGTCGTACTTCCAGTCAAGTTCCCCGTATTTTCACATAACTTATGCACATACCCTAAAAACTCATCTTTGTTAAACGCACCCCACTCAAGGTGTGCTTTTATATCCGCTATCATGCCACCTTTTAGATTCTTATCATCTTGTCCGCGACTTTCAATAACTGCTATAATTTCCTTTTGCGCTTTAAGGTGAGGATTCTCAATGCCTAATGCTTTTTCTTGCTGGTTTAATGAAGCTTTTTTAAGGTTTTTAAAATCAATACCATACAATTGTTGATCTATGTTGACCTTATTGAAAAACTGACTCGTTGCCTGAGCGTTGTCAGAGTCCTTACTATTTATTATCGTTTGCAGTTTGTCTTTGATACCTTGTCTGACTCCTTCACTGATATCGTCGTTACGTTGCGATATATTCTGATAATTATTTTTATCTATTTCTCTTAAAGTTGCATTTATATTATCCAGATCACCGCCAGACATAACTTTCTTACCACCAATGGCATTGGTATCTATCTCCTTTTGATTATTACTTCCCATGACCGTCTTGTTTAAATGTTCAAGTACATCGTCTGACGATTCTTTATACTTATCAGGCTGTACGAGTTTTTCATCTAAAGGAATTAGAGCTTCTCTATTTGACTGCTTTTCAGAGCCTCCATCCGGTTCATCTAAACCATTTTGCTCTTGGATAATGCTACTACTTTCATCTAACGATTTCTGAAAAGCTTCTATTCTCATTGTTCTAAGAATGTCAAGATACTTTTGATTTTTTTGATCCCGAATATACTTATCTTGTAGGATCTGTACTCTGCCTAGCCTTATTTCGGCTTCAGATAAACCTTTTTCAGAATCCCCTATTGCCTTTAACGCAGCTAAATCCTTAATAACCTCATCTATTAAAATACTATCAGTTGACTGATCAATCAGAATTTGATTGTTATTTTCTAGAATTGACCTAGCTGACTTTGGTACTTGTGGCACGGGTACTTGTGGCACGGGTGGAGTGCCTACTCGCCCTGTTTCAGTTTGAGGTGAGTTTTTCCTGTCACTTCCTACTTCCTCTAACCTTTTTGAAGTATTAACAACGTTATTTTGCGATTGAGAGGCACTATTAGTATCATGATCATCAAATTCACCTGCATCTTCAAGATCATCCTCGCTATCGTCGTCACTTTCTTCAGGTATATCATGTTTGTGAAGGGCTGCATACCTATTCATAAGAGCCTTCTTTAGGTCATCACTATTCTTACTTTCTGCCATAATTTATCTCCTTAGATATTATATTAACTCTATCTGGTTTTTAATGATTAAATGATTTACTATTGACACACTTAAATCCCATCCTGTTATACAAATTCTGCGCTTGATAATTCCAACCCCTGACTCGTAATAACATATTGTGTACATCACTTTGATTGTGAACATATCTTCGATATAAGCGGACGATAACCCCCTGTGCGTAACCGCGATTTCTCATGCTTTTTACAATCACAAGATCTCGCAGCCACACACTGCCCCCACAGCATTTTAATGAACACATTCCTACGGTTTGATTATGCTTATTAGTGAACATATAAAACTTCACATTTTTATCATTTGCCAAGTCATTTAAAGTCTCAGCTGCATCATCCAGTGTTCGTGCAAAACCTTCAGCATATGCTTCAATCAACATCAAGGGGACTTGCTTTCTCGCCATATTAATCAGGCTCAAGCCACGCATATTATGAGTACTCTGCGGCATATTGCTTAGCATCATCGTAATAATCAGCTGATCATTATTCGTTTTATCCGTTTTATTTGTTGCTAACTGTACTTGAGTTTGCGCTGACATCGTTACCATTTGCTGCATCTTGATTAATCATGTAGCCAATCTAACAGTGGACAAGCCTATTTGCCAAGACTCACCCTTTATGTCGGACAGATTGATGAGTTTTTATTGCTATGATTACTCTCATTACCTGCAAATGGTTTTAAATCGTCAAATTGTCCATACTACATCACAATCCTTGCTTTAATTCAGGTTATAGCACGATACTTTAGTAAGTTGTACTAAACCAAACATAAGGAGCTATATGATGGAAAATATTGCTGTAGATAATATTGTGAATGCTGTGTCCCAAAACGCGCCCAAGCTATCTGAAAATGAAAAATCATTTATTAAAAGCGCTATTAGTGAATGCTTTGATATTATGTTCGACTTACCAAAACAACTAAAAGAGCACAAAGCGTTAAAAGAACAACTCATCGAAACATGCCGGAAGCTGTGTTCTCAAATACCTCACGAACAATCATCAGATAAAGAAAAAATCGCCAAAGCACTGGAAAGTCAGCTAAAGGGAAATAACCCCCAACTGTATGAAGAATTAATGAATTTATTTAAATCTTGTGAGGACAATTTCCCTAAGCTTAGACCATCATTGGCTGAATTACGAGAACAAAGCAAATTGTTTGAATTGTCAAAGAGGATGCAGCCTTATCATTATTTTTTCTCGGCATTAAAACTGGCACTACTCATTACTGCCATTGTTCTATCAGCATTTGCTGCTCCCGCTTTTCCCATTATTGCTGCGGTGTCTGCGATATTGGTTGCATTTATTGATAAATTTATCAAACCTTTGATCATGCTAAATCAAGAAGAAAAACTATCTACAGATGAGGCGAACTCAATATTTTCAAATTCATCAACAGGTGCTCCCCTTAAGGACAGTCAACAGCGAATGAATGAAAATAATTAGTCTTCAACATTATCTCCACGCTTTATACAGCAAAAACAATTCAAAATAGCTGATAATTTAGAACTAACATTGATACCATTATTATCACTATCTTTAATTACTTCATCTTGTGGCATGAGCGCATTCTTTGCATTATACCCATAATTGAAGCGCCTTTCTTCATATGAGTTTCGGGCATCTTCGTCTTCTGCATCTATGCATTGAAAATCATACTCATTATTATAATTATTTCTTACTTCTTCATTCAATAAAGATGACTGTGAGACAGTCATCTTATTTTCTAGATCTGGACTACATCCGACAAACTGTAGGTATTTTTTTTCTCCATAAAAACTACTCTCAGTGAAGATTAAAGTATATTGTTTATCAATATTCATCGGCGCAAAGGCTTTACCTTCTCTACTCATATAATACCCCCCGCCTATTAATGAGACTAACTCAATATTCTCTATACACGGAGACAATGACGAATTATAGGCGAACATAACCCCTTGATAGCCGATCTGCTTACTGTCTTGCTTTTTTAATTTGAGCGTTGTTTGCGTAAAGCTCGTCTTTTGCTGTGATTGATTTTCTGCGTTTACACCCATCCACATTGCATAGCCACCATCACAGTGCGCAATAATTTTATCGATCGTAGATGAATAGGCAATATGCTGAGATGAAAACAAAGACAGTAAGACTGCCACCAATAGTACTTTATATTTTTTAAAACTGATATCGCTCATAATTTCTAACAAATCCACATTTCAAGTGATGTGCACGTATTATCGTAGACGATTAATCATAATTGCCAGTTACCAAAATTAATTAATTGTATCTTAATATATCAATCACAACATTGAGCTAATAATACTATAATACTCCCCATATTTTGGACCACAGTTAGAGACACAAAAAGCGTCTCAAAAATGTTAAACTGTGTGCCAAATTAGGAGGTAACAAATGCCAGCTAAGAAGAATAAAAGCTATACAGCAGAATTTAAAGCCAAGGTTGCTTTGGACGCGATAAAAGGCGATTTAACGATTAATGAGATTTCCTCAAAGTATGGTGTGCATTCAACGCAGAT
>NZ_JACYVZ010000015.1 GCF_014857925.1 Cysteiniphilum marinum | reverse complement strand
GTCAGTTTCCATTTGGGTTTTGAGTTTTGAGGCAAAAATATATAAACCTATGTGGTTACTGACTTCAAGAAATTCATGCTTCAAAGTGCATTTTTATACATTGGCAGTGCTTAAGGTAGTGCCATTAGGGTCTACACCGCAGTGCATGCTATGTGTTCCATAAAATTTGTTTATGATAACTGTTGGAAAAAAGAGCATTTTGAACAATCAGTCAATTATTTTGAGTCTGGCTTGCCTAATCCATGGCAAATATCAGAAGCACCGGAAGCATTTATTGACAACTTAAAACAGCACGTCATAGGGATAGAATTGATCATTAATAGGTTGCTTGGAAAGCGACAGTTGATGCAGCAACGTAGCATTGAGGATAGAATAGCTATTATAAAAGGCTTACGTACTCAATCAGACCCTAGCGCGCATAAGGTCGCAGACCAGATAATAACGACCCTTGAAAATTAACATAGGAGGTAACATGAATAAGCTTACTATTAATGAGTTATCTAAAACATGTAGTGTAATCGTGTCACAGCAGACTCCGCTTCATATTGTGAAGACGGCTTTAGAGGTGGCTAAAATAAAAAACAAAGAAATTGGTCAGCACCATGCAAAATATCTTTGTGATCGAGCTGTCATTGTCACTATCACAGTACCTGAACTTGAAGTTTTTTCTTCTTATATGAAGCAATGCGGCTATATAACACTAACTTTTGAGCAGCTACAGCAATTGAAACAGCGTTACCCGTACCATTGGTCGTTAGAGTTTGATCAATATGGGGCAGGTAAAATCAAAGCTCCAAATGCTGATTTTCATAAATCATTTCAGCTTCTTAATGAGCTTTTAGCATAATTTATGATTTGCTCTCAGCTCCAGATGTTCGCTGATCACGATAGACCATTAATTGGAAGTTTTTTAAAAGCCAAGTTCCAAGTAGAATTTTCATCAGCATTGTTCTACCCTAGTATCGCGAGATGCAAAACTATGTTGATAAAGGGATCTGCATGCTTTGCCATGTTAACTGTGAAGGCTCACAAGAAAAATACGAAAACTTATTATTAACTAGACATGGTGTCAGTAGAATTTGGCCAATAGAATAGCAAGAGTTAAGTGACAATGGGATTGAAAAGATTAATGGAGAGAAAAGTGCAGAATATAGACAAATCAACTTCTACAAGAAATCCTATATACGGTCTTATATTTGCCAATGCTATTTATGCATTTGATTTTATGGTGATAGCGATTGCCATGCCTGAGATTACAGCGGAATTGAATGGCAGAGATTGGTATACTCTAGGTTTTGGTATATTTATATTGACATCACTTTTAGGAATTGTGTGGGCTGGTAAAACAGTAGACAATAAAGGTCCTCATTTTGTTTTATCATTAGGCTTGGGTTCACTATTTGTCAGCTTGATATTTACTGCATTAACACCAAATTATTTTGCCTTCGTAATTGGTCGAGGCATTCAAGGAGCCAGTGCAGGTGCGATTATCACAGCCGTCAATGCCTTAGTTAACTTGATATACAGTAGTCAGCTAAGACCTAGGGTAATAGCTATCTTAAATACGGCATGGTTAATACCATCTCTTATTGCTCCTGTAGTTGGTGGGGTAATATTGGAAACCATAGGCTGGAGATATATTTTTATTTTCCAATTGCCATTTATAATCATCACTGCTTATTTTATTTTACCTGCTGCAAAAATAATACCTGTTAAAACAATGTTATTAAAAGACCAAAGGATATTGAGGCACGCACTTCAATTATCTATTGCAGCAATCATTATCATGTGTGGTTTTAATGAATCCAGTTCGATTTTTAGCATAGTATTAGTCTCTCTTGGTTTTATATTTATTATCCATCCTTTAAAGCACCTACTTCCTCAAGGAATGATCTCTGCTAAACATGGGCTCCCTTCCGCCTTAATTTGTTTTTCTCTCGTGACTTTCATTTTTTACTTAACGGAAATATTTATCCCTTTACTATTGACTCAATACTATAATTTATCCGCGAGCTTATCTGGGTTTGCATTAGCAACTGCTGCGATTACATGGCCAATTGGAGGCTTACTGCAAGCAAAACTGGTTCAAAAAAAGTCATATCGGTTTTGTGGCACCTTAGGTGCGATTGGGATAACATTCTCAGTACTTTTGTTAATATTGCAGATAATGCTGCATTGGCCTTATCAGCTCATATATTTATTTTGGGGTATAGCGGGTTTTTGGCTTGGTCAAATAAAAGCCGCATCAAGGGCATATGCGATGCTTCATACTCCTACGGGTAAGGAGGGATCAACGTCAAGTGCTCAAGGAATACTAGACTCATTAACTGGGGGTTTTGCAGCTGGACTTGGCGGCATGATTTATCAATTGAGCACCGCACATAATATTGCTATAGATGGTACGATATCTTATGTGTGGTGTCTATCTGCAATTGCTGCTTTATTAATGATTTTTGTTACTTACTTCCGCTTTGAAGGTCTATTGCGGATTAAGCCCAGATACGTGTAAAATAGACATCTAAAAGTCAAACATCAAAAATGTGTAACTTCAGTAAATTAAAGAAATTGCAGAAAAATATTTTGCTGAATTTGAATGAAATAAAGATGGTTAAAGCCTGTATAAAATAGGGGCTAAGCATCATATCTGGGAAAAACCAGTGCTATATGGAATTAACCCCAAGTAGCTCATTCACCACTTGAATCAGATGGTGCAATGAACGTCCCATGCGATCAAATTTCCAAATAACCAAAGTATCCCCTTTTGATATTTCATTAAGCAGCTTTAACCATTCTGGACGATCTGCCTTGGCGCCTTTGGCTACTTCATAGAAAATCTTTTGACATCCAGCTTTTTTAAGTGCATCCATTTGTAAATCTAAAGACTGGTCTTTGGTGCTGACACGCGCATATCCGTATTTCATTTTATCTGCAAACTAAACCTTAATATTTTTAGCTTATATTAACTTTGATAAAGTAAATAGCAATTTCTTACAAATTTTACTACGATTCGTAACGATTTTGTTTAACAATGATTTGCAAGCTTTAACGAGGTTTTTTATGAACACTTCAAATGTCAAAAAATGAACAGCGAATTCAATTATTAAACGAACAACAAATTGATGAGTTATACCATATCCCTAGATTTTCAGCTGATGGCAGAGAAGCTTTTTTTGACCTTAATGAAAATGAAAAAACAATTATGCATGAGCTCTACAAAACAACTAAAACTCAGGTTGGATTTGTTTTACAGTTAGGTTACTTTAAGGCGACTAGATTATTTTTTAGAGATATCATATTTGATAATCATAAAGCCGATGCTAGCTATATTATGCAGCATGTAAATGGTTCATCAACGAGTGACTTATCGGGCAAGCTTGGTTATGACACAAAAAGGCATCAGCAGGATCAAATACTATCAATGCTTGAGTTTTCATACTGGAGACAAGCTAATCAGGATCATGCAATTGAACATTTAAAATTCTTACTGAGAACGCATGCCAACCCAATTGATGCATTAACTGAACTACTTGTATATTTTAAAAATGCAAAAATAGTATTGCCTACCTATCGAACTCTACAAGACTTATTTAGTCAATGTTTGACTTATGAAACTAAACGTCTCGATAACATCATTTCAAAGCTGCCAGATAACATAACAAAGAAGTTAGATACTATAATCAACGGTGGAAAAGATGTCATCGCTGATCTATCAGCAATAAAATCAGATCAAAAAGGCTTCAAACTATCTCACCTTAATGATGCGATTGATGTTGTTATTCAAATTGAGCCAATATACACCTTCACTAAAAAATTTCTACCAACTCTAGGAATTGCACATAACTGCATTGTCTACTATGCAAATTTAGCAGATCAATATAAACCCTCTCGAGCAGGGCAATCGCATTTAAATCCCCTGAATGATTTTTCGTAAATACTGTTCATCCCATCCAGCTTTTAAGCGTTTAGTTTTAACGCCAACTTTAGCTGTCTTCTCTTTGTTTATTAAATTTAATGCAACATGCCTAATGGTACTCAAGTTGGCAGCACTATTACCAACTCTGGCTCGCGAATGGTCTTCATCAAATGACATATCTAATGACCAGTGTAATTGGTTCTCAATGCCCCAGTGCGCCCTAATTGCAGTCGATATCTTCTCAACCTTATATGAGCTTACTGAGCTAATAAAATAGCGTGTTTCCAGACTTTCTTTATAACCTGACTCAGCTTCACTATCCTTAACTTCTCTTTTCGAGGTCACCGCTGTGATGCTTTTTAAATATGGCCAATTATGATGCTCTTGCAACCAATCAATATCACTTGTCGACATCGTTAAACGATGCTCTATCCTCCCATGCCCACCGTCTAATGAGTAAAAGACTCGCTAAATTGCGCTGTATCAAGCATGGCAAATACATTAACGAATGTATCATGCGAGGGAATACCATTCTTTAGTTTAAGCACATCTGTTAACCAATCTTTCTTTGCTTTACAAAATGCCTCTATTGCCACCCAATTATCCGCGCCGCAAATAACAGCACTTAAAGTCATAAATAAAATATCTATCAGCTTATGTTTCTTGCATCTATTAACTCTCGGATCTTTTACAGACTCAAAGTGTGTGAAAATTGATGAAGTTACTGTGTTTTCTGTCATTGTCGGACTTTATTTTCAGAATCTTCCATAAAATTCACCAAAAATCAATAACTTTTAAATGCGATTGCCCTGTACAATAGGGGCCTATATATTTTATAGTGCAAAAATTTACTTAGTAGCTTGTTTTGCACGAGGATTAATTGGATTTGGTGCGGCATTTGCAACAGTAAGTTATATGAAGATTGGAAGCATCTGGTTTTCTGAGGGCGCATTCGCGATTCGTGGGTAATTATGAAGCCATTGCTAATCCGCCTGCATAAGCCATTCTTTCAATATCCTCCCATCGCCCAGCCTTGTAAAAAGACCGTATGAATAACATATCATTAGCGCTGTCCTCTTTCCAATAAATGGAGTTGCCTTTCATTTTGAGATTAACAACCCTTCTGACGCCGCTCTCAATAGCGCCACTACCTTGAGGCAAACCATAGTCTTTGCATGTTTTATAGATTAAACGATCTGCGTTATTGATAAAGTGGCCTTTCTCTGACTTGACCAGCTTTCCTTTTTTATGCTTACTATCCAACTTGATTTTTGTAATGAACTCATCAACTTTACCGGCATGCAAAAGCTCCTTGCACGACTTTACCCGCTTACTCTGATCACTTTTACTTTTATAAAGCTGCTTAGCTAAAGCATTTAAATGCTCCATCGCATGATAATAGTCAAGAACCTGATATACCTTGATGTCAAATCGTAATGTCATCGTTTCAAGAAGTTGATTAATACGCTTCCAAATCCAAGGGGCTCCGTCAGCAACAAAAACAAGATTCTTCACTGTGTTTAAATCAAGCCCAGCTAAGTAGTTTTTAAGTAAATTAAACACCCTCTGAGGACTGCCAATGATGCCATCAATAATCGGTAACTCCTTCTTAATCTTATTACCTTCCTCATCAACCACGTAAATAACAAATAGCTTAACCTCTCGCCACTGACCCTTAAATCGATTACGCTTTTTAGCTGTCTTTGGACCTCGCTTTTTACTTCGTATTCTAATGCGACCGCCATCTATCGATACAACAATCGTGTTGGTATTGTTAAATCCTGATAAATACTTTTCTGCCGATTGACTTAGGCGTGCTAATTTACTGATATGTTTGCTGATCTTAACAATTGACGCCACTGACAAATGGATGTTGATTTTAGCCAGATGCTTTTTGACTTCATCATATGAGCTCAATGCTGCCGAAAGCATCGCAATATAGGTGCTTAAACCATTGGATACAGCATGGTGAATGCCTAGCAATTGCAAGCCTGGTTTACAGCCTGTACCTTTGCCTTTATTTGTTCCTTTGAAAAGATAATAAGGCATATAAATATCAAAACGGTTACCATTGCGATACATCACATTAGTCGCCCTGTAGTCTTTGAAGATATAACGCTTGCCTGTGGCATCTAACTGTGCTTTTTCATCTTTTTTAAATGAGTCGCTGAGCACCTTCTCTTGATGACTTAATGCTGCATATAAATCGGAGAGTTTGCTTGATAGATCTTGAGCATGCTCAATACGATCTTTATCAAGCTTATTTTCCGTAACGGTGTTAAGTTTAGATAACTCTACTATCGTATTTGATATCTCATTCTAAATCGTTTCTAGGTTTTGCTCAGCTAAATTCATCCGTAATTTGCTTATGTTTTAAAGGCGGTAGGCTATTTGTACATAAGTATCACATTCAGTTCAAGTTAAACTACAGCTGATTTACCCACAAATCGCGAATGCGCCCAAAAAGACAAAGGCACATTAATCATCGCCACTCACCCCACCTTAATTGACTATGTCTCAATCATCTCTAAGCTACCCTTTTGTAACAATATAGTTAAAGCGCAATTATGGCACAATCGATTTATACGACGCGTTATCTCCACTGCAGGTTATATTCCCAACATTGATCCTGAGCAAACATTTAGTGATATCAAAGCAACATTAAACTCAGGTAATAACTTATCTTAGAACGGTTACTTTTGTTCTTGACATTAATTCTCTTACGCTTTAATATCCATATTTCTAGAAATATAGAAATATTATTTTATAAATTTTATAAGAGGTGAAAAATGAACGAAAAGCATAACGAGTCGAAGCATTTGCTCTTTATCATGTCTATGGCGTTAGCTGCATTCATTATGGCATTTTCAACGACATCTTTAATGGCAGTATTGCCTAAAGTAGAGCATCAATTTAGAGTTTCATTGAGTTCTTTAGAGTGGTTGATTAATGGATATACGATGATATCTGCGCTTTTAATTATTCCGGTTTCTAGATTGGGAGACATTTATAAAAGGACAAAATTGTTTAATTTAGGGCTTATGCTGCTAATACTATCTTCTATTATCATTGCTCTAACCAATTCTTTCAGTCTAATTGTTATCATGAGGTGTTTGCAAGGAGTTTCAGCAGCATTAATTATTCCAACTTCATTGGCGATGCTAAAACAAACTCTTCCAGAGAACAAACATGCCAAAGCCATTGCAGTTTGGTCAGCCTCTATGGGTTTAAGCATGGGGGTTGGTCCTGTGATAGGTGGATTTTTTTCAGATTTAATGGGCTGGCAACTAATTTTTTACTTTATTGCTGTGGTAGGTATTATTATATTTGCAACAAGCAATATTAGTATAGATAAAACTAAAGTCATAGCTGTTAAGTCTTTGAAAGGGTTTGATTTTATAGGAGTGATCCTGTTTACTTTTTTCTTAGTACCATTAACTTGGTTGCTTATGTATGGAGAGGGTTATGGTTGGTCAAGCTACTATTCAATTGTATTATTAGTGTTTAGTTTAGTACTACTTATAATCTTTGTAGTTTTTGAGAAAAAATCTACTAAGAGCCCGATCATAGATTTCAAAATATTTTCTAATTTAACTTTTTTATTTTCAGTATTGTGTTACTTTATTAGTTTCTTCATCATGGAAGATTTAATTTATTTCTTTAACATTTATAGCCAGAATAATTTACACTATAGCTCTTTTGAGGCTGGAAGTATTTTGTTATTTGTAACATTCACCTTGTTCTTGGCATCCTTTTATACTCCTAAATTACTAAATATCATCTCAAGTAAAAAAGTTTTTTTGCTTGGCTTTATTATTCAGTTGATTGGATCTTTAGTTCTTATTTTAGGGGTCCAAAGCATTGAATTTTATGGCATATCCCTCGGTCTAATTTTACTTGGCGCAAGCTTTAGTATTACTTCAACATTAGCACCAGCTGTTGGTCTTGGAGCTATCGAGAAAGATAAGGTGGCAGATGGCTCTGGAATTATTAGTACCGCTATTTATATCTCAGCTACTTTTGGTATAGCGATTGCAACAATTGTATATTCAGCATCAATAAATCATAATATTGGTTTTCAAAATGTTCTCAAACTAAATATTGTACTATCGATTCTTGGAGGCATCTTGGCAATTGCTTTGTTAAAAATACAGCGCAAAAAAATACAATAACCTTAAAAATATAACTTTTGTTGCTTATTTGAGTTAGCTTGATTACATAGAAAATATTTAACCCAAAGGCTCTATGTAATCGAAGACATAGCATCGCGGGTTAGGGTTACATGAGGGTAAATGAACGCAATGAGGATGCTGATGGGTTTCATGAAGTTCATGTTAACATTCAAGAGGATTGTCGGTCTCTACTGAGATCATAGTTGAGACCACATCGAGGGATTTCTCAGGAAAAACTACCAAAGTATCTGGCATTTTTTGAGTTTATTCATAATGCAAAGAAGCGAGGAAAAGCATTAACTTGCTCGTTGCTAGAAAACATCCCTTGTAAAGAACAACTGTGCAATAATTATAATTATCACAACGCAGATAATGAGCCTAACCGGAAATAAGAGATGAATAATAAAATCACGCATGAAGAAGCTGCTGAAATATTTGCTGAACTTGGGCATAGTATCCGTCTTCAAATAATTAAGTGCTCCGTCAAATATGGAAAAGAAGGTATTTTAGTAGGAAAAATCCAAGAGAATTTGAATATTCCTGCTTCAACACTTTCCCATCATATAAAAAGACTTATAAAAGTTGGATTGATAAAGCAAAACCGTAGTCGTCAAATGCTTTACTGTGTGATTAATCAAGATAAATTAAGGCTGCTTGCTAAGCATATTCAATTAGATTATTTAAGCTAATTAGTCGCTCCTGAAAAAGCGATAAAATATAGAAGTTTAGAGACTAATGGTACTACCTTAAGCGATAGATGAGTCTTTTTGACTAACCATGCTGTTTAATTGATAATAGCCTAAACTTAATTGTTCATATCAATACATATGTTGTTTAACCAAATAAACTACCTATGGCGCCTAATCGCCACAGGATTTTGTTTTTTATTATTCTCTTTAGGTGGTTTACTATTAGGGTATATTATTATTCCTATGGCAGTAGTCATTGCTAAAATAACTCGTTCAAAACAGCAAAAAAGCAAAAAAAAACATATTGCGCAATATTGTATTTATTTAACATTTCGTTTCTTTACCGCGACGATGTCTGGCTTAGGTCTTATTCGTTTTCATTTTATTGGTTTTGACAAATTAAAAAAAGACAAAGGCACATTAATCATCGCCAATCACCCCACCTTAATTGACTATGTCTCAATCGTCTCTAAGCTACCCTTTTGTGACAACATCGTTAAAGCACAATTATGGCACAATCGATTTATACGACGCGTTATCTCCACTGCAGGGTATATTCCCAATATCGACCCTGAACAAACATTTAGTGATATCAAGGCAACATTAAATTCAGGTAATAACTTATTGATGTTTCCTGAAGGTACGCGTTCTATTCCTCATATGCCAATCCAATTAAAAAGAGGAGCGGCACAAATTGCCATTCGCGCGGGAGTACCAATTCGCATTATTCATTTAAGCTGTATCCCCAGTACACTGGCAAAAAATGATAAATGGTATAAAATACCCGCGACAAAACCTATCTTTACGTTAACGGTTAAGGATCTTATTGATACTCAAGCGATTTTAAATGAGTGCAATCAACTTCCTTCGGTTGCCGCAAGAAGGTTAACAAAGATATTACAACAACAATTACAAGGTCATATTGATTAATGAATAACACCCTACTTGAACTAGAATTAAAAGAACTGATTATTGACGTGCTTAATTTAGAAGATATTACTACTAAAGATATTGCCAGTGATATGCAATTATTTGGTGACGAACTTGGATTAGACTCCATCGACGCATTGGAGCTTGGCGTTGCCTTGAAGAAAAAATATAATATTGAGCTCAATGAAGACACTGATGATGTCAAAAAGCACTTTGAATCAGTTAAAACATTAGCGCAGTTTATTGCAACACAAAAGACGCAAAATAATAAGGGGTAAAAAATGAGTACATCAAAAGCGCAAATTCTCCAAGAACTTCAAGGAATATTTGCTGAGCTTTTTGAGCTTGATCCACAAGATGTAACACTTGAAGCGCGTTTATATGAAGATCTTGATTTAGATAGTATTGATGCGGTAGATCTTATTGTTTATTTACAAAGTAAAACTGACAAACAGTTTAAACCTGAAGAATTTAAATCAGTAAAAACTGTCAATGATATCGTCACAATCATTGACCAAGAAATTAACAACCAATAATGTCCTTACGTAGCTTAACCACCCTTATCATTGCTATTGCTATTTTACTTTATCCCTTTGTTATTTTTTTTGGCATACAGTTTTTATCCGTACAAGGGTTAAGTTTAATTATCCTTTGCCTTTTTGGCTTACGAGCGATTTTCAATCACAAAAACGATCATAGCATCATGCCTAAATATGCATTATTTACCCTCTCAGGCATTGGTATTGCTATCAGTTTATTAGGAATGCTGTCACTCAATATCATCTTCATTAAACTTTACCCTGTTGCCATGAATCTTGCTTTTTTAGGTATTTTTGTTACTTCATTATTCGCAAAAGAGAATATTATTTATCAATTTGCCAAAAAAACATCACGTCAACCACTACCGCACTTTGTCAGTGCATACACACGTAAAGTAACGATTGCGTGGTGTGTTTTCTTTCTGTTAAATGCTTTAGTTTCTTGCTATAGCGCTTTGTTTAGTTCATTACATGTTTGGACAATCTATAATGGATTGATTTCTTATATATTGATTGGTGCATTTTTTGTTTGTGAGTTTGTTGTGCGCATTTTTATTAAAAGAAAAAACAGCAAATGAAAGATTATTTAGACTTATTATTTCGACACTTCGATGATGACAAAATCATTTTTTGCCATGGCAAAAAAAACAACCTTCCAACGCAGCTTGGTGAAATTAAACAAATCATATTTCCACTCGCGCATTTTTTAAGCCAACAAAAAGAAGCTTCAATCACTCTCTATTGTGACAATATTTATCATTTTTATATCGGTTTTTTTAGTGGCTTAATTACTAACAAGTCCATTATCTTGCCACCTAATAATACATGTGGTGTTTTTGAGGATATTGCCAATAGTGAAGACATTGCAACAATTTATTTTAATGAAAAGCAACAATGCTTTTGTTTTAACAATAAGGCAATTGATCTTAATGCTAATGATTTATTTGAGGATAAAATAAATGATTGCCTATTCACCTCAGATATTATCTTTTTCACTTCAGGCTCTACAGGAAAACCTAAAAAAATCACTAAAAAATTTAAGCACTTAGTCAATGAGATTAATATCTTAAATAACTTTTTTAAGCTTGATAAAGAACAAATGGTTACTAGCAGTGTCCATCATCAACATCTTTATGGCTTTATTTTTTATTTTCTATGGCCCGCCTTAATAGGATGCCCTATCTATAGTCAGCGCATTGAATTAAGTGAGGAGTTAGAACAATTAAGAGATATAAATCATCTATTTGTTTTTATCTCAAGCCCTGCTTTGTTATCGCGTTTAACTTTTGAAGAAAACCTTTCTAAGATTACTTGTTTTAGCGCAGGGAGCTTATTAAAAAATGAAGTAGCGCTGAGCTTAACTAATCATTTAAAGTTAACTGTTAATGAAATATTAGGTAGTAGTGAAACAGGTATTATTGCTTGGCGCAAACAACTAAGTGATCCACTTTGGCAATGCTTTGATGATGTGCAAATAACACAAAATAAAGATCAGACATTGCGTGTTTATGCTGATTTTTTTCTTGAACCATTTATTGATACGGATGATGTCATTAAGTTAATCAAGCCTAATCAATTTATCTTACAAGGTCGCAAAGGACGGATTGTAAAGCTTGAAGACAAACGTCTATCACTTACAGAGCTTGAAGATAAACTTAAAGCACACACTTGGGTTGATGATTCTTATGCGCTAAAACTTGAAAAATCGCGCGAATATATTGGTGTTTTTATCGTTTTATCACCATCAGGTAAACAACAAAAAGAGCACTTGAGTGCCTTAGCATTCAATAACACTTTGCGTCACTTCCTAGGTCATTGGTTTGAGAAAATATTACTGCCTAAATCGTTTCGCTATGGTGATGAAATTCCTGTTAATGCACAAAGTAAAATTGATCGTGAGGCAATTTTGCAATTATTTATGGGCTAAGACTAAATATTCACCCATAAGTGCTCACCGTACCCTGAGTGTAAGTCGAAGTGTGGTAAGCTTGAGGAAAATCACACTTCATAGAGGCTTCGACTTACGTTCAGTCAACGCTTACAAAATCGAAGTGGGCAGTAATTGTGGTCATAGCCTACTTATGCCTTAAAACTTAAGTTTACAAGTTTAGATCAACATATTATTATTTGCTAAAAATTAGACAATATCATTTTCTAGCATGACGAACATCAACTATCAATACCACCATATGGGCATCCCTACAACAGAAAAACATCCAGATGAACGTTATAGCTCATCATTTAAAATGTACACGACTAAAGGACATAATCCTTTTCGTATCCAATACCATCGTTTTGAAGAAGAATGTCCTTTGCATCCACTGATTCAAATCAAAACTCATGTCGCTTTTAAAGTGGATAACTTAGCTGAAGCCATTAAAAACCAGAAAATTATCATGGCGCCCTATGAGCCTTTTGCAGGATTTAAAGTTGCAATGATTGAAGTGGAAGGCGCTCCTATTGAGTTGATTGAGACAACATTAAGTGAGCAAGAAATCTGGAATGATGATCATAAAAATTCGGTTATTTATCCTGAAAACAGCAATCCATAACGATCAATGATAATATTTTTGATATATTACACAAAACTAATATCAACACTTAATCCAAGTACCGCAGCAGCACGCTGCAAGGTATTAATGGTTAAATTTTTACGCTCACCTTTCTCGATACGCCAATAATTTTGATAAGGTACACCAAGCGCTTTAGCCACTTGTGGTGCACTCATACCTTTTGCTTGTCTGGCTTGCTTTAGCATAATTGGAATTGCATACTCTATTGATGGTGCAATCATATAAATATCTTTGCCTTTTACTTGTTTTGGCAATTCAATTTTATCTTGCTCTATAGCATAACCCACAAGCAAGTCTATTACCTCATGTGCATTTTCAAAGGCTTCCTCAAGCGTATCAGCCTGACTAAAACCGCCTTGATAATTAATAGATTCAATGAGGTAATATTCTCCATCATCGCTATGTTTAGTAATTTTAAATGGATATTTTAACATTTATTTACCACCTTAAAATTTTAATTTAGTTTGCTTTTATATTGATTTAAGCAGACCGATTTTCATGTCTTTATTACCATGCACTGGGATAGTTATTGTTACTCCTGATTTAATCAAAATATGGTGAGAACCTTTAACTCTATGTAATTCCCATCCATTTTTTAATAGTGTTTTTAAAACATCTTTTCCAGAAACAGGCGTTGTTATCATCAAATTACTATGGTTGCCTAAGAATAACATAAAAATATTACAAATTAAGGTGACATAGTTTAAGTTTCTTTTATATATCCACCATTAATCATGCTGAAAACCTTATATTTCCAAGGTGTTTATTATATTGAGAAAATTTTTTCACTTTTTTTTAGAAAAACACTAACACTTTTAAAATCCTTTACTATACTAGGGATGTGTTAGGTGGGTCGTCATCCTCCCTCCCCTCCTTAGATAACCTTTATGTCGTCAAGCACATAGAGTGACTCACCTACACAACGATGACTTTTGCTTACTCTCTTTACTCCTTTTTCTATAATCTCTCTAACATTGCTTTCAATAGCTGATAAAACTCGCTAACTGTATTGATTTTTACTTTTTCATCAGGTGAATGTGCACCTTCAATTGAAGGTCCTATTGAAACCATATCCATGTGTGGATATTTATCAACGATAGCACCACACTCTAAACCAGCATGAATCGCTTTGATATTTGCCTCTTTAGAATAAAGTGAAAAATAGCTATCTTTAGCAATTTTAAGTACATTAGAGCTCATATCTGGCTTCCAGCCAGGAGATAGTTGTGATTTGTTAAAAATCGCGTTATTTTGAGCTGCTATGCGTTTAACCGATTGCATAAAATTATTGATCGCTAAATTATTATCACTGCGTGTATAAATAGTAATAACAATATCGTCATCTTTTAATTTAATCGAAGATACGTTGTTTGAGCTTTCTACCAGATTTGGCATCGCAGGACTCATCGCTAATACACCTGAATGTATACTTGTTAATACGTTTAATAAACGACTTTTCAAATCGTCATTAAATGCCGTTTTTGCCATTGTTACTTCTTTGATTGTTAATGCAAAATTAGGCTCATTTTTTTGGTAAATCGCAAACCAATTATGATAATAATGCGTTAACGCTTCTTTTATTTGCGCTATATCTTCAACTTGACAAGAAATAATAGCCTTAGCTTCACGTGGAATGGCATTTGGTAGGTTCCCTGCTTTGATTTCGTTAATGTTATATGAATGGTTTTGATCTAAATTATCAAGCATCATACTCATAAACTTTGCCGCATTAATACGCGGCTTATCAATGTCTAAACCTGAATGTCCTCCTTTAAGGCCATTGACAATGATTTCAATACTTTGAAGTGAAGGAGATTGCTCAATGATTTCATTTTTAAATATCATTGTTGCAGATTGTGATCCGGCACAACCGACATAGATATCTCCCCAGCTTTCTGTATCTAGATTGATCATCGTATTGGCTGTTAATAAGTCTTTACTCAAATTATTCGCACCAATTAATCCTCTTTCTTCTGAAGCAGTGATTAATATTTCAAGTGCTGGACGTTTAATATCTTTATCCGTTGCAGCTGCCATTGCTGCAGCAATGCCTATACCATTATCAGCACCAAGTGTTGTGCCTTTTGCTTTAAGCCATCCATCAACAATCTCTAGCTGTAAACTATCATTTAGAAAATCAAATGTTACTTCTTCATTTTTCTCACACACCATATCTTTATGTGCCTGTAAAACAACTGGTTTGTGTGATTCATAGCCTTTGGTTGCCGGTACATAAATCGCGATATTATCAGCTTGATCAATCTTCGTTTTGAAGTTGTTGTTTTTCGCCCATTCTAATAAATAAGCTTTGATTTTTTCTTCATGAAAGGTCGGTCTTGGAATTTGAGTTATTTCAATGAAATATTGCCATATAGATTCATTCTTTAATGTTTCTATATTTAATTCGCTAACCATATCAACTGCTGTTGTCATCATATTCCCCTGTATTTTATTTACAATAATAACTACCGCAGTCTATCAGATGAGTTCGTATAAAAAAAGCAGCACAAACAACCTTTCTTAGCGGTTATAGTCTATGCTAAAGATTCAATGTATATAGAGAGAATAATAAGAGGAGATAATTATGAGAAAAACAACATTGTTTCGACTATCTATATCAGGACTTTTAGCTTTTAGCTTAGCAAGCTTTATAACAAGTTGCTCTAAAAGTACAGAAAATACAACAACAGCCAAGCCTGATTTTCAAGCTATTAGCAATGTTAGTGATCGTAAACAGGCATTTATTGACTATATGTTGCCGTTTATTCATCAAGTACAAAAAGATGTCTTAAGCCAACGACAGGCATTAGAAACTATGCTTGCAATGCTTAATCAAAACAAAAAGCTTTCTAAAGCGCAGCAAGGTCAATTATCTAGATTGTGTGAACAATATAAAGTTAATTTTGACGAAAATTCTTTAACTCAAATAGTTAAAGATCTATTGATTAAAGTTAATACTATTCCAACAAGTATGGTACTTGCGCAAGCAGCGCTTGAAACTGGCTGGGGAACTTCTCGCTTTGCCGTTGATGGGAATAATTATTTTGGTCAACATTGTTTTACCAAAGGTTGTGGTATTGTTCCTAAACAACGTAGAGCAGGTGCAATTAATGAAGTTCAAGTTTTTCCATCTCCTAAAGATAGTGTGCAATCTTATTTTAACTTACTGAATACAGGTACTAATTTTCAAGAGTTTCGTGTATTACGTTCACAATTAACCAAAGAGGATAAACCTATAACAGGTAAAGATCTCATTAAAACTTTGGTGCATTATTCTGAACTTGAAGATGGTGAATATGAAAAACGCATTATCTCAACCATGGATTACAATAATTTATATCAATATAACTAATCCAATCGAATACTGGTTTAGCTTACATCTCGGCACACACATCATTTATTACCGCTGCTTCCTTCCGGACCTGACGGGGTTCATAAACTAGTGTCGCAAGAGAACCAAACCAGCGGTTGCCATTATTCATATTTTCATAAGTCTTTTCAATCATTATTTTGAAATAATTCACAGATCACCTTTTTTATCGTTTTGAGTTTGATAAAACATTCACAGTTTGTTTCATGGGATTATTATATCTGTTTATAAATGATTTTATTGAATCCTCCTTTTTTTTCTTTTTATCCACTTTTCTTTTCATCTTTCCCTTTTTCTTTTTTTAAATAGATAAATTCTTTTTCTTTGTTTTTTCTGTTATTGGTTTGTGGATATTTGTGGATAAACTATCTGAAACCCTTTAAAACCGCTACTTTTTGTTGTGTATACTTTTGTGGATAATGATGTGTATTTGCTGTTTATTGTCTGTGGATTATCAATTCTTTTTTCCTGTGTGAATTTTTTCCACAAAAAAATCCAAAGGGATATGAACATACTTATACACATAGTTATTAACAATGCAATTAACAAGAAATTCACACCATTATCCACAAAGTTATCCACAGACTTTTGTCACAAGCATTGCATGCTGTGAAAGCTTTGATATAATCCGAAGCTAATTTAAAAATATAAACTTTTTCTAGTCTATTTAAAGCTTTAAATAAATACTAGAAACCCTTGATATATATAGGATGCATTGTAAGTATGAATGTTTGGTCACAATGTTTGGATTATTTAAAAGACAACTTGTCTGAACAAGAGTATAGGATATGGATAACCCCATTAAAAACAAATGATCAAGGTAGTTTATTCACAATTTATGCACCGAATAATTATTTTCTTGGTTGGGTTAAGACCAAATATCAACAGGTTCTTGTGGATACCTTGAAAAAATACAAACAAAATAGCCATTTAATTGTTGAGTTTTCAGTAAAAAAGAGCGATAACACGCAAAATGTGGAAACACAAACCACAGCAATGCAAACTCAAACAATCAAAAGTAGCGTTGGCCCACAGACGGATCTTTTCAATAAAAACGTCGCGATTACACCAGTAGTTGTTGATACTTTGGGTGAGCATAATGAGTTAGCGGATGAAAAAAGTGAACTTGAAGTGGATAAAAACTCAGGTATTTCCAGTGAGCTTTATGGCTTTGATGAAGCATTGTCCGTGCCAAAAGATCAAAAACGTGTTGATTTTGGCTCACCATTAAAAAAAGAATATAATTTTGATAACTTTGTTGTTGGTAAAGCAAATGAAGTAGCTCGTGCTGCAGCGATGCAAGTTTCTATCAATCCAGGATTGGCGTATAACCCATTGTTTATCTATGGTGGTAGTGGACTGGGTAAAACACATTTAATGCATGCTATTGGTAACTATGTATTACATAATAACCCAACAGCAAAAGTGCTATATGTAACATCTGAACGCTTTGTTAAAGACTATGTTGATGCGGTACGTTTACACTCAGGTGATGAGTTTCAGAATTTTTATCGCTCTGTCGATGTATTATTAGTTGATGATATCCAGTTTATTGCGGGTAAAGCAGGCTCTCAAGAGGAGTTTTTCCACACATTTAATACTTTGCTTGAAAATGGTAAGCAGGTTGTTTTATCTTGCGATAAGTATCCTAAGGAAATTCCTAAACTTGAAGAGCGTCTAGTTTCACGCTTTGGTTATGGTTTAACTGTTACAATTGACATTCCTGATCTTGAAACACGAAGTGCGATTTTATTACATAAATCGAGTCAATTTGGTCGACCTATTGATCAAAATGTAGCACTTTTTATGGCAAAGCATATTCGCTCTAATGTGCGAGAATTAGAAGGGGCGTTGAGACGCGTACTTAACTATGCTCAGTTTAATAAAAAAGCCATTGATGAGAAACTTGCTTATGAATGCTTAAAAGATGTTATTTCAATACAGGATAAAATTGTCAAAGTAGATAATATCCAACGTGTTGTTGCTGATTATTATAATATTAAAATTACAGACTTATTATCAAAGCAAAAAAGTCGTGATGTTGCACGCCCAAGGCAGATGGCAATGGCGTTAGCTAAAGAGTTTACCAATCATAGTTTGCCGGAAATTGGTGGCTTTTTTGGTGGTAGAGATCACACTACAGTCTTACATGCTGTAAGGACTATAAAGAAACTGATTGTCAATAATGTTGATATACAGGATGATTATCAAAACTTATCGCGCAAATTAGCGCATTAATTCCCAGGGGAGATATGATGTTACAATTTACACTTTCTCGCGATGCATTATTAAAGCCGTTACAAGGTTTAGTATCGATTGCTGATAAAAAGCATACGATACCAGTGCTAAGCTCCGTATTATTTATTATTGAAGAGGGTAAACTGCGCTTAAAGGCCTCTGATTTAGAGACTGAAATTGTCAGTTATGTTGAGCTTGAAGAAGCATCTGATGATGGTAGTATCGCTATTCCTGCTAAAAAGCTTCATGATATTGTACGTAACCTACCAGAGGGCGCATCACTCAAAATAACAGAAGAAGCAAATGATCGGGTATTAATTGCATGTAATCGCAGTAAATTTACCATGTCAATCTTGAAAGCATCATCCTTTCCTGTGATGAATGAAGATACAGGTAGAGCGATGTTTAAGCTGTCATATGCCCAGCTTAACTCGGCAATTAAGCGTGTAAAATTTGCCATGGCAAATAATGATGTGCGTTATTTCTTAAATGGTATGTTATGGGAAGTCAATAACGATAGATTTCGCACTGTATCGACTGATGGTCATCGTATGGCTAGCTCTGAAGTATTAATAGAAGATACTTTCCTAGATGCTGTTCAGATTATTGTGCCAAGCAAGGCGATTAAAGAACTAGAGCGCACGTTGTCAGCGCCTGAGGATGCTGAAATTGAAGTGCAAATTGGTAAAAACTATTTCAGAATCATCTTGCCTGATTTTCAGTTTACATCAAAACTTATTGAAGGGCGTTTCCCTGATTATACAAGAGTGATTCCACCGAATAATACAAAGCTATTAGTTGCTAATCGAGTTGAATTAAAACAGGCATTACTACGTACGGCTATCTTATCGAATGAAACGTATCGCGGTGTGCGCTTAGAGCTTCAGGATAATGCTTTGCTTCTATCAGCAAATAATCCAGAGCATGAAGAAGCACAAGATCAAATGGAAGTAAAATATAGTGACCAACCAATGGAAATTGGTTTTAACGTAAATTACCTTTTAAATATTGTTGATGTGTTAGATTCAGAGCACATTGATTTTTATTTTGATAGCCCGCAAATGAGTTTACTTATCAAGGATGATGATAGTCGCAGTACGTATGTTGTGAGTCCGATTAAGCTTTAAAACACCTATAATAGTGGGCTTAAAAATCTGTGCATGAATCTATTTGCTATTTTTGATTATTAAATTTATATTACCTCTTGTTGCAAATCTACAATAAAAACATGATCTATTTATCTATGGTAAGTGCATGTGATATTGTTAAAAATATATTCAGTATAAAGTTTTATAATCTTATATAACTTTATATATAAAATATGTGGGATAGGAGAAATTTAATGATCAAAGTAATTTCAGTTGAAAAGCTAGCTGAGCTTATTCATAAACATGGTTTAAGACAGTATTTAGTTGACTTAATGACAACTTTAAAGGGTGATTTTTTACGTTGGCAAGAGTTTGATAAAATACCACGCCCAGCATTTCATGTGCCAGATGGTGTCATTGAATTAATGCCGACAGCGGATAAAGAGTTATTTGCCTATAAATATGTCAATGGACATCCAAAGAATCCATTGCAGAATAAGCAAACGATTATAGCGACAGGGCAGTTATCAAAAGTATCTGATGGTCATCCACTGTTGATTTCAGAAATGACGGTGTTAACAGGTTTGCGCACAGCAGCAACTTCAGCGTTAGCAACTGATTATTTAGCACGAAAAGATGCCAACACCTTGGCATTAATCGGTACAGGTGCACAAAGCGATTTCCAAGCGTTAGCAACAGCCATTGTGCGTGATATTAAAACGATTCGTTACCATGATATTGATCCACAGGCGATGCGTCGTTTTGAGAAAAACATGCAAGCTTACGACTTTGAGCTCATTCCTTGTGCGAGCAATGAAGAGGCCGTCAAGGGTGCTGATATTATTACGGTGTGTACTGCATGCAAAGCACATGCTGTTGTGATTGAAAATAGCTGGATTAAAGAAGGTGTACATATCAATGGTCTAGGTGGTGATTGCCCAGGCAAAACTGAGTTAGATCAAGCAATATTGCCACGCGCTAAAGTAGTGGTTGAATTTTTTGAGCAATCGTTTATTGAAGGTGAGATTCAACATTTCACTGAAGAAGAAGCAAAGAAAGTTGTTTATGCTGAATTATGGCAACTTATCTCAAATGAAAAGCAAGGACGCGTTAGCCAAGATGAGATTACTGTATTTGACTCTGTTGGTTTTGCTTTGGAGGATTTTTCGGCATTGAAGCTTACATATCAATTGGCTGAGAAATACAATATTGGTGTACCAATGAACATGATTCCGGCATTAAAAGATCCTAAGGATTTATTCTCCGTATTAAATGAGCATGGTGATAATGGCGCATTACAGATACATCAAAAATATCAAGTTGAATTATAGTTTTTCAGAGGGTGAGCCCCAAAATTAAAATAATATGAATGGAGAAAAATATGCTTTGTGAAACTAAGGCTGATAGTCATATGCCCAATATTAACCAAGAAATTGATTTATGCATTCCAAGTGAAATTGGTAAATTGCGAACTGTATTATTGAAAAGACCTGGGGTGGAGTTATGTAATTTAACGCCAGATAGTTTAGAGGAATTACTGTTTGATGACATTCCATATCTAGATACAGCACAAAGAGAGCATGATGAATTTGTGCAACTACTGAGAAATAACGATACAGAGGTTTTGTATTTAGAAGATCTTGTTAGTGAAGTATTGACTGAATCATCATATAAGCTCAACGTTATTAGTGAGCTTCTTAGTGTTTCTGGGTTGAAAAATATAAAAATAACAACTGCTTTAATGGAGTATTTGCTGCAATTCTCTGGTAAGGAGCTGTGTGAAAAATTAATGGCAGGCATAAAGAAAAATGAAATAAAAATCACCGATAATAGCCTAAGTTCACAGTCTGCAAAAAAAGAACAATTTTGGCTTCAGCCGATACCTAATCTATACTTTACAAGAGATCCAGCCTCTGTTTTTGGGAATATGATCTCACTTAACAGTATGTATGCGCCAACAAGGCAACGTGAGAGCACTTTTATTAATAGTGTTTTGCAGTATCATCCACGTTTTTCTCAAGCGACTAAAATAGATTTACGAATGAATGCGGGGTCAATTGAAGGTGGGGATATACTTGTTTTAGATGAGAATACTTTGGCAATAGGGATTTCACAAAGAACCTCAGCAGAGGCAATTGAGCAGTTTGCACATGAGTTATTTTTCAATAAGAAATATCATGAGTCACATAAAATAAGCAAAATACTTGCTATTAAAATCCCTGTGAGCCGCGCGTTTATGCACTTAGATACTGTGCTTACTCAAGTAGACCATCAAAAAATGACGATGCATCGAGATATAGCACATACATCAAGTATATATAAGTTATCAAAAGCTGATGGACAGCAGGTAAAGTGTGAAGAATTAACAGGTTCAATTGAAGTCATATTATCTAGAGAACTAGATAAAAAAATGGAGCTTATTTATTGTGGTGGTGATGATTTCATTACGGGATCTAGGGAGCAATGGAGTGATGGCGCAAATACATTAACACTTCGTCCTGGTGAGGTTTTTGTTTACCAACGTAATGTTATTACAAATAGGTTGCTTCAGGAAAATGATATTACCGTTCACCAAATACCTTGCTCTGAATTATCTAGAGGCCGTGGAGGTCCAAGATGTATGTCTATGCCAATAGTGCGAGATGGTATATAAGTTTTGAAGAGGTGAATGGATGGATAATTTGATAGCAAAAAAAGTAATAATGGTTGAACCTACACACTTCTCCTATAACGAGCAAACAGCGGTTAGTAACTCTTTTCAAAATAAACATATTTTGCCAAAAGAAATTATTGCCAGTAGAGCGATGTCGGAGTTCAATAACATGGTTTGTAAACTAAAGAGTCATGGTATTGAAGTGGTTGTTTTGCCTTCGCCTAAAGCGGTAACACCAGATGCGGTTTTTCCCAACAATTGGTTTAGTACTCATGAAATAGATGGTGTTAAACGTCTATTTATTTATCCCATGCATAATCTAAATCGACAGGCAGAAGTGCAGCTTGAGTTGTTATGTGAAACTTTAAAGCAGAAAACAGGTGAAGATTATATTGTGACTGATTTGCGCCGCATTGGAGCAGTTGAGCACGCACTTGAGGGCACCGGTGTTTTTGTTTTTGATCATGCAAATAAAATTGCCTATTTAGCAAAGTCAAACAGAGCTGATGTCGAGTTGGCGCAGCATGTAACTCAGATTATGGGTTATGAGTTGGTTGTTTTTAATAGCGAAGATAAAGAGGGAAAGGCAATTTATCACACTAACGTCATGCTTGCAGTTGCGGATCAATTTGTGATTATTTGTTTAGATGCAATCCCAGATAAAGAAGAGCAGGCTTTAATAAAGAGAAAGTTATCTGATAGCGGCAAGTATATTATAAATATTAGCTTTGATCAGTTATATTCCATGGCAGGCAATATGATTCAGGTTGGTAATAATAAAGGTGAAAAATATTTACTAATGTCCAAACAAGCTGAGGATAGCCTGACATCACAACAAAAGGAGATGATAGATAGCTTTAATCAGCGTCTTTCTTTTGATGTTTCCACCATAGAAAGTGTTGGTGGTGGAAGTGTGCGCTGTATGGTTGCTGAAATATTCTAAGATAGAAGCCTAGGGGAGTGTGATTGCACATAATCCAATGCGGGAAATAATACCTTACTTACTCTAGCGCTAATAAAACACTTCTCAGTTATCTCTGAAAATGCTTCAATAGGCTCTTGATATCTAATATAACAAAGGATGATATAGATGCCTATCAAGCAACCAGTAGATCAATATTATGTTATAGGTAATCCCGTTAAACATAGTTTATCTCCCCAAATTCACACAGATTTTGCCGCTAAAACAGGACAAACTATGCATTATGAGGCACTGGAAATTTGTCCTGATAATCTAGAACAAACCTTGAATGTGCTGCGTCTTGATCAAGCTGTCAAAGGCTTAAGTGTTACCTTACCATTTAAAGAAGAGCTATACCGTTATTGCGATAAATTAGATGATCTAGCACAAGAAGCACAAGCAGTGAGTAATGTGATTATCAATAGTGATCGTGAGTTTATTGGTTTAAATCTTGATGGTCTTGGACTTGTGAATGATATTAAAAATAATTTAAATATCAGCTTGCAGAATAAGCGAGTTTTAATCTTAGGTGCCGGTGGCGCTGCTAAAGGGATTTTAGGCGCTATAGTGCGTGAAAATCCAGAAAGTATTACGATTGCCAATCGCACTAAAGAAAAAGCGCATAACCTAGTGGCACGCTCAACAAATAGTGTGGTTAAATTGAGTGCCTGTGCTTTAAATGGAATTGCAGGTGTATTTGATGTTGTAATCAATGCAACTTCAGCGAGCGTTGCCAAGGAGAATCTACCATTAAAACTTAATAACTTTGCAAATGGCGCATTGGCATATGACTTAATGTATGCACCAAATGGCACAGTTTTTACTGCATGGTGTCAATCACATAATATTCAGGCAATAGATGGCAAGGGGATGTTATTGGAGTTAAGCAAGATTGCTTTTCAGCACTGGCGCGGCGTGGAGGTGCAGTAATTCAATTTGATAAGTAAAACCATATGTTGCATGTAACGTATGATTAAACTACAATTGTTACATGAAACACTGTTGATGGAGAATGCAATGCCACGATCAATCCAAGAGCGAGTTAAAAAACATAGAGACGAATTAAAAGCGCAAGGGTTAAGACCTTTGCAAATTTGGGTTCCAGATACGCGTAAATATGGATTTAAGGAAGAATGTTTAAGGCAGTCGAGACTTTTACTAAATGATCAGCATGAGCGCGATACTATGGACTGGATTGATGATTCTTCTGACAATGAGGGTTGGAAGTGATTAAAAGAGGTGATTTGGTGACGGTTTCTTTACGAGGAGATTATGGTAAACCAAGACCTGCGTTGGTTATTCAATCAGATTTATTTGCAGAGCACCCATCGGTGACTATTTTACCAGTAACCAGTGAAATAAGGGAAACGCCATTGTTTCGATACACCGTTAAAGCCAGTGAAGTTAATGGCTTGATGAAAACCTCACAGGTCATGATTGACAAATTGCATACTGTGACAAGGGAGCAAATTGGTACGCCATTTGGTCGATTAAATAGAAACAACATGCTAGAAATTGAAAGATTGTTGTCTGTATTTATTGGCATTGCATAAAACTTGATTAGAGAGATCGCGTTAGAAAAACTAGCAACTATCAAGTTGGGTCTAAACTTATACGTTTAATCCTTTTAATCTGCTGCTCTCACATCGCTAAATTCAATTAACATTTGATTGCCTTGCGATTCATTGACAAATATACGTGAAGCATATTTTGTACCCGTCATTTCAATGCTTTGGATGGCTTTATCAAGGGGAGCGCCTAATGGTTTAAGTGCAATATGCCAAGTGTTGCCGTTTTGCATAAAGTAAATTTTAAAATATTGCTTTAGAGCATCAGTATTACCTTTGAATATCGATAAGAATACGGTCGTAAATGAAAATACGATCGGTTGCTCTTTTTTGGTGATAACAACAGCAGTTTTGCCTTCGATGGATTGTTTAATGTTGTCTTCAGTAACAATTAAGGTGGATTGGAAAGGCTTGTCTTGCAGCCATTTTAAACCTTGCGTTTTTGATAACTCAAAACGACCACTGGATTTTAGTGGTTTGGATAACAGTTTCATAAAACGGGTTTGTGTGAAGTTGCCGGTGATATGACTAATTTGTGCTTGCTCTTTTTGAACTTCAATAAATGCCTGTTCATTGCTTGCGGATAGTGGATGATCGAAGATATTATCTGTTGAGGCTTGAGCTAAGTTCAATAGTATAAATACCACTAAAAAAGTAGTGCTTAAGCGTTTAAAGAAAGAGTTAATCATAATGAAAGCCTTCTATTTTTTGGATAAGGGTCTTAGGTGATTGAAATTGTAATTCGTGATTATGCAAAGTCACTGCAAGCTGGGTTGTGTGCCCTTTACTTAGTTTTTGTCCGGTTGCTTTATCAAAGATTTGATAGCCTATTTTCAGGCGGTTTTGATATTCGATCACCTGACTGTGTACCTCGATAGTCTGTCCAAAGCTCGCAGGTTTGATGTATTTAATCTGCAAATCAACCACTGGCCACATATAGCCACTTTGCGCCATAGCGTGGTAGTTATAACCGATTTTATCTAAAAGCTCACAACGCGCGACTTCAAAGTACTTGACATAATGACCATGCCAAGCGATTTGCAAACTATCAACATCAAAAAATGGTATTACAATATCGGTGATATGAGTGATTGGTTTATCCGTCATTAGACTGCCAAAAATCAAAAAAATTAAACCATTGTGTTGGGTATTTTAGGCAATACCCAGCAAGGAAGTCACTATATTGTTGCACATAATCAGCCAAATGCTCGTGACGTTCGCTGCGTGGCAAGTTAATAGACTCCGCAAAAGGTTTGAAAACCACGTCAAACTGTTTGCCTTTTTTAAGGCATAGCATCATGTAAACAGGCGTTTTAAGAAGATGCGCCAATAAAAATCCACCCTGTGGAAAATAAGCTTCTTTCCCTAGAAACTGAGCTTTTATCGTACGTTGGTTATTGGTAATGTTGGTCACAGGGGTGCGATCACACGCGATAATGATAATTTCGCCTTGATCAATTTTTTGCTGCAATTGCATTGCTAAAGTCATATCAAAGTGACTAACAGAAATTAGGCTTAATTGCGAGTGGGGATTAATTTGCGATAAGGTGTCATTAAATTTTTGCGCATGTTGATTAAACACCAAGGCATTGATTCGGCTATTAGGATATGAGTTGGAGATCGCACGCATTATCTCAATTGTGCCAAGATGGGCGGTAAATATAATTGTCCCCTTTTTCTGGTCAATGCGCTCAATTAATTCATGGCGATTCATGAAGTTCAAATGTTTGCGTGTAATCTGCCCATTCCAAACAGCAATTTTATCTACTAGGCTCTTACCAAAGTTAATAAAAATAGGCCATGGTTTGACGTGTATATCAAGGTTTTGTTGTTGTGCATAAAAATGCAGATTTTTACAATATATATTAATTGCTAGGTGTGCCTTACGGCTAAATAGATAGAAATAGCCTATGACCGGATATGTCAAAAGATAGGCTAGATGTCGACCCAAAAGCTTTACGATCCATAATGTCAGCTTAAGTCCGATAATACTGCCTTTTTCACGATGCTTTGACCAGTGAGTTTGTTTTAATTTCGCTTTGTCTGAATCATGCATGTTTTTTTGTGTTGCATTTTTTGCGTTTTCTATATTTAAAATAACGTCGTGGCATATGGTAAAACATACCAAAAAAAAGTCGAGTGTGTAGCCAAGAAATACGCAAATTATCGCGCCATAACCGAAAGTGTGAGCGCCCACCAACGGGGTAAACCACCTTGGTTGGAATATAATTAACCTCAATGCCTTGCCAATACGCTTTAATCAGAATCTCAATATCAAAATCCATGCGCATGCCGTGAATCTTTGAAAGGATGGGTTGAAGTGCTTGCAGTGGATACACCCTAAAGCCACACATGCTTTCAGTGAGTGATTTACTCCATGTCTCGATAGCAACCCAGAAATTGGTAATCTTACGCCCATGTAAGCGTGATTTAGGAATGCTTTGATCATAAATAGGCATGCCTGAAATCAGATAATCAGGCATATCATAAGCCACTTGCAAAAACTTGGGAACATCCGTTAAGTCATGCTGATTATCCGCATCAACTTGCAAAGCATGTGTGTAGCTATGTGCTAATAACCACTCAAATCCAGCTAAAATAGCAGCGCCTTTGCCAGCATTTTGCGGGAGTGAGATGCTTTTGACCCAATCAAATTTTGCAATGATATCAGTAATAAAAGACTTTGTTTCGTCGTCACTACCATCATCGACAATCAGGCAAGTTAAATCATAAGGTTGTAATGCTGAAACAACCTGCTCTAAAGTATCACCATGGTTATAAACTGGGATTAAAAAGGCAGGTTTCATAGTTTGATCTTACCGCTTGAGTAAGTAGCATTGTTTTTATCAATATAGCGAAATGTCAAAAGGCTTGGCTTTTTGCTAATGCATAATTTTAATGTAGACTCGGGTAAAATCACCCGACTAAACTTAAGTTGTGGAATATTAGCAATGGTTTTTTTGTCAATTTCTAAAAAGCGAGCAGCAAAGGCAATGACAAAGTCAGTCTGCGCAATACCAGGCAAAATAGGTGCGTTGTCAAAATGCCCTTTAAAAAAGATCAGATCACGATGAAAATAAATATCCAGTTCAAGCCGTGTTTCATCCTCATTTTGTGTAATGCTTTGATGAATGATTTGTGGCAGGCGGGTATGATCATTAATCATGGACATCACTTATTGTATTTACACTATGAGCAGCATCACAAAATGCTTTGATTTTTTGGCGGCATTTTATCCCTTTTTGTGATTCAACGCCACCGCTAACATCAACTGCATAGGGATTAACCATTGTAATTGCCGATTGTACATTCTCCTCAGTAAGTCCACCTGCAAGAATGATTTTCTGGCGCATATCACTTGGAATGATTGACCAGTCAAAGGTTTGCCCTGAACCACCATAAAGATTTGGATCATAGCTATCAATCAATAAACCTCGTGCCTTGGGGTACGCGTTTTGTGCGTTGACCAGTGTGTCAGCATCTTTAGCGCGGATTGCGCGAATATAAGGGAAATTAAATTGTTCACATTCTGTGGTAGTTTCATCACCATGAAATTGAATAAGGCTGATATTAGCATCAATACCTGCTTGAATCGTTTGTTGTGTTGCATTGACAAAAAGCCCACAGCAACTAACAAAAGGTGGTAATTGACTGATAATTTGTTTGGCTTTAGTAATATCAATAAACCGCGGGGATTTATCATAGAACACAAATCCGAGCGCATCAGCACCGCAATCAATCGCATACAAGGCGTCATCAAGGTTAGTAATACCGCAAATTTTAATTCGGGTTTTAGGCATATTATGTTATGCCATAAAGTTGATTAAAGCTGCCGCAACCATCGACGCGGTTGCAACAGTTACACCCGTGGTTGCCAGAAGCCCATCGACTTTAGTTAAGTGAAATTTCTTACGGTCTTCAACTTGAGGGTCTGTTTCACTTGTCGCTTCTTCGGTAAGGATTGAGATGTATTGTGGGAATAGTGGCTCATCGCCAAACTCGCCAGCTTCAAACCCTTCTGCCCAGTAATTGTGTTCAACAGTTTTTTCTGGAAATGGATTTAGCTCATCAGATTGATTTTGTTGGCCATGAGCATAACCTGACATCCATACTTTTTCTAGCTCGTCTAGTTTATCGACTTGAGCGGAAAGAATAAGTTTTAATCTAGAATCAATTTCATTGGTTTGCATAACAGCTCCATGTTGCTTGTCATTTACCATAAGCGTGCCTAAAAGTTTAAATATAATCAAGTGTAAACTTGGATAACCTAACGAAGATGCTTAGATTGAAATCTTTATTTATCAGTCTACTATCACCTTGATAATCAGTTTGTTATAGTGTCAGGAGTTTATCGTTAACCGTTATTGATAGAGTAAATGCATAAGAATAATCTTGAAAAGCTCGTTTTGTTATTAAAAGCGCAAAAAGTTTTAGCCTTACCAACGGAATCTGTGTACGGCTTAAGCACCATCCTTGAGCCAGATGCGGTGGCAAAAATTGTGACACTGAAAAAACGCAGTGCCAACAAAGGGTTTATTGTGCTTTCAAGTAATATTGAGCATTTGCTACGTGTTATTGATGTAACACGTCTCACCAAAGAGCATTTTGTGAAACTACAAACACATTATGATACGGCGACAACGTGGGTGGTGCCTGTTAAGCCAGAGTTTCGCTGGTTGACAGGCCCTTTTGAAAGTATTGCCGTGCGCTTAACCACTCATTCTCTATTGAGTGAATTAACCAATATGCTTGATCAAGCCATTGTTTCAACCAGTGCTAATGTCTCCAATATGCCTGCAGCAACATCGGCGCATGAGGTGTATGATTATTTCGGTGAGAGGGTCGATTATATCTATCCGCAAGGTGATTTTGTTGCAACTAAGCCATCAAGGTTGGTTGATCTATTAACGGGAGATATACTGCGAGCATAAATAACCTAATATCATTAAAGTGAAGCATGAGCATTACCTCTCCCCCTGAGGGATTGCTCGTGCAGTTTATACTGCACGGATGAGGGGGATTGAAACTCAATTTTTTATTTAATTCGTATAGGGTTTCCGCTTATATGATCAATAAAAAATCCTTAATATCAAAGGGAGCAACCTTCTGCTAGATTAGATGTATTCACAATACATCTGGGTTAGCTAGAATGAAAAAACATCTCAAAGAACATAAAGCTTTCTATGTTGCAGCAGCGATTGTTATTGCTTATTTTGTGATTCATTACTTGATTGTGTTTATCTTGATGGAGCATACCATTGCGCATAATGTCGATGTGAAAGCGCAGTGGCTGCAAAAGTATGCTGAGATTAAACTTCAGCAATAAAAGCTTTGTCGCTGCCAACGCCATAGGCTAAACTAACTTTCATGCATGATGAGTAATTTTTTATTCAAAGAAAATAATATATGCCAATGAAACTAACATGGAGGCAGCGTTTAAGCTGCTTAATAAAAGGTAAGCTTGAAAATATCGACGCTGAGATTGTGGCTGATACTCAGCAGGAAATAAGGTGTACTGATGAAGGTACAGAAAGTACCGAATCTGCTAAGCAGCTATTGTCTATTTTGCAAAAAAAGGGGCGCTTATTAGATTTTCTGGCGCAAAACCTTGATCACTATGACAATGAGCAGGTGGCAACTGTGGCACGCGTTGTTCATGATCAGTGCAAAAAAGCGCTTGAGTCATACTGTACTTTGGCGCCGGTTTATCACGATCAGGAAAATAACGAGGTTATACTTGAGGCAAATTATGATAAGTATAGTGTTGAGCTCACGGGGAATGTTGTGCACAGTACGCGCTTTAAGGGTAAGTTAATCCATCAAGGTTGGAAAGTAGAGAAAATGCATTTACCCAAAGTAGCCAAAGAAGCAAATCTAGATATATTACAGCCAGCAGAAGTAGAGGTGTTATAAATGTCGCATCATGCAAAATATTTGATTGGAATTGATTTAGGTACAACAAATTGTGCAGTTACCTATAAGAAAATAGCAGATGATACTGAGATTAGTACGTTAGCTATTCCGCAGTTTATGGCCAAGAATCAATATGAATCCAAAACGTTAATGCCGTCATTTTTATATTTACCTAACGCATTGGAATTAAGCTTAGATGATATTGCTTTGCCGTGGCAAAGTGAAACCACCATCTTGGTGGGCGAATATGCTAAAACAAAAGCACAAACGACACCAAACAGGGTGATATCAAGTGTTAAGAGTTGGCTGTGTCAGGCCACGATTGATAAGCGTAAAGCGTTATTACCATATCAAGCAGCTGAAGGTGTTGAGCGCATATCACCACTTGAGGCATATACTCATTACTTTGAACATATTAAAAAGACATGGAATAGCGCCTTTCCGGATGCGCCATTGTTTCAACAAAAGATTATTATTACCATTCCGGCATCTTTTGAGCCTGCAGCGCGTGATTTGACAGCTGAGGCGGCACGTTTATGTGATTTTGAAGAGGTTACCTTATTGGAAGAACCGCAAGCATCATTATATGGTTGGATTCATGATCATGAAAAATGGCGTGACCAGCTAACGGCTGATGATGTGATTTTGGTTATAGATGTTGGCGGCGGCACGACGGATTTTTCATTGATAAAGGTTGAAGATGAAGAGGGGACGCTTGCATTAAGGCGTATCGCTGTTGGCGATCATATCTTAATTGGTGGTGATAATATCGATCTTATGTTAGCACATACCGTGCAGCAGAGATTATTAGATGGTGGTCAACGCTTAGAACCATGGCAGATGCAGGCATTAGTGCATAGTTGTAGAAATGCCAAAGAGAAACTATTAAGTGACCAAAACTTAAATGAAATTGCCGTATCGATTCCTGGACGTTCATCGAATATCTTTGCTAATGCGGTATCAGAAACCTTGACGAAAAAAGATGTTGAAAAAATTATGTTGCAAGGCTTTTTTCCTGAGGTTGCCATTGACGATCATCCACATAATGCGCCACGCACGGGGTTGAGTCGTTTCGCTTTAAGCTACACGCAAGAAGCTGCGATTACCAAACATCTTGCGTTGTTCTTAAGCAAGCAAGCGAAGGCGGATGAGAAATTCATCACACCGACGGCAGTATTGTTTAACGGTGGTGTGTTTAAACCACAGGTTTTGCGTCGCCAATTAATGCAGATTATTAATAAATGGCTTACCAAAGAGGGGCATCCTGAAGCTTGCGAGCTTGGGCATGCAGCTTATGATACTTCAGTTGCCATTGGTGCTAGTGTGTTTGCCGATGCTTTACAAGGCAATGGTATTCGCATCAAAGGGGGCGCATCGCATTCATTCTATATTGGGATCGAGTCACCAATGCCAGCCATTCCAGGCTTTCAACCACAGATCGAAGCACTATGTATTGCCGTGCAAGGTATGGAAGCTGAAGAAGAGCTTGTATATGAAGCTGAGACATTCTCATTGGTTGTCGGTGAGCCTGTTGAGTTTAGATTTTTTGCTGCAAACCATCGTGCTGATGATTGTTTGGGCGATATCTTTACCGACTGGGAGCAGGCGGGATTGGTTGAGTTATCTCCATTGCGCTTGACCTTATCTGCGGATAATTACGCCAATGGTACTTCAGTGCCTGTGCATATTAGCGCGATGCATACTGAAATTGGTACATTGGAGCTAACTGCCAAGGCTTTGGAAAATAACGATCAATGGAAGATTGCATTTGAAACGATCCGATGACTTTTAATAACATAAAAATACAATTTTAAGACTTTTAAAAACATCTGAATTAGCTTAACATGCCGGCTCTTATGGTTTGAATGTAATAAAAACTCTCAATGAAATATCAAAAAATAACCTTGGGTCTGGCAAGTCTAACTTCGATTTTTGCCGCAGGCATAAACTATGCAAATGATGCTAAAATTGTTGAAGATAGTAATAATCAAACAACAATTGTGAGTAACACGCAACGCAATAGCGCTGCTGAGAAAACAGCAACAGCTCATACTATCACGTCTACTAATGATAAGGCAGACAAAGCAGAAACTCAGTCAAAATCTAAAAAGGCGACAAAAGCTAAAAAGTCAGATGGTAGTGATCAGACAATATATAATCAATATTATAACTTCTTGCAATTTAATCTAATGCGTAGTGAGAATGCGCGCTTGCCATATCACGCCGCGGATACGACCTATCTTGAGATGGAGTTTGGTGGTCGCTCTGGTTTTGTTGATTTGTATGGTTATTTAGATGTATTTGATATTTTTAATCAACGCTCAGATGACCGTCATGACGGCGATAATATGTTCTTTAAGATTCAGCCAAGATTTTCAATCAATGATATCTTGCACAAGGATCTAAGCATTGGTCCTATTAAAGAGTGGTATGTCTCAACTTTGGCAGAAGTCGGTGATAGGCAGCTTTTTAATGTTTATATTGGACCGGGTGTTGATGTTGAAGTGCCATGGCTTGGTAAAGTTGGTGTTAACTTGTATGCGCGTTATGTGCGCGAAAACTATGGCGCTCCAAATGAAAATACGTGGGATGGTTATAAGTTAGCAACTAACTGGTTTAAACCATTTTATACGTTTGGCAATGGTTCATTCTTATCGTATCAAGGCTATTTTGATTACAGTTTTGGTATGGATAAATATGACTCAACTCGCTCAAGCTACTCGATAGAGTGGTTTAATGGTCTGTATTGGCATAGCAAGCGATTTGCTGTGGGTTATGGCTTGAAATATTTCGGTAATATGACTGGAGTTAAAGATGGCAGCCCAATAACCGGTGGTGGCGTGCAAAATACTACCGGTTGGGGACAGTATTTTGATATTAGCTATGTTTTTGCATAGAGACTTACATATTTTATTTTCTGATTGAAAAAAGATCATAAGGTGATATTATTGTCAGCGTTTTAAATGTAATGGAGCCTCTATGAAGCTAAAAACAATCATGATCGCATTATCCTCTAGCCCTGTTTTACTATTTGCAAATATTGAGGGGAAGCCACAAAACACACACAATGTTCCTAGTGGTTTCTTTATGAGTGCGGCAGGTGGTGCCGCGCAAACTCAGTCATACTATGAAGATTCATGGGTGACGATTTGGGGAAATACTAGCCAAAACATTACCTTTCCGACACAAAATAAAGGGGCGGCTAATGTCTCTTTAGGTTACCAGTGGGGATTTGGTCAAAGCAATACTTGGAAAAATATCTATACTGGTGTCAGTCTTAATTACTACTATTTTGGTAAGGCGATTGATCCAAATGCAAGTAATTACAGTAATGGTCAGGTTGTTAAAACTGAGTATACCCAACTCAATGGTGGTACCGTTGAAGGATTTGTTGGTATGTATTTATCTTCACCATTAAGTGCTGAGCTTGGTTTAGGTGGCGGTGCTGCAGCGGATGGGCAAGGGGCGCTGGGTATATTTAAGTTTAAACTTGCTTATGATATTACACCTGGATTTAGTATTTTTGCGCAATATATTAGTGCAGGCTTTACTACTTTTGGCTTTGTCCCATTTGGTTTTGCAAATGCGGTTGTTAACTCAGGTATTAGCGTTGATTCTGAGCAAGTGGGTATTCGTTACGTATTCTAATGTGTATTTTAAATGTCATTTAAAATTTTATATTGATCTAATAATTTTAAAATTACTAGATAATTATAAATATTATCAGCCCTTAATTTTCTCTTAATTTTTGTGTATAAAAATGCCCTTTACTTGATTGAGAGTATACATGGGGGCGCGCTAAGTTTAGTAAGCAGAAGTGTTTGTTAGGCAATGCCGGAGTTTTTATCTGTATAAATATTGCATAGAGTGCAAAAGATACAAAAAACATAAAATACACAAATATTAAGGAGCCATTATGCTTAAGAAAATATCATTAGTCGTTATATCATCGTTAGCAGTGTCATCGATAAGCTATGCAACAAGTGCACAAAGTACAGTAGCAGATAACGATAGCAAAGCAAACACCATTAATAACATCAATGTACAACCTGCTATGGGTGCTAGCGATATGGGTAATGATCAAGATTCAAAAGCACCATACGGGTTGGTGCTCGGTGTGCAAGGCGGTTATGGTAAAGTAGCAGATATTTCACGCACTGATCTTGATAATGCGAGTAATGGCAATGTTTTTGGTGGTGCTATTGTTGGGTTTGATTTTGCTTTGAGCCATACGATTTCATTTGGTGTTGAATCTGGCTATGACTATGGTTATCACATTATCAAAGACAATAATTCAAATCTAAATTACCAGATGATTCCAGTATTGGGTACTTTAAAGTTCACCCTACCATTCGGTTTGCAGCTATTTGGCAAAGGCGGTATGGCCTATGTCACAGAGCGTGCTAACATCGATAAAAGTGGGCTCTCAATAACTGCCAATGCGTGGAAGCCAATAGCGGCTGCCGGTGCGGCATATACTTATAAAAATTGGACCGTATTTGCTCAATATCAATATGTATTTGGTGATAGTGAAGTTAATAACAAAGATCAGGTTAGTAAATTTAATGCATTAACCGCGGGTGTGACTTATACATTTCCAATCGCTTTTTAGTACTAAGATAAGATGATTTTTTATGGTGTTAACTAATCCCTGCACGGATCAGGCCACCTAAGTCATTTTCAACGAGGAAGTTTTCCAAATAAGTATGCACCTCTCCAGTGGTGGCAAGCTTTAACACTTGTTTTAACACATTGCGACATTGTTTTTTCGTAACAGATCGCAATACCTGCTTAACCTTAAGAAGTGCAGAGGCATTCATGCTTAAGCTGCCAAAGCCCATTCCTATAAGAAGGGCGGTAGCAATTGGATTGCCGCCAAGCTCGCCACAAAGAGAGATTTCTTTGTTGTGTTTGTTGGCTACTTTGACCAAATGGTAAAGTGTGCGAATCATTGCTGGATGTAGTTGATTGTATAGATTGGCAACTTTTTCGTTGGTGCGATCAACGGCTAATACGTACTGTGCTAAGTCATTTGAGCCAATGGATACAAAGTCAACTAGGCTAATCAATCGCTCTGCAAGTATAACTGCCGCTGGAACCTCAATCATGATGCCAATACGTGGTTTATCGATATCAAACCCTTCTTCAATAACTTCTTTATAGGCTTGACGAATAAGCTGTTTTGCCTCTTTGACTTCCTCAATAGTTGTAATCATTGGTAGTAAGATATGCAAATTATCATGATGTAGACTTGCTTTAAGCATTGCTCTTATTTGCATTAAAAAAAGGTTGGACTGATCAAGCAGCATGCGAATACCGCGCCAGCCAAGTGCCGGATTCTGCTCTTCTTCGTAGAAGTAGGGTAGTGTTTTATCCGCGCCAACATCTAAGGTGCGTAAAACAGCAGGTTTATCAGGGAACGTTGATAAAATTTGCTGATAAATAATGCGTTGCTCATCTTCACTGGGGAAGCGCTCACGAATCATAAAGGGAATTTCAGAGCGGTATAAACCGACACCAGCGGCTCCTTGGCTTAAGGCACGATCCAAATCGGCGATTAAACCAACATTTGCTTTAAGTGTTATTTCATGGCCGTCAATTGTCTCACTAGATAAGTCTTTAAGCGCTTGTAATTCAACGGCTTTTTGGCTTTCATGCTTGATTAAGCGCTCATATGCTGATTTAAGCCCTTTAGCAGGTTGGATGTAGATGCGTCCAACGTAGGCATCAACAATAATCTCTTTGCCATCAATGAAGCTAATTGGCAATGCTTTGATGCTTGTAACAAAAGGCACTGATAAGGCTTTGGCTAGAATCGCAGCATGTGAATAAGAAGAACCATGCTCTGAGATAATTGCCTTTAACCGCCCTTTGGGTACTTCAGCAATCATTGATGCAGTAACTTCGCTAGCAACAAGAACGGTATCCACGGCATAGTGACTTTTCTTTAGCGTTTTATTCTCAAGTGCTAATAGGATGCGCTTGCCTAAATCACGAATATCACTGGCGCGTTCGACAAAATAAGGCTCATCCATTTGTTCAAAAATCGTCGCCTGCTCGATGACAACCCGTTTGATCGCGCTTTGCAACCAAATGCCTTGACGAATATAGTCAATAATAGCGTCATAAAAACGGCTGCTATCGATCATTTGCAAGTAGGCTTCAAATAATTGTGCTTCCTCACTACCTGCAAGAAGAGTGACACGTTGGAGCATTTCCTCCAAAGACTCTTTGACATCCTTTACCGCACTGATAAATAAACGTTCTTCATCGTCGGATTGAGTGGGTTTATCAGGAATCTCTTCAATGTCGGTAATATTATAACGTGCAACCGCAATGCCTTTTTGTACGCCATCACTGGCGCTAACGCCATCAAAGTACATCGGACTTTGCGGCTTGTCTTCAATTTGCTCGGAAACATCTTCAATATGAATGGCGCGGTTTAGTGGTAGCGATAAATTAGCACACAGTGTTGCAACATCAGTTTGTAAGCTTTCAGTAATCTTGTCTTTGTCATTGAGTTGTAGCGCAATAATGGCAATAACATCACCTTTGTGAACAACGGGTGCTGCTAACAAAGATTGTAAACGGTTGCGTGAAAGTGTTTGTAGCACGCTATAGCTTGAGGCTTTTGACATATCGCTAACAATAAGTGCCTCTTCACGCAAAGCAACTTTACCCAGAAGATCATCTTTGGCATTGATGTAGATCATGCCCGATCGCAATGTCGGTACTAAGGTTGAAGCGCTTAATGTGTAGGTGTGTTCTGTTTCATCCAAAATAAAAACACTGCATGCATCGACACTAAGCACTTTACATGCTTCTTTAGCAAACATTGATAATACAACATCAAGCTCATGCTTAAGCTCAATGATTTTAACTAAAGATTGCCATAGCATGATAGTTACCCACGTGGCCAATCTTTAAGTACTGGAAAAAAATGCTCAAGCGCCTTTTGATAAACATGACGCTTAAAAGAAACTACTTTGCCTGCGGGGTACCAATAGTTAACCCAACGCCATTCATCAAACTCGGGCTTGTGATTGGCATTAAGATTAATTGCACTATCTGCTGATTTTAAACGCAATAAAAACCACTTTTGTTTTTGACCAATACACAGTGGGCAATTTCTTCTAATTAGCGCTCTGGGAAGTCGATATCTTAACCATGTTCTTGTTGCAGCGATCACCTCGACATCATAAGGCATAAGACCTACTTCTTCTTTAAGCTCTCGATACATTGCTTCAATCGGCGTTTCTCCGGAGTTTAAACCACCTTGCGGAAACTGCCACGAACTTTGGTTGACACGACGACCCCAGAACACTTTGTTTTGATCATTCATAATAATGATCGCCACATTTGCTCTGAAACCTTCTTGATCTATCACGATCATTTCCAAACCTAGTACTATCCTGCTGTTTAGCATACCGTAAAGATGGTAACTTTTCCTTGAAAATCTTGCTAAATTTTGCAAAAAACTCTGATAGAATAGATCGCGGTAAAACTATCAACCAAATTTCAAGGAGTGTTATTAGTATGTCTGACTTTACACATTATCAAGCCATGGTTAGTGAATATGGGATTGAATTTGTCGATCTGCGTTTTACCGACACAAAAGGCAAAGAGCAACATGTCACCATTCCTGTGCGTGCTGTTGATGAAGATTTCTTCGCTGACGGTAAAATGTTTGATGGTTCATCTATCGAAGGTTGGAAGGGGATTAATGAGTCAGATATGATTTTGATGCCAGATGCATCAACGATGTTAATTGATCCATTTTTTGAAGCGCCGACATTGATTATTCGTTGTGATATTTTAGAGCCAGCAACAATGCAGGCATATGATCGTGACCCACGCTCGCTCGCAAAACGTTGTGAAACTTATATCAAGTCAACAGGCATTGCTGATACCGCATTCTTTGGTCCAGAGCCTGAATTTTTTATCTTTGATGATGTGACGTACAAATCAGACATGGAAGGTTCTGAGTATAAAATCAGAAGTAATGAGTCAGCATGGAGCACTAATGATCTTTATGGTGGTCGCAATAATGGGCACAAACCTGGTGTTAAGGGTGGTTATTTCCCTGTGCCACCGGTTGACTCACTGCAAGATATTCGCTCAGAAATGTGCTCTATTTTGGAGGAGTTGGGTCAGGAGGTTGAAGTTCATCATCATGAAGTCGCGACGGCAGGTCAATGCGAAATTGGCACTAAGTTCTCAACGTTAGTAGACAAAGCGGATCAAACACAAGTCTTTAAATACGTAGTCCATAATGTGGCTAACGGTTTTGGTAAGAGTGCAACTTTTATGCCAAAACCCATCCCAGGAGATAATGGCTCAGGCATGCATGTCCATCAATCGCTTTCAAAGGAAGGTAAAAACTTATTTGCAGGCAATGGCTATGCAGGGCTTTCAGAAGAAGCGCTCTACTATATTGGTGGAATTATCAAGCATGCTAAGGCATTAAATGCATTTACTAATCCATCAACCAATAGCTATAAACGTTTAGTTCCAGGCTTTGAAGCGCCTGTGTTATTGGCATATTCAGCACGTAATCGCTCAGCATCTATTCGTATTCCGTTTGTTAATAGTGAAAAAGCACGTCGCATAGAAGTGCGCTTTGGTGATCCTATGGCAAATCCATATTTAGCATTCTCAGCAATGATAATGGCAGGAATTGACGGTATTAAAAATAAAATTCACCCAGGTGAAGCGATGGATAAGAATCTATATGATTTACCGCCTGAAGAGCTTATTGACATCCCAACTGTGGCAGCATCACTAGAAGAGGCGCTTGCTGCTTTAGATGAAGATCGTGAGTTCTTAACCGCTGGTGGCGTATTCTCAGATGATATGATAAATGCTTATATCGATCTGAAAATGGAAGAAGTTCAGAAGCTTAATATGACACCGCATCCTGTTGAATTTCAAATGTATTATAGTTTGTAATAACTGGAGTTATGCACTTTAGAAAAAAATTATGATTTTATAAACACCCCGTCAGCCTGTGGCTGCTACCCCTCTTGAAAAGAGAGGAATTAGGCAATGGTGATTTTATTCCCCTCACCCGTGCAGCTTAAGCTGCACGAGCAATCCCGCAAGAGGAGAGGTAATAGCTGACGCAACTTATTCTTGATTTATTACTCAGTTTGCTATGGATGGCAATAAATTTGCTTTATCGAATGCATAAGAAATTAAACTGCTGTTAAACTTGCAATAGGTGAGTAAACCTCTACAATCGAGCAATAAAATTTCATTCACACATTGGGAGTGTCCACACATGGATATGACACAATTGTTTGTCGATTTATCACGTACTCAATTTGCGTTTACGGCTATTTTTCACTTTGTTTTTGTACCATTGACACTTGGGCTTTCTTGGATGCTTTTTATTATGGAAGCTGCTTATGTCAAAACGGGTAAGCAAGTATATAAAGATATGACTAAATTTTGGGGCAAACTTTTTGCGATTAACTTCGCAATGGGTGTTGTTACTGGGATTACTATGGAGTTTGAGTTTGGCTTAAACTGGGCATATTTTTCGCGCTTTATTGGGGAGAGCTTTGGTACAGTATTAGCCATTGAGGGTTTGACAGCCTTTATGACTGAAGCCACACTGTTTGGTTTATTTTTCTTTACGTGGAATAAAGTCAGTAAAAAGACACATCTGTTGATTACATTTTTCTTGGCATTAGGTACCAATTTGTCGATTGTTAATATCTTGGTTGCAAACAGTTGGATGCAGCATCCGGTAGCAACATTCCTAAACCCTGAGACAATGCAGATGCAATTAACAAGCTTTGTGCAGATCTATATGCAGGAGCTAGCACAAATTCGTATTGGACATGTTGCTTTTGCGGGTTATTTAGTGTCAGCAGCATTTGTTGTTGGTATTAGCGCATGGTATTTATTACGTAAGAGAAATACTGGATTTGCGATGCGTTCACTTGCTGTGGGTCTTGGCTTTGGTTTATGTTCTTCGATCTTTATTTTCTTCTTGGGTGATGCGAATGGTCTTGCTGTTGATAAGTATGAACCGGCTAAAATGGCTGCTATTGAAGGGCAGTGGGAGACACAAAAAGCACCTGCTGCTTGGTCAGCTGTTTCTTTTCCATCACAAGAGCATGAGAAAAATTATTTTGAGATTCAAATTCCGTGGATGTTGAGCTTAATTGCGGGGCACAGCTTGTCTGCAACAGTGGAAGGATTGAAGCCTATTATGCGCGAAAATAAAGAGCGTATTTATGATGGCTTAGTCGCATTAAAAGCATTGGAGCAGATCAGAAATGGCAAAGGGACAGCTCACGATTTTGATATTTTTGATCCGAAAAACCCAGAGACCAAAAAGTATCGTGACAATATTGGCTATGCCTTTATATTGCAGGCCCATGCCAAAGATCCGCACAATGCAAGTGCGGCAGAGGTTGCTAAGGCTGTTAAGGATACTATTCCAGAAGTGTGGCCAGTATATTGGAGCTTCAGAGTGATGCTTGCCTGTTGGGCCATTGTGTTTTTTGTTATGGTTTTTGGTGCAGTGCATGTATTGCGTCGTACATTGCTTAAATATCGCTGGTTCTTATGGTTAGCAGTTTTTGCGATTCCATTACCTTATATTGCGGCTGAAGCGGGTTGGATTATTGCTGAAATGGGGCGTCAACCATGGGTGGTGCACGGTATATTGCCAACAAGTATGGGGGCATCGACCTTGGCGTCATGGAATATTGTGGTGAGCCTTGCCTTTTTTGCATTGCTATATATTGGGCTATTTGTTGTGGAGTTAATTGTTATGTTCAAGGTTGCACGCAAAGGGCCAAAATCATTAGGTAATGGCAATTATAATTATAAGGAGTATCAATAATGTTATTTGATTATATGACCTTACAAATTATCTGGTGGGCGATTATTCTTTTGGTCCTTATTCTTTATGCGACAACTGCAGGATGTGACTTTGGCGTGACGATCATGATGCCATTTATGTCTAAACATAAAGGCTTTAAAGAAAATGATGTTGAGAGACGCTTAGCGCTAAACACCATTGCGCCTACTTGGGATGGTAATCAAACGTGGATTGTTATCGGTGGTGGTGCCTTATTTGGGATTTGGCCAGCTGTTTATGGCACGATTTTCTCGGGGTTATATCCGGCATTATTATTAGTACTATTTACCTTTTTCCTACGCCCGCCTGGGTTTGATTATCGCAGTAAACTTGATGGCGATGGTTGGCGTAAATTTTGGGATTGGGGGCTTTTTATTAGTAGCTTTATTCCCGTGATTATTTTTGGTTTGGTGCTTGGCGCGCTATTCCATGGGTTACCGTTTTATCATGATGACTTCTTACTAAGATCGGTATATGCCGGTAATGCCTTTGCTAGTGTGTTATCACCTTTTGCTATTTTGTGCGCAATGTTAGCATTAAGCATGGTATTGATGCATGCGTGTTTGCACTTAAATCGCCGTTTGTCAGGTGAGTTAGGTTTGCGTTTTCGTCGTTTATCTAATCTGTTTATCATCATTAATTTACTTCTTGTTACTATTGGCTTGATTATGTTGGCATATGTTATCCCTGGGATGATTATCACCGGGACGCCAGCAAGCCTTGCGTTTAACACACAGGTTGATGTGGTGACAGGTGGATGGCTGCATAATTACGCGTTACATCCATGGATGTGGATCGCACCCATTTTATGTTATGTGATGCTATTACTTGCTGCTATTACCAAAGAGAAAAATGAAGCCTTTGCTTACTGGTGTTCCGCTTTAGCAATTGCTGCAATTATGTGTGCGGCAGCATTTGCCTTGTTCCCGTTCATAGTACCTTCCAACTGGGTTGGGAGTAATGGCTTTGGTAGCCAGAGTTTGACGATTTGGAATGTGTCAGCCTCTGAATATAGCCTGATGGGTATGCTATATATCACGTTTGCATTTATGGTATTGATTGTTGCTTATAAACTTTGGGGCTTTCGTGCTGCATGGCGTGGTAAGTCTAAACTTGATAAAGATGACTTAGAGCAAAATAGTCATACATTCTACTAATTGAGTTAATAGAGGAATTTAATATGTGGTATATCACCATTATGATTATGTTAGCGATTTCAATGTATGTTGCTTATCGCTTCACACTGTATGTTGATGAAAAAATTGAAAAAGGGAAATACAAAGAAATCAGTGATGATCCAAATCATGTGGCTAATGAAGGGGATCACCCTGATAAAAACGATAAAAAATAAAATATCTAAGGATTAGATTAGGCTTTGATAATGCCTTGCGTTCTTTCTTGATGCTCTTGAATTTCTTTGGCCTGTACCGATAAGGTCGCTGTTGGACGTGCCAGTAAACGCTGCACACCAATTGGCTCACCAGTCAACTCACAATAACCGTATTCACCGTTTTCAATATGCTTTAGTGATTCATTGACTTTGCGTAATAACTTACTCTGGCGATCGACAGTACGCAAATAAAGTTGCTGCATCTCCTGTGAGGTAGCAACATCATTTAAATCGGTGTTACGTTCAGACTCAGCCAAGCTTTTCTTCGCGCCATCAATTGCTTCACTTAACTCTTGTTTTTGCTGAAGTAATAGTTCCTTGAAAAAAGCCAACTGCTCTTCATTCATATATGCATCTTCAGGCATATTTAGTAGTTCTTTTTCTGTCAGCATAGCGGCCTCCATTAACGAGTTAGTTTTTTATTAGGGCGTTTTTATATCATAAAAAATAATCGATCACTAATAAATTTACTGCATATAAGTAAAAAAAGTAAAACTTAGTCATTAAGTCAAGAAAAGTGCTGAAAAAAGCGTAGGAATTTTATGGGATCTTTGATTGGAAGATGATAAGCAATAAAGGGGTTTCAAAGATTATGAGTTATGATTAATGATGAAAGATATCTGAATTATATGCTCATGTTTCTGGTTAGTAAACAAGCCAATTGGCAGGGAATTGTGCTATTTGCTCATGATTTACGAGCGGTATATATTGCGATCAATTTGCTTTTCACTATTAGCAACAACCGCAGTAACAGAGATATCACCTGTGACATTCACAGCTGTTCTGACCATATCAAGAATGCGGTCAATACCGATAATAAGTGCAATACCCTCAACCGGTAAGCCGACTTGGGTTAATACCAGCGTTAACGTAATTAAACCAATACCAGGGACACCCGCAGTACCAATTGAGCTTAAGGTAGCGGTGAGTATGACCATAAGATACGCGCCTAAACTTAAGTCAATGTTGTATATATGTGCGATAAACACGGTAGCCACACCTTGCATAATGGCAGTACCATCCATATTGATCGTAGCACCTAAAGGAATCGTGAAGCTTGCGACTTTATTGTTAATGCCAATTTCTTTCTCAGCGGTTTCTAATGTTACTGGTAAGGTCGCGTTACTACTTGCTGTAGAGAAGGCAAATAATTGCACGCGCAGCATTTTCTTAAAGAAGGTAATCGGGTTGAGACGTGCTAATATGCCCACAAGAATGCCATTGGTAACAAAAAGATGGATAAACAGTACAATGAGTACGGTAAAGAAGTAACCCAATACATAAACAAATTTATCAAGATCAGTTGTGATGACAAGCTTAGCAATCAGGGCAAATACACCATAGGGCGTGAGTGCGATAATGATGCTTACAAGTGACATGATCACCTCATTAATATCATCAAACCAATGTTTGATCCGTGTACCAGCTTCTTTAGCAAAGTTAATGGCAATACCAAACAACAGTGCAAAGACGATGATTTGTAACAAACGCCCTTCTGCTAGTGAGTTAATGGGATTGGCTGTAAATAAGCTTAAAATGGTTTCCAAGAAGCTTTGCGCAGGTGCTGCATGAAAGCTCAAGTTTTCCGTTGAAATATTCGCACCTTTGCCAACTTGAAACAATATTGACACAACAATTGCCAGTGTGATGGCAATAGCAGTAGTGCACACATATAAAATAATCGTTTTGCCACCAATACGTCCTAAGGTTTTAGGATCAGCAACGTTGCTTGCACCACAAACAATAGATACAAAGACTAATGGGACAACAAGCATCTTCATCAAAGTCAGAAATATTTTCCCTATAAGATGTAGTACCCCGCCGGTGATATAGGTGTGAACCCAATAGCTATCAGCGAAGGGGTGAAAAATAAGCCCAACGATAATACCTAGCGCCATACCAATTAAGATGTTGCGAGTGAGTTTCTTGTTTGTCATGAGATCTCCCTTCTATCTTTATGCCTTTCTTATAGCACTATATACCGTTCATAAATCATTTGACAGTATTTCTGTCATTGAATTTTTCAACATTAAACACGGCAAAATGATGCACGAGCGGCATAGTATAAAAGTGGATTAATTCAAGCACAGAACTACTGCAATGGTTTACGCAACCAGGTCCATAAAAAGGGAATAAGAATAATGATAATATCAGCAATAACGATGGTCGTAACATAAGCATAAATATTTTGTATATGTGAAAAAGCCGGCGGAAAAATCCCTAAGAAAATACCACTCAAGCAAGCAAGGATACCAAAAATACAAATGGTATTTAAAAGCAGGTTGTTTTTGGAGCCAACATGAAAAATTCGCTCAATATGTGGTTCTTTATAACGTAAACGCATGGCAGCAGCAAATACCAGAATCCACATGAAAACTGTAAATTGTGATGTTAATGCGATCAATAATGCAAAGGCAGATTGAATCGTTGGCATAAACAAAAATACAAAGGATAGCAGGCTACCAATAATACCTTGAATCAACAGTACATTGGTTGGCATGTGATTGTTGTTAAGTTTGGCAAAAGCTTGAGGTAAAAGTTTCTGTTGAGCGACTTCTTGCATGGCGCGAGCAGGCCCTAACATCCAAGTGCTTAATGCTGCGATCATGCCAACGACGATAAGTAAGGCTATAAGTCCTTGAAATTCACCAAGACCGGCAAGATTAAGTACGGCACTAATCCCTTGAATTAATCCACTCATAGGGTTAATTGAGTTTTGAGGTGTGATAATCACTAACGCAAGGGTTGAGATGATCGACAGTAGCACAATAATCACAATTGATAAGATCATTGCTCGGGGAATACTGCGTTTGGGTTTTTGCACATTTTTAACATGGAAGCTTGTTGCTTGAATGCCTGAATAGCTTGCCAAAGTTTTGACAAATAGCGCAAAAGTCACAAATGATAACTCGGGTAACCAATTATGGAAATGGTTAAAGTGAGCATTATCTTGTCCCATGATCAGAAAATAAATCGCACCAGCAAGTAACAATACCCCAGGTAAAATCATGCCCAACAGTGCACCGATGACATTAAGAATAACAATTCGTCGCATGGGTAAACAGTTAAACAGGGTTAATAACCAGAAAATGGTAAGCATAGTAAGACAAAGTGTGAGCTTACTATGCTCGATCTGATCAAAGCCGATATAAACAATCGTTGCCGCAATTGCTGAGAGGCTTGCTGGGAAGCTTATGACATTATTAAACCATTCCATCCAGATTGCGATTAAGCCAGTTTTTTCACCAAATGCACGCTTCACCCAAGTGTATACGCCACCATTGTCTTTTACTAACATGCCACCTAATTCAGCACAGACTAGAGCGCTCGGAATCAGAAAAAAGATGGCAGCTAAAAGATAAAAGAAAATAGAGGCCAGGCCAATGGTTGCCATAAAGGCGATGGAGCTCAGGCTAATGATTGCAGTGATATTCATGAGTGTCAATTTCGACACTGTCAGTGTTTTATCGTAAGACATAAATTTAAATGTGCTATAAATATTAGGCGCTATCTTGCCGTATAAAAAATAAATAGCAAGTTGAGATATGCATTTGTAAATGCGTTTACTTATACCCATCGTAAATCATTTTACGGTGTTTGGTTGTAACGTAGTTTATGATGGGTAATAGAATAAATTCAGCAAGAAAAAGTGGCTAAAATAGATGAAATTCGCTAGGCTTTAGCTTACTTTTGATTGGATGAAATGGACTGAATTTATGGCAAGACGTATATTACTGCTATTGGTTACATTGATTATTATTTTGGGTGGTGCGTATTACTTTTTTGGTGCGCATGACAAAGGAAGTAATAAGGCACAAAAGATCGATTTAAACTCAATTGATCCAGCGGCTCAAAAACTATATCAAGCATTGCAAACAGCAAACTTCATTGAGCAGGGTGCAAAAACGGCAGCGCGCAATATGTATGTGATCTTTGATCCTAATTGCATGTTTTGCCATGCATTATTTGAGGCAACTCAAAAGCAAGTGGATGCTGGCAATTTAGCAATTCGCTGGGTACCCATTGGTATTATCAAGCGTTCAAGCCCCTTAAAAGCCATGGCTATTTTAAGTGCAAAATCACCGCTTGACGCACTAAAGCAAAATGAAAGTGGTTTTAATTATGCTAAAGAGGAAGGTGGTATCACACCAGTGACTGATCCGACAAGCAAAGAAATTGAGCAATTTAATCATAATATGACGATTTTAAAAGGATTGATTAACTCAGTGCCTGTCGTGGTATATAAAAACGCAGCAGGTCAAGCAAGAATAAGTGGTGGTGCGTTATTACCCTTAAAAGCCGATAATGCGGCATTGACAGAGAATGAGCGGAAAGTCGATGTGTTTATAAAAAGCGTTGCAAAAAGTTGGTAAGTAGATGATTGTATTTGTTATTTATGCCGTTGTGTTGGCATTTTTGTGGATTAAAACCTTAACTTCAAGTTGTGCCAGTAATGATGATCATCAGATCAGTTACTTTCTTGAGCAAAAATATCTTAAGATCAAACGCTATAAGCAATATGGATTATTGTATATCGTGACGTTATTTTATTTGGTGTCTGTGTCAATGGTGTCAGCACGTTATATGCCGACAGAAAAACAAGTATTTACAAGTGCTACCTCACAGCTTAATAATGCGTGGCAGGTAATGCTCTCTTTTCCTTGGTGGTTGCAGTTGTTATTTTTTATCGCGCTTGTGTTATTTGTTGGTATGTTTGCATTACCTTTAGCTAATTATCTAAAAGATAAGAAGCGTAATAAATCATGAGTGGTAAGTATTATATTGGCATTATGTCTGGCACCAGTATGGATGCGATTGATTGTGCTGTCGTTGAGTTTAAAGGTGAGTTATTTAGTCTTAAAGCACAGCAAAGCTTCGCCTATCCTGCTGAGACTAAGGCGAGAATAAAAGATATTTTCGCGCAAGATTATCAATTATCGTTATTTGATTTTGGTGATTTAGACTATCAATTAGCCGAAAGCTATGCGCAGTGCGTTAAGCAAATGCTAATAGCAAATAACCTCAATGCAAAAGATATTATTGCCATTGGCTGTCATGGGCAAACGGTTTATCATCAGCCACAAGGTGTACGTAAGTTCAGTATTCAATTAGGTAGTGGTAATGTGCTCACGGCACTCACAGGTATTCCGGTTGTTAATGACTTTCGCAATAAAGATATGATTTTTGGTGGGCAAGGCGCGCCTCTCGTGCCGGCATTTCATCAAGCATTTTTTGCGGATAAAGATACGCCGCGGGTGATTCTCAACTTAGGCGGAATCGCTAATATTACTTGCCTACACCCTGAGAAAGCACTTATTGGTTTTGATACGGGACCTGCCAATACCTTGATCGATCAATGGATTCATAAGCATCGTGGTGAAGTTTATGATCAAGCGGGTCAGTGGGGGCGCGGTGGTATATTATTGCCAACATTATTAGATCAGTTAATGCAAGATCCTTATTTTGCGCAAAGTGCCCCTAAAAGTACAGGGCTTGAGTATTTTAATCTACAATGGCTAGAGAATCAGTTGTCTACCGACGAGCATATACAAGATGTGCAAGCAACCTTACATCATTTAACGGCGCGCTCGATTGCTGAGGCTGTTTTAAGGTATCAAGCAGATACTAAAGCGCTTTATGTCGCAGGTGGCGGTGCACGTAATGAGTTCTTGTTAAGCTTGCTTCGAGAATATTTACCAGATATCAATGTGCAGGCAATCAATGCCTTGGGCATTGACGAGGCGTGGATTGAAACAATTGCCTTTGCCTGGTTTGCTTATTGTCATATCAATAAGATAAAAATACCTTTTTCAATGACAACAGGAAGTACTAAAGATACTATTGCAGGAAGTTATCATGCTTGTTAATGCAGCTTATGTATGCATTTTGCATAATCACTTAAACCTCTGCTGCGAGTAATTGGCTAATTCATAGGCGTTGTCTCCAGTAACCTCTGTTGAGGGTGGTAATTTAGGTTGGTTAATTGCCCAGAACATGCTGCCGCCATATGGAATGCTGGCAATATGATCGATCACTGATTTATCAATGTCCATGCCTTCCCAGACACCGCCTGCGGCTTGTCCACCGGGTTCAAAGCCCATCACGATTTTTGATTTATCGATATGTTGGGCAAATGTGTCAAATACATCTTTGTATACAGGCATTGACCATGTTTCACCATTTGGCATATCATTTGGACCCACGTCATATGCCATGATATTGACCCAATCAACAACGGCATTAAGTGAGCTATTACGTGCTTTTAACCAGTTGTTAATCGCTAAACCTTCGCCATCAGATGCAAAGTCCGAGAAGCCATAATCTTTGGCATTTTCCATAAACGCATTAAAGCGGGTTGTGTAACCAATTTGCTTGTCTTGCATACCTGCTTTATCAAGCGCTTGTCTAAGTTTTAATAAAGTTTCAGCTAGTGTATCAAGTTGCTGCTTGGTGATCGTTTGATCTTGACTTAAATGCTCCCAGTCAAAATCAACACCATCTCCAGAGAGTTTAAGTAACTCAACAACTTTATTGACAAAGGCATCAATTTGCTCTGGCTTAATCGTTTGTGTCAGATCTGACCAACCACCAATTGCCCAGATAAATTTACCATTATTGTTATGCACTGCTGTGATTAAGGCATCTACTTTTGCGCGTTGCCATTCGTGATCATTTAACCAAAGTGGATCTGTTTTGGTCATTACTTTCATGACATCAGCTTGTGTCATTGATTCATATATGGCTTGCCCGTCCCAATAAGCAGCTTGTGGATTATCTGGGTTGGGTGATTTAGCAAGGGTTAAGAACGAATAAAGCACATGTGTATATGGCTTGATATCATTACTGTAATAAGCAGGATCATGAGCGCTAGTTGAGCCTTGTGGACGTAGTGCGCCCTTCCAATTTTCCCAATAACCAGTAATAAACTGCTTAGTTGTTGGTACAGGAGATTTGTTAAATGCTAATGCTATTGGTGTGGTTTTATTTTCGCTTATTGAAATCGTCTGCGGATTATCAAGACTATAGCGATAACCATCTACGGTAAATGTGTTGGCTGTGACGTTATAGGATTGATTGGCTGCTAAATTCATTAAATACGCTTTATCATCAGAAACTTCTAGGTCATGCGTTTCTTTATCTTCACCTGTGAAATAGACTGTCGCAGTATGACCTTCAAGTCCTGTAGCACTAACTTCAGCTGTGCCAGTAGGAACTGGTGTTTCTGTATAGGACATCTGAATGGTTTTTTGTCCTTGGCTCATATTGATATCAGCCTCGGATTTGCCATCAAAGGTAAAACTATATTTGTATCGTGAGCCTGTCATTGGATCTGCACTCAATACATAATCAGTGTTTTTATCTAAAACAAAAGTTGACTTGTCATTCCAGCTAATTTCTTGATGTGACGTACTCTGTGTTTGTTTGTTTAAAAGATTCAGTGTAACACTATCATGTGTGACATCAGCCGGTTGTGCTCGATGCAATGTGACAATAAGCTCAGCACTTTGGTCTTTATAAGACACCTGTGCGCTTGCTTGTGGGTGGTCTTTTGATAAGTTCACAAGACTAGGAACCATGGTGATCTCAAGTGTTTTGCCATCAACAATAGCTGATGCGCTTAAGTTGTACTCACCATAAGGGATATCTTTGACAGTCGCAGTTGTCGTAAAATCGATGGTTGTTGTATAGCCTGTATTTTTACCGGTAATGGTAACTTTAGTATTTTCAGGCAACGGATCAGAACCTTCGGCAATGCTAAAATGCATTTGACCTTTTTGCTCAATTGGTGTGTCACCATGTGGGTAAAAGGCAGATGAAATAATATTTTCACCTTTGACAGGATTGCTGCTCCAAACCAACTGGGCATTGGCAGGCATTGTTGTCTTTGGTTTCCACCACTGGCTACCTTCTTGGAATTTATCAAATTTAAAGGTGGCCACTTTATTGTCACCCAATTGTGTTGTGCTGTTGGTGGTGGCAGGCCAAGCGATAGCAAATGTTGGCGATAAAACATAGGCGCCAGCATAAGAAGTGTTGGCAGTGATCTTAAGCGCGGCATCTCTTAGATCGATATCCTTATTACAGAGATTAGTCAGTGTCAAGCTCGTTGCTTGCCATGGATCAGGGTATTGAGTGCCTGCATTAAGCTTAACCTGCATACAGCTTAGAGGTTCTGGTGCTGATAGTGCAAATGCGGAGCTACTTAAAAGGGTGGTGAGTATCGCACTTGAAATAAGTTTCCTTGATAGTGTCATGATGTTTCTCCTTATGATTGATTTAACTAATGTACTATTTGTCATACTGACAAAAGGTTGTATAAATAGTGCGTTGGTTGACTATCTTAGTGATTTTTTTACACCATTAACCCAACTCCAACCCTGATAAGCATCAGAGTTTAGAATCCAGGTCATTAATCCGCCATATTGATTGTATTGCTTCAAACCACCTTGCGTAATGTCCTGATTAATATCTTTCGGGTTGTATAAACCAACACCTGAACAACTGGCATCCGCCAAACACTGTCCTTGTCGATAAGCTTGCTCGCTGACACTTGGCGCTTTGTAATTTGGCACGCCTAAAATGATCTTGGTATTAAGAGGTACGCTAAAAGCATTTTCCGGCACACCTGGCATTTCAGCACGTGTTTGTGGGCTTAATAGCTTGAATGTCATTGATAAAAACCCAGTATCAAAACCTTTTAAACCAGCAAAGTTTGCACCACCATATTGGTTATATGTTTGGATGAAAACAGCGTCAAAGTTGGCATGTTGCATAAATTCTTGTGTATACATTTGCTCAGCAAATTTTGCACTTCCTGATGCCCATTTACCTGAACCATACCAACCAGAGATTTGAGGTGCAGCCGTTAAATATAAATCTTTACCAGTCTTTTCCTTGAAAATGGCTCTCATGGCATTGATGTAATTGGTAAGGTTTTCATCAGTAGCAGTTGCATTTGGGTGCTCGACATCAATATCTAGCCCATCAAAGTGATGATCTGCTAAAAACTGCCCCATTTTTTGCCCTGCAAGTCTTGCTTTATCACCAGTTAGATCAGGATCAAAGTAGTTCTCAGCACCACCGATTGATAATAATGCAATGCCATTATGGTTGTGTATAACATTCAGTTGGTTTGGCAGATCTTTGAGCATGCTGTCTAAGAAGTTTACCAGAAATGGCTCACCATCGGATTTTTGACCAGCAAATGCGTAAACAAAAACGTTATAACCTTTTTCAGCTGCAGTTTTGATCATCGCAGTGGTTGTTGCGGGTTGACTTGGCCATGGGGCATCATACCCTCGGACATAACCAACAATGGCTTGATCTGGCCATTGATTGCTGACTTGGTGATAGTTGATGTTAATCGTTTGAGAGTCACCTGAAGCGATAAAGCTTGTAGGAGTAATCTCGGCACCATAACCAGCAATTGCTGATAAAGTAACTGTCCATGTTTGATCATCTTGTGGAATATCGATGTCATGTGGGTCGTTGTTGTTTATTTCGAGTGTTCTTGTATCACCTTTATTATTTGTGAGTGTCAACGTAGCTTCTTTGCCCTCAGGGAAATGGTGCACTGTAATTGAGACTTGTTCACTTGGTTGTACTTTTTGTGTATAAGTAACTTGAGCATTGGTTGTTTTGCCATTATTAACGGTTAATGCGTAGGGCGATTCTGCTGTATAAATAAAGCCATCATCAACATAAGTTTCGGCTTCTAGTGTATAAACTTGGCCGTCTTTGGTCGTTGGCAGATGTTGAATAAGTGTTGATTGATCAAAGCTTAGCGTGCCTTGATCGATGACTTTGCCCTCAGTATTCTTCAATTGATAGCTAGGTTTGATAGCATGAGAGCCTGGTGTTGATGCCTTGATTTTAATATTACCTTCTAAAACGGGTTCGGGCGCTTCATAGCTAATCTCAACCGTTTGAGTTTCATTGTTGGATAATTGAAATGTGCTCGGGCGTGCAACTCCTTTGCCTTTTTCTAGTGCAGGTACGTTAACATTGAAGTTTGCCTGTTTGCCAATAAATTCAACGTGTAGTTGAGCAGTTTTTCCCCACGAGGTGTCACGCACCTCACCAACCAGTGTATCATTTTGATAAATTTGCACTGTTGCTAGCTCTTGCCCCTCAAGATAAGCAGGCTTCTCTGGGAGTTGAACTTTAATCGTGCCTTTAGATTTCTCCTGTGTATTTGCACTGACGGTGATGCGAGCTGTCTTGGCACTAAATGGAACGCTAGGCGCATTAATTCCAAAGCTTAAATTGTTTGACCAAGTGTTAACGGAGTTGACTTTACAGGTCGTTTTAAATTGATCAATATTGCTGCAATTTCCTAGGGTGAGCGATCCCCAGCTAGAGTTAATGCCTGTTGTTGCAATAGAGGTTTCTATTGTTAACTCATCACCTGATTTAACGTTAAGCGTATCGGCGTTTACAGGTAAATCAACGCCTTGATACCACCCGCCTTGTGGAATGTCGATGTTTGCTGTATAGCTTGAGGCATAAACATTTGCCGATAAACAGGTGGCAAATAGTATAGTTAAGGATTTAAATTTTGGCATGGTAAGCTCCTGTTTTTATTTATATATTAAATACGCTGACTTATCGGATGTGCAGGCTGGTTTAAATAAGTGCGTCATTGCAAAATGTCAGATCATTATATAAGCGACTTGCTGGGCTGTTTAGTGTACTAAGTCTATATTTTGTGTGCGCATGTTGATCTTTTTCATTGAGATAATGACTGTGTATTTATTGTGATAAATATGGAAAATTGACTGTGTTGAATAATGCTTGAAAATGAACTGTATGCTAAGAAATACTGCCACATAGTCAAGTGCTCAGATATACTAGTTTAGGTAAATATCAGAAGGATAGATTTATGCAAGTATATGATGTCATTGTTGTGGGTAGCGGTGTTGCGGGTCTTGCTGCAGCCAACAATCTCATGTTAAATGGTTTTGATGTATTGGTGCTTGAAGCGCGTGATCGTGTCGGTGGACGCGTGCACAGCCAATGTTTTGCCGATGCAGTGATTGATCTTGGTGCTTCATGGATTCATGGTGTACAAGAAAATCCAATTACTCGCTTAGCGAAGAAGCACAATATCAGTACATGGCGCTCACAGATGTGCGGACCTTCGCCTGATAATATTGTGCATCGTGAGATGTATGATCAGGAGTTTAATGCATTAAGCCATGAGCAAAAGTTAAAAATCGCTAATTGGATGGCTGATTTTCTTGATTATCTTGAAGCGGTGAAAATCGATGAGGAAAGTCATTTAAGATCTATTGCGGATATCAAGCGGCAGTTTATTGTTGATCATCAGATTACTAAAGAAGATATACTCTATATTGACTATATTGCTGATACATTGTTTTTATATGAATATGCGATTGAGGCAAAAGAGCTCTCGGCTGAAAGTCATCATGCTGATATTGATTTTGCTGGAAGTGATCGACTATTTCCAGAAGGGTATGCGCAAATCGCTGATCTATTGGCGAAGCATTTGGAGATTCGTTTCAGTGATCCTGTGCAAAATATCGACTACAGTGGTGATCTAGTACAGGTATCGACTTCGACAAAACAATACCAAGCAACCTATGTTTTGGTCAGCGTACCATTAGGTGTATTAAAACATGCCGATATTGGCTTTAATCCTTATTTGCCTCAAGCCAAGCGTAAATCCATTCAGCAGCTTGAAATGGGCGTGTTAAATAAAATTTATCTTGAGTTTGAAGAAGTGTTCTGGGATAAAGAAGCGCAGAGTATTGCTTGTTTGTCACCAGAGCATCGCATTGCGCGTGAGATGATGAACTTTTATCCTTTAACGAAAAAACCAATTTTAATGGCATTTACGGCAGGCGTTGTTGGTAAACAGCTTGAGCAATTAAGCGATCGTGAGTTATTAGCATTAATTATGGACTCGTTAAAACATATGTACGGTGAAAACTTGCCAAGACTTAAAAATCACTGCATTACGCGCTGGGCAAGTGATGAGTATAGTTATGGTTCTTATTCTTATTTGCCAGTTGGGGTGAAGGCAAAACGTCGGCAAAAATTGGGTAAACCGGTTGATAATAAACTGTTCTTTGCCGGTGAGGCAACGTCATTTTATTTCCCGTCAACGGTGCATGGCGCCTTTTTAAGTGGTGTACGCTCAGCGTATCAGATCCTGCAAATCGATTTATTAACTGAAGACGTGCGTAAACGTACAGCGATTGTTGAGGATCCTTATTTATAGTGAACTCTCGGCACTGGTTGCGCGAATATGCCCATTTAAATCATGATAATGTTGGATGTTTTTATAATCATAAGCGCTAAAGATGTCGTGAACACTTTGTGCCTGTTGAAAGCCATGTTCGATAATCATAAAGCCATTTTCTTTTAAGTGTGCTTTGCCATGACAAACAATGTGCTCTATATCAGCTAGCCCATTGTTTTTGGCAATCAGTGCGGTGCTTGGTTCATATTGACGAACATGCGCGCATAGTGCGGGATCTGATTGATCAATATAGGGTGGGTTGGAGACAATAATATCAAATTGTTCATTAGCAACTGGCTGATACCAGCTGCCCTGCAAAAGCTTCACATTATCTAATTGGTAATGATCTTTGTTGTGAGCGGCAATTTTAAGCGCATGTTCGCAATAATCAATAGCAGTTATTTGCCAAGCGGGTCGGGCATGAGCAAGGCTTAAGGCAATTGCGCCACTGCCTGTACCTAAATCAAGCACTTGCGGTTTAGTGTGTTGTGTGAACTTATTAAGAATGGTTTCAATCAGTACTTCAGTATCCGCGCGTGGGATCAATGTGTGCCTATCAACAAGGAATTCAAGATCCCAAAAAGCTTGCTTACCTGTCAAATAAGCAATGGGCTCACCCTGTAAGCGTCTCATGAATAGTTCACTAAACTGTTGAAACTCATCTTCATTTAAAGACTTTTCTGACCAAGTGTATAAATAACTAGTTGATACCTTTAATACATGACAAAGTAAGACTTCAACATCAATTCGTGCGCTATCAGAAGTTGACTCAAGTTGTTTGCTATAGGTTGCTAGAATAGCTTGAATGGTATTATTAGGCATTTTCTTCAGACATTTGTACAAGTAGATCGGCTTGATATTCATGTACAAGTGGCTGAATTACCGAACCTAAATCACCTTGCATGACTTCTTCAAGCTTGTAAAGAGTCAAATTAATGCGATGATCAGTGACGCGCCCTTGCGGATAATTGTAAGTGCGAATACGTTCAGAGCGATCGCCGCTACCAACAAGGCTCTTACGTTGGCTAGATTGCTCGTATTGTTGCTTGTCAATCTCAGCTTGTAAGAGCCTTGCTTTAAGCATTGACATGGCTTGTGCGCGGTTTTTATGCTGTGAGCGTTGGTCTTGACACTCAACAACAACACCAGTAGGGATATGTGTGATACGAATGGCCGAATCTGTTTTGTTAACATGCTGACCACCAGCACCTGAAGCGCGAAAGGTATCTACTTTTAGATCTGCAGGGTTAATATCAATCCCTTCAACCTCATCAGCCTCTGGCATAATGGCGACAGTACAAGCTGAGGTGTGCACACGTCCCTGTGATTCTGTTTCTGGTACGCGTTGCACGCGATGTGCACCTGATTCAAACTTAAGTTGAGAGTAGACATTCTCGCCTGAGATTTTACTAATAATTTCTTTGAAACCACCATGTTCACCATCACTTTGGCTGACAATCTCAATGCGCCAACCTTGAGTTTCGGCATAGCGGCTATACATTTTAAATAAATCGCCTGAGAAAATAGCGGCCTCATCACCGCCTGTGCCTGCACGAATCTCAAGAAATACGTTGGCACCATCATTAGGATCTTTAGGTAATAATAAAATCTCAAGTGCTTTGCTTAAGCTATCAATTCGCTCTTCAGCGTCATTAAGCTCCTCTTTTGCCATTTCCTTCATTTCAGGATCGCTTTCTTTGAGCATTTCATTGGCACTTTCAATATCATCATGTGCTTGCTCATAAGCTTTAAATGTTGCAACTAAAGGCTCTAACTGTGCATATTCTTTGGATAGATCGCGAAATTTATTCTGATCACTAATAACATCAGCTTCACCCAAGAGAGCTGCAATTTCTTCATGGCGTTCGATTAAGCCTTGTAATTTTCGTTTGATTGAGTCTTTCATTTTATAGTCCAGTGTTTAAGCCAAAAATTTCTTCAGCTAAGTTAAGCATATCATTGCGCCCTTCAACGGCAGCATTTCTCAGTGACACGCTTGGCGTATGTAGCCATTTGTTTTTAACATTATGGGCAAAGCGTGCTAGCACCATTTTAGGGTCTTCGCCATTTTCTAAGCGCTTAAGACAACGATTGAGCTCATCATCAATCATGTCTTTGGTTTGATTGCGCATGGCTTTGATCGTGTTATCGGAAAGAATAGCTTTTTCTTGATTAATATAATCATCTAGACCTTTTTCAATCCATTTCTCAGCACGTAATGCCGCTTTTTCACGCAATGTTTTATTGTTTTGAATAAGTCCTTGAATATCATCAACACAGTAGGTAGTTATATTATCTATTTGATCGAATAATGGATCAATGACACGTGGCACCGATAGATCAATTAGTGTTTTAGGATTTGTATTGGTTAGCATATCAGTTGTCAAAATCAGCTCACGTGAGCTGACGGCACTAACAATAATATCAGCTTGCTTAGCAAGGCTGCTAAGCTCGGATAATGAAAAGGCTTCAGCATGATGCTCAGTTGCCAGTTGTTTTGCTTTTTCTAGTGTGCGATTAACAATAATAAGGCGTTTTGGTGTCAGACTTGCTAAGTGTTTTGTCATAAGCATTGCCGTGCTTCCTGCGCCAATGACCATAATGGTTTTATCTTCAAAGTGACTCAAGCTTTGTTTGGCCAATGTCACTGCCGAAAAGGCAACAGAAACCGGACATTGCCCAATATTAGTATGAAATCTCACGCGTTTTGCAACTGAGAAAACCTTCTGCATTAAGCGATTAAGATCACCACCAAGGGTGTTATTGGCAAGTGCCTCCGCATAGGCATATTTGATTTGCCCCAATATTTGCGGCTCACCTAAAACCATTGACTCTAATCCACAGCTTAAGCGCATTAGATGATGAGCAACATGCGTATCTTGACGCACGATAAGAAAACTTTTCAAATCCAAATCATTACGTTTTGCCGATTGTTGCCACCAGTTGATAACATGATCTAAGTGTTTTAACTCAGAAATAACGGCATAGATTTCCGTGCGATTGCAGGTTGATAAAATAAGACATTGCTCAACGCCATGTTGTTCTTTTAGCGTTTTTAAATGTTGACCAAGGCGCTCATTGTCAAGGGTGAATGCACCGCGCACATCTAAAGAAGCCTTTTTATAGTCTATCGCTAAAGAAACTAACGTCATTCATTTACCTGCTTTGCTTATTATTCTCATTAATCGCATGAGTGACTTTTGCTTAAAACCATAATCACTATTTGATTTGTTGATTTACGGATAATAAGTGATAAGAGTTGCTCATGAAACTGGTCGGTATTGTAGCATAAAAAAAGAAAAGTGCTATGACTGGAAAAGCAACTAATGGTGCAGGTTTATCGGCATGTGGTTTAGATGGGTGTTATTGTGAGGAAAGCCTGCTTTTAATTTCGTGATCAATCGCTGTGTTGATGAACTCGTTTAGGGACTCACCATCTCTTTTCACAAAAAACACTTGTCTATGCCTATCAACACCAGTTCTTACATTAAATGATCCGCTATAAGACTTTTCAGGTGTGATATCATGTTCAGCGCAAAACTCCAGATAATCATCAACGGCATCTACAAATGCCTGCTTTAAGTCCTGATAGTTTTCCCCTTCATAAGAAACTGTGGCGTTAATATGCATAATTTCACCATGGAAAATGCCATCGTTATGATTAACTTTAATTGAACCTCTATAACCTTTGTATTGCATTGCGTTACTCATATAAGTCCTACCTTTTTAAGATACTCAATAACATTTTTAATTTGATATTCTTTTAGTGTTGGCTTCGGATGTGGTTTATGTAGCATCAGTGGTGGTGTTTCTTTGTTTAAATAAAAGCGTACACGTGAGCCACTTGTTTTACCTGCATTGCTCTCACTAAAACCAAAGCTTTTTAAAACTTTAGATAACTCTGCCCATGTCAAATCTTTTGGGCATGCTAGTAGTTTCTCGAGCGCTTTATCTATCTTAGTCATAAAAAGCAACTATATTTTAGTTGCTGTAAATATAATAGGATACTTGTGTTTTTGCAAGCTTATATCGCCTGTTCCCTGAATGGAGTCGAAGGGGGTCAAAATACAAAGCAAAAAATTCTGTAAAATGATTTGTGATGGGTATAAGTAGCTTTGACTAACGCTCAGCTAGCGATCATAGAATAAAGATTATGGATATGTTCACGATCATATTGGCTGACTATTTTTATTTGTTGTTATTGTCATAATTTTGTAACATGTTTTATTAATAATTCAGTATTTAAATTACGAGAAAGGGGATCTAATGCGCTATCTGTGCGTAGCTGTAGTGCTTGTCTGTGGGTTGTTATCACAAGCTGTCGCTGGTGATTTTTGGCAGAAAGCTAAGGCTGTATTTGAGGGAAAAAAGCAACAAGATGACAGGGTTCATCTGGTGTTATGGCATTCATTTGGAGGCTCACTTAACTATGCTTTAGATAAAATTGTCAATAAGTATAATCAAAGTCAGCATAAGTATTATGTTGAGGCGATTAATAAATCCAATTATCAAAACTCATTAACCGCAGCGGCAACAGCTTATCGTTCAAGCACACAACCGAATATGTTGGTGTCTTATGAAATTGGTACGGCAATGATGATTTACTCAAATGGTGCAGTTATTCCACTGTATGAGCTTGAAAAGATGACGGGTATTACGATCGATCAAAGTGATTTTTGGCCTGCGGTGAGTGGCTACTATAGTGTTGATGGTAAGCTTGCGGGCTTTCCTTTTAATAGTTCTTCACCTGTGCTTTTTTATAACAAAAAGGTTTTGGCTAAAGCGGGTGTCACACACCCACCGGTTACTTGGCAGGAGTTGACTAAAGCGGGGGAGAAGCTAATTCAATCAGGTCAGGCGTGTGCAATGACAGCTGCTTATCCATCATGGATTCTCTTGGAAGAGTTTAGTGCGTGGAATAATTTGGCATTTGCTAATGCGAACAATGGTTTTGATTCGATGAAGCCAAAACTTATATTTGACAATCAAACAATAGCGGATTTCTTAGCACAGCTTAAGGCTTGGCAAACAAAAGGTATTTTCCAATATGGCGGACGTTTAGGCTCTGCGGATACCTTATTCACCAGTGGCAAGTGTGCGATGATTTTGCAATCATCATCTTTGTTGGCAGATTATTCAAAATTACCAACATTCAAAGTGGGCGTGGCAAAAATTCCATTTTGGCAAACAAAAGATACACACAAGCCACAAAATACCATTATTGGTGGAGGAGCTATGTGGACGTTTGCATTACCTAAGAATACACCTAATGCGGATCTTATATATAAAGGTGTCGCATCCTTTTATCAATTCTTGGCACAACCCAAAATCCAAGCGCAATGGGCAATGGATACCGGATATGTTCCAGCCACCAAGTCAGCTTATGAGTTAATGCAAAAAGAGGGATATTATAAGAAAGACCCTAATGCATTGATCGCTGTTGAATCTTTAAATAATGCACCACCTAAACCTTATACCCTAGGCATTAGACTGGGTAATTTCCCGTTGATTCGTCAGGAAAATGACTCAATGCTTGAGCGTATTTTCTCGAATCAACAAAGTGTTGATGACGCACTTGAGGATGCAGTGGATAAGGGAAATAAGTTAATCAATCAGTTCTATAGACAAAATAAGGTTTAATTTATGCATCATCGAGGATTTTATAAGGCAGGATGGCTGCCTTATTTGTTGATATTGCCGCAACTGGTGATTACGCTGCTGTTTTTTATCTATCCGGCAATTCAAAGCATTATCAGTTCTTTTTATAGCAGCAATTTCTGGGGCACAGTGTCTCACTTTGTTGGGTTTGAGAATTATTGGGCTTTGTTAAGTGACGATAGTTACTTACAATCATTTATTACAACAGCAGTTTTCTCTGTTGCAGTGACATTTCTGGCGATGGGTTTTGGGTTGTTATTTGCAGTTCTGGTAATGCGAGTTATACGCGGCGCCAAGATTTACAAGACTTTTATTTTGTGGCCATATGCCGTAGCAACTGCTGTAACGGGTGTGTTATGGGGTTTTTTATTTAATCCAGCCGTGGGTGTTGTAACTTGGGTGTTGGCGCACTTTGGGGTTGATTGGAATTATTATAGCAATGGTACGCAAGCATTGATGGTTACCATCTTTGGTGCCTCATGGCAGCAAGTCAGTTATAACTTTATCTTCTTTCTAGCGGGATTGGCAGCGGTACCTAAATCCATGCTTGAAGCAGCGGCTATTGATGGTGCGGGCCCTATAAGGCGATTTTGGCAGATTACTTTTCCATTGATTTCGCCAACAACCTTCTTTTTATTAACGATCAATCTGGTGTATGCGTTTTTTGACACCTTCGGTATTATTGCGACGATGACGCAAGGAGGTCCCGCGGATTCAACCAATATCTTGGTGTATAACGTTTATGCTACAGGCTTTATCGGACAGCAAATTGGCAGCTCATCAGCGCAATCGGTAATATTGATGCTGATTATTATCATATTGTCGGTGATTCAATTTAAATATATAGAAAAGAAGGTGCATTACGCATGATGGTAGAAAGACGTCCTGTGCTGACATTTATGACGCACGCACTATTAATATTGGGCATTGTGATTATGTTGTTGCCAATTTATGTCGCATTTGTTACATCAACTCAATCGATTGAGACCTTAAACTCAGCAACGCAAGTGATTCCGATGTTGCCAGGGCATGAGTTTGCGACAAACTATCAAACAGCTTTAGTTGGAAGTAGTCAATATAATATCCCGCCGGCATTATTGCTGTTATGGAATAGCTTTTTAATGGCACTTGCAATTGCTGTTGGTAAGATTATCTTAGCGTTGATATCAGCATATGCTGTGGTTTATTTTAACTTTAGGTTTAAGATGCTATTCTTCTGGGCGATTTTTTTGACATTAATGTTGCCAGTGGAAGTGCGTATCGTGCCAACTTATGACATTGTGGTAAGTCTAGGGATGCTCAATACTTTTGCCGGGCTAACCTTGCCATTGATTGCTTCAGCCACGGCTACCTTCATGTTTCGTCAGTTTTTTATGACGATCCCGCGGCAATATGCAGAAGCTGCAGCCATTGATGGTGCCGGTCCCGTGCGCTTTTTTATTGATGTCGTGCTGCCATTATCTAAAACCAATATTGTCGCCTTGTTTATTGTGATGTTTATTTATGGTTGGAATCAATTTTTATGGCCACTCATTATCACATCAAGCGATCAAAGCTTGCATACGATCGTCATGGGGCTGATGCAGATTGCAGATACGCTAGGGCAAATCCCTAATTGGAACTTCATTATGGCAGAGGTTATGTTAGCAACGATTATTCCGGTATTGATTGTTGTGATTATGCAGCGCTGGTTTGTCAAAGGCTTAATGGAAACAGATAAATAGAGTAAATTAAGATAAATAAAATTAAGTAGAGCATTATGAGTTATTTAGTATTAGAGAATGTCATTAAATCTTATGGTAAGACGGAAGTTTTACACGATATTAATTTAGCGATTGAATCCGGTGAGTTTATTGTGATTGTTGGTGAGTCAGGTTGTGGTAAGTCAACGTTACTAAGAATGGTTGCAGGGCTTGAGAATACATCTTCAGGAAAAATCAGCTTGTGTGGTAATGATATTACACATAAAGAGCCAAAAGATCGGGATATTGCGATGGTATTCCAAAACTATGCACTTTATCCGCATATGAGTGTTTTTAATAATATTGCGTATGGTTTAAAAGTAAGAAAGACAGCCAAAGCCGAAATCCACAAACGCGTTGAAGAAATTGCCAAGCTTTTAAAAATCGATCATTTGCTTGATCGCAAGCCTGGTGCGCTATCAGGTGGTCAACGCCAGCGTGTGGCAATGGGGCGCGCGATTATCCGTAATCCAAAGTTGTTTTTATTTGACGAGCCATTATCTAACCTTGATGCCAAGCTAAGAGTTGAAATGCGGCTAGAGATAAAACGTCTACAGCAGCGACTTGGGATTACCAGTTTATATGTGACGCATGATCAAGTTGAAGCGATGACAATGGCAGATCGTATTGTGGTGCTAAACAAAGGTTATATAGAACAGTTTGCAACACCCAAAGAAATTTACCAAAAACCACGAAGCACATTTGTCGCAGGCTTTATTGGTGCGCCAGCAATGAATTTCCTAAATGCTAAGGTTGCTGAGCAAGGTATCATGTTGGATGATGGCGGTGTACTACCACTATTATTAAAGGGGGATAATCATTCAGGTCGTGAAATTATTATTGGTATTCGCCCAGAGCACATTGTATTAAAAGAGCTAAATGACGATATTGATCTTAGTGTCATTGTCGATATGGTTGAACACCTTGGTGGCGAAACCCTTATTTATGGTTGTGTGCAAAATAGTGACGCAAAAATCACAGTTAGAATGGATGGTTATTGGCAAGGTGATATTGGTCAAGCTGTACATTTACATGTTAAAAAAGAGCATCTTCATGCTTTTGATCGAAATACAAGGAAACGTATTGCCTTAAATAGAACAGTGGACTTGGTTGAATAACCACCGTATCAATCTCTTTTTAGGTTGTGTTTCAACCAAAATCCAATAAAAAGTTGTAAAAGTTAAAAAAGATAAAAAAAGGGGTTGCGGGGTTGTAATTGGTGTGTATAATGGCACCTCGTTCTCAGCGAGAATGTTCGCAAGAATGCCTTGGTAGCAAGGTTTTGAAGATGTTTAAAGAGATATAAAATGTAGATACTTAAATACTTTGAGCAAAAATTTTTGCGGGTTGTTAGTTCTTGTTTTT